>CAIVAU010000001.1 GCA_903903925.1 uncultured cyanobacterium
GAATGAGGGTGTCTTTCTTGGATGCTTACTTTTTGAAACTATCAAACCGACAAGGTTGTAAAAGCTTTGCGGAATTCACACCACTTCTCAAGCATGCCGTGCCTCATTTGTCAATACCTTCTACTCGACCGGCGCTCTAGCCTCCCAATGCTTGCACTAAAGTCGCTCAAATTCAAATTAACTGTCTCTGCCCGCCTTAACCCAGCACCACGTAAAATTGCGATCAGTGCCGCATCTCTAGCCCCCTGGGGTGCAGAGTCTTCCACACATACCTGCATCAGTGCCGCAATTTCATCACTTTTTAGTGCCCTGCCTCGGAGATTCTTTTTTCCCTGTACACTCTTGAAATCTACAGCCTTTGCGTAATCATTAGCACTGATCAAATCCAGTCTCAGCGCTTCTAGTAAAACTCTCCTTAATGCACACAACATTTTATTAGCAGTAGCAGGAGCAAATCTTCGCATCAAAGCAGTACGGATAGCTGCTGTGTGTTGGTAACGCAGGGAAGCCCAATTTAAGGTCATGGCATCACACTCACCATTGGTCAACAAAGACGCGATCGAATTTAAGGCTTGTTCCATTGTCGGTCTTGAACCTGGTGCTAGTGCAGACAGGTAAACCGCCGCCGGATGTAAAGTCAATGGCGGTGGTTTACTTAAGTAAAGCGTTTGCGTCTGCATAAAGCCTGACAATTACTACCTTGTGACCATTCTACTAATCAGAAGTGTGGTTCTAGTAAGTAAATTTTTTATGATTGTATCGTTTTATAACTATATAAACATTTGTTCGAGATATCTTTGGTCATCAAACCAAGCCAAACGCCCTCTAGATAAGGGGTTTAGCATCGAAAAAAAAGGCGAGCATAAAATCTAGTGCAAGAAATATCTAGTATTTCTTGCACTGAATTTTTAAAAGTAAAAGTGTGGGTTCGCAGATAAGTTGAAATTTGAACAACGAAGTTACAGGGATTCCAGGCGACGGAATTCGCGCATAAAGTGAAATCGATTCTGGGGCAAGGGTTTGAGACAGGTAGCGAATTCGCAGATAAAGTGAAATGGTGTAACTAATTACAGAAGTTAACTGGACTTTATGTGAGA
The DNA here is from genome assembly GCA_903903925.1 of uncultured cyanobacterium. GTDB lineage: Bacteria > Cyanobacteriota > Cyanobacteriia > Cyanobacteriales > Nostocaceae > Stigonema. The sequence goes on from CAIVAU010000001.1 coordinate 1,098, forward strand.
TTAGGAACATTCAATATCAGGGATACTGAACATCCCATAGGGACGCAACTTGACTAGCTTGGCACGAAAGATTACCAATACAGGAACGAAGAAAAACATAGGTAGATTCTTCAGCTTCAAGATGGGCTCCCTGGTTTGGTACGAATCTCTGAATGAAAGAAACTATATGTATCTGTTGGAAATTGATCCAGATGTCCTCTCCTATAGCACTCAACCCTTCAAAATTTCTTACATTTTAGATGACAAGGTACGGCGGTATACCCCGGATTTTTTAGTGCAGCGGCAGTCAAAACAACAAATTGTAGAAATCAAGCCAAGTTGCTGGCTTGATGATGAAAAAAATGTCAGAAGGTTTCCAGTAATAGCTTCTACTTTGAAGTCTCGTGGGTGGGAATTTGTCATGATCACTGATGAAATGATGAGCAGAGGCTCTCTCTTAAATAACGTTAAACTTCTGTATCGGTATGCCAAAATCCCTTTAACACTTCAAAACCTGATTATTTGTCATGAATATTTTCAAAATAAATCGCTAATTACTCTATCTACAGCTATCAAAGATTTACAGCATCAAGGGATTGATAAACCCATTGTATTGAAATTAATTTTTTTAGGGTTTTTATCAACTGATTTAATGACGCAATTAAAGAATAATAGTCCTATTTACTTATCCTCACAAGACTATCTCGCAGGGAGTTGGGAAAATGACTAGAGTCAGATTCCAAGCAGGAATCCACTTGTGGCTGCATAACCGTGAGTACATTATCCAAGAGAAAACAAGCAACAAATATAAGTTACTTGAAAAATCTACTGGGAAAATTAATTCGCTAAGTGAAAAAGAATTAGTCCAATACTTCTTCACTGGTCAGCTAACTTTTCAAAAATCGGACGAAACTGAAAGTGTCAATAACTGTCAAGCCGTAGATTTTTCGCAAATTCCTGAACATCTTAAAGCGGAAGCTCAACGCAAAGAAAAATATGTTTTAACAGTTTTAGAACAAAAAATATCAACATATACTTCGGCTTCCCTGACCTCAGTTATCCAGCAAATTGCCGAAAAAATTGAAGATAAACATCCCCCTTCATATATTACTCTTTACCGATGGTTAAAAGAATATCGCCATAGTGGTGGGAATATTCGCTCATTAATTCCTCAACATCAAGCAAAAGGGAACTTTAATCCCAAAATAGCCCCAGAAGTATATCAATTAATAAAAGAAGTTATTAACGAAGTATATCTAACTCCTGAACCTCCTAATATTGCCAGTGTCTATGATGTCGTTATTTGTCGGATTCTAGCAGAAAATAATTTGAGGAAATCAAACAGGCAAGCCACTCTCTCCATTCCTCATCGCTCCACCATTTATCGCCAAATTCAACAATTAGACACGATTGAAAAAGCAGTTGGTCGTTATGGAAAGAGAACTGCCAGTTTAATGTATGACCCCGTTCAAGAAGGACCGCGACCCTCTCGTCCTTTAGAAAGAGTTGAAATTGACCATACGCTTCTCCCTTTCTTTGTTGTTGATACAGACACAAGAATGCCAATTGGTACACCCTCTTTAACCAGTGCTGTTGATAAATATTCAGGAGTTATTGTTGGCTACTACCTGAGCTTTGAGCCTTTCAGTTCGCTTTCTGTTATGCAGTGTCTACTCCATACTATTCACCCAAAAAATTATGTAAAAAATAAATTTCCTTCAGTCAAAAAAGACTGGAACGTCTATGGAATCATGGAAGTTCTTGTCGTTGATAATGGGAAAGAATTTTATAGCCAACACTTTCAAGATGCTTGTCAACAATTAGGGATAAGCATCCAATATACACCTCCTTATATGCCTTGGTATAAAAGTAGTGTAGAAAGGACGTTTAGTAGTTATAATACTCAGCTATTACAGGGGCAACCAGGGGCATTATTTCAAGAATTTACAAATCAATATGATTATGACCCAAAAAAGAATGCTGTGGTTTCTCTTGAAGCTCTACAAGAGATGATTCACATCTTTATTGTAGACATTCATAATCAGAATTTTCATTCTCAATTTTGTACGCCTAGAGCCGAAGTTTGGTCAAAAGGAATAGCTGAATATCCACCCACATTACCTCTAAATCTCCAGGATTTAAGAGTATTAGTCGGAGCAATAGAAAAGCGAGTTATTACTAGAAGAGGTGTGGAGTTTTATGGGCTTTATTACAACAGTTCTGAATTGGCTAGACTACGCTCAAATTATGAAAGAGAAGACAACAGAATGCGAGGTGGCTTGAGAGAAAGAGAAAAAGCCACTATTAAGTATGACCCCACAGATTTATCAACAATCTATATCCTTGACCCCAATAGCCATCAGTTTATCGTTGTACCAGCGATGAATCAGGAATACACTCAGGGTCTGACTCTTTGGCAACACAAAGTTATTAAAAACCTAGCAGCTATTGAGTCAAAAAGAGTTGATATTGTGGCTTTGGCCTTAGCCAAACAGAAGATCCAAGAAATTGTTGAGCGTGAATGGCAAAAATCTTCTAAAGGTAAAACTCGTAAATCGATGGCTAGATGGCTAGGTATTGGACGTGATGACTTAAAAGTAGATGAAGTTGCATTCGACAATGAAAACCATTATAGTCCCAGACAAAATCATCAGATAAAGACTGAACAAGAATTATCAAATTTATTTAATCAAAGTAGCGAAATTACAGGTATATCTGACTTAGGAAATCCTGATAATTCCTTAATAAACTTGTTGGATAATCAACAAAATGAACTCAAATCTCATCACCAAGAATTACCAAAAAATTCTGATAATAAAATCCCCAAAACTCCCAAACGCCAGAAAAATAAAAAATCCGTTGTTCCTCAAGAAATAGAGAATATTTCTCCTTCTGAAGAATCTGCGATTGAAATTGATAATTGGGAGCCAGATTTGACTGGTTGGGAGGTGAGTATTGGTTTACCCAAATAAAGAAAGTAGCGACGATGCAAGTAGCCAAGATATCTTGAAAATTAGTTTAGCCGAGAAGCTCCAAATTATTAATAACATTTATGTTCTCTACCCTCGACTGCAAGAAATCCTAGCAGCTATAGAGTATTGTCACCATTTTTCTTTAGGTAAGTCCGAGCCAGAATGTATGTTTCTTAGTGGTCAAACAGGAGTCGGAAAAACTACAATCTACAAAGCTTATGCTAATAAATATCCCAGGGTGGTCACAAAAGATGGCACACTTGTTCCTATTTTGGCTGTGACCATTCCTTCACCAGCAACTGTGAAGACAGTAGTAACGAAATTGTTATGGACACTTGGCGACCCCGCTTATGACAAAGGTACAATTGGTAATCAAACGATTCGTTTAATTGGTCTGCTCAAAGATTGTAGAGTTGAATTAATTATTTTAGATGAATTTCAGCACTTTATCGACCGAGATTCAGAGCGAGTTCTCAAAACAGTATCTGATTGGTTAAAAACTTTAATTTTAGATACAAACTTGCCAATTATTTTAATTGGCTTACCCGAGGCTGAAGAAGTTCTTAAACTTAAATCTCATTCTCAACTCAGCCGCCGCTTTGCCAATCGTCATTATCTCTCGTCTTTTTTATGGCAGGCAGATGGTGGTGCAGAATTTCGGACTTTTTTACATTTATTAGAGTCAAATCTACCTCTAGCTCAAGCTTCAAATTTATCCGAGATATATACAGCAAGAAGGCTTTACTATGCATCAGATGGAATCATGGCTCATGTGATGAAGCTAGTTCGGTATGGCACTTATTTAGCTCTTAATCAAAATCAAGAAAAACTTGACTTAAATATTTTAGCAGCGGCTTTTGAAAAATTTGTTCAAGCTGATAAACCTGAAAAAATTAATCCTTTTCTCACTGATAAATTTGAGATTGAGCCACTTCATTCGGCAACTCTAGATTTAGAGGTTGGCGCAACTAATAAGCGCCTGAAATCTAAATATAAAGACTTAAAAACCTCTCAAATATTAAGGAATTCTTGAAGAATATATGCATAATCGACTGCTGCTACGAACTCCAACTCCATATGAAGATGAAAGTCTAGCTGGTTATCTAATTCGATTAAATGAAAGTAATTATTACTCTTCACCTAATTGGATTTTGCAGCTAGCTGGTTTACATATCAATCGCAGAATTTCTCTCACTAACAATCTTTATCAGCCTTCAACTTTGAGTCAGCTTATTCAACTGAACGATGAACAGCTAAAGGTAATGGCGTCTCTTCCTAATCAATTGGTTGGAGATGTTAATTCTCAGCAATACGCTATTTATAAGTATGCTAAAAAACTATGCCCAAATTGTTTAACTGAATCTGCTTATTGCCGCAAAATTTGGGATTGGGATCTAGTCACAGCTTGTTATGTACATCGATGTGTACTGATGAAACAATGCCCTGGCTGTCACAAAAATATTCAGTGGTCTAGACCCGCAGTCACTCGTTGTCGATGTGGTTTCGATTTTCGCACAGGGCTTGCACAAACAGCCACCTTTCACCAAGTTAATCTGTCTACATACTTATCCTCATTGGAGAAAAGCCTTGCTACCATGCAGCTTAGCAGGGATTAACATTTATGTGCAAGATACCTCAAATTATTGTTTTGGAGTTTTGGTTCGGAAATTTCACTTTATCTGCGAATTCACTACCTGTCTCAAACCCTTGCCCCAGAATCGATTTCACTTTATGCGCGAATTCCGTCGCCTGGAATCCCTGTAACTTCGTTGTTCAAATTTCAACTTATCTGCGAACCCACACCACAGGGGAGCGATGCTCCAAAGTTGGATCGGGTTTTAATTCTCAATTAAATTGCTTGATTCTCAATAAAAACCGATTTTTCGTCGCGATCGCCACCTAAAACAGGTGATGAGCGTACCCTAATTTTGGTCATCCCACAAAATCGCACTGCTCCCTTGTGTATGTGGGTTTGTTGTGTGGAGGGATAAAAAAGTCCAACAATAAATAAAGTTGATTCTTTTTCCAGCCCAAAATTGTTTAACTTTGTTTTTCAGACATCTGCACTATAGAACCAAGACTCAAGGGTTTGAGGCATTAAAATTGTTTAACTTTATTATTTGTCTACAGTACGTGAAACAAATGTTAAAAATTCCTGACATAGAGCAGGAATGTACAACGAGTCATCAAAGGAATAATGAGTATGTATAGCATTTTCAGCCAAACTGAACGCCAACGAGTGAGTGATGGAGCAGTGGTACCGATCTTGAGCGGTTGCGAATCCTCAGCTCATCTGCTGGTGCTAATATTGCCACAGCTAGGAGATTTCGACAGCCTTGAATATGCTTGGTGGTTGCGACGAGAGTACGATCGCCTTCAAGGACAAGGGATAGCAATCCGAGCGGTGGGAATTGGCGATCACGCTTCCGGTCAACGATTTTGTAGCTATACTGGATTTAATCCAGATTTTTTGTTTGTAGATCCCACTGCCCAACTGCATCAAACGCTTAATCTGTACTCAGGTCTATCCCTTAGAATACCTGGTCTATCGCCGTTTGTGAATGCTTGGCTCAACCTGATGCTCATGTGTGCTGGAATTGGTAGCCCTGGTACCATAGCGGAAGTGTTTCGTGGATATAGGGGCGATGCAAGAGCACCTCAGTTAATTAGTCATGACGAAATAGTTGTTGCTCCCCCTTTACCCCCATTGAAGGGTTCATTCTTCAAATGGGCAGGTGGGGAAGGTTTTCAGCGCCCGTTTGAGCTAGCGACTTTGCGGTTACGAAATATGGCGGAGGTGCTAACTAACTGGAAGACATACATTCCTAATCCTACCTATCTTACCCAACGAGGGGCAACTTTCTTGTTCAACGCTCGGGGAGAATTGCTCTATGAGCATCGCGACCGCGCTATCCTTGGTTTTGCTGCTGATATGAGTAATCCCCTATCTTTTCTCACGACTATAGCGAATGAAATTCGTAATTAAAGTA
>CAIVAU010000002.1 GCA_903903925.1 uncultured cyanobacterium
AAAAATGCCCGTAACTCGAAAAATTCACAAATTAGGGTTGGGAAACGTCTAGTAGATGTAAACATCGAGGAGGTTAACTCCATGCAATCTCTAACTAGAATTTTTGTTGCTTTGTTGTTGGTTGTAGGCATTACATTTGGTGGTTTTTATAGTAATGCTAATGCTGCTGTTGTATCTGGTAATTTATCAATCCAGGGTACATTGTCAAATGCAATTGTTGAATCACCGCCTTCTGTCGGTGGTGGAGTGATACGCATCAACGGTTCTAACGATTCATTTGTGAGTTTTGGTACAAAAATTGGTCAGTTTGGAACAAACGATTTTACAGTTGCTTTTTGGTTGCAGACGACCGAGAAATATCGGCTTTTTGACTTAGCCGGTAATCGCACAGCAGGATCTCATGGTAACTTTTTGGCCATTCGTCAGACTGGCAAGCATGAATCCATACCAGAGGGAATAGTCAGTGCTGAAGTAGATCAAGATCAGAACGGTACTAACTACATCGGAATACAAAGCCAAGCTAAAGGTTTAAATGATGGAAATTGGCATCATATAGTAGTAGGACGCAAAGGCACATCGCTAAAATTATATGTAGATGGAGTGCTTTCCGGTTGTGGAAGTGGAAAAGGTGTGGCAAATATTAACAACGGCAATCCATTTAAGCTGGGACGCTCTCTAGTAGGTGTCAGTGATAAGTTCGCAGCAGATGCTCGATATTACGAGTTTCGCGTGTACGATTTTGCTTTAAACGATGATGAGGTATTAAGTTTATTCTACTCCGCAGGATTACGTTAGTTTTACCAATGATTCGGATTGGTAAGCGAAGTGGAGGATTGAACACTTTAAACACCTCAAAATCGAACCGTCCTTGAATTTACTACAAAAAAGGGGGGGTGGGGAAGCTCACAGGTGTAGGTTTTTTACAGTATCAAAGTAGAAAGCCCACGAGGCTGAGGATTGAGCGGGGCGAAATCCTGGCAGGTCGCCGTGCGAACAGGTGTACTGCCTTCGCTCCCGATTCCAGTGCTACCCCTGCTGCGTCGAAAGCTGAAGGTGCATCCCAATGAGCGTAAATTCGTAGTGCGAGCCGGAAAGCTCGCTTGTTGTACACGTAAGCAAGATGCTCACACTACTGATCGTCTTTTTGCAAAACTGGGATGCTCCCGCTAACAATTCGTGAGAAAAGTCCCAATCCCACGGATGGGTGTCGTAGGTTTCCCTGCTCCCTGCTCCCTCTGAAATCATTTATACAGATGTCGATTAGTGCAACGGCTTACTTCTGGCAATTGTGTAGAGAACCATAATGCCCCTAAGACACTCAGACTACCGGAAATAATTAAGGCATTAGTCGCACCAAAATTATCTGCCAAAGTTCCAGCAAACAAATTTCCAAAAGGCATTGTACCTACCATTGCTAGGGCATAAAAACTCATTACCCGTCCACGCTTATCCTCTGCAACCAAGTTTTGGATAATCATATTACTACTGGTGATCAGTAGGATGGTAAAGCAGCCTGTAAAGACCAGTATGATTATGGATAGTTCAACTTGACGCGATAGTGAGAAGGAGATCTGACTCATCCCAACCAAGACTTGAGCGACTACAATCAAACGCTCTAAGCCTGCAATCCCTCGCCTGAAACTCAGATACACACAAGCGAGCAATGATCCTATTGGCCCTGAGGTACTTAGATGAGCCATTGTAGTTGCATCACCATTTAGAATCTTAGCCGCAAAAACAGGCATAAGCGCAATATGAGACATTCCGACAAAACCCTGTAATGTCAGGATCAATAAAATTGCTCTAATGGTCTGGAATGTCGTGATATATTCATAGCCCTCACCCAATTTCTGCAAAGCATCTTTAAGGTTTGTAAGACCCTGCATTGGTCTAGCTGGAAGCCGTATTGCTAGCAAGGTAAAAATTGCAGGTATGTAGCTTATTGTATCGTATAGAAAACAGTATTTTACCCCAAGCGTAGCAATCAAAATCCCGCCGATCGCTGGTCCCAATACCAGAGAACAACTTAACATCACTGAATTCAAAGCGATCGCATTACTCCAATCAGCCCGATCATCCACGGTTTCCGTGACGATAGTATGGCGCACGGGCATATCTAATCCCTTCAGCAAACCATTAAGAACACTCAGTACTAACAGAATCGGAAACGTAATCCAATTCGTAAACGTCAGAATCGTTAAAGCGAGGGAAACACTAATTCCCAATATCTGTACCACCATTAATAAGTCACGACGACTCCAGGGGTCAGATAATATCCCCGAAAAGGGAATCACTAATAACGTTGGTAAAAATTGCACAAACCCTGCCACTCCCAACAACCAAGCTGATTTAGTCAAATCGTATACCAGCCAGGGAATAGTTAATTGCTGGGTCATAAATGTCCCAGACATTGATAATAACTGTCCGCCAAAAAACAGGCGGAAATTACGCCAGCGAAAGGCAGGTAAATAGTACTTGATGAAATTACTGATGCTTTTCCCTAGCTGTCTATTCCAAATTTTCATGAGGAAAATTTTAATATATTTCTCTGATAATTAGATTATCTAATATTTAGCTGTCTGAGCTAGAGTAATGAAAGGAGAAACATTTTCGTAAGCTTTAGCTGCTTGTAGTACTAGTAAATCTCTGTATTTGGCGGCAACAATTTGTACACCGACAGGTAACCCGTTTTTGGTGAAGCCACAAGGTACAGATGCTGCAGGTTGTTGTGTAAGATTAAAAGGATACGTAAACGGTGACCAATCTCCTTGCGGATGATTAATATACAATTGGGGTCTGTTTAGTCCGACGGGAAAAGCAACGACAGGTAAGGTAGGAGTCATAGGTTTGAAACCAAACACCCGATCGCGATACAGCAATAACAGTTGAGAAGCTGATAAATCAGTGATTTCCGACATATTTTATCCAAAATTTCAGTCAATGGGATACTTGATGATTTAGGTATTCTCTGCTCTACCTATTAATTTTTATGAAATACAAAAACTCTATCAATTTACCGTATATGATGAGATATCATCAACCTAGACGCAAAAATAGGAAGTAGAGAGAGACTAGGTTATCCATTCCAAGCAGTTCTCATAAAACAAGGATATTCCCTGCTCCCCTGCTCCCTGCTCCCTGCTCCCTCTTTCAAAACACATCTAGGAATCCATCTCATGAGCTTAGATCTACAACTATCAGGTAAAACAGCAATTGTCACAGGTGGTAGTGCGGGCATTGGTTTAGCGATCGCCAAAGCCCTCTATAGTGAAGGTGTGAATGTGGTCATTGCTGCTCGTAATCCAGAACGATTAGAGAATGCACTCAGCACTATCCAGTCCCTACCCACACCAGGGGCGAAAGTCATTTCTATCAGTGCTGATTTAACTCAAGCAGAGAGTGTTGAGCGAGTTGTTTCAACCACATTAGAACAGTTTGGACAAATTGATATTCTCGTCAATAATGCTGGATCAGCCCGTGCTGGCTCATTCCTCGACCTGAGTGATGATGTATTTCTAGACGCTTGGAACTTAAAATTATTGGGCTACATTCGCCTAGTCAAAGCCGTTGTTCCCCATCAAAGAAATCGTCACGATGGACGGATTGTCAATATCATTGGTGGTGCAGGTCGGACACCTCGCCCTAGCTTCCTTCCTGGTGGTACAACCAACGCCGCCTTGCTCAACTTCACACGGGGAATCTCTAAAGAGTTAGCCGAGTACAACATCCGGATTAATGCCATTTCCCCTGGTGCTACTGCTACCCCACGGGCTGAACGCTTGGCTGAACAAAACGCCCAAGCCCGTGGGATTACAGTTGAGGAAGCTAAAGCACAAACTCTACAAGGAATTCCCCTCAAGAGAATTGCCCAGCCAGAAGAGATTGCTGCATTAACACTATTTTTAGTGTCTGACCTCGCTGCTTCTATTACAGGCGCAGAGATTCTCGTTGATGGTGGAAGTACGCCCGGAGTGTAGCTAATCTCTCAACCGCATCTCAAGTTTGTTATTCCTGAATTGCAACGCCGGGGTATATTCCGTACTGAGTACGAGGGGCAAACTCTCCGAGAGAATCTCGGTCTACCCCGTCCGGTTAATCAGTTCAGTAAAGTTACATCTCCCGAACTAGCTAGTGCTGGTCTATAGTTTTACAGAATACCTGTAGCAAAAAAAGCTGCAATTTTTCATGAAACTCTTTTACACCCCTAACTCTCCGTATGCACGCATAGCACGAATAGCTGTAGTGGAACTAAGTCTGAGCGATCGCATCGAAATAGAAAAAGTTACGGTACGAGACCCGAACAGTAATCTACTAAATTACAACCCTACTGGTAAAGTTCCCACCCTAGCAACTGATGATGGATTTATCTTGAGTGAAACGCGCATAATATGTGTTTATCTCAATCACTTAAATCCTGACATCAAAATAGTTGCTGACATTTCTCATGCTTTTTTACAGCAACTCGAAGGTATAAGTTCTGGGTTACTAGATGGTATTGCTGTTTGGGTGCGGGAGATCAGGCGTGAACGCCATGAACAATCACCAGGAATAATTGAGTTAGAGCGATCGCGAGCCTTAAGAGTTTTAAACTATTTTGAGAAGATTTCAGATCAACTCGACCAAACTCCTAAGCTTGCTCATATCACCCTCGCGTCTGCACTGGGACTAGAAACTCGTCTTCCGGAACTCCAATGGCGACAGAACTATCCTAAGCTGACTCGGTGGTATGATGAATTTTCAGAGCGACCATCGTTGCAAGTGACGAAACCAGAGATCTAACTCAACCCGCCGATTGTGCTAATGACAAATGACGCTATCTTATTTGATCTAGATGGAACATTGACAGATTCCAAGCCTGGGATCACTCGTAGCCTTCAGTATGCTCTCTCAGAACTTGGTTACACACCACCAGATGCTGATGAATTGAGTTGGTATATTGGTCCACCAATAACAGAGACTTTTTCTCTGTTATTAAAAACTTCAGATGAGAAGTTGCTGGCACAGGCTATTTCACTGTACTGCGATCGCTTTTCCACGATCGGATTATTTGAAAATTTTCTCTATCCCCAAATTCCACAAACCCTTAAAACTCTTCGTGCTTATGGTTATCAAACCTTTGTAGCGACTTCCAAGCCCTATGTTTATACCATCCGTATTATTGAACATTTTGGCTTATCGTCGCTGTTTGATGGTGTTTACGGCAGTGAACTGGATGGAACCCGCACTGTTAAAGGTGACTTGATTGAGCATATTTTACTGACGGAGAATCTTTCACCATCTACTGTCGTCATGATAGGCGATCGCAAATACGACATGATTGGAGCCAAGCAACATCAAGTTACAGCAATTGGCGTTACCTATGGGTACGGAACTGAGGAGGAATTGAAAACTCACGGTGCTGACTGGATTGCTCATTCTCCAGAAGATATTCCCAAATTGACCATTCCTAATTTGTAACTTAAAATAATGCCGCCATCTTTAACTGTTATCCATAGCCTACTTCTATTCAGTACCGCTTTGATTGCAGGTGGACTGAATGCTGTAGCAGGTGGTGGAAGTTTCATTACGTTTCCAGCGCTGATTTTTACAGGTGTACCGCCGATCATGGCGAATGCTACCAATAATACAGCTATTTGGGTGGCTGCTCTGGCGAGTGCTGGAGCCTACCGTCAAGATTTAGGCATTAAGCGGCAAGTTTTTTTGCTGTTATGTGGCATAAGTTTATTCGGTGGAATGACTGGCTCTTTGGCTTTATTATATACATCATCAGATGTGTTTAAAAAGCTCATCCCCTATCTCCTACTATTAGCAACTCTAGTATTTACCTTTGGTGATGCTCTTAGAGGATGGTTGCAGTTTCAAAGTCAGAAGTCAACGCCAGAGTCTGTACCTGTATTTAACTTAGCCTTCGCGCAATTGGCGATCGCCATCTACGGCGGTTTTTTCGGTGCAGGTTTAGGAATTTTCATGCTAGCAACCCTATCATTTTTAGGTATCAAAAGTATTCATACAATGAATGCCTTCAAAACATTTTTAGGGAGTTGCATTAATGGAATTGCAATTATCCCATTTATTTTTGCAGGCGTAATTGCTTGGCAACAGGCGATTTTAATGGCAGTAGGTGGTTCTTTAGGTGGATATTTAAGCGCCCGTTATGCACGTAGACTTAAACCCCAATTAATTCGGAAGTTTGTTATATTTATTGCCTTCACTATGACTATCTACTTTTTTGTTCACGGCTAAGGGTGATGTATGGCGACAGACCGCAACACAAGTCACGCCCCTTCTCCCAAGGGGAGACGCTACGCGAACGGGGAAGTCAAAAGTCAAAAGTCAAAAGTCATTTAATGACAAAATAATTCAGAGTTCGTAAATAATTAACAACAATGACTACAGTAAATGATCCAGCTATTGTAGCTGAAGTAACTGATTTATACCTCAAGTACGAAGAAGCTTTGTCTAATAACAATTTAGAGGTGATGGATAGTTTATTTTGGGATGCACCAGAAGTCGTACGCTTTGGTGTAACAGAAAACCTTTACGGTAGTGAAGAGATTCGCAATTTTCGCGCCTCTCGATCAAACCCAAAAATTGAGCGAGAAATTTTCAATCTTAAAGTTGTGACCTTTGGTAAGCATACAGCAACTGTAACTTTAGAATTTCGCCGCATTATCAATGGCGTAAAGCGTTTTGGGAGACAAAGCCAGACTTGGTATAGATTTCCTCAAGCATGGAAGATAGTTTCTGCTCATGTTTCGTTGTTACCTATAGAAGCCGTAAAACTATGACTAACATTACCAAAATTGCTCCTGATATCTATCGCATTTTTACTTATGAATCAAATATAGACGGGAGCATCCCAGTTTTGCAGAAAGACGATCAGTAGTGTGAGCCGGAAAGCTCACGTGTATTATAAGCGAGCTTTCCGGCTCGCACTACGAATTTTCAAAAATGGGATGCTCCCAATATAGACCTGCAATTCATTCAATTTTTAATCTAAGACAAAAAGGTTTAAATAAGTGTGGATTCCTTAAATTGGCATATATTAAAGTCTAAATATCTAGTACAAGATAAATGGCTATCATTACGATCTGATACTTGTCAAATGCCTCAAGGAAAAATAGTTGAGCCTTTTTATGTATTTGAATATTCCACATGGGTAAATGTTGTAGCTTTAACAAAAAAACAGGAAATTGTATTAGTTAAACAATATCGCCACGGTATTCAAAAAACAGTTTTGGAATTACCTGGAGGTTCTATGGAACCAAAAGATATTTCTCCACTAGAAGCAGCAAAACGCGAATTACTGGAAGAATCGGGATACACGAGCAACAATTTTATTGAAACGGGGGTAGTATCACCGAATCCAGCAACTCATAATAATTTAATCCATTGTTTCTTAGCAACAAATGTAGAGCTTATAGCTAACATCAAATTAGATGAAACAGAGCAAATTAATGTACTTCTGTTTCCATTAGATGATATAATCAAAGATATTAGTAACGGGATGATTTTACAATCATTTCATATTAGCTCATTATTTTTTGCTTTAAAAAAGCTTGGCAAATTGCAAATTTATTAATGATAAATTTGACTTTTACAGCACATTGCAAGTAAATGAAGTATGCAGGGTAAGCGCATTTAAATTTGTAGCTAAAGATACAGATTGTTTGGCTAGGATATGTATGAATGAATCGGATTTGAGTATTAAATACGTTAAGTAGTACGCTAATAAGGAAAGCGTTTATTATACATAAGTGTCAGTCTTATGGTATCGGGTTTCAAGTCTCCTAATAATTCTCTGGCTAAAAACTCAAAGGTATTGAGCATAGCGAATGCGACTGCGTTAACAGAAAAGATGGAATCAATTTGAGCGTGAAATCAAAGATCCCCGTGTAAAAAGAAACCGTGTACATTTATTAACAGATATTTTAATCATTGCAATATTATCAGTAATTGCAGGAGATCCTGGATCGGAGGACATGGAGAATTATGGTTTGAGTAAATATGAGTGGTTGGAGCAGTTTTTAAAATTACCTGAAGGTATCTTATGGTCCTACAGGGAATGGGGGAAATGGGTTAATTTTGCACAGTTGTTTAGCTGTAGATCCTGATTTTGGTCAGCCACTAAGGCTTTTATGGGAGAAATTATGGCACCCTTGAGAAGAAAGTTTCTCCACCACCAGGAGAAACATCAACTAAGAAGAAAAAGCGACTAAAAAAAGAGCGTAGTGCAAACAGAAAAAAAGCCTTTGAATCTAAAGAATCTTATCGGTGGGTTGAAGCATTTCCAAAAATCGAAAAATTATTCGCCTCTTTAACTAGACCGATTGGTGGGTCATTGTCGAGAATAATTCATGTTTTTGATAGAGAGGGTGATATTGCGGAAGTTTTTTTAGAATTAAGTAAGAATCAAAATACAGGAGTTCTAGTTAGAGGCGCTCATAATCGTTATCTAGAAGGAGAAAACTCTTATTTGTGGGAGTACGTAACATCGCAGCCAGTCCAGTTTATAAAACAGGTTAAACTACCAGAAACTAAAAATCGTATTGAAAGAACAGCATCCGTCTTATGTCAGATATTGTCCAGTATCAATTCAGCCTCCCTCTAGATTAAAAGATTCAGCCAGTTTTAATGTTTACGCAGTTTATGCCAGAGAAATTAATGTGCCCGAAGGATGCGAACCTGTGGAGTGGATGCTACTGACAAGTGAGTGCGTTACGACACAACAAGAAGCCGAGCAGATTCTCCGTTGGTATACGTATCGTTGGCGGATAGAGGAGTATCATAAAATTCTTAAATCAGGAGGCGAACCACAGGAATTTTTGATGATGAGAGACCAAAATAAACCCTCTCCCCAAGAAGAATTGTATGGGCGTATAGATCAAGTTGCTTCCTTCAAAGAGCGTTTGGAGCAAGAAATCCAAGCAATTATGGTATCGAGCGCAGTCGCTCCCGGAGGATGTTGGATTGCTCGTTATCTGGCAAAAGGGCGTAAGGGATTTTACTAGTATTATAAACTACAGGCTACAGACCCTATATTTCCGACTAAGACTAATGGCAAGCTTTCCAAATACAAACATTTAGGTAAAGCAGGTAGTCAAGCATACCTAGAAGCTCTTGAGCAAATCACAGCCAGAGCTAAAATTGAAGCTTTAGCCCGTTCCATTGAAACTCTTAACCAGGGTTTGAAAGATTTACTTGAAGAAACCTCTAAATACAAAAAATGATGGGTGAGTAGTTCGCCACTTTTACTCGCGAACCATTCCTCCCTCTCCACATCCCGTGAAAAGTCAGGATGACTGGCAGGACATAGCGTTACGAGTAAAGCAAGATGCCCATTGGAGATGTCGCCACTGTGGTCATAAGAACCCCTCGCCGTCTTGCCGTCAATATGAATTGCTTGGATACCAGAAAATTCAGGTAGTTGGGCATTACCCTTGAGGCATGAGCGGATCACCAGTTGGGAAAATCCTATCGAAAAAGCAGTAATCTTCTATTTTTTTCAAAATGAGAATTGCTGCTAACTAGCAACTTAGGTTAGTATTTTAGTGATTGTGTGGAGAATTTAGTGCTAAAACTGATGAAATTGGGACTTTCCCTAATGAAACCAGCTGCTTAAATCTCTTTTTCGTTGTTGTTCAACGTGATCATGCTAAACACAACCGTTTTCCTGTGGCGAAAACTTCGTGGCAAATTGAAAATTAATCTGTGATATGTATGTTTATAAATAGAAATTTGGAACGACCAAAGCATCTGTTAACTTTATCAGCAAAAAATACACAAGCCTTGACAAATTTGGTACGAGAATATGAAGAATTTCTGCGTTCTCATCCTGAAGTTTCATTAGCTGATATTTGCTTTACTGCTAATACTGGCCAATTACACCTTGAATACAAATTAGCTTTAATAGCTACCTCAACCACAGAATTAGAGAAGCAGTTTAGAGATTTTATTCAGGGAACAACAAGATTCAATACTGCTGAGGTAGGTAACAAGAAACCGAAAATAGCATTTTTGTTTACAGGACAAGGGTCGCAATATATTGATATGGGGTATCAACTATATAAAAGTGCGCCTGTTTTTAAAGAAACGATAGACTATTGTGACCAAATTCTGCGTTCCTATTTAGATGAGTCATTATTATCAATCCTGTATCCAAATACCTCGTTATGTGATGAAGATAAAGAAATTCTAGCTATCAAATTAAAACAAACTGCTTACGCGCAGCCAGCTATATTTACAGTGGAATATGCCTTAGCACAATTGTGGAAATCTTGGGGTGTAGAGCCTGATGTTGTTATGGGACATAGTGTGGGAGAATATGTTGCTGCTGTTAGTGCTGGTGTATTTAGTTTAGAAGAAGGATTAAAACTGATTGCTGAACGTGGGCGTTTGATGCAGAGTTTGCCTAAGACTGGAGAAATGGTAGCAGTTTTCGCTTCAGATGCAGAAATCCTTTCTATAACTAATTTTGATCAACAAAAAGTAGGTTTTGCTGCTTTAAATGGTTCACAAAATACTGTTATTTCTGGCGAAACCGAGACGGTGCAAGAAATTTGTACTCGAATAGAGGCAGCAGGAATTAAGACTGTAAAGCTACAAACATCTCATGCTTTCCACTCTCCGCAGATGGAACCAATCATGGCAGAATTTCGGGACTTAGCAGCTAATATTACATACTCTAGTCCTAGAATCGATTTGATATCTAATCTTACTGGAGAGAGATTGACATTAGAGGCGATTACACCAGATTACTGGTGTCAGCATTTATGCTCTACGGTACAATTTGCCAAAAGTGTTAATACAATACATCAAACAGGCTGTGAAATCTTTGTGGAAATTGGTCCAAAACCAACTTTGTTGGGAATGGGTCGTAATTGTCTTCCAGAAGATGCAGTTGACACAGTTATTTGGCTAGCAAGTTTGCATCCAAGAATAGATGATTGGCAGCAAATGCTAGATAGTTTATCACAGATGTATGTACGTGGATTGGCTATTGATTGGGTGGGTTTTTACCAACATGAAAGCTATCAGCAAATAGATTTACAACTGACTCCAACTAGTGATGAAGTTTTACTGGGAAAAATAAAAGAACTTAGTTATAATTTGCAAAAACTGCCAGAATACATTGCAGAAAATCAACATCTAACATCATTTACACTAAGGGAAGAAATAATAGCTAAAATCTTCACTAAAGTTTTAGGTATACAAAATTTAGAAGTCCACGATAACTTTTTTAAGTTAGGTGGAGATTCCCTACTAGCCACCCAATTAATTACCCAACTCAAACTTATCTTTGGTTTGGAAATACCACTAAGAGAAGTGTTTGAATTTCCTACCGCATTTGAATTAGCTGAAAAATTATCTCAGTTAAATACAAATATTAAAGAATTAAGTCTTTCTTCCATTCAGTTAAAAGAGATAGACAGAGAACAGTTACCCCTATCTTGGGCACAAGAGCGGCTGTGGTTCCTCGATCAACTCGACGAAGGTAACAGCGCTACTTACAACATACCAAGAGCAATCCGTATCACTGGCAGTCTAGATATTAACGTATTGCAACAAGCATTTTCAGAGATAGTCCACCGTCACGGAGTCTTACGCACTAGCTTCCCAACAGTAAATGGCACACCAGTACAGGTAGTTCATCCAGAAGTTACCATAAATCTTCAAGTGGTGGACTTACAGCAATTACTAGAATCAGAATGGGAAACTCACCTCCAACAGTTAGCACAACAAGAAGCAATTACCCCTTTTGATTTAGAGATTGCACCATTAATCAGATGTAGTTTGCTACTTTTATCAGCTACAGAATATGTTTTATTACTGACAATGCATCACATTGTCTCAGATGGTTGGTCTATTGGAGTATTATTCTCAGAGCTATCTGCTTTATATGCAGCTTTTAGCAAAGGAGAGCAATCTCCTTTGCCACAACTAGCAATTCAGTATGCTGACTTTGCAATTTGGCAAAGAGAATGGTTGAGTGGAACAGTATTAAAAACTCAAATCAATTACTGGCATGAGCAACTACAAGGTACACCATCGTTATTACAATTACCGACTGACCGCTCTCGTCCCAGCATTCAGACTTATAAAGGAAATACTCAAAGTTTTAGTTTGAATGCTGAGTTAAGTCAGAAGTTGCAAAGTCTGTCACGAGATAGTGGCACTACCTTATTTATGACCCTGTATGCGGCATTTGCGACTTTACTACATCGTTATAGTGGCGAATCAGATATTGTAATTGGTACTCCCATTGCTAATCGTAACTATAGTGAAATTGAGTCGCTGATTGGCTTTTTTGTGAATACATTGGTGTTAAGAACCCAATTTGCAGATAATCCCAATTTTGAGAGGTTACTGGAACAGGTGAGGGAGACAACCCTGCAAGCATATGAAAACCAGGATGTGCCTTTTGAACAAGTAGTAGAAGCATTGAAGCCAGAACGTTCATTAAGTTATTCACCTCTATTCCAGGTGATGTTTGTCTGGCAAAATGCGCCAATGGGTAAACTAGAATTACCTGGTGTAACTTTGACTCGATTCACTACAGAGAGCACAATTGCCAAGTTTGATTTGACGGTATCAATGTCAAAGACTGAAACGGGATTGGTTGGATTATGGGAATACAATACTGACTT
>CAIVAU010000003.1 GCA_903903925.1 uncultured cyanobacterium
CGCTTGCAGGCAAGGGTTTAGAGTAAGGTCTTTTGAACGCGAGCAATTAACTGGTGTTGATATAATTTATCATCTGACGAAATGACCAAAGAATTCATCAGGGACAGACAGTTTTAACTGTTCCCGTTGGGACGGTTATATTCCAAGTGAACAAGCCAAGGGTGATCCAAGATTAAGCAGTGACATCTATGCAGTGGGAATTGTTTATATCCAAGCTTTGACAGGGATAAATCCCATTCCTTGATGGGGTGGAGGACTACCGACACACCCCGATACAGGAGAAATTGTTTGGCGCGATCGCCCGTTTCCAGCGTAATATGAGTTAAAGGTGATATTCTCGTTAGAATATATCATGGATATAAAGACTAAGCCATTTAATGAACTTCGCAAAAGAATGACTCCCGAACAACGGGCAGAAAGTGAGATACAAGCAAACCTTGCTCTACTCCAGTTGACACTTCAAGAGCTTAGAGAGTCCCTTGGACTTACTCAAAACGATGTGGCTCTGGATATGGGAGTTGTACAATCGGCGATGAGCAAAAATTGAGCATCAGGAAGATATTCAAATATCTACACTCCCACGATACATTAAATCTCTTGGGGGAAGTCTGACAATCATTGCTCGCTTCCCTGATAAAGAGGTTGTTAAGCTGATGTGCAGCTAGATTGTATAGGACGAAAACATAAAATTATTGTAGTGCGGGCATCTTGCCCGCGTCCTATATAAAAATTAGATGCACAACAGCTTATCTCTCAGTTTGATTAACAGAATATAAAGTTTATTTGATATCAAGTACCGAACAAGGCAAAAGTAAAAAGAAAGAGTAATAAAATTGGTGAGAAGCTACTAAATTTATTTATGGGGTTCTTACTTTTGACTTCCCCCAACGGGTACAGCCCAACTAAGGTGAATAATCCTTTGATGCAAAGCTGGGTCAGCTTCCTTACCATCAGCAAATACCGAAGGAGTATCCCACAGAGGATAGGCGTGTTTCCCATTCACACCCACAACCAAACCTCGACGGTTCAGCAATGGTCCTCCACTCATACCTTTTTCAATGTTGTTCGTGTATCCAACTTGATAGCCACCTTTCAAAGCTTTTTGTAGCACTAACAACACCTTACCAGTCGTGAAGGCAAAGCCTTTATCTTTAGATCCCCCTCCTCTAGAGGGAAACCCAGCTGCAAACACCTCTTCTCCCACCCCTGGTTTTGCTCCCAGAGATGGGACAGTATAGACACTGTCAGTACTGCGAAACTGCAATAAAGCCAAATCATTGCCTTGTAGAAAACCGAGATGTAACGTCTCTACATTTTTCGGCAAATCAGCTTTATATATCCGACCATCAGGAGTTTGAATCCGATAGGGAGGGTCACCTGCTTGCAACACATGCGCATTTGTTAAGACTAGATAAACTGAGCCTTGTTTTTGCAGCACAATCCCTGAACCCAAAAAATCTTGTGACATGACTTTCACAGTGATAGCTTGGGCTAGGTGATGTAGTTGTTCTACAGAGATCTGACTCGGCGGTTTTCCCAGTTGCAGAAACTTGCAACCAACACTGGTACATGGGCGAGAAAAATTGACATTTGCTGCCAATGTTGAGAGCGTAATTGATAAACCGCCAAGACAGGCAACCAATGTGAATTTATGCCAATTCATCTGAACTCCCTACTCCCCATTACCCCTAATCCCCAGAGGGGACCTGAGTTCCCCACTCCCTACTTACCCGATGGGGTAAAGTATAGGTATGATTGAACATCAATATTTAACGGGTCATTGCTTCTATCCCCGCCAACTTCATCTATTCCGTTTCCATTTGCTGAATCACTGCTATAAAATAGCCTGTGGGCAATTGCGTTAGGATCGCTGCCACGCTTGAGAGTGAATAACAAAGTGCTATGTGTACAAGGAGCATTTTTTTGAGCAGCAGCACAGATAACAGGTTGTTCATTAAGCACGCCTGCCTTGATAAATCTCAGCGTACCGTTGTCTAAATATCTCTGGAATCTTTGGGATACCTCTTGACAACGTCGCTGAGGGGTCAACTTTTGGGAGAAGTAATTATTAGAAAGCCAGCGAATCATTGGCACGTTCTTCCCGTCTTGCGTGCGAGCAAAGGTTACGGGTACACCATCCTGGTTTTGCCCACAGTAGAAGGTTGCACTTCCTGCATAACTGGGCTGACTGATGGTTGCAGTTGTGGCAAAGGCGGTAAGCGAAGCTATGGCAAGGACTCTTGTAGCCCTTGTTATCGCATTCTCAAATATTTGCTGTTTCATAAGTTACACCCAACCCTAAATATTCAATTTATGAATACACATAATCTACAATGAATTCCTTAACAACACTGATAGTAATTTCTGATGTATGGTAGTCCTATTTGAGAAGTGGAAATGTCAAGAGGACTGATCAAGGATTTCAGTCCATTTCAATGGACTTAAGCTATTAGCCCGGAACTTCAGTTCAGGGCGGGATATCGGGCTGATTCAGAATGGTGCACTCCGGGCAAAGCGATCGCCCGAAAGCTCAAAACTAGTAATGGTCTGGATTACAAAGCAGACCCGGAAGCACAGGTTAAACAATGGATACCATCGCGACCCCATGGCTATACTAGAAGCATAAATCTCATCTATGAACCGTGATGACCATCAAAGAATTGCTATTACAAGAAATTGATAGCACTCCAACGGAAATTTTAGAAGATGTGCTTGGGTTTTTGCAATCACTCAAGACAGCCCCACAACAGCCTCTAGCCACATATCGAGAACTCTTAGAACGTATTGATTACTTAGAAACAATAGTAGGTATTCGTCAAGGACTACATGAGTTTGAGCAGGGTCAAGGAATTCCTGCCTCGCAAGCCTTGGAAATGCTACAACACAAATTTAGCATTCCACCCCGTCCATGAGTTACCAGGTTCTCATTCAACCTACTACCTTTCAGGAAATCGAAACATCCTATCGTTGGATGTGCGACAACCTGAGTGTTGAAGTAGCAAACAACTGGTATTATGAACTACAAGACGCTATTGCATCGCTTTAAAAACTTCCTAATCGCTGTACAATAGTACCAGAAGCACCAATAATTGGTCGTGAAATTCGGCAACTCTGGGTTGGAAAACGAAGGAAATACCGAGTTTTGTTTGTAGTTGAAAAAGATGTTGTAGCGATTATTCATGTTCGCCACAGTCGCCAATCTTATCTAGGTGAAGAATCTGAGTGATTGTATTCTAATTCTACCCGCTCAATCAATTGTTTAGCCTGCTATGCAACAGCGACTTGTGTCTGTACAAGGGCAATTGATACCCCAATCAATGCTGGCTCAAGTGGACTTAAAAAGGAATTGTTAAAAGGCAAATCTCTGTAGAGATTCTGGTATATCTTTAGAAAAGGTGAGAGTTTGTCAAATATGAAGCTTGCAGGACGAGTCAGTCAAGTAAAGCCTTCTTTAACCTTAGCCATCTCAGCGAAAGCTCTGGCAATGAAGGCAGAAGGAATAGATGTTTGTAGTTTTAGCGCGGGAGAACCAGACTTTGACACCCCAGCGCACATCAAAGCTGCTGCACAAAAAGCTTTGGATGAAAATAAGACTAAGTACGGCCCAGAAGCTGGAGAACCAAAGTTAAGGGAAGCGATCGCCCGAAAGCTCAAAACTAGTAATGGTCTGGATTACAAAGCAGAAAATGTCATCGTCACTAACGGTGGGAAACACTCTCTGTTCAACCTGATCCTGGCATTGATTGAATCAGGGGATGAGGTGATTATCCCTGCACCCTACTGGGTAAGTTATCCCGAAATGGTAACGATCGCAGGTGGAAAGCCAGTGATTGTCAATACAGATGCTTCCACTGGTTACAAGATTACACCTGAACAATTGCGTAAATCCATTACCTCTCAAACTAAGCTATTCGTCCTCAATTCTCCATCCAATCCTACTGGGATGGTTTATACACCAGATGAAATTCAGGCTCTAGCGGAGGTAGTCGTTGATACCGATATCCTTGTCGTATCTGACGAAATTTATGAGAAGATTATTTACGACGGCGTAAAACAAGTCAGTATTGGAACTTTTGGCGAAGAAATTTTTGCCCGGACGATTATCAGCAACGGCTTTGCCAAAGGTTACTCGATGACAGGGTGGCGGATTGGCTATTTGGCGGGATCGAAGGAGATTATTAAGGCGGCGAGTACGATGCAAGGGCATAGTACATCGAACGTTTGTACCTTTGCTCAGTATGGGGCGATCGCTGCGTTGGAAGGTTCCCAAGACTGTATCGAAGAGATGCGCCAAGCTTTTGCTCAACGACGAGAGGTGATGTTAGCAAGACTCAACGCCATTCCTGGACTAAGTTGTCCGAAACCAGACGGCGCTTTTTACATGTTTCCAGATATCAGCAAAACAAAGCTCAAATCTCTAGAATTTTGTAGCGCCCTTCTAGAAAAAGAGCAAGTCGCAGTCATTCCCGGAATAGCTTTTGGTGCTGATGACAATATTCGGATCTCTTACGCCACTGATATGGCAACAATTGAGAAGGGGATGGATCGATTGGAGCGATTTGTGAGAAGTTGTTAGAGATCGCCAAAACAGGTAGAATATGTGGCAATCTCTAGTATCTTTCATGGTGGGAACGCTTTTGGCTTTGTTTCCAATTGCAAACCCGATTGGAGCGATTCCCATTTTTTACAGTCTCACTGCCCAAGATACAGCGAAGTATAGACTGAAACAAGCTCAGAAAACAACATTAAACGTGTTTGCTGTCTTGACTACCTTCTTCCTGATCGGGAGGCTCATTCTCAGTTTCTTTGGCATTTCCCTGGGGGTATTACGCATCGCCGGGGGGTTAATTGTGGGGCATACCGCCTGGGAAATGGTGACTGCGACGACACGACTGACGACTGAGGAACATCAAGAAGCGATCGACAAAGATGATATTTCATTTACGCCAATGGCGGTTCCGATGATTAGTGGTCCTGGTGCTATCGGTGTCGTCATTGGCCTTTCAACTCGAGTTCATCTGTGGAGTGATTATCTTGGCTGTTTACTGGGTGTCGGACTTTTAAGTGTTTTGTTATACCTATTTTTAGTTTTGGGAGAACCTCTGATTGAGAAATTTGGTGCAACTGGGATGGGGGCTTTGAATCGGATTTTGGGATTTTTAATTTTGGCGATCGCAGTTCAACTCATCGCTGATGGCACAGTAGATATATCTAAACCATTCGTAACAAATTTACCTCGATAAAAATGAGTCATGATTCATGACCAAAGACTAATGGCTAAATCCTAAAGTGTTCTGTGATACTCGTATCATTCAATGCGACTTTGATACTAAACCGTTCTTCAGGTTCACCTGTTCCAAATGTTCAATTAAATCTGACAAAGGTTGCAATTGACTCAAGGGTAGTTCTTCAGTTGCAACACTACGAACAAACCCCAGCAGCTTTGCGTCTTGAAGTGATTCATCTACTTGGACAATGACATAACCTATTCGTTCTTCCCAGGTTTCTGGAGGAATGTAACACGTCTGCTGTTGCAGACTTAGGGGGCGACACTCCAAACGACCAATTCCTGGCAACTCTAAATCAGCTACATTAGCGCACAGACGCAAAATTGGGTTCCAACTATCACCAAAACTCTTGTTAGCAGGAATACCCATAAACTCTAAATAGTCATTCACAACCCAAACAGAAAGCGTATTCAGTAGAACTTGCTCAACTTTTTCAGGAGTAGGCTGTTCACGGGCAAACTCCTGGGCGGTTCTGCGGGCTGCTTGGGTAATAGGCAACGTTAAAGCAAAATTGTCTAGATCAGAAGTGGTAAACGTCATAGTTTGAACACCCAATGAAGAATCCTCTCACCTAAATATCGTCCATCGTCGCTGAATTTACGCAAGAAAGTTTAAGAGTGGGAGTCCCTAGTTCTCCACTCCCCATCTTCATAAGGCTTTGGGCAAAATTGATTTTGGCTTTTCAAACACCCTCTAACTCTCGATGTTTAAACACCTGATCCTTGCAGGGAATGTAGTACGGCTAAGTGAAACCTACGCCGTGTTGCAACTTTTAAATACTGCTCTTGTACAGGTTGCCACTGCTGCCACGACTTAGAAAGATTTTCTTTGAACAAAGAAGCAAGGGTAGGAAGCTGGGTATGTATATCCGAGCGTAGCACATCCATCAGCCACTCAGCCAACACCACACTATCTTGCATCTGTCCCAAAATTTCTTGTATATCTTTGACTTGTGCAACATAAGCCGTGTAAGACTCGCTGTATAAGTCTGTAAATAGCTCCATTTGGTAGCGTAGGCGTTTGGCTTGTTTGCGTAAACTATGGAGAATTTCTCCATTTTTTGCCAATTGATGCTCTATCTTCTTTGTTCGCGAGTCTTTGAGAATTTGAATCTCAGATTTTTCTACTTGGGTTCCGACTAACCAACCTGGATGCAGCAAAAAGCTACTCACCTCTGGCAAAAGTAGATCTGGTAGCACTTGATGAATTGGTAAAGATGCTAGTGATTGATAAGTCGGTTCCTCCAACCACTCCTTCAAGTCATGTTTTATTGACTTATAACGCTCATCTTTTAATATTGCCCGTACATCTACCAGTGCATTTTCACGTTGTTGATCCAAAGTTTTGAAAGCTGTTTGCAGAGATTCTTGTTCTTTCTGGGGTAAATGTGGTTGATAAGACTTTTCTAAAGTTTCTTTAAATACATCAAAATCCCTGAGATTACCCAAAGAGCGTGCAATTTTACCGACATTTTTTTCACTCACGGACTTTGGTAAATTTACCGCCAAGTCAAACCTACTTACAGCAGTACGTAAACGACGCAAGCCAACTCGCATTTGGTGCAGTGCTTCTGGATCTTTATCTTTCTTGACTGCTGTTTCCCACTTTAAGGTTTTCTTAAAGTGTGTTTGAAGTGCTAAGTAAGCGTAGTTCCCTAGGGTTTTCTCTTGTGTTTCGACTTTGGGATTTGTAGCTACTGTCATAGATCTTGACACACCTTGATGCTTCTGTATGATGATCGTGACCACTCAATATAACACTACTACCGCTGCCTTGGAGTTGGAAATTTGTAATTCGTAATTCGTGATTACCGAACTGTAGAGGTTTTAAACTAAAGGTTGGTGGAGATCGCCTGTACAGGACATGTAGGGATACACTGTTCGCAGACGATACAGCGCGATCGCGTAAATGTCAACTTATAGGTTTGCGGATCAAGATTTAAAGCTTCAGTTGGGCAAACCCCTGTACACAAGCCGCAGTGAACGCACAAGTCTTCATCAATGATGATCTCCCCTAAGGCTTGGGAGACGTTGATATTATTTGACCGCATCCATTCAATCGCTGCATCCAATTCATCAATATCTCCCGATAGTTCCACGACAAGTTTGCCAATTTGATTTGGGGCAACTTGAGCACGGATAATATTGGCAGCTACGTTAAAATCTCTTGCCAGTCGGTAGGTGACAGGCATTTGAATGGCGCGTCTGGGGAAAGTAAGGGTGACTCGTTTTTTCACGTTTTTTCTGTTGACTCCCGACTAATGACCCTTGACTAATGACTAATGACTCCTTTCCGTTAAACTAAAATATAACAGCACTTAATATAGAAAAATCTTATGAGTACAGATTCTCCTGTGAAGTCTCAAGAACAATCTCAATCGCCCGTTGGGGTGAGGGTGAGAAATTTTTTAATTGCAATTGTTGCGATCTTCTTGATCGTTGTTCTTGCCTTGGGATTACGCTCTGAAACAACCACTGCATCCCTTGCTCAGCTAGATCAGCAGTCTACACCACTAGAACTGGCTTTAACTAATGGTAAGCCTTCGTTAGTGGAATTTTATGCTAATTGGTGTACTGTCTGCCAAAAAATGGCATCAGATATGGCTGAGTTGGAAACCCAGTATAGTGACAAGGTTAATTTTGTGATGCTGAATGTTGATAATACTAAGTGGTTGCCAGAGATGCTGCAGTATCGGGTGGATGGCATTCCGCATTTTGTGTTTTTGGGTAAGGATGGGAAACCTATAGCACAGGCGATCGGCGATCAACCCTCGGCTGTGATGGCAAGTAATATTAAAGCATTGGTTGCTGAGTCGTCTCTGCCCTATGCTCAAGCTAGTGGAAAAGTTTCTAAGTTCTCAGCACCTGTTGCACCAGTGAGTAGTCAAGATGACCCGCGCAGTCATGGTAGTCAGGTGGTGAATTAGGAGTCAGGAGTCAGGAGTCAGGAGTCAGGAGTCAGGAGTTCTTGAATACTTGTAAAAAGCCCCCAACGTCACTTGGGGGTGGGTGCATCCCATTTTTGAAAATTCGTAGTGCGAGCATCTTGCTCGCTTATAATACACGTAAGCAAGATGCTCACACTACTAAAAAAACACTAACTAATTAGGTATTAGCTCATCTACCTGATTTTCAGTTTTATGCTACTTGGGACGTTTAACCCCACCTTTCCGTTTAACTTCAAATCCATACAAATAGATTTCAGGCATATTAATCCGTCCATCAGAACGATTTTCTACAATTCCAAGTTGAAGTAGATATTGCAAAATTCCTTCAGGGTTAGTTACAGGTGGTTGTTTTTCAGGACTCCATATAGTGGATTTTACGGCATCTAAAAATATTTCTTTTTCCATGGGAGCTTTCAGATTTATTAAGCTCGTCTTGAGAGATTCTAACCAAGGATACTCTTCCTGTAATTCCCTAATTCTATCATCTGAAGTGTTCATTAAAGCCTCTTGTAAATCAGTGGGTTTCAAGAGTAGCGTATTTTGTTCAACAGTCGAGTGCTGTTGTATTTGAGCTTGTGCGGCTAAGGCAAATAACTTGAGAAAAGAACGTGGCGCAATTCGACCGCCAGCATCCTGAAGGTGATTGGGAATCCAACGATAGGTAATTCCTTTTTTAGCATTAGCCCCCATATATTTACCAATCATCCTTTCGATTAGTTCTTCAAATAATTTTTCATTTGATGTTACAGTCCACCCCAAACCAATTTTATTTTCAATAATCAATTCTGGGATATTTTGCAAATATTCTGTCATTTCCGTACCAGAGTTCGCCAATCCTTTGACCAACAGTTGGTAAAGCCATGAATGTTTCCATTCCAATCGAATTTGATGGGCTTGCAGTTTTGAAGCATCAGGAAAACTCAAAAAATCTTCTCGAAATAGATCAGTGCGCAAAAATATTTTTGGTCGTATTCTGTCCCAACGTCGCCATCGATCAAGCCACAAAGCTAAAAGTTCACGAATTGGACTTGCCAAGGCAGTATAGGAAGCAACTAATCGATCTAATTCATCATAAGTGATAAATAACCAATCATCTGTTTCAATAAGTTTTTGATCTAACTTATCTAAGACAGAATTTAATTTTTCAAGATTTTGATTTACAATAGGTTGCCAAATTGATAGGCGAGACAAGTCATCTCTAAGAATGTTGACTATTTCTGTCTCTATTTGTTGAATAAGAAAATCTTGGAATTTAAAATCTTCTTGCTGTAATAACCTGCCTAAAATTAAACCAATCCAGAAACTACGCCATTCAATATTTGTAGCCTTACTCATTTGCCCTTCAACAATCTCTGGCGTGGGAAATCGCTTTTCTGCTTTGCGAGTTCTTCCAAAGCCAGCTATCCATATTGTTTTACTCAAAGTAGGTAAGGATCTGACTCCCAAGCTTTTAACCAAAGATTCTCGTCCTAAAGGGATTGCGAGTAAACGGAATAGTTCAGTTTTTCCTACTCCACGTCCACCTAGTATTAATAATGTATTCGGTTCTAAAACAAAACGATAATCGGCTATAGGTAAAAAGTTTTTTAAGAATTTATCCTCATTATCGCTTTCCTGTTCAGCAGTAGCTCCACCGGGAGCAATATCCACGATTAATTCGAGTAATTTTTGTTTATTAAATTCATTCATACTTTCAATTTAGCTACAGTGTTAAATTCACGTCCGAAAAGTATACATAACCTTTTTGCCATATCCTGATAAGGAGAATCAGTCATTATCTTTACGAGGCTTGACAGTCGATTTAATTCCTCCGGAGTTGCTCTGCGAGAAAATAGAGCAATGTCTCCACGTAGACTCTCCTGATAGGAAACCACGATAGGAAAAAATGGTTGTTCTGTATCGTTAGAATTAGGGACATCTTCATCTTCAGAGTAATAGTTTTTCTGAAAATGGAGGTAGGCTGCTAGGTAAACGGCGTTATCCCACCGTTGCTCTTTCAAAAGAATTTGGGCATCCTGTAGATGCCTACCTGCTGAATTAGAAAATGACTCTTGCATTATCTACCACAAATTGTTATATTCCCCTGGCAGCTTACAGCAATTTTCAGGTAATTAGACCACATTCGTAGGGGCGCGGGGGCGTTCCGCCCTGACAAACGGTGTGGTTCATTTAGGTGAAAATTGTTGTAGGGTAGGTATAACCTTTAAATAGATTTGTGTTCTGACTCTAAAATGCCACTGCGGAGGATCAACTGAGGCCAGATTAACAAGAAAAAGCCCATCCAAATCAATAAAGGCACGGAAACGAGAATAGTTAACCAGATCGTCTTAAATATTACCCAGCTACCAGTAATTAGGGTGACACCTGTGAGCAGTATAGACCAAGGCTGACACCACCAGGGTTTATATTTCCAAGGACTGATAGGCTTTTGTTGAGACATTTGTTTATTGGGGAACTAGCAAAGAGTCATTTTACAACTTCGATTATAAAAGTCGCAACTGAATAGTGGTGATTGAGGGTGAATGTATAAAGATAGAGATTTCTGACGATAAGCCATTGTACCTCTACTTAGTTTTACAGTTTAAAAAAATTAGCTTTATTTACGTTTCTTAGGCTATAAAGTCAGTAAAATACGATCAAGCAAGGGTTTGTAGTGTGTGAGAATATACTTGAAACCGAGCTTATATAGTAGACCATTTCAAGACCAGACGCAACCAAGAATATCTTTTTTGTACTATCGCGGCGATATCTTCGCTGTTGCTAATGGCAACTACAATGTACTATCTTTGATTAGTGAATCGTATTAGAGTAAGCACACATGGCACAATCACCTATGCTAAGGGCGAGAGTTTCTTAAAAATGGCAACAGCAAATGAAGGAAATCGCCTAAGTATCCAGGCGTACCGAGGCATAGTACCTGCGGCTCGCTAATAGCATTATATTTGCGATAAGTCAACCCCTGATACCGTCAAAGGCGTGATTGCTCACCATGAAGAGTGGGTAGCTAACATAGACAGTAAGCTTTATATGTTGGCAACGTGATTATTGGGGTCACAACTTTTTGGAGGAGTTTCCGAAATAAAATTACAAAAAAATATTTATCACTATATGCGCCCAAAATCAGGACTACCAAAAAGAAAAGCTTTAAAAAGAAAACCTATTTTCGAGTACGGATTCAAAGACAATCCAAATACAAAAATGTATATAAATCCTACACTGATTCAACCATATAAAACGAAAGATTATATAAACGCTGTTTCATTATTTTCGGGATGTGGTGGTCTTGATCTTGGTTTTTTAGGAGGGTTTAATTTTTGTAATAAAAAATATCAATCTCTCCCATATAAAATTGTGCATGCCTACGATATTGACGAAAAGGCTACTCAAACTTATGGATTAAATCTATCAAATGAAGTAACTACAATAGATCTGACTACTATAGATATAAGCTCATTGCCTCCCGCGAATGTTCTTCTTGGTGGATTTCCTTGCCAGGACTTTTCATCATGTGGTCACAAAAAAGGATTTCAAGGAAATACAGGTGAATTATATACTGTGATGAAAGATTATATGAATATACATAAACCGGGAATTGTAGTAGGAGAAAATGTTCCTTTTTTAGAGAGACTTGGAAATGGAAAATTTTTAAGGCATATCATAAATGAATTTGAATCGGTTGGGTATATTTTCCAAGTTTGGAAGATTTATTGCCCGGATTTTGGATTACCTCAAAGTCGAACTAGATTATTTTTAATTGGTGTTAGATCAGATATTAAATCATTTCCAAAGCCTCCTACTCCAGAATTATTTTATCAGTATGTTACAATTGATAAAGCTATAGGTGATCTAGTTGAAATCACTGATGAAAGCGTACCGAATCAAACTCAATATTTTGTGGCTACAAAAGCTACGAAAGGAGCAGGTCAAGGCGATCAAAAGTCTAAAGAAGGAGAAATTGCTTATACAGTAAGGGCAAATACAAAAGCAAGAGTTCACTTTCATTATTCCCTAGAGCGCCGATTAACAGTTAGAGAATGTGCAAGGCTTCAATCATTTCCTGACGAGTTTGTCTTCCCTCATTCGGCAAGTCAAAATATGCTTGAAATAGGAAACGCTGTACCACCAATAATTGGACATTTAATCGCAAAACAAATTTATGAATTTATCAAAATAAATCCTAATGTTATGAAAAATAATGATAGTTAATGATAAAAATAATCAATATTTGGATCTACTTTTAGAGCCTATTAAACTATGTTCACAATATAAGCCTAAGTTTGGTACATCTAATAAAGATGGAAATTCGTTATTAGAATTTAAGAATTTATATGCTTCAGATCCTTTATATCACTGGATAGGATTTGATTGTGACTTAATGTACGCTGCACATAAAGCAGCCGGAGGAATAACTTCTCTTTATAGACAACTAGGCATTGGTTGTGAAAGGCTTATTCGTCAAATCATGTCAGACCAGTTAGAGCTAAATAAAGAACAAGTAATTTGGGGATATACAATTCAAAAAGATGATGGTTCTATTGCCAAATTAACACTCGACGCCAAAATTTCTTTAGATGATTTAACAAACAGTCATTATCGAGATACAATAAACGAATGGCTAAAATTATCATCAGTTAAACTGGGGCTTGATAAAAATCGGTTTCAAAATCTAATTGGTGCTGTATTTGAAATACGTCAAGGATATAAAAGTGCCGATTCAAAAAGGCAAAATGCAGATCTTCTTAATGCAATTCGAGCTTATAATGAAAACCTTCTACCAGTAATGATGGTATTATCTTCTCAGATTAATACTGTAGTTTTAAAAAGATATCAGACAGCCCAATTATTAGTTTTAATAGGAATTTTGAATGACGATCCAACAATTAGTACTTATGCATTTTGTGATAAAATCTTAAATTACTCGCTTGAGACTTTCTTTAGAAAGAACTCAGGCTTTATAAGGGAAGAGATAAATAATACTCTTGAATCACTGTTAAATCCCTAATAATTAATTCTAAGAAGACTTGTTACCCAAGTTTTTTCTGAGTTGTACGCTTCTGGGTGTTAATGTTGGAAACGCATAGGGAATTAAATACTCTCCTTGAGGAATTTGAGGGTTGGTGTTGTGGTTCCTGACTTCGTAACCCATAGTCCGTAGGGATGTGAGATAAGAAAACACATTTTCTGCCTTAACACCCCACAGGGATGCCAAATCTCCGGCTGATAGTTGAGTTGCAACTCCTATTCCGCGTACTACGCATTGAACAACGCGCCAAAAAAGAGTCACTTTTAACTCGGGGTGAAAACTCATTATTCCACTTATCCGAGGATTGTACTGGTAATAGCCAGACAACTGAACTAAATCAGCCATACCAGTCATTTCGAGGAGTTTTTCCTCAAAAGCTTTCCAAAGTGCTGTAAACAAATTCTGGTCTAAATCGTTAGCACATAGCTTCACTTTGCTAGCACTTAATACCCAATTCTTGTTACTCCATGAAGGGAATATATCAAGAACAAATTGATTTTCTTGTGTCCAAGTATCACGAGTCTTTGCTGTAATCGTCCAGCAAGAATCATTCAGGTCATATTTTAGGTTTATGTTGATGCTGTTGGGAAGTTCCTGTTCAGTCCAAGTAAAATCAGAAGACAGAAATCGCACGGCTTGGCCATGAGTTACATCGTTGTTTGATGTTGGTTGTTTAGTGTTTTTTGAGAGCACTCCACTGGCGGTACACCACCCGTTATGAAGGTCAGAAACATTACCATTCCTGCAAGGGCGGGGGGACCCCGCCCCTACAAACTCACCATTGCCCACTATATTTTTTAAGGGTGCGTAGACGCGAAGCGGCTTGTCGTCAGACATCGCTTCCTTAGCTTTTTGAGCATATATTTCCGTTAGCTGGCGTTTGCGCTGTCTAAATCCCAGTTGCTTGTTTGCTGGTAAATAGTGCATGGGAAATGGTAGTGCCACACCCATAACTTGATCTAAAATACTTAAAGCTAAAATCCTACCTAACTGGGGTGGTACGGAATTACCAATCTGTTCAATACAAACTTGGCGATTTCCTATAATTTCATAAGCATCAGGTATTGTTTGCAGTCGCTTCAACTCACCAATTGTGAATTTGCGGTTTTCCCAGCTAAAGGGCCCAGTATATTGCCCGCCTTGTGCTTTGATAGTCCTGACAGGCATTTCAGGATCAGCTTTGTAAAGAAAATCAGAGAACTTTGAACGCCAGCTAAACACTGGTTTAGGATGTCCCATTTCTGCTGTGTAAAAGCTGTAATTTAGTCCTGGCGGTATATCTGTAAGCAGATGTCCGTAGCGTCCTCTAATACCTGAATCAGCATCCGATGTATCAGCTTCTTTAACTGCGTCTCCTGCTGAATAAAAAGGTTCTCCATCAGGGGAATCAGGCCCATGAGTCGGATAGGGAAATAGATAATTTCCTTCCTTTAATCCAACAATAAATAAACGTTCTCGATGCTGTGGTACTCCATAGTCAGCTGCATCAAGAATCCGAAAAAAAATTGTGTAACCTGCTTCTTTAAAGGATGCTTGAATTTCTTGCCACGCTTCCCCTTTTTGTGCTCCAGTGATTCCATACACGTTTTCAAACAAGAATCCTTTTGGCTGTAGTGTTTTTAGTAACCGGACATACTCATGAAACAGAGTACCACGAGCATCACTAGTTCCAGCAACCCCCGATGCCCTACGTCCAGCTGCAGAAAAAGTTTGGCAAGGTGGTCCACCGATAATAAAATCTACTTTGAAATCGGAACTCGGAAAAAATTTTCTAATATCAACGCAAATTGGTTGAGAACCCTGCAACCATTTTCCTGGTTGGGAGTTTTTTTCTAGTGTTTGCACATACTTGGCTTCTAGTTCAACCATTTGAACAATTTCAAAGCCAGCATCATGAAAGGCAATGTCGAGTCCGCCACCGCCAGAGAATAAACTTAGGGTTTTAATTGGAGAATACCCCTGCTTGTCAAGCCAGTTGCGAAGAGATTTACCAAATTCATCATACAATGCTGGACTACGGCTGATGCTGAGAGAGCGCAACATTTCCTCAAACCAAACAGCTTTCTCCGGGCAGATTCCAGGTAGATTCAAAGGCAGGGACAATTGTTGCATACGGACTTTTTAAATTACTATTCAAGAAAAACACTCTATGTCTCTATCACCTCACGCACCAACTGCGCCAATTTGTCCGCACTATCAGGAAGTGCGATCGCCCTAGCCCTCTCCCCCATCTGGCGCAAATCTTCCCGTAACTGCAACAAACTCAACACCTTACCTTGTAACAAAAGAGCATTCAACTCCGACTGCTGAAACATCAACGCCCCACCCACAAGAGTAAAAACTTCTGCGTTGTAGGTTTGATGGTCTTCTGCAGCAAACGGGTAAGGAATCAAAATAGCCGGCGTTCCACACACTGCCAACTCCGTTAAACTACTGGCACCGGAACGACTAATTGCTAAATTTGCTCTATGTAATAATGCTGCCATATTGTTGTAGAATGGCAAACAAATATACTGTGGATGCTGCAAACTACCAGCATCAGGGTCTTTGTCCCCGGTCAAATGTACAACCCAAGCACCTGCATCAAACCAAGCTGGAACGCACTCACGTACCAACTTATTGAGAGCAACCGCACCTTGACTACCACCAAAAACAACAATTAAAGGAGCATTTTCTGGAATCGGTAAATCGAGAGATGCGACAACTCCCTCATCCAGAAATTGAGAACGTACTGGAGTACCCGTATAAACAGTTTTGGCGCGGGGTAAATATTTTGCAGCAACTTCAAATCCCACCGCTACCACACGACACCAAGGGCCGAAAAAGCGAGTGACTTTACCTGGTAAGGCGTTAGACTCATGGAGAATGACAGGCAAACCCAAAGAACGGGCTGCAATGACAGTAGGGCCAGCAATATAACCTCCGGTTGTAAACACCCCCTGAAATTTCCCTTTTTGCAGGAGTTTCCTAACTTCCAGAACCGAACTGATTAGTTTCCCCAAAATTTTTACAGACGAGAGTCCAAACCCTTGCTGAAACCCTTCAACTGCAATAGTATTCAATGAATACTGCTGGGGAACAAGCTGAGTTTCTAGCCGATTGGGGACACCAAGCCATTCGATTTGATAATCTGACAATTGTTCAGCCAGTGCGATCGCGGGAAACAAGTGTCCACCAGTGCCACTAGCAGCTATTAGTAATCTTTTGGGAGCTTGTACCATCAAACCCTCTACTGTATTATCGCCTAGCTTAACTAAGATAAAACAATTTCTTGACTTTACTCTAGTCAAATTGCCAACAAATAACTGAAAAGCAAATGTTCAACTTCACTACCTTACTACTTAGACGTCCCCCACAATCATCTGCCAGCCATTGGCTGATGATATTCTTCCTCACAATTGGTTTAGCTGGCGGGTGGAAACAAGCGCAAGCCATGACCCCACGGTACTTAGTTCAAGCCGGAGAACCCGTACAAAAAAATACCTCCCAAAATGCGCCCGCCGAATTGCAAAACCTATTCACACAAATTGATACAGCAGCAAGTCAAGGCAACGTCAAAGGTGTGATGCAGTTCTACAGCCCTAATTTCACTCAAGGGGATGGATTAACCCGCCCCACTCTGGAACAGGGCTTGACTTCACTTTGGAAGCGCTATCCCCAATTGAAATACAGCACTCAGTTACAATCTTGGCAATCTGAGGGTAATGCCATCATTGCCCATACAGTGACTACAATAACTGGCTTACCCTCTGCTAACAGTGGAAACTTGACGTTCAATTCCAAGATTACATCGCGCCAACGCATTGTAGATGGAAAAATCCTTCGCGAAGACATTGAGTCTGAACGTACCGAACTTTCCTCCGGTTCTAAACCACCGCATGTGGAGATCAAGTTACCACAGCAGGTCAAAGTCGGTCAGTCATTTGATTTTGATGCGATCGTCAAAGAACCAGTAGGCGATGACCTTATACTAGGGTCAGCCCTACAAGAACCAACCCAACCAGACAAATATCTTAACCCCACACTCGTAGATTTAGAATTGCTGACATCTGGTGGACTTTTTAAAGTTGGACGCGCACCAGCCACCCCCGGTAGTCAATGGCTTTCTGCCGTCATTCTGCGGAGAGATGGTATGACAATGGTAACTCAGCGCATACAGGTAGTAAGGTAAATTATGAATTATGAATTATGAATTATGAAATTTTTGGATCTATGCTAGGCGATACTGGAAATAAGTTTGAAACCCTGATGGGGCAATAATGACAGGCGTTACCCTTACCGTTTGAATCTTGGCGCTTGATTTGGGTCCATAACACCCTGTAAGCCTCGATTTGAAAGGAAAAGTCTGGGTTTTCCTTAAAACCTACCGAAAAACCAAAATAATTCATAATTCATAATTCATAATTCATAATTCATAATTCATAATGCAAAATCAAATCGTGTTACTTACTGGTGCAAGCAGTGGTATTGGGGCTGCTTGTGCCAAAGTATTTGCTGGTGCAGGTGCAAAACTGATTTTAGCTGCACGAAGGTTGGAACGGTTGCAGGAACTTGCAGAAACTTTGCATCCAACCTCAAGAGAAATTCATTTGTTACAGATGGATGTGCGCGATCGCACTGCTGTAGAATCTGCGATCTCAACCCTACCTCCTGCTTGGTCTAACATCGACATTCTCATTAACAATGCTGGTCTGAGTCGCGGTCTAGATAAACTCTACGAAGGCGACATCCAAGACTGGGAAGAAATGATTGATACTAACATTAAGGGTTTGCTCTATCTTACCCGCTATGTTGTTCCTGGAATGGTCAGTCGCGGTCGCGGTCATGTGGTAAATCTAGGTTCTATTGCTGGACATCAAACTTATCCTGGTGGTAATGTCTACTGTGGCACTAAAGCTGCGGTGAAATCTATTTCTGAAGGATTAAAACAAGACCTCTTGGGAACGCCTATACGGGTAACTTCCGTTGATCCGGGTATGGTGGAAACAGAATTTAGTGAGGTGCGTTTTCATGGCGATAGTGAACGTGCCAAAAAGGTTTATCAGGGAGTAACTCCCCTCACACCAGATGATGTTGCTGATGTCATATTTTTCTGCGTCACCCGACCACCTCACGTCAATATCAATGAAGTTGTGCTGATGCCGGTTGATCAAGCCAGTGCAACTTTGGTGAATCGGCGAACACAAGTAGGTGGGTAGGAAAAACCACTACGGAACGAAACGTAAAACCTCTGAAATTGGTTCGTAGTTGCGCTTTAGCGCCCTAACAACAACAAACCATTTTGGGTTTATTTCCGCCCACCTACTTATAACTAAAAACTAAATGCTTTGAACAATTCTAAAACCAGCGTGTTGATAAAAATTGGGACGGAACCAGTTGCGGTAATATTTTAAAGCTTCTGTCCCATTCGTTATCCAACATCCCCCAAGCATCAAATGATGCTTGGTATCAAAAAAGATAGCAGAGTTGTCTTGAT
Source organism: uncultured cyanobacterium (assembly GCA_903903925.1). Taxonomy (GTDB): domain Bacteria; phylum Cyanobacteriota; class Cyanobacteriia; order Cyanobacteriales; family Nostocaceae; genus Stigonema. The sequence continues at coordinate 18,735 of CAIVAU010000003.1, forward strand.
AAAGGAAATGAGGTTGATATCCTGAAAGGGGATTTAAATTATCACTCAACCATTCCCAAACATTTCCTCGCAAATCGTACAATCCAGAACGGCTATTTGCTGAATCTAACATCCCGACGGGACTAGGTGAGCCAAATCTCAAATTGAGATTGTAATTATCTACATCTTCTGCCAAACCATTACCGTAAGTGGCTAAATGGTACTCGGCTTCACTCATTAAACGAGTATCCTTACCTTGCCAACGACAGTAAGCCATTGCTTCATAATGATTGACTTCCACTGGCCAATCTAAGGGTAAATCCATTTCGTCAAACATGGCCCGATATTTGTAGCTGCCATTTTCATGTAACCAAAACTTAGGCTGTTGAATGTTATGTTGAGTTTTCCAACACCAAGATTCTTCACTCCAATAGTCTTGATTTTCGTAGCCACCAGCCTTGACAAAATCGAGAAAATCGCCATTGGTAATGAGATATTTACTAGCTAAAAAAGGTGCAACTTCAACAGTGTGATCGCCATAATCAATATCCCATCCATAGGTCGGATCATCATAGGCTTTGCCTATTTTCGCGATTCCACCAGCAACTTTTATCATTGGATTCTCAAGAGTTGTGTAGGCATTATAAGGGGCATATTTCCAGTTTTCGGGACGTTTCACTCTGTCTGTAGGCAATTGGCGAATTAACATCGAAGAGGTTTCAATGTGAATCCGCTGGTGTTCTATTCCCATCATTAAAGCCCAAAGAGGATGATTGGGATGAATTGGCAGAGTTATTGGGGTTGTCTTAATTAGTTCTGCAATCATGGAATATGCTTTTTCGCGATACTCCCAAGTCTGTGGAACTTGCGGCCATTGGAGATGGGCGATCGCTTGATTCAGTTCCTCTAGGTTTTCTGGGTCAACCCCTATTTCAAACAATGTTTCATAGTCTGGGTTGAGGCGGTTTTTTAATAATCCCACACGGATTAATTTATTGATATAGAAAACAGCCGAATGTCCCAAATAAAAAATCAAGCCATTTCTCAGAGGATCGGGATTAAGATAAAAAGTGTCTTCCTGGATTAAACTTTTCATCAGATTATCTTCTAGCTGCCAAGCATTTTCAAAATAATCGAAAATAACTTCATTGTTGCAACTATCGAGTTTTGGAGGATACACAGATTGCAGAGTATTCATGGTGTTACTAGTGTAGATAAAAGGATGAAAATAATTACCCTTCCACAAGGGTTTTCTACATCTCATGAACTTAGACGAGACGTTTATGATTATACGATGATTTTAGGGGTATTAAGAGCAGGCCCACGGGGGTTGCACCACCCGCTACGAATGAAAGAAACTCCTCCTATTCCCTATTCCCTATTCCCTATTCCCTATTCCCTATTCCCTATTCCCTATTCCCTATTCCCTATTCCCTATTCCCTGCTCCCTGCTCCCTGCTCCCTGCTCCCTCTTGTGAGAAATCTCAAAAATCCCCGTTTATGCGCCAGCGGAGAGTGCCAGTCGCTTCTCCGGAGGTCGCTGTAGGGGTACGCTTCAAGTCAAAAGTCAACTACTATCTTGCCGATGAGTCAACAGTTAATTCATTCTTTCCTGTTCTGTATTAATGACAGAAAATAGTGAGGAGTAATCCGCGTTTGAGAATGACATTTTGATCGCTTCTGCCAAAATTTGCTGCACGCCTTCAATACTACTGACGTTTAAACCAGCTGATTTTGCTTCAGCAATAAACAAATCTGTATCTTTCATCAAGTGTTTTGTTGGGAAATTGGGATTAGCATAATTACCATCTAGCATCCGTTGCAGTTTTTTATCAAAGGTAGGTGCGTAGAGGACACTTTCTCGGAGGATTTGCATAAATAACTCCACATCAACACTCTGACTCTGTACAAAACCTAGACTCAGGGCAAAGGCAGTTGTCAGAGACGCAATGAGTTGATTTAGGGCTAATTTGAGTGCAGCAGCAGTTCCCACGGAACCTACAAGTTTAGGTTCTGGACCAAAATTTTTTAATAGCTTTAGGTAGCGTTGATATTGTTCTTGGTATGCGCCTACCATAACAGTTAGTTTGCCAGATTGCGCCTCTGGGATACTACCTAGTACAGGTGCTTCTAAATACTCTCCGCCTGCGACAATTACAGCATTTCTAATTTCTTTACTTTCGGTGGGAGTAATTGTCCCCATCTGAATTACAGTGCGACCAGCCAGACTGGATGACGACCCATCTGAAAGCAGTACATGATAAATAGCTACAGCATTGGTCAGCATCAGAATGACACAATCAGCAGCACGAATTGCCTGGTAGGGACGTGCTGCGATTTCAGCGCCAGCGGCTTTTAGTGGTTCTAATTTTTCTGGGGTGCGGTTGTAGGCAATTAGCTGTATATCTGCCGCTAATAACCTTTGAGCCATAGGTAGTCCCATTAATCCAGTACCCAGAAATGCTACCTTCATGTTTACCTTTTCCTTTGTCGTGGCAAATTTTCTATTATAACACTAGGGAGGAGGGAGCAGGGAGCAGGGAGCAGGGAATAGGGAATAGGGAGCAGGGAGCAGGGAGCAGGGAGTAGGGAGTAGGGAGTAGGGAGTAGGGAGTAGGGAGTAGGGAGTAGGGAGTAGGGAGTAGGGAATAGGAGGAGTTTCTTTCATTCATAGCGGGTGGTGCAACCCCCTTGGGGTGTTCCCCACTCCCCACACTACCCCGCAAACCCCACAGCAAAAGCCAAAGCACCCGCCAAAGCACCCGCCAAAGCACCCGCTAAAATCCACCATTTAGAACAGAAAATATCCTGCTGCAGTACCAACCATTGCACAATACCTACAACAGCACCCGCTATAGCACCCGCTACAACACCGATAACAGCACCCACCACAGCACCCGCCGCAGTCCCCATAGTTGTTGCTAAAACCCACTTACCAGAACGGGTTATATTGTGCCACAGTACCAACCATTGCATTATTCCCAACACAGTACCTAGCATAGCAAACCCTACAGCACCTGCCAAAGCACCCACCACGGCATTCCCCAGAACACCTACCACAGCATTCGTCACCGCAACCACCACAGCATCCGCCATTGCAAACCCCACAGCACCTCCCACAGTAGTCGCTAACATCCATTGCAGCCAGAAGACCCATCTAATAAGTTTTATCTGATCTAGTTTTCTTGGCTGAGTCGGCTTGTAATATACCTGTGGCAGATCCAAAGCCTGCTCTATCGCTGCCAATTGTTGCAAAATTATCTGAGCATTGGTTGGTCGCTGATAGAGTGACGGCGCCATCATCTGGTCAATCAAATCTCCTAACTGAGGTGAAATATTAGCAGCGTGATTCCGCCAGTGTATCTCATCGGTATGAGAATTATAAATTGCTGGGTGAGTCGGTTGCTTCCCTACCAACAGGTAGACAAATGTGCGCCCCAAAGCAAAAAAATCAGATTGCGGTACAGCCTGACCTTCCATTTGTTCTATTGGCGTGTAACCTGACGAAAGAATTCCTGTTATCTGACTTTCAGCCTGTGCAAACCAGTAAGTTTGTTTAATTGTTTGTACTGTGCCAAAATCAATCAGCGCCAGATGTCCATCTGCCTTGAGCATAATGTTGGGTGGCTTGATATCCCGATGGCAGAAGTTCTTCCCGTGTACCTGATCTAGAATAGTAGCTAATTCCTTCAGCCATTGAATAGCCAAGGTTTGATCTATGGGACGCAGACCGCGATTTTCCATCCACTTTTGCAAGTCCATTCCGACAATTTTTTCCATCACCAGACAATGGATTTGGTCTTGGCTGTTTCTAGGAATATAGACAAAGTAAGCATCGCGCTCAACTTTGGGAATGCCAAAATGATTCAGATGGCTCAAAATTTCAGCTTCTTGCTGAAATAGCTCGATGGCTTTCTGCTGATTGTTGATCAGGACTTTGAGAACTTTGGGAGTATTATTTCGTACCTCGTTCAGTTCAAATGTCATCCCGAAGCCACCACCCCCGATCTGTCGTATCACCCGATAGCGCCCTTGCAGCAGCAATTCTGAGCCGCATCTGAGACAAAATAGTTCGTCATCACGATTGTGCGGTTGTGAGCAGTAAGGATTTACGCAGAGACTCATCGCGTGAATGGTAGATTACATTTATTCATTGTACAAATTAAAAGTAGTAGAAGAAATGGTTAGAATTATTACACGAAAATCTTTAGATATCCAAGATGTCTATGATATTGGGGTGGAACGCGATCATAATTTCGTGATTAAACATGGCTTGATAGCTTCCAATTGTTTCAATAAATCCCATTCAACAGCATATGGTTATGTAACTTATCAGACTGCCTATTTAAAAGCTAATTATCCATTGGAATATATGGCGGCGCTGTTAACAGCTAACAGCGGTGACACAGACAAGGTGCAGAAATATATTTCCACCTGTATGAGTATGAATATTCAGATAGAACCACCCGATATCAATCGCTCTGGTGTGGATTTTACGCCATCTGCAAACAAAATTTTATTTGGATTTTCAGCAGTTCGTAACGTAGGGCAAAATGCGATCGCCTCTATTTTATCAGCGAGAACCGAGGGAGGAGAATTTAAATCCTTGGCAGATTTTTGCGATCGTGTGGATTTACGTGCTGTTAACCGCCGGACTTTGGAAGCACTAATTTCCTCTGGAGCCTTTGATAAACTAGAATCTAACCGTAACCAGTTAATGCACGACTTGGAACTGGTGTATGACTGGGCACAATCTCGTGCTAGAGATCGGTCTAGCGGTCAAGGAAATCTCTTTGATTTGTTAGGTGGCGGATTTTCTACTAACAAAAATACAGTTCAAAATAGCTTTGAAATTGCGCCTAAAGCTAAACCTGTGTCTGATTTTCCTCCACAAGAAAAGTTGCGGATGGAAAAAGAACTATTGGGCTTTTATGTCTCAGACCATCCGCTAAAGTCCATCCGCCAATCAGCACGAGTTCTGGCCCCAATTAATCTGACACAGCTTGGCGAACAAAAGGAAGAAACAATCCTTTGTGTGGTTGTCATGCTTAATGGTGTCAAAAAAGTGATGACCAAGAAGGGTGACCCAATGGCGATTTTACAAATAGAAGATTTAACTGCACAATCGGAAGCAGTGGTATTTCCTAGAATTTACGAACGGATTAATTTACTGCTTCAAGTTGATTCTAGACTGATTATTTGGGGTAAAGTAGACCGACGAGATGAGCAAACTCAATTGATTGTTGAAGATGCAGAACCAGTAGAAACAGTACAAATGGTGATGATAGAACTAGATCTTCAACAAGCAGCAACCATTGAAGAACAGCATCGCTTGCGAACAATTTTGCAAGAACAGTCAGGGGATAAAGAAAAATCAAAAGTCCCAGTGATCGGGATTGTACGTGCTGGAGATTCCCGTCACCTTGTTCGTTTTGGACGGCAATTTTGGGTGCAAGATTCTAGAATAACTGTTCAGGCTCTTCAAAACGCCAGATTTTTTGCTCATATACAGCCACTTGCTGGGGTGTAGAGGAGTTGGAGTGTGGGGAGTGTGGGAAGGGTGGGGAGTGTGGGGAGAAATTGAGAAATTCGGCAATGGGGAGTTAGGAGTTAGAAGTTAGGAATCAGAATGATTTTTGTGCATCTGTATAGGTAAAATATTCTCCTGACTCCTGACTCCTGACTCCTGACTCCTTATCAGTAAATTAGCTGATACCTCTGGGAGTTAAATTGTTTTTTTAGTTACTTCTGCGGATGATACATGACAAAAGAAATGGTATCTTTTTATGCCATGGAGGGTTATGTGGTAACTGGGGGAAGGAGTAAAAACCTGATGACCGCAGATGAGTTAGGTGAATTTGTTAAATATTGTAAAAAAATTCAGCCACAAAGTCAGAAAGACATTCAAAGATTTTTTGAGGGGGTTGTTAGGTTTCCTTATGATAAAGAGCTTTTATTACAAGCTTATTTATTTTTGAATATTAAACAAGTATTTCCTTTATGCTCTGAACTGCTATTATTTGAAAAATCGCCGATAGCTGATTATACAGATTTAGGAAAGTGTGATTTTGTCTACCTCACATCTTTTGATAGATTGTTTATCATTGAAACTAAATTTATTGATACAGAAGCGACAGGTGCAACTGAAAGAAAGAGAAGAAATAAGCACAGAAATAAAGTATTTGAGCAAGTGATAACTTTACAGAGCAGATTTAGTCAATATTGGAATATTAAGCTAGAGTATCTAGAATGTGGTGTATTTACAACAGATCCAGAAGTGAGTTGGCGGGGAAATGATGTTAATGTTATGACTAAATTAATATCTATAGAACACCTCGAAAAGTGGCGAATCAATTCGATAAAAAATATCGATAGCAATTTTAGGTAAAAAGATAAAACTTAGTAGTGTGAGCATTTTGCTCACGTGTACTATAAGCGAGCAAGATGCTCGCACTACGAATTTTCAAAAATGGGATGCACGCCTATAGGACTCGTATTTGATTTTTGAACGACACGTAGACACGTAGGGTGGGCAGTGCCTACTGCCCACCCTACACCTCCATAACGTTTTTTCAAGGTCAGGCGAAGATCGTCTCATTTTTTGGTCATACTATAAGACTATGAGGGAGCGTATAAAAGAGGTAAAAAAAGTGTTAAAGACACTTTTGATTCTTGGCATCGGTCTGTTACCGTCCCTGTTCTCCTTGTGGTTAATGCGTAAAACCCAGGCGAGGATACACTCACAGTTTAGGCGATCTGTTATGATCATTCCAAGGGCGCAAGTGCAGCAAAACATCAGACCAGATCCAAGTGATCGCTATGACTTAGAAGGAGTCGGTTACCTTGTTGGCGATGTCAGCTGTCGATTTAATGCCCGTTCCGGCTACTTGCGCTGTGCTGTCAATCCTAATGGACCATGTGAGGGTTGCCGTCAATATGAACTTTGGGGTAAGTAGCCTGATGAAAGATCCATTCTAGTTTTGGGAACACTAGATCCATCACCAAAATTAAAGGGGATCGATCAATGTGGAAAGGCGAAAGTAATCCTACCTCGAAAAACACAGTTCCCTTGCCACCATCTGCAGAATACTTGAAAGCAAGGAAACGTGCCAAAATTACCCATAACTTTAGTCCAAGCTCACAAGCAGAAGTATTTGTTCCACAATATCAGAACGACCACTTCTTGAAAGCAACCAAAATGCTGGATCAAGGAATTCAACAGCAGCATGCTGGGGAATTACCTGCTGCAATCAAGTCGTTACAAGAATCCCTGGGATTATTTCAGGCAATTGGCGATACCCAAAAACAGGGAATGGTGCTTTCGTATTTAGCCCTGAGTGCTTACACCTTAGGTGACTATAAGAGTGCGATCTCTTACTCTCAGCAGTGTCTATCTTTGGGGAAAGAGACAACAGACTTGCGGCTGCAGATGCAGGTGTTTTCTCATTTGGGCAATTCTTACCGTCACTTAGGCGACTGCAATCAGGCACTAAAATTCTTGCAACAGTGTTTGACAATAGCACGGCAACTGCAAGACAGGCGGAGTGAGATGGCGGCACTGAATAATCTAGGATTGGTTTATAAAGCTTTGGGCAATCTGACCCAGGCGATTCAACTGAAGCAGCAAAGCCTGGAAATTGTGCGTGAACTCCAAGACTACTGGGGTGAGGAGCAAGTACTCAAAAATCTGGGTAATGCTTGGTATGCTTTGGGGAATTATACAGAAGCGATCGCCTACTATCAGCAGAGTGTCATAATAGCACGCGCCCTGAACAATCATCGCAGTGCAATTCAGGTATTCAAGAATCTAGGTAATGCTTGTTGTGCCTTAGGGGATTATGCCCAAGCAATTATATATTATGACCAACGTTTACAATTAGCCAAGGAAATTAAAGACAAGCGCAGTCAAGAACAGTCTTTGGGGAGTTTAAGAGTTGCTTGTGAAGCTTTAGGTGATTTTGCCAGAGCAATTTTGTACTATGAAGAACATTTGGAGCTAGCGAGGGAACTCAAAGACCGCCAAAGCGAGGAACAAGCTCTTGCCAATTTGAGAGCGGCTTGCTATGCCTTGGGTGATTACGCTAAAGCGATGCAATATCAAGAGGGAGCAGGGAGCAGGGAGCAGGGAGCAGGGAGCAGGGAATAGGGAATAGGGAGCAGGGAGCAGGGAGCAGGGAGTAGGGAGTAGGGAGTAGGGAGCAGGGAGCAGGGAGCAGGGAGCAGGGAGTAGGGAGTAGGGAGTAGGGAGTAGGGAGTAGGGAGTAGGGAATAGGGAGTAGGGAGTAGGGAGTAGGGAGTAGGGAGTAGGGAATAGGAGGTGTTTCTTTCATTCGTAGGGGGTGGTGCGCCGGCTGTGGGGTGCTTTCAAGAAAGGCGGGGAGTGGGGAGAAAAATTTCTATCACCCACCCAAACGTCCCTAACTACGGTAGTTCGTCATCCGGTTGCATTAGAATTGGGTTGATGACCACAGGAGAAGATTAAGGGTACAAGCCCCTAAATTTATTTATGAAAAGAAAAAATATTTTTTTCTCGACGCGCTGCGCTCTTAAAAAATGCGTCCTTGCACAAATCCCCTAATTTTAATGATGGGGATTCCCCTTGCTCCCTGCTCCCTGCTCCCTGCTCCCTGCTCCCTCTTAATACCCTTAGCCTCCACTCGAATTGTTTGGATCTCGGCGTTGGCGAAACAAACCTGTCATACTTAGACCGGTAATTAACAACCCCAATAATCCTAACCCAGTTAAAAGAGGATAAATTGTTTCTAAATGTATGATTTCTAGAGTGTGAATTGAGAGGAGGAATTCGCCTAATTCGTGTTGGTGAAACCATTTTTGGACAATGGTAACGCCTATGCCAGTGAAAACGGTGAGAAATAAGGGCAGAGATAAGGCGATCGCAATCTGGCGGTGGTATCGTCGAAAACTACGAATCATAAGTAATTTCTATGAAGTTTATGTCAGCTTAATAGCAAAAATTTATCCGAATGGCACTAAGATTACCGTGGGTTTTTGGTCGGCACACCAAGCGCAGATCATTGCCCTCGACTCAAATGCTCCACATATTATACTCTGACTTAGTTTTAGAAGCCTGAAAAAACCTTGGTAAATTGAGTGAGTTTTATTGCAGCCGTACCCTACGGGAATGCCCTAAACTCTTGCTTTTGGAGGTACTTTTTTAAACGCGATCCCGATATTATTGTAGCTGCACTCAGATTCGATCTCAGCAAAAGTAATTGCAACAAACCAATGACTACTCAAACCGTTTCCGCAGAGTTACTTAGCCCTTTTAATTTGAGAGATTTGACCCTCAAAAACCGAGTCGTGATGGCTCCCATGACCCGTGCGCGGGCTGGCAAGGAACGTATACCCAATGCCCTAATGGCTGAATATTACGCTCAACGTGCCTCGGTAGGTTTGATTATTACTGAAGCTACCGTCATTTCAAAGCAGGCTAATGGCTGGTCAAATACCCCTGGTATTTACTCAGATCAACAGGCTGAAGCTTGGAAGCAGGTTGTGGATGCAGTGCATGCTCAAGAAACACCAATTTTTCTCCAGCTTTGGCACTGTGGACGAGCTTCTCACAGTAGTTTTCAGGAAAATGGTCAACTGCCAGTTGCCCCTAGCGCCATTAAACTGAATGGAGAGTATATTCATACAGATATAGGCAAACAACCCTACGAAACTCCCCGATCTTTAGAAACAAACGAGATTCCTTTGGTCGTGGAGGATTATCGTCGGGCTGCTGAGAAAGCAAAATATGCGGGGTTTGATGGGGTGGAAATTCATGCAGCGAATGGCTATTTGATCGATGAGTTTCTGCAATCTAAGACCAACCATCGAACAGACCAATATGGTGGTAGCCTTGAAAATCGCTACCGTTTTCTCAAAGAAATTGTGGAGGCGATTTTAACTGTATGGCCTGCGAACCGAGTAGGAGTGCGGTTGTCACCAAATGGTAATTATAATGACATGGGTTCGCCAGATTTCCGAGAAACCTTTTTATCTGTCGCAAAGCATCTGAATGCTTATGGTCTGGCTTACCTCCATCTGCTAGATGGTCTGGCATTCGGCTTTCATCAGTTGGGAGAACCGATGACTTTGGCTGAATTTCGCAAGGTGTTTACAGATCCACTTATTGGGAACTGTGGCTATACGCAAGAAACCGCTGTTGCAGCAATTAAAGATGGTAGTGCTGACTTAATTGCCTTTGGGCGACCTTTAATTAGCAATCCGGATTTAGTTGAGCGTTTTGCCAATGGCTGGGCTCTAAATCCACCAGCCGATATCAAGTATTGGTCTTCGTTTGACAAAGAAGGTTATACAACTTTTCCCACTCATCAAGAATCCCAAGTTATTTCAGCTTAAGAGCGAGTAAGATTGGAGGCAATAGGGTTCGGATAAGTAGGGGGTGCAGGGGAAACAGCCCTCTCCTGCGTCTTCCCAATTTCTTTACTAGATGAAATCTAAGCTACTAAAGTAGTGGGGATGACTAACTACTATCGAGATCCTCCCTTCACACGTAACGATCTGCTGGAGTTGCCAATGATTAGTGTGTTTCAGAAATACCACCGCCATCTGGCGATAGTAGTCTCTCTTTCTTTAAGTATGGCTGTAGTGACTGCAATTAGCTTCGTCCTGGTCAACCAGTGCTTTCAATACTTTTCGGCTAGTCCGATCAATCTCGAAGATCACCCCATTACCCCTAATCCCCACAGGAGATACCGAGTTCCCTACTTCAAATTCAGGATAGGGCGGGGTAGTTTAAATTAGACCCAAATATTTAGAGGTGCGATCGGATCGTCCAGATGTTTCTTTACTAAAGTTAACGTAAAAATCTTCGTTGATTTTCATTCCCCGGTTTTTGCGATCGCCTTTTCATTTAGCCTAGCGACAGAACCAGAATCATTGGTATGATAAACCAAGGTTTGGTCAACTGCGCCAACGACCACCCGCCAACCCGCTACAAGCGCTTGGGCACAGATTTCATCTGGCTTTGACAGTTCCAAACAGCTATTTCTCCAAGTCTGCTGTTGAGCTTGAATGATAGTTAGCCGACTCGTTGGCAAATTTAAGCGTTGGGATGCAGCTTGGAATACGGCATTTTTCACAGATGCTGGCAATTTTTTTAACGGGTTTCTCTTAGAAGTATGAGAATTTGCTAAGGGCAAAGAGGGTCCGTTGCTATGATAAATCCAATGTTGACTATCATCTGTAGGATCTGCTACAGCACTTTTTACTAGTGTTAACCCACTCCCGATAGACAAAATGCCGGTTAATACCAAAATAGTGAAAATTTGCCCTTGTTTGGTGGTAATGTAATTTCTCCGGATACTATTCATCCTAAAATCTAAACTCATTGCGATTAAGACGACTGCATTATCTCAGATTCTCAAACCCTTAAATGTAATGTCCATACATCTTTGTTAAGACTGTTAACGGCTGACTGTTGACTGTCAACCATTAACCGTTAACAGCCTTGCATAATAGACATCTCCAGGAATCATGCAGGGGCGTATTGCAATACGCCCCTACCAAGGATTTCAGCGAACGCATAATTAATTTTCACGACTATGTCTGATTTGCAGATAGTAGCAAAAAAATAGTTATTTTAAAGTAGCGTGAGTCCGACGAACTCACGTTACCTCAAATTAGGCACTCATCAATCGGAGCGGCGGGATTTGAACCCACGACCTCCACTACCCCAAAGTGGCGCGCTACCAAGCTGCGCTACGCCCCGTTAATCTTGATCATTCTAGCACAAGGTTTAGAATAATCAACTACTAAGTTTAAAAAACCTTGAGCATTCCAGTAGCTTCTAGCAAACCTGGAACAGCGGAAGCATTCAATCTACCTTCTGCACCACGCCCCGTATTCAGGATAAAGCGCAAACTGTATTCATGAGGATAGCCTTCCACCTCCATCCATAATAAATCACTTTCGGCTTCACAGGCAATTTTTTCCTCATCCATCAACTCAGTTGCAAGTTGCTTCATCGTGTCTGCTAACTGCACGAGTAGTCGGCAAAAATCATTCAACTCTGCTTCAGTTAACTCGATCGCCCAATCATCTGTACCCACCAAACCTTTAAATTCAGGCGCATCTGGGTTCCAACCAATTCGCCAACCCGATCCACTTTTAAGGAGACGTTGCATAAATAGTGAGGAGTGAGGAATAAATTGTTGGCAGTGAGGAGACGAACTCCTAACTCCTAACTCCTAACTCTAGAATTAAACGCATTGACCAATGCTTCCACCAAAGCATCGCGCTGACGCAGCTTGAGACGCTTAATAACGGCGCGATCGCCTTCTATCGGATTTTTCCGCAATGTGTCATTCCCTGGATAGCTACCGTCTTCCATAATTTCATTTGCTCCCAGGTAATCGGCCAAAGTCAGCTTCCAATCTAGCCGATAATTTGGCGGGCGTTGCTTAATATACACATGATACTTGATCATGCGACTCACCAGGGTGTTATTTTCAGCAACTTTCCCAGTTTCTTTACTGATATACTGATTTTCTCGGGGGAAATTGGGCAATTGTTGATAAACTTGCTGCCAAGCATCGCTCTTGATGAATCCTTGCGCTATGGCTTTTTGGGGATCTAGAAAACTTGTGTGGATTGATTCACCCATCCCTGAACCCAATAGAACTATACCCAAAACTATCCCCACAATCCCCCTGTAAAAGGGGGGTGAGATCATTGCGTGCCAAGACTTGAGCATTGATTGCATGAACTTTGAATATTTGCTCATTCTCTGATCAACTGGCGTTACCTCACACTTGTTAGTTCACACTTCGCCAATAATTTCTGGCTGAGTCAGTTCATCGGACATCTCGATAATTGCTCTTAGTACTGGCTTCATCATGATGTCGTCCGCATTATCAAAATCTTCGTAACGCCGACGCTTGGCACGATTTGCCACTTGAACCGTGATCCGGTAACGATTTGAGGCTGCATTGATCAGATCCTCAGCACGGTGCATAATCTGAGATTGAGTCGTGTCGAATTTAGAACGCTTGAGCATATTCACTGGTTCTTAGGGTCATTCCCCTAGTTTAACAGCACTTGATTCATTTCCTGTTGATATTCATTTGCCAGCAACCTCTCCTTTGATAGAGGTTAAGGACTTTATTATCAGTATTTTGTATATTATGACACGAAATCTGAATAAAGTAAAGAAAGCTCATGGCTGACCTGATTGAAACTGCTGTCAACGCTGGAAATTTCCAAACACTGGTAAAGGCTGTTGAAGCCACCGACCTTGGAGAGACTCTCAGAAGTGCTGGTCCATTTACCATTTTTGCACCCACTGATGATGCCTTTGCCCAGATCTCAGAGGAAACTTCAAATTCGCTGCTGCAGAATAGTTCCAAGCTGAAGAGAATTGTGGCTTATCATGTTGCCTTTGGGGATGTGAGGTCTGATGACTTGGCACAAATTAACGAGGCAGAGACTTTTGAGGGTTCAGTTCTGGCGATTGAGTCGGTTGATGGTAAAATTAAGGTGAATGACGCCACTGTCCTCAAAAGCAATATTCTTGCTGACAACGGCGTTATCCATGTGATTGACAAAGTGTTGATACCTGGACTAGTTGTTAGCGAGTAAATGTTGATGGTTGACGGATGACCGTTGACTATTGACTATTGACTAACCCAAAATACAACCAGTTCGTGGTGGAAGATTTAAAGTTAACTGTTTAGTTTCACCTCCGGTCTTCCACTCAACTTCAGCAGTACCATATAAAAGTTTAGTGGGTGCGGTGTGCAGACTTGCTGTCTCTACATGTGCTGTTGCTGGTGCAGTACCAACGTTAACTGCAATCACCAGTTCCTCGTTTCCGAGAATTCGCGCAAAGATGTAAAGTGCAGCCTGGGCAAAAATGACTTGGTAATCACCTGTACGTAAGCATGGGTAAGCGTGGCGGAGGGCAATTAATTGGCGGTGAGTGTTGAGCATTTCCCGATCCCAAGCAGCTTCTAAAGGGAAGCCACGACGCGAGTCTGGATCGATCGCACCAGGTAAACCCACTTCGTCACCATAGTAAATACTAGCAGCACCAGGAAAGGTCAGTAGCAATAGAGTTGCTAATTCGCTACTAGCGCGATCGCCCCCTGCAATGGTAATTAACCGTGCTGTATCGTGACTTGCAAGCAAATTCAATTGAGTTAACTGAATTTCCCAAGGATAAAGTTGCAGGAGATGTTGAATTTTTTCAGCGTACTCAGCCGCAAACAAAGGTGGGTAGGGTTGATAGTCGCGGGATTGCACCTGTTCCAATACCACGCGATCGCCAGCAGTAAAAGAGATCGTTGGTCCAGCAAACAGATAATTCATCACCCCATCAAACTGAGTCCCATCCAACCATTGACGGGAATCTCCCCAAACCTCGCCAACAATGTAAGCCTCAGGATTAATTGCTTTCACTCGTTCTCGGAACTCTTGCCAAAAACCAGAGGTTTTAATTTCAAATGGGACATCTAACCGCCAACCGTCGATGCCGAATTTAAGCCAATATTCGGCAATTTCCATAATATATTCCCGTACTTCTGGGTTATCATGGTTGAAGACTGGCAACGCCCGGTTTCCAGCCCAACCCTCATAGTTTGCCGGAAAATCGCCATTGTAAGCAGAAAGGGGCCAGCCCTCAATTTTAAACCAATCCACCCAAGGTGAGTGAGGCCCATTTTCCAGAACATCGTGGAAAAAGAAAAAGCCACGACTAGAGTGGTTAAATACCCCATCCAGAACAACTTTAATATTCCTTTGATGAGCTGCATCTAGCAACTCTTGAAAAGCTGAGTTCCCCCCCAACATGGGGTCCACTTGATAATAGTCGTGGGTATGGTAGCGGTGATTGCTTGCCGATTGAAAGATAGGTGTGAAGTAAATGGCGTTAATTCCCAGATCCTGTATATAGTCTAACTGCTCCAGAATACCCCACAAATCTCCTCCCTTGTAACCTTGCAGTGTTGGTACAGCTTCCCAATCTTCCCACGCAGGATTATGCAAAAGTCGTTTGCGCGGTTGTTGACTTCTCGCAAATCGATCTGGAAAAATTTGGTAGAAAACAGCGTGTTTAACCCAGTCTGGTGTTTGAATCTGCATGAATGACTCTAAGACGACTCCAAAGTCATCCTTGCAGATAAGTAGATTGTTTGCAACTCTCACTTGTGGTAGAAAAAATAGCGGCACAACTCACTCTTAGCATTTATAATTCAAACCCAGATGCTATGATGCTCTTAAACAGAGTTTAACAATTCTGACTCCTGACTCCTGACTCCTGACTCCTGACTCCTGACTCCTGACTCCTGACTCCTTATTTAATTATTTCCTTTCAAAGCTGCCACTAAAATTCGCATAACTTGCTCCAAATCTTCAGGAACTCGATAGCTATTAATCCCCTGTTCAAAATGTTTTGTGTTGCGGTCGAGCCTACCGAATTGCCAGATTGTACCTGTAGAAACAACGCCAATTAAAATGGGCTGTTGGTCAACTGTAGTGGCATTCTCCCACTGATCGAGTGCCACTAATTCGGCGACTAACTGTGTAAAACCTCGCGTTAAATCCTCAGATTTTGCTTCTATTACTAATAATTGATTGACGGAATTTACCCGCAGTAAATAATCCAAATTGCCCTGAAGCCAATTGGAAACCTTCAAACTATATTCAATTCGTAATTCTGCCTGTGTGTAATGAATCAACTCCGTCACCACCCGCGAGATCAGAATTTCTCGTCTCGCAAGTTCGTTAGTTAACGGTACAAATGGTAGTACCTCCTCAATGCGATCGCGTAATTCTCCCAATCGGTCAAGTTGATCAGGAAACTGGGGTAAATTGAGCGCTTTTCGAGTTAAACTATAGCCAAATTCTTGAGCAAGTTCCCTAGCTTCAAAGCCAAGCTCAAAGTATCGGCTGAAAGTATAACTTTGATTGGAGTCAAGAATTGACATAGTTAAAGCTGCGGATGATATTTTTGTGTAAGAATTCAGAAGTCAGGAGTCAGGAGTCAGAATTTATAACGGTTTGGTATGTGTCTTCACTCTTCTTAGACTGCGACTGTTATCGCTCGATTCCTTAACAATTCTGTATTCTGTATTCTGACGGATGTATTCTTACATTTTTCTTATATCACGGATATTGGACTTTGGACAAATGTCAGTATTTGTAGGGTGCGTTACGGACTACCGTCCTAACGCACCAAGAGCCTGTCAATACGTAAGTTCTAACTTCATCGCCCAGTTAAGGTTGAGGAATGTACAAATATCTTGACAAGTGGATGTTGTTGATAGTATTGTTCTTGTCACGAGAATTTACCAAATAAGAGAAAAAATCCGATGAATACTGAGCGATTTAAAAAGTTTACAATTTTACATTCAAATGATATGCATGGAGACTTTTTGGCAGAGGCATCGGGTATAGCAGAAGGTCATGTTATTGGAGGAATGTCGTTACTTTCTGGATACATCAATAAAGTTCGCCAAGAAGAGAAAAACGTACTCTTTGTCATTTCAGGTGATATGCTCCAGGGTTCTATGATTGACACAGAATACAAAGGTCTTTCTACTATGGAAATTATGAATTACCTGGCTCCAGATGTAGTCACTTTGGGGAACCACGAATTAGATTATGGCTTGCCTCATTTACTATTCTTGGAAAAGATGGCAAATTTTCCCATAGTGAATGCTAATTTATATATTAAAAAATATAACAAGCGATTGATGAACCCCTATCTAATCCTGAATGTAGATGGATTTGATATCATGTTCATTGGGATTGTGACAGAAGAAGCTTTGAGAACATTAAAACTCGATCGCAGTATTGGCACATTTGTCAGCCTGGAAGATGCTGCGGCAGAAATTGGTAAAATTTGTAATGCCTACAAAAATGAGGACATTGATTTAACAGTGATTCTGACGCACATCGGTTTTGAAGAGGATAAAAAATTAGCAGCAATGCTAGATCCAGAATTGGGGGTGGATATGATCATTGGTGGACATTCCCATACATTTTTAGAACAACCTGCGGAAGTTAATAATATTCTGATTGCACAGGCTGGAGTTGGCACAGACCAGATTGGACGGTTCGATATTATCGTAGATGACGATACTAACAGCATTGTGGAATGGAAATGGCAACTTCTACCTGTAGATAACAATTTGGCAGAACCAGATCCCAATATTGAAGCTTTGATTGCTACCTTCAAAGAAGAGGTTGATCGCAAGTATAATAGGCTGGTTGGAAGATTAGCGCGTAAACTAACCCATCCTAGACGTGAAGAAGAAACTGAATTGGGTAACTTAATCGCTGATATTTTTGCTCAGTGCGATGTTTTGGATATTGTTCTGCTAGCGAGTGGTGCAATACGCGGATCAGAATTAGGTCCACTAGTGACATTGAGCGATCTGAAACAAGTTTTTCCTTATGACAATACTCTTTATAAGTTTAGAGTTAGCGGTGCTGATCTTACTAAGATATTTACACATATTATGAGTCCTGAAAACAAAATCTCAGATGGAGGTGAATATTTCCAGGTAAGTAAAGGTATTCAAGCTGTTTACAATAATGTAGAACAGAGGCTTGAATCTTTAATGATTAATGGAGAATCCGTAGAAGAAGATCGTGAATACACCATCTCTATTGACAACTATCGGTATGAGAATTGCCTGACAAAATTGGGGGTTACCCACGAAGAATTAGGCAACCCCAAGGTGATTTCTAAATCCGGTCAGGATGTTCTTGAAGAATATTTCGGTCGTCATCAAAATCTTAACAGTCATATCGAAGGAAGATTAATCTACAAATAGCGGGATTTGAGTAGAGATTCAGAATTAAGAAGTCAGAATAGAGGAGTCAGAATTGTTAAACAATCGGCAGATAACAGGATGTCTCAAAAGCCACCAAGACAGAGACCAAACCCTGAGAAATTCTGACTCCTGAATTTTTACCATTTTTAAATGACGGTTTTTAAAGCTGTTTGATCAACGCTACTACGGTGTTTGCTTGGGCTGCTGGTTGTGCTGCTTGAGAGGTTTTGAAATTAGTTGTCTTCCACTTGCAGCCTGTCTCGATTGCAAGTCATCACAAATAGCTTTGAGATCATAGTTAAAAGCTTTGGCATGTTCTTCTCGAATTCTATAAATTTCTTCGAGAACTTCATCAGACCACATTGCTATTCTCCCATTAGTTCATAAGGTGTACAAATCGTTGGTAATTCATACCCAGCTACATTATAGACACTGCCGACTATCGGCTTTTGAACAGTATACTGGAGTAAAAGCTTGTGTAATGGGAGTTTGACCAATGCCCTCTCCATTTCCAGGCATGGAGCCATATTTGGAGCAACCTGCCTTCTGGTCCTCGTTTCATAGCCGACTCATAGTAGCTATTGCAGATGCAATAGAACCGCAACTTAGCCCACAGTACTACGTGGAAGTTGAAACCCGAACTTATCAAAGCGATGACAGTGAGGATGGCTTACTCATTGGCATTCCAGACGCTATTGTATTTTCTGGTCAATCTAATACCCCGACAACAAAGGAAATACTTGCTGATGATAGATCAGTAGCCACTCAGTCTCGTCCTGAACGAGTTACCGTACCTATGCCGATAGCAGTCAATGAGCGCTATCTGGAAGTGCGAGAGGTGGTCACAGATGAGGTGATCACCGTGATTGAATTATTATCTCCAAAGAACAAGCGAGCCGGGGACGGTCGAGTGGCTTATGAGAAGAAGCGACGGGCAATCTTGAGCAGTGCTACCCACCTAGTGGAACTGGATTTGCTGCGAGGGAGTAAGCCAATGGCAATTCTAGGAATGCGATCAAAAAGCCCGTATCGAATCTTGATTAGTCGCAGTCATCAACGTCCTGCAGCCGATCTCTATGGCGTTAATCTGCAACAACAGCTACCCACTTTTCCAGTAAGTTTGAAGCCCACCGATCCAGAGCCTTTAGTACCCTTACAGGAGGTTTTTGATGGAGTGTATGAACGTGCCCGCTATGCCAGACGTATAGATTATAACCTGCCTGTCCCACCTCCAGCACTCTCAACAGCAGAGAAACAATGGGTTGAGGCACTGTTAGCTCCGATTCGAGATTCATAATGCATCAGCCGTGTGACGTTGTATCAGTATCTTCAAAGCGGGGTGAAGCAAGAGTTGTTACCAACTGGTTTTGAAACATGAGCTTATCCGGACAGCAGCGTAAGAAAATACAAGAAGCTTTGCTGGATGCTTTCCCGACAGAATCATCATTAGAGCAAATGCTGTCGTATGAATTAGATAAAAATCTCAAAGCAATTGCAGGATCAGGAAATTTACAAGAGATTATCTTCAAAATAATAGAAACAGCAGAAGCACAGGAATGGACAGAAGACTTAATCCATGCAGCATGTAGCGCGAACCCCGAAAATTCCAAATTGCAAGCTATTGCCAAAACCCTTAAGACGGCTCTACCGTCCGTGTGGAACATACCGTACCCGCGCAACCCGTTTTTTACCGGGCGTGAAACCGTTTTGTCAGAAATACGCCATGCCCTGGTAACAGATTCTCATGCAGCGCTTACCGGATTGGGTGGGATCGGCAAAACCCAAACTGTGATCGAGTATGCCTATCGCCATCGCTATGAGTATCAGCCGATACTCTGGGTGAGAGCAGAGTTCCGAACAGAATTGGTGTCCGGTTTCGTGAAGGTTGCAGAGTTACTGAATTTACCCATCGCCCAAGAAAAGGATGAAAACCTGGTCATTGCCGCAGTGAAGCAGTGGTTAGCAACCCATTTAGGCTGGCTGTTGATTATGGATAATGCTGATGAGATAGCGATGCTGCGGAACTTTCTGCCAGAGGCGCATCAAGGTCATGTATTGTTGACTACCCGCGCTCAGGCTACGGGGATATACCCGCGTATTGAAATCAAAAAGTTGCTCCCTGAAGACGGGGCGCTGTTGTTGCTGCGGCGTGCCAAACTCATTGCACAGCAAGCGGGGCTAGATGCGGTGATGCAGTCGGAACGCAGTTTGGCGGAAACCATCTCCCAGGAAATGGACGGTTTGCCCCTGGCATTGGATCAGGCGGGAGCGTTTATGGAAGAAACTCCCTCTAGTCTTGCCGAGTATTGGGAACTCTACCAAGAAGAAAGAGCGACGCTGCTGGCGGAACGCGGCGAACTCGCAATGGATCACGAGAGCGTGAGCATCACCTTTTCCCTAGCGTTTGCGAAAGTGCTGGAACGCAACTCCACCGCCGCTGATGTAATTCGCGTTTCTGCCTTTTTAGCACCCGACGCAATCCCTGAAGAAATTTTTACCATTGGTGGGACAGAATTGGGGGAAAATCTCAGCCGAGTAGCAAACAAACCCCTGGATTTTGTCAAAGTCATCGCCGAAGCGGGACGGTTTTCGCTGATTTACCGCAACCCGACCCATAAAACCTTTGATATTCACCGCCTGGTGCAGTTCGTATTAAAAGCCGAGATGGATGAAGACAGCCAAAGTCTTTGGGCAGAAAGGACTGTTTGTGCGGTCACACACGTCTTTCCGAATGCTGAACATGCAAATTGGGGAGTCTGCGAGCGACTTTTACCCCATGCTAAAGTTGCCATTAATGGGATAAACCAGTATCAATTTGAGTTGGAAACAGCCGCTTTGTTATTTGCTAAGGCTGGTTACTACTTAAACGAACGCGGTCGGTACAGCGAAGCGGAACCCTTGTTACAGCAAGCGCTGGCACTTTATAGACGCTTACTGGGAGAGGAGCATCCTTTGGTTGCCACTAGCTTAAACAACCTGGCTCAACTCTACGATAACCAAGGCCAGTACGCGGAAGCAGAAACATTGTATCAGCAAGCGCTGGCACTTTATAGAAGCCTGTTGGGAGAGGAGCATCCTTGGGTTGCCACTAGCTTAAACAACTTGGGAGCACTCTACAAAAACCAAGGTCGGTACGCGGAAGCGGAACCATTGTATCAGCAAGCGCTGGCACTTTATAGAAGCCTGCTGGGAGAGGAGCATCCTGATGTAGCCGCTAGCTTAAACAACCTGGGAGCACTCTACAGAACTCAAGGTCGGTACGCGGAAGCGGAACCCTTGTTACAGCAAGCACTGGCACTGAGAATCCGCCTGCTGGGAGAGGAGCATCCTTTGGTTGCCACTAGCATAGACAACCTAGCAAGACTCTACAAAAACCAAGGTCGATACGCGGAAGCGGAACCCTTGTTACAGCAAGCACTGGCACTTAGAATCCGCCTGCTGGGAGAGGAGCATCCTGATGTTGCTACTAGCATACACAACCTGGCTCAAC
>CAIVAU010000004.1 GCA_903903925.1 uncultured cyanobacterium
AGAAGCTTTGTGGCAAGAACTCTTAGTCTTACGTGAACTACGCGCTGACGCACACGCTGCATTACAGGTAGACCCCTTGCTGCTCGCTGAATCTCTCCTATTAGTCGTCAGCAATTCGCCCTTATCCTCAGAAGTTTGCTGTGCGGCATTGGGTTCACCTAGTGTAGACCGCTTAGAACAGAGAATCAATGCTCTGTTAGCAGAACCAGAACCAACATCAGAAGCTCAATTACAATCCTGGAATTACTTCCTTTTAGCGTTTTTGCCTCTAGTTACTGTCATATTTCATACCTAGCTACAAGTTTCCGTCAGGTTTTAAACTTCACGAGAGAAATAAAAGAGCGCTTTGGGGAAGTTGGGAGGGCGATCAGTTAAAAAGACCAAGGATTAATAATTACAACTCCCGTCCCGGCAAAGTCTTTTTCATTGCGAGTGACAAGTGATAGAGAGTTATGAATTGCGCTCGCTGCAATCAGAGAATCCATAGCAGGTAGAGGTCGCCGGTGAAATGTCTATAATGCTGTAAGCCAGAGAGCGATCGCCTCTTTAATTCTTCTGCTTTTAGCCCACTGCATAGTCACTCATTTCCCGCATAAAAGGAGGATGAAAACCTAGCACAATATCTTGTTTTGGTACGCCCAAATCGACTAAATCCGCCGCAATATTATGCTCTGTTGAATTGTAAAAAATCCAGATTTTCTCGTTGCGAATATCAAGATGTATTACACAATCATGCACCCAGCGCTTATGCTGCCAACCTAGATGCACAATTTGATAGTGATTTCGCTGCGTATCAAAAATAGTCTCAACCTCAATCTCACCATAAGCTGGCTTACTTTCTGCGTAATCCATCAACAATTGCTGTACAATTTGCTGATAGTTTGTTAACTTATCCATCACTCCTTCCATAGTGAAATTTTCTCCAATTCAATATCATAAACAATTATTTTTACGGAATTTTCTTGCAGCATTGAGGTGGGAAAATCAAGTTGAAAAAAACTGTTATAGATTAGATCGGGTACGGCTAGATAGAGAATGCGATCGGGTTCTTCACGACGCAATGCAGCCCGATAGTTAATAAACTGCCCCAGTGCTGTATGAAACTCGGAAATTGCCGATGCACTTGCCAAAAAACTTTTGACTTCCACCGCAATTTTCTCCTCTCCTCGTTCCGCCGCCAGTAATCGTTCTGCCCCCAAGTCAATTTCCATATCTACACCACCTACTTTAATCTGAAGTGGATCGTGAGTCACATTCCACCCATCCTTAGTAAGCGCCGTCTTAACAACTTGATGAAAACGATCCTTAGCCACAACAGACGATTCAATCTAAAGGTGCAATTCCAACCTATCACACCAAGCTGTCATATATTTCATATATTTTATTTATTGCATTTGCAATGCTCTAATGTTACCTTATGAGGGTAAAAAAAGGAGAGATTGTCATGAGTATGGTAGCCCACCGATATCTCCCACCTTCGGCACAGGATGCCGCAATTGCGCGTGCGTCGGGACAACTACTTTCCCATTATGTGCGGCAAAAACAACCGCTGACGTTGCGCGTCAAGGATGTCGAACAGGATAAACTGATCGAACTGCCCGTTGGTGCGGTAGCCTTGCTGATGGACATTCTGGAAGCGATGGCTGCCGGTCAGGGCGTGACGATTATTCCTGAAAATGCGGAGTTAACAACGGTACAAGCAGCGGATCTGCTCAACGTTTCGCGCCCGTTCCTTATCAAGCTTCTCGATGAAGGAACGATTCCGCATCGGAAAGTCGGAAAGCATCGGCGCATCAGGATGGAAGATGTTATGGCCTATAAGATGGCTATCGATGAGGAGCGTATGGTCGTTCTTGATCAGCTGACCCGCGAAGCCCAGGAACAGGGTATGGGTTATACGCGCCAATGAGCCGCTACACCGTCCTTCTTGATGCAAACATCCTGTATTCGGCACCAATGCGGGATGTGCTGTTACAACTTGCAGTGACGGATCTCTTCAAAGCCAAATGGACAGCCGATATTCATCGAGAGTGGATTGAAGCTCTGCTTCGCAACGAACCCCACAGGAATCGGGCTGCCCTTGAGCGCACACGCGATATGATGGATCGAGCAACCCGCGATTGCCTGGTGACGGGCTATGAATCCCTTATTCCTTCACTGACGCTGCCAGACCCCGATGACCGACATGTTCTGGCAGCAGCGATTGTGGGCAAGTGTGATGTCATCTTAAAGATCAAAATGACGACGAAAGCGGGGGTCAACGTGGTGTTTTTTCTGCTGGTTGCAAGCGAAACAAAGGGTTTGCAGGTTGCTGATATCGTTTGTACCACCACCTGCAAGGGGGATGATATGGTCGATGGTAAGATTAGTTTCTAGGTGAGTTTTACCGCAGCTTTGACAATGGTATTTGTCGCGTTGGTATACGTATGTCCTCACTTCTTTTGGAATAGGAATGCGGGGGGTTTTGCTCATGCGGTTGCTTCGTTAACAGCTTTAACTACAACATTTGACTGGCAAGATCGCGATCAGATAAATTGATATCAGCAACTTCCACGTCAGAAGCACCTATTAAAGGCAACAAATAATCGTACAATTGCATTGCCTGTAAGCAACTATTAATTCCAGCAACTGCTGAATTATATACCTCAATCTTTTGCTCAACTGTACTCAGTAACCGCCGATTATTCATAATCTTTTCCTCGGCTTCTTTTTCTAGCGTTTGCTCTAAATAAGCACGCGCATGAGGATATTGCTGCAAAATTTCATCTGCTTGCTTATCAGCCATTGGTAAAAACTGAGTTTTCAGGGTTTGGTTGATAGTTTGGCGGAAAGTTTGCCGGATGGTTTGAGAAACTTTTGGTTCAAAATCTAACTTTAGCAACTGCCTAATGGCTGGTTCTGCTTGTACCATACTTTCGCAGTCGTAGCCTTGAGACGTTTGAAGCAATGTTTGTCGAAACTGGTAAATGGAAAAAGTGTTTTCATCGTAAAATCTGGGGCTTTCTCGGACAAAGCGATCGCACTCCACTCGCGCTGCACTCACCAAAGCATGAGTAATTTCTTTTTCCAGCACTTTCAATTCTTGCTCAATCCCACCATCGTTACCAAGCAAACGATATAATTGACGATAAGATTCTGACTTGTGAATCTTCTCAATCAACCGTTGGAACAGATTAGCGACCAATTTCTGAGAAGACTCAACCAAAATATCCTCCAACCGATTTGCCAAATAATAAAACGCTTCTACTAAAATGGCAATCAAAGGCGCAGTCGCATTACGAGGATGACTGAGAGTTGCACGTCGATACGCATGACTCACAGAAAAAGTATCTAACAACTCATCTAAATGGCGAGTCATCCGTGACTGCAATTGACGAAAATCTGTCTCAAAAGCATCACATTCATTTGTTATGACTTTGTTCACTTCTTCTGCAATTGAAGATCGAAAGTCGTTACCAACTTGCTGTAGTTGCTGGTTGAGGCGTTGCAACTCCTGCGCCTTCATCGCTTCAATTTCGCGGGGTTGACTATCTAAATCCCGTTGCATCGCCTGGAAATGCTTCTTCAATTGAATACAAACATCTTCCAAATCGTCTGCAAGATTTTTAAACAACTGAGGGCGCTTTTCTTCGGTAAGATAGCGAGTGATGGCAGATCTAAATTCCTCAATACCGCTATCTTGAATGATCTGGTTAAT
Organism: uncultured cyanobacterium; assembly: GCA_903903925.1. Classification (GTDB taxonomy): domain Bacteria; phylum Cyanobacteriota; class Cyanobacteriia; order Cyanobacteriales; family Nostocaceae; genus Stigonema. The sequence continues at coordinate 3,698 of CAIVAU010000004.1, forward strand.
CAGCGGTATTCCCTGTTCTGATAAAATCCTGACATAGTTTTCATTTGCTGGCCCGTTGTCAACGGAAATTCGGAACTTACTGGCAGAGGGTTTACCAGAAATAGTACAGTATCGCAGAAACTCATAGACAAACTGCGGCGTTTCCTCCCTACCATTCAAACCTTTGACACTTTCAGCAAAGACGGAATCTAAACCAAACCGATCTCTTCCACTTGTTTGTTTAATCTGACTGCCATAAAATCCTAGTAACCCACTGGTTTTAAAAACCCGAGTCGTATCCCGAAACTGGTTACTAATTAAATCATCCAAGCGTTGTCGTAGCTGAGTATTATACCAAGTTTCATCAATCCGGTTAAAAACAAAGAAAACGCGATCGCGTATCCCTGAGTTCCCGCGCATCGTTTCCAAAAGTTCCGTTTCTTCCTTCGTCATATCACCAGCCGCCGCAGGTTTTAACAAACACACCACCGCCGAAGTATCTGGGTGTTGAATTTTGGCGTAAGTTAACTGTGCATCTTTCTCCACAGGTGCATCAATACCGGGCGTATCAATAATGACATTACCATCCTGCAACAGCGGATGATGACAGTAATACTCAATGCGCTTCAAAACAGTACTATTGCTTCCACGACGCGCATAACCAGCAGCTTCCTTAAGATTAGAAAAGTTAAACTGCTCCATAGAATATGTAGCATTATTCAATGTGTTGATGTATTGACGATTTGCCACATACCCTTCAACCAATAACATCAACGCCTTCGCCTGTTTCGCCCGTTCTGATTTACTCTCACCACCCTCGATCTGGATAATAGCTTCACATCCTTGGGAGAGTTGGTCGATCACATCAGCTTGGTTGATATTCTCTACTGTCCTAAATCCTAACTGCTGACACAAAGAAATTGCTTGTTCCCGAATCTCCGCCTCACTCAAAAACGTTAAAACAACTCGTTCTTGATCTAGTTCAGCATACTCAATTTTGCATTCCGTACCAGTGGCGTGTCCCTCTGCACTGTACAGCAATTCCCGTTCTAGCAGTGCATTGATCAGCATAGATTTACCCGCACTAAACGCACCTGCAAACACAATCTCAAACTTTGGCGAAATCGCTTTACCTAAAGAAGTTTGCACAGGTGTAATGTCGTGAGAACGCAAAGACGGTTCTTGCTGTAAAAGTAGTAATATAGACTCAACCTGTTCTTTTAAATTTTTGCACTGAAGTGGAAACTCTTGCATTTTGAGCATCCTGAGCGTATAATATTCAAAGCATTACCGTAAATTTTATAATGACCATTGTGGAAAAACGTCAGTAAAATTACTATACTGGTATTTTCTTGAGTGGAGTATATTATGGAGGAAGATATCGCTAAATCAGAATTCAGGAGTCAGAATTGTTAAACATTACAAATTAAAATGAAAGTCCTTGCTATTAGACTCAAATCTAACGAAGATTTAAGACAAAGTTTGAAGAACTTTACTGAAAAAGAAGATATTAAAGCCGGATTCATATTGACTGCCATAGGTAGCCTAAAACAAGCAACAATTCGCTTTGCTAATCAAGACATTAGTACAGTATTAACAAACAAATTTGAAATCCTTTCTCTTAACGGTACAATAGCAACCACAGGAGTACATCTTCACATTACAGTTTCCGACGAGCAAGGTAAAACCATCGGTGGACACCTTAGTGATGGATGCATCATTTACACAACTGCTGAAATAATTATTGGCATCAGCGAAGAATATACCTTTCTCAGAACCCTTGACACGGAAACAGGCTACAGAGAACTAGAAATTATTCCAAATCCCTCAAAAACCCTCTCCTAGAGCTTAGCTTAATGACCAGAATCTAAATCTAAAATTTATTTTAACGGATTACGAATATATCCAATCTTGTTACCACTTAATACCCATGCCAGACCTTCTGAAAACTTTCCACATTGATCAAATTGTGGCTGAATGACGAGATTACCTTGTGTATTGATATAGCCCCACTTCCCGTCAGTCTTTACCTGTGCTAGTCCCTCAGAGAAGTCTTTAGCCTCATCAAATTGCGGTTGAATGATGAAATTGCCATTTTTGCCAATGAAACCCCACTTGTCGCCGTTATTTACTGCTGCTAGCCCTGCAGAAAAATCTGAAACTTGATTAAGTTGTAGCTGAATCACAACATTACCATTTTTGTTAATATAACCCCACTTGTTGTTAGTTTTAACTGCTGCTAGGTCTTGTGAAAAATTATTAGCTTGAGCAAACTGTGGTGGAATCACAAACTTGCCACTTCTATTAATATAACCCCATTTATCGTTGGTTTTAACTGCCGCTAATTCTTGTGAAAAATTATTAGCTTCATCAAATTGTGGTGGAACAACAACTTTGTCACTTTTATTAATATAACCCCACTTATCGTTAATTTTAACTGCTGCCAACCCTGCAGAGAAATCCTGAGCATTAGGATATTTACGATCAATAACAAGGTGTCCAGTCTTATTTATATAGCCACAAGTTCTAATAAGACATAGCCGTGCCAGTCCTTCAGAAAAATTGTGAGCAGTATTTCGACCAAATTGTGGTGGGATTGCAAAGTGTCCAGTCTTATTTATATAGCCTCGGTTTCTACCGTAAACCCACGCCAATGCCAATCCGTCAGAAAAGTACGAAGCACCATCAAATTGCGGCTGAATTACAAAGCTACCCTTACTATTGATATAGCCTGTTCTTCCATTATATATGACCCGCGCTAGTCCCTCAGAAAAATTACGAACATCATCGGAAAAATATTCATGAACATTATCAAATTGTGGCTTGACTGCGAAGTTAATGTTTTGGATGTTTTGTGATGGTAAAGAGGGAATTGACCATCGATACTTGATTATTGCAATAGTCGCAACGATTCCTAGTCCCAGTCCAATCAGTCCAATTAAACATCCCGGCATAGAGGATTTAGGAAGTCCTGTCATGACAGGAATTGTTACAGTAAATGATGTTGGTTGTGATTGTAGTGATAGAGAGTTGAGTGCCTGTAAAGCTTCAGATGCAGACTGGTAGCGCTGACTGAAGTGATAGCGAACCATTTTGGAGAGAAAATTTGCGAGTTGGTCGCTTACCTCGACATAATTACGCCAGAAAAGCTCACCTGTGGTTGGATCTTGAAGTAACTGTTGAGGTAATAAGCCGGTAAGAGCTTGAATACCAATCATACCCACTGCATAGATATCGCTACATAATTTGGGGTCACAGTTGGCTTGTTCGCTTGGCATGTAGCCTGGAGTACCAATAGTGATAGTAGACCGCACCTGACCTTGAGAATTGACTGCTAAAGTTCCAATCTCTTTGACTGCGCCAAAGTCAATCAATACAATCTTGCCATCGCTTCGGCGACGCATTAAATTTTGGGGCTTGATATCTCGGTGAATGATATTCCGTTGATGGACAACTGCTAATCCTTCTAGAATTAAGCGTAACAGATCAACGATTTCCTGTTCACTCAACCGCTTGCCAGGAGTCAGTTCGTTGCTCAAATCATGCCCATCCACAAATTCTTGAACTAGATAAAATTCTCCATTTTCTTCAAAATGGGCAAACAGCTTCGGTATTTGGTCATTCTGACCCAATAGATACAAAACTTGTGCTTCTGTTTCAAATAAACGTCTAGCAATGGGTAAAACCTCTGGATTTGGACTTGTCGGCTTCAGGTGTTTTATGACACATTGAGGATGACCCGGCAAATCCCTGTCTTCTGCCAAATAAGTGTCAGCAAAACCTCCAGTCCCCAAGTGTCTAAGAACTTGATAGCGATTACGTAGGATTGTTCCTTTAAACAGCATGGGTAGATGATCTCACTTTGGATAAAAAAACTAGGAGCTATAGCCTAAGTTAGCAATGCCAAATTTCTTTGAGAAGCCTAATGGGATCATTTTAGCTCTTTTCGACAGAAGCCCCACTGGTGAGTAAGAACGGGGTGTGGGGGAAGATAAAACAACCGTACCCCAAATTGTGATGAAAGGGAGGAGGGAAAAAAGCCGATCCGAGTAGTATTGACTGTACGTTCGCTCATGTTACTCTCTCGGTGCTGTGTTCTTTCTACTTCGACAATGTTACGTAGCGTACCAACGTTATTTATAAAGTGGAATGTCAGCGTCATACCCAAGAGGGATTTACTAGAGAGATAAAAGTACCAAGATTGTGGGGTTAGGCTCGCAAACGAATCAACAAATTTTTCTAGCACTCGCTCATGCTGGTAACAGCACTCAGTCCAATAATTGGTTGCGACAAAGCATCGTAAGTTGCTCACGCGATCTCAGGTGGCGCTGAAACTTGCATTTATTAGTGTCGAAGAATATGACCGGATTGTCAATCTAAAAAAGATGATTGAACCCAAGCTTAGAATAATTCGTAATTATTGCTCAATGCATGAATATTAGTGAAATCAGGAAAAATCTAATGTCAGACATATCCTTCAAAGGTAAGCGTGGTATTGACATACTACACGATCCAGCGATGAATAAATCCACCGCCTTCACTGAGGAGGAGCGGGAAAAATTTGGACTCGTCGGATTAGTTCCCGATGTCATTGAGTCAGAAAACTTGCAATTACGGCGAGTGATGCAGCAGCTTGAACACAAGAGTACTGACCTTGAACGCTACATTTACCTGATCAGCCTGCTCGATCACAACGAGACGCTCTTCTACCGAACGATCATGTCAGATCCGGTGCGTTTTTTGCCAATTGTTTACGACCCGACGATAGCTGAAGCTTGCCTCAAATTTGGTCAGATCTTTCGTCGTCCTCGTGGGATGTATCTGTCAATAACCCAAAAGGGTCGTGTGAAAGAGATTCTTCGCAATTGGCCAGTTAAGGATGTACGCATCATCTGTGTGACCGATGGCGGTCGAATTCTGGGACTGGGTGATCTGGGCGCGAACGGTATTGGCATCCCAATTGGCAAACTCCAGCTTTACACAGCCGTGGGAGGCGTACCTCCCCAAGGACTTTTGCCTTTGTATCTCGATGCAGGAACAAACAACCAGACGCTGCTCAACGATCCGCTCTACCTTGGACTGCGTCAGTCCCGACCTTCAACAGAGGAACTCTACGCGTTTGTGGATGAGTTTGTTAACGCAGTCCAGGATGTCTTTGCGCTTTGCTGTATTCATTTTGAGGACTGGACAGGTAACGATGCTATTAATTTACTCGCTCGGTATCGCAATCAAGTATGCTGCTACAATGATGATATGCAAGGGACTGCTGCGATCGCACTTGCAGGAATCATGAGCGCTTTAAAGGTAACAGGTCATAAACTCAAAGATCAGCGCATCTTGTTTTTGGGAGCTGGATCAGCGGGTATTGGGATCGCCAACCTGCTTGTGACTGCTATGGTGTTGGAAGGACTTTCACTCAAACAAGCACAGGCTCAAATTTCAATGTTCGATGTCAACGGGTTGCTTGAGCCAAGTCGCAAGGATATTTTTGACTTTCAACTGCCGTATGCCCACCCCCATGAACCAACGAAGGACTTTGTAACTGCCATCTTATCGATTAAACCAAACGCCATCATAGGAGTAAGTACAGTAGGTAAAGCCTTTACTCAACAAGTGGTCGAGGTCATGTCTGATCTCAACGAACGACCAATAATCTTCGCTCTGTCTAACCCGACAGATCACGCAGAGTGTTCGGCACAGGAAGCTTACAACTGGTCGAAGGGTAAGGCGCTTTATGCAGCTGGGGTGCAATTCCCACCTGTACAGTACGATGGGCAGACTTTTTTACCTGGTCAAGCAAATAACTCGTACGTCTTCCCTGCAATTGGAATGGCAATTTACGCGACTCAGGCTAAGCGTGTGATCGACGAGATGTTTACCGAGGCTGCGCGAGCCATCTCGGATCAGGTCACGCCTGACCAGATCAACCAGGGACTGCTTTTCCCGCTGCAGTCAAACATCCTCGAAATTGAGATCAATACTGCTATACGTGTAGCGAAGGTCATTTTCGATCACAACCTCGCTCGTGTCCCTCAACCACCCGACTTGGAAGCATTTATCCGCAGCTATGTCTACAAACCGGAGTATTGAGACTAGGGAGAGGTGTTCAAAACTCCTGGAAAGATTGCTATAGATAGATGAATGTATATCCAGTGAGGTATAAAAATAAAGGCTCAGTAGATATTTTATTTACTTTTCTGAACTTTATGGTGAAAGATAGATAATGAATAAGACATCATTGTTTTCAGGAATTGCTATAGCAACAGCCGTTCTGGGTTTCGGTGTGACAAGTTCTGTGCTTGCTACTTCAGTGGAGCCTAGATCATCCGAGATATCTACAGGATCTGTGTCTGGACACTCTGAACTATTGCCAACACACTCATCTGATCTCATTGCTGAACGGCATTGCTTCAACAGACGGGTGTACCATCAAGGATATTATTCTCGTAGATTTGGTATTGTGGGTAGAAGAACGTATCATCCAGGTTACTACACCACCAAACGAGTGTGTAACTAGCAAGTCTATTTAAAGGATCAAAAAGAGATTGCTGAGTGTGAAATAGTAAAGTTCACCCTCAGCAATCTGTTGATGGTAGATTTTGGTGTCTAGATTGAAGCAGTGACTGGGTACTGAGTACCTCTTACCCAATCCCCAATCCCCAATCCCCAATCCCCAATCGCCCCCTAGTAATGATTACCAGATTTGCGATGATGAATGGCGGTAACGCTATCAGGTTTGAGTAATTTACCGTTGTCAACGGTAGCATACACAACCCAGTGATCTCCACATTCTATGCGTTTGTTGACCGAGCATTCAAGATAAGCTAAGGCATCGGCAAGGATAGTACAGCCGTTATCCGCAAAGTCTGTGACAAAATCTGCAAAACGGTCTTCTCCTGGCAGAAAAGATTTACGAAAGTGCTTCATGTAGTCTACATGATTATCTTCCGCCATAATATTCAGGGCAAACTTGCCACCTGGATGCATGAGAGATTCGATCGCCCGGTCTTTAGCAATAGCAACTGTCAGACCAGGAGGGTTGAAGGTTGCTTGAGAAACCCACGCCCCAAGCATTCCGGTAGAAACTTCTCCTTGTTTTGCTGTGACGACGCAAACTGAACCAACGATCCGACCTACAGCCTGTTCTACAGGGGTAGCCGCTGTTTGTGGCAAACGGACTTTTCTAGCTTTTTTCAGGGCTTGGGCAAAGTCTGTACCCGTTTCTTCACAAAGCTTAAGCGTAACATCGTCGGGTTTAAACTTGACTCGCAAGGTTTCAAATCCAAAACGATAACCAGCATCCCGGAGTTTACTTTCAACTAGGTCTATCGCTTCGCCACTCCAACCATAGGAACCAAACACCCCAGCAGTTTTGCTATTGTTATCGATAGAGAGTACAATCCCTAAAGCAGTATGAATGGGAGTGGGTGCATTACCCCCTATGGTGGGAGTGCCGATGACAAACCCATCAGACTTTTCTACAGCAGCACGAATTTCTTCAGGTTGAGCAAATTCGCAGTTGATTGATTCTACCGCAACCCCACCTTTAGTCAGTCCAAGGGCGATCGCTTGGGCTAAAGTTGCTGTGTTCCCATAAGCTGAGGCATAAAGTAAAGCAACGGTGATCTCGCGATCAGTTTGAGCAAGACTCCAAGCCTCATAAGCTTTGGTAAGTTCGATTAAGCCGTAGCGTACCAACGGGCCATGACCAGTCGCATACATTCTCATCGGCAGTTCTGATATTTTCTCCAGCGCTGCTTGCACGTGAGTCGCTTGGGGGGCCATCAGACAGTCATAGTAGTACCGCTGGTCATCCTTTAACACATCCCAGTCTTCATCAAACGCTTCATCACCACACACATTAGCTCCGAATAGCTTATCTGTATAGAGAATTTGGGTTTGCTGGTCGTAGGTACAAAGTCCTGATGGCCAACGCGGACTAGGGATGGGAACAAATTTCAATTGATGACCCTTGCCTAGATCCAGAGTTTCTTTTCCCCGCATCGTCATGATTTTCAGATCTTTTTCAGGGAAAGCATCACGCAAATTTGCCGCACCCGGAAGAGAACAGACAAAGGTGATCTGCGGGGCAAGTTCTAACAGCGTTTTCAGAGTTGCCAGTCGGCTAGGACTAAAATGACCGAGAATCACATAATCCAACCGTTTCAAATCCAGACACTGCTGCAATGCCTCTGGATAAATTGCGGTGAAGGTTTCAGGAGGTGGATCAATAATTGCGGTTTTATCGCCTTCGATTAAATAGGAATTGATCGTAGTCCCTCTAGCAAGCGCGTATTCAATTTCAAACCGCAAGCGTGTCCAACTGCGTGCTCTGAGTACTGTAGTGTTGGTGGCAATTTGTAGAACTTGGATGTCGCGGGGATTCGGATTGGTCATGGTTGTCGAATGAAGAGATGAGTCAATAGTCATTAGTCCATAGTCATTAGTCCATAGTCATTAGTCAGTAGTCCATAGTCCATAGTAATGACCAATGACTCCTGACTTCTGACTCCTGACTCCTGACTCCTGACTTAGTAGTAGTTACCGACTTTGCGATGACGAACGGCTGTGAGCCCATTTGGTTTGGAGACTCGACCGTCTTTGACGGTACAGTATAAAATCCAGTGATCGCTGCATTCTATGCTGCTGACAACTTCGCATTCCATGTAAGCGAGAGCATCTGTCAGAATCGGGCAACCATTGTTAGCTGTTTGCGTTTTCACCCCGGCAAATCTGTCTGCACCAGGATACAAGCGTTTGAGGAAGTGCTTCTTGATCTCCTGATAGTTTCCTTCTTCTAAAACGTTGAGAACAAAGCTATCGCCCTCTTGCATTAAGGAATCTATCGCCCGGTCTTTGGCGACGGCTACGGTAAATCCTAGGGGTTGTAAACTAGCTTGAGCTACCCAGGAAGCAAGCATTGCACCATTAATATCACTCTTTTTGGTGGTGATAATGTATAGTCCACTGCTGATCCGCCCCAACGCTTTTTCCATGTTGACATCAAGGGCTTTGATCTGCTTGATGTTGCGTTCGCGGACAAGCAATTGTCCTATGTCTGTACCTGCTTCTTCTAGCAGTTGGTATGTGGCAGCGGTAGGAGTCTCTTTAATCCGAACTGCTGGGAAGGCTTCTTTGACGCCAAGGTCGATAAATTTTCTCCGCAGTGGATCTATCGGTTCATCATCGTTGCCGTAACACTCAAACAGTCCGATGGATTGCTTGTCTTTGGTGACAGCTAGTAATGAACTGACGGCGGCTTGAGCTGCGACGTTAGCGCTTGGCGGCATACCAATCACAATGCCGGCTGCTCTATGAGCTAGTTCTTGGATTTCTTGGCTATCCGCTGTCGTCAAATCCATGATTTCGACGCCAACCCCAGTTTTCTGCACCCCTTGACAAATTGCAGCTGCGAGGCGATCGCTATACCCGTAATCAGTGGCACAAAATACGGCGACCACTGTTTCTGCCTTGGCTTGTTTTTGGCTCCAATTGTGGTAACATTCCCGCAGAATGTCAAGATTGTGGTATAATAGGGGTCCATGCCCGTTAGCAATAATTTTAATTTTCCCCAGATCGCCCATTTTTTTCATGGCATTCAACAGGGAACGGGCGTTGGGACCCATCAAGCAATCGTAGTAAAATCTGAAGTCGGCTTCAATTGCCTCTAGGTTGTCGTCAAATGTACTATCGCTACAATAGTGCATCCCAAAGGCATCGCAGGTGAAGAGAGTTTGGGTTCTGTGGTCAAAGCTGAAGATTGTATCAGGCCAGTGCAGGTTAGGCGCACTGACGAATTCCATTTCGTGTCCCTGTCCTAAATCCACGCGATCGCCACTTTTCACAATTCGCTTAGAAAAAGGATCGTGAGTCAGGTTTATAGCATCAAGTGACAACGGCACTCAGATCGAACACAGGTAGGGGCTCAATGCCTTGCGCCCTTACAAGCGGTATGGTTCATTGAGGTAAAAATTGCTGTAATAGGGCTTGGAGAGACTGATCTAGATGGGTGAGGTGCCTTTTTGTGGGAATCTTTGACACAATTTAGTTTGTAGTTGCACTTTAGTGCCAAAGCACAACTGCATAAGTGTTTGGCATAGTTTTTGCACATCTTTAGACTGACAAGCTTTTGCACCCCTAGGTATATATTCTTAATTTGAATTTCATGATGAAATTGAATCGGCTCTTTCCATTTATTGAAAGACAACCCAAATATCATGAGTATAACCCATGCAAGAAAACCGAAGACCAAGCAAAAAGAGTTTGCATGCACTCGATTACTTGAATCTATTTCTAGCAGACGTGCGAGATGGTGTTGGGCCATATCTAAATATCTACTTAAAAGGTTCGCAACATTGGAATCCAGGACAAATCGGGATTGCCACAGCAGTTTCCTCAATCACTACAGTTATTGCCCAAACACCCGCTGGTGCTTTGATTGACCAACTGCGCCAGAAACGGATGTTGATTGTACTGGCTGCTGCATTAGTCACCCTGGGTTGCTTATGCATAGCCCTGTTCCCAAATTTTCCAGTCGTTATCGGCTCTCAGATTTTAATTGGGATTGGGGCAGCGGTTTTCCCACCTGCGATTGCAGCGATTACGCTGGGATTGGTGGGACGTAGCAGATTAGATCAGCGAGTTGGCCGTAATGAGACGTTCAATCATTCAGGCAATTTACTCGTTGCCATTTTAGCTGGTTCAATCGGTCAATTTATTGCGCCTAAAGGTATTTTTTTCCTGGTTGGGGTTATGGCTATTGCCAGTGCCTGTTCGGTTTTGAGGATTCGTGAACAGGAGATTGACCATGAGTTAGCGCGTGGTGATGGAGAGGAACGTGATGAGGAGAAAACAGGACATCAGAATCAGTATGAAGGCATAATGAAGCTGTTGCGCGATCGCCGCATACTCATGTTCGCTACGGCAGTGGTTCTGTTTCACTTTGCTAACGCAGCAATGCTACCACTGGTTGGTCAACTACTCGCTCAGGGTGGTAAGAGAAACGGATTGGATGGCACTGTTTATCTGTCAGCTTGCATCATCGTAGCTCAGTTAGTTATGATACCTTCAGCTTACTTGGCTGGTCGTTTGTCAAACGGTGGGCGAAAACGCATTTTCCTTGTGGGTTTTGGTGTATTGCCTATTCGAGGAGTGCTTTACACGATCTCGCACAATCCCTTTTTTCTGGTTTCCGTGCAAATTCTAGATGGGGTTGCAGGGGGTATCTTCGGAGTCCTCTCAGTGCTGATGGTTGCTGATTTAACCAAGGGAAGCGGTCGTTTTAATCTTACTCAAGGAATGCTTGCTACCTCTATTGGTATTGGTGCTGGTTTAAGTAACTTGCTAGCTGGGTTTGTGGTACAAAAGGCTGGGTACGATGTCGGTTTTCTGATGCTAGCAGCGATCGCTGCTGTGGCTTTAGCGGTTTTCTGGTTTTTCGTACCGGAAACAAAAGAAGAAAAGAAAGCACAAAAAAGCCGTCCTGCTACCACCTAACAAACCCGGTTTCTGAGTTGATAACTGGCACGAAAATTGCACAAAAGAAAATTGCGATCATAAATGACTATTCTTAGATACATCGTCATTGGGCTAACTTATATAGGTCTGGGTTTAGGGTATCTACCTGGTCTGCGGATGAATCGAGCTAGCATTGCTCTAGTGGGAGCATCTTTGCTGATGGCATTAGGGGTTTTAGACCTTAAAGCAGCGTGGGGGGCGATCGATTATAAAACCCTAATTTTTCTATTCAGCATGATGGTGATCAGCGCTAACTTGGCTTACTCTGGATTTTTCCAACTAGCGCTTGATCAAATTATGCGCCATGTCCGAAGTCCTTTTGGGTTGCTGATTGTTTTAACTTTTGGTAGTGCGATTCTCTCAGCGTTTTTCTTAAACGATACCATTGCCCTGATTCTTACTCCCTTGACACTCGGCTTAGCCCAAGCCTTGAGCCTCAATCCCATTCCTTACTTACTTGCCTTGGCAGGAGCAACCAATATTGGTTCAGTAGCAACATTGAGTGGCAACCCCCAAAATATCCTTATTGGTTCATTCTCTGGCATTAGCTATTTCGATTTTGCTAAAGCTTTGACTCCGATTGCGCTAGTCAGTTTATTGATCCAGATCGGGTTGCTATGGTTGCTCTACCCTGATGTCCGTTCTACTAAGTCTTGCCTCAGTGGAGATCCTTTACACTACCGTGTATTCAAACCACTACTGACTAAAAGCCTCTTGATAACTGTAGGATTATTGGTTGCATTCTTAATTGGGATACCTCCAGCGCAAGCGACACTTGTAGCGGCCAGTTTACTATTCATCGCTAGGCTTAAATCCCAGCGAATTTTAAACAAGGTGGACTGGGACTTACTGGTGATGTTTTCTGGATTGTTTATTGTTACAGATGGAGTGGAAAAATTAGGAATATTAAATTTGTTTGGTAGTTTAGTTCATACTCCTTTAAGTATATTAGGAGTCACGGCTCTCCTCTCAAATTTAGTTTCCAATGTTCCAGCAGTATTATTACTACAACATTTAATACCTCATCCAGATCAAAAAACCTGGTTACTCTTAGCCGCAGGGTCTACTTTAGCTGGTAATCTGACTCTATTAGGTTCAGTTGCTAATTTAATTGTTGCTGAAGCTGTCGCCAAACTCGGTTACCAGTTGTCGTTTTGGGAACATTTACGTTTTGGTCTACCTCTGAGCGTTCTGACGCTTCTTCTCACCTATTGGTGGGTTGTGTAAAATTTATATTAATTTTTTTAGAAAGTGAAAGTGGTCCTGATGACTCCAAGTACAGCATCGCTGTTACGTGCATCATGATTAGGAGCAGTCAACCAAATGAAACCAGGGGTAATGGTAATGTTGTCTGAAACAACGTAGCTGTAAAAACCCTCAACATGTATTGAAGTATCTCGGTCTGTAGGTGAATTTCGGTTTTGGGGTTCAATTGCTGTCGTAAAGACACTGGCGATCGCTGCATCAGCACCAGTGACTTTAGGTTCCATCCCAACGATGAGACCTGCCGAATTGCCTTTTTTCCCAAAATCAGGGAAGGCAAGACCAACTGCATAGTTCCAAATACTTGCATCCCCTACGCCCAAAACACGGGTTGCAATATAACCACCCCAAGCATTAATATAAAGGCGTGGGTTGACTTGGAAAGATGCTTCCAAACCGTAAGCATTGCTAGAAACAGGGCTGTTAGTAGCAAAACCTAAGTTTGCCTTTATGCTACCTGTCCCTGGAATTGTAAGCCCGTCATTCAGGTTGTCGTAAGCGTTGACGTAGGTCAAACCAATAAGAATGCTTTCACTAGGCTGGAGAGTCAACTGAGCGATCGCGCCATAAGAACCATTGAATAGACCTTGACCGTTGGTAGGGCTGGATGCTGTGGTAGCCATATATCCCAAACTGAATTCTATTTTGTCAGAGAACTTATGAGCGATTCCAAACCCTGTTCCTTGAGGGATAAAGTAATAGACTGAATTGCGACTACCAAACTTTGATAAAGCGTCATCACCACTTGCTCCACCATCCAAAAAAGGGTTTATAGTATTGACAAAATCTTCCACTTCCCCTTGATTGGCAAATAAAGTCACTAGAGTTTTCTTCCCAAGGGGAAACTGATAGTAAAGAGCATCTACCGTAACTTCATTATTTGCTGGTGCTCCGTCATCAAGGTCAGCATTAACAGCTAGAGTACCCTCTGGTAATCTAGTTCCAGTACCACCTCTACTAGAAAAATAATTGAGATTTAGAGCTTGTAACCGAACTCTGAGTAAGTCTTTACCACTGAAACTGCTATCAAAGTTAAGTCGAATGCGATCGGCGAAGCTAGTGACTTTGGGAATATTACGACCATTAGAATCTTGCCCAGTCACAAATCCTGATAGAACAAAAACAGCTTCACCATTCAGTTTCGTTGTCGTAGAAAAACGCTGCTGTTCCACAATTGCAGTTTGAGTTTCTAAAATATCGACTCGACCCCTCAAAGTAGCCAATTCTGGAGCAAACTGTTCCTGTAGCTTTCGTAACGTGACTAAATCTTCCTTCTTCACCAAATCACTTGTTGTCGTGGAAATCAGTTGAGTGACTCGGTCTAAGCAAGCATTAACACCAGCTGCAAATTCGTAACGAGTTAAGCTACGGTTACCCCCATACGTCTTATTGGGATAGCCCACAATACACCCGTAACGTTCAACAAGAAATTGCAGTGCTTGGAATGCCCAATCCGTAGGACTTACATCTGAAAGTTGAGAAACGGAATTGACTTGTGCTTCTGAAGTATCAGTCTTTTCCACGTGATCAATCACCGGGTGTTCACTAGTATCAGAAGACAGAAGTTCAGCATTTTGCTCTTGAACACCCTCACGTAAAACAGATGCACCAATCGCCTCAGGTATGGGAGCGATAAAAAATAATAAAGTTAGTGGAGAAATCGGCAACCACTTCCAAAACATTTTATTCATTATTTTCTGCTACCCTCACACCATTTGATCCCAATTTTCTATTTATCAAACCTAATGATGATCATGACAGATGAAGGATCAATAATTAGTTATTGATCGGATGTATTCTTCTTTATAAGAATTTTCATGGTCAATAGTTAAGGATATTTATACTTAATAGTTAAGGAATGACTATTTATTAGTTATATTTTGGTTATTAAAAAATAATCAATTTTAAAGCAGAATTTCGCAGCAGATGAGACCCGTGACAATGTTTAAAGGCTATCGCAGTCTGGGTTGGGGAAAAGGTTAAAGGACTTTTCTTCCCCTTTGCCCCTCTCCCTTTTTGGATCACTAGGAACATTCTCGTCAAGTGCGATCGCCCCCTACGCTACTGCACATCTTTTGGCAGAGGTTTATCGTTAAATTGCAAGTCCCTGACGGAGTCTTATGCATAATCCTTATCAAGGAGTTGAGTCAGTTGCTGAAATGATTGCACGTTTAGTCTGCGACTATGAAGCGCGACAAGCAGCCCAAGCAAGAAAGGAACCTAAAATTTTTAAGAATTCAGGAGCGAGAATTCAGCATAACTCCTAACCCCTAACTCCTCATCAAACTGGTTTCCAATCTTCGCGATAAAAAGAAACTCTATAATTTTTCCCTTGAGGAATATTACGATGCACCAATTGAGAAAGGGTTTTTGTATTCTGAATCTCCTCCCAACCTATTGGTGAAAAAGTTTCTGGATTGAAGACATTTTCTGATACCAGAGGATTGGTCAAAGCTTGAGAAAAGGCATCAATTGCTATCAGTCGTTCCACTAAAGTAGGTAAGGCAGAATTTTTCCGCAGATCTTCTGCATACAGTCCTACATATAACTCAATATTGTCTACATGACCATACAATCGTTTCAGTTCTTTTTGAACATTTTCATTGCTACTAATCTGATTAAAATTCGTCACCCGTGGATATTTACACATCTCACGATAATCGTTATAGCTTCTTAATTTGGCAGCGCGACCTAAACGAATACTTGCCAACTCAGTTTCGATGAGAAAATCCGATGTATTAAATAAACTCAGTTGTGCTGCTGGCTGGGAGCAACTCTCCTCAAATATAGCTCCCAACCCTTTGTTGATAATCATTTCATTGTTCCACATTGAGTCGGGTATGGACATTTCCTTCCCATCGTGAATGAGAGTGTCTGGCAGCATACTATGCCAGCGATAGACTAAGGTAAATTCTACCGTCATCCAATTCTGGCGATACCATTTTTCATTAGTAAACGCCAGAGGGTCGGTAAAGAAGTTAAAGTTAAAGGAACTAATGTGGTTGATATAATCCTCAATCACAATCTTCATAATCTCAACTGTCAAAATATTTCTCGCTGTTTGGAAAAGGCGTTCATCATCCCAAGTTGGATAATTTTTTGCCAAGAGGTCGCACAAGCGATTATGTTCTCTTAAGCAAAGAACATTTATCATGACATAGCCAATTTGCACATTGACCCGTTCTAATTCTACCCCCATCGCAAATAACTGTCGTTTTTTTTCTGGGGGGAAACTCTCAGATTTAGGAACGAATTCATTGTCTACTACATGGGGTATTCCTTTGAATTCTTCCTTGGGTTGTCCATTTTCATCATAGTAAAAAGGAGGATATTCCTCCCCATTGATCATTTGGCTTTTTAGCTTCCCCCCTTGATGAGATCTCAGCAGGTGCGTAATTGTTGGGTTCAACCCATAGACATTACATAAATCAATTTGGTGGTTGGATGTATTCTTGAGGTGATTTTGGCGATCAGTCCGCAGAAAACTATCAGTAAACCATTGGACAAAGTACGGGAAGATCAGAGAGGATTTTGGCGAGTATAGAGTCTCTCCGGTTTTCTTATATAACACCGCCAGATCCTCAACAGGAGGAAGATTTTTTTCAAATTCTTCAGTCGGAGCTAAATTAACTCCTACATAATTTTTATCGGTTAAAGGTTTCCAATCAGTAGGTGGTAAATGCAGTGCGTAATAGTTTCGATCTGTTAATGACTCCCAAGAGGTGTAGGGAGACATCGTACTAAACTGGTAGGGTCGAGTCGGAATTTGTAAGAGGGTGTAATTAATGAGAAATTTGTTGATTTTTTTTTTGAGAGCATCGTTGCTCTGAATGAAGTTCCATATTGGCTTTAGATTAGTTAAAACAAACGTCTGAAGTGTGTTTTTAAATCCGTCTCTCGATGTGTCTCTTTTGGTGTTCATAATTGTTTGGTACTCTTCTGTTTGTGTAGATTTAACCGTTTGATTCTGTGCAATGCTGATCTTTGAGTTTCATTAAAAATGATGAAATGTCAAGAGTTCGTATTAATTCAGTTCGGAATTCAGTTTGGCGATAATCTTTTCTAGATTCTTGGGCCGATAGTCCTTGCGACTTTTTAAACGGTTGAGAGTGCTGTCATGAATGTCTTCAACTACATCGCCGACATCTCGAAATTTGATTCCTGCCAGTTTAAAGAATCCAACATCGTTTTTAAAGTCACATTTATAATTGGGGTTGATGCCTGTGGGAATCACACTTGTATCGAAGTCAAGTCCCAATCCTAGATTCCTAGTGGAATCAATCATCCACTGTAAGGCAGCATCTGATAACCCGCTATGTTCCTGAGTTCCACCACCAACGCAGCCGTGTTCACCTGGAAACCACTTTTCAATTACCCGCTGGTTTTCAGCCTCGGGATGCTTCTTCATGCGAGTGACATCAAAGATTTCGCGGATTTCGTCGATCGCCACCGCGTGTAACCCATTCTGAATTTTTCTGTTTAAGGTGGTATCGTGGAATCTGTACCGCTTATTAAGCTGGTCGTTAAACTTCTTGAAGGCAGGAATTCCAGGAATGCCAAGAGCCCCAACGGTGTCAAAACAACCAATCAAGGTGATCGGGACGCTAGCACCGTAAGTTGCACGGTATTCTACTGCTTTTTGATCCCTAGGTTTAATACCTCGGTCACGGTAAAGCTCGTAAGCTTCATGTGTTTTGGTAACATGGGGTCGGTCTAGGAGCCCTGAGCAGTAGATCATCCCTGCTAAACTTCTAACTGTGTAAGCACCTCGGCTGAAGCCGAACAGATAAATTTCGTCACCATCAACATAATTGAGACTGAGAAATCGGTAGCAATCTTCTATATTTGTATCGATTCCTACTCCAGTAGCCCCACCTAAAATCTTCTGACTATCGGTTCCAATGCCTGGGTCATAGAATATGACCTGCGGAATACCATCACTGGCGATCGGTTTCACGGATTGAGCCAACTTAACTACATTGCTTGGATAGGCACTGGTTAACTGTTGCCAAGTTCCATCACAACAAATAACAAGACGTTTCATAATTTTCTTTCAAACTCTTTGAGTAATTTGAGCAACTGTTTATCCACAAGTGGGTTCACTATAGAACCAGAGCAAAAAGATCTAAATCAGTCTTGACAAAAAATTGCTTATTAGTCTATCATTTAACTTCTCCCTTTGCGAGCCGAGAATTTAACTCATAGCTATTATCCACCAAATTGCAATCATAAATTCCTGATTTAATAAAATTCATTGGGCATTACTAACCCTAGTGAAGTTTTCTAAATCCGCAGCCTGACCTCTACCACTTTCCCTTCATCCACGACCGCACACATAATGCACTCCCGTAGCAGGCGTTTTTTATCCACAGGGTTCTGTATCCCTTTCCAAAAATCCCTGTTGCGGAATGCAGATATAATCCTTTCTCGGCTGATGAGCATTGCTTGGTTAGTTCTTTCCCCAGTGTTAAGCAACTCCGTAATCTGCAAGCGCAGATCCTGTTTAGCTGTTTTGATCGCGGGGTTATTACCAGGTATAGATTCAAGAGCTTGGAGTTGCGATCGCAATTCCATTAACTCTTGACTTTCGGTTACAGGTGTGCTGGTTTGTTCCCCCAGTAAAGAAAGGCGTTCTGCTTCTTGGACGAGAAATTCAACAATTTGGTCTTCTAAGTCAAGGTTGGTAATAGCATTTTTATGCCGGCACATACCACTTTTTAGGTAATAGGTGCATTGGTAATATGATTTAAAGTTGCCGTCTTTGCTTTGATAGGTTGAGACTTTGACAAATTTAGCGTTGCATTTGGCACAAAATATCAGACCTTGGAAAATATTAAGTTTTTGTGGATCGCGATCGCCATGGGATGCCCATGAATTCTTGCGGTTACTACGGATAATTTCTTTAATTTCTTGGTGCTGTTCAAATGTAATTAATGTTTGGTCGTCGTGTGTGTTCCAAAAAACGCTGATCTCATCAAAGGACTTTTTATGACCATTCTCCTTAACCGTACTATAAGGAGTACCACCAGCCAGCACTGGATTAGTTAACCAATCCCGAATACCAGTTGTCGTCCATCTCAGTCCTGAGTATGGGTAACGCAAACCAGCATTAGACTTTTCGTCTACTTTCTTCTTTAATGTTTTTTGGGTAAGGGTATCCTCTTCATCAATTGCGTAATTACCTGATTTTCTGACGTATTTTTCAGAGCATTTTGAACCGATACCAAAGAACTCGTTTAATCTTTTAGCTGTTTGTGTGCAACTACCAACCTGATAAAAGATTTTCAATATCAGTTGTGCAACTTCAACGACAGATAATTCTTGCTTATTATCAATCAGACAAATACATCTGTCGTGATTAAAAACGTATTTGTCACCTTCAGTTTTGTAACCAAACGGTGCATAAAAATTACTTTTCTTTTCTTTGCGACGGAGTTCCCGCTCCTTACGGATTCGCAAGCCCAGCATTTTAACCTCATGCTTAGCTACATCTAAGCGAATATCAACTGTCAGTTCTCCCCCAACTGAATCCAAGTCGAACGGGTCATCGATCGCAACTGGTTGAATCTTTTTCTTTTGAAGTTCGCTGATTAGTTTGTAAAAGATAACTTGTGATGCTGCGACTCGATCTAATCGCGTAAATTTTAAGAATTTGATCTGGTGATTAACTGGAAGTTCCTGGACTGCTTTAATTAAGTTCAACAGACCCTTGCGGTCATGCTTAGTACGTTTGTCAATATCAAAAAAAATTTTATTAGCACCAGCATCCCGCAACCGCTGCATTTGGTTGAGCAGCGCATCTTTGTCCTGTGCTTGTTCGTCGGTCGATACCCTCGCATAGCCCCATGACTCAAAATCCGCAGAACCCATACTCAGTAATCTTTATAACGACTACAGAATTTACTTTACACTATAAACCTGACTTGTACCAGATTTTCTAGAAATTGGAGTGCAACTTTCGATGCTAAAACGGTAGCTCTGGGAGCTAACTGGAGAACGTCTTCAACTAAGCCACTGTGGTCTGGCTCTGTGTGGCTGACAATGATATAGTCAATTGCTTTCGGGTTGACAAGGCTTTTGAGGGTGTCTAAATACAGGTCACGAAACTTCGTGTGAGCAGTATCAACCAAAGCTATCCGGTCACCCTTAATCAAATATGAGTTGTAGGTGGTACCGTTTTGCAGTCCAAACTCAATATCAAAGCGATCTCGATCCCAGTCAAGAGAGCGAATCGCCGTCGTATTAGGAGCAATTTCAACAGTTTGTATAGTTAGCCGTTTTTGGGCGTTCTCTGTGAGAGCTACCATTAGTTGTCTCCCTTGCACATATTATTAGTCTTTTCTTCTGTCTTTATTTTGGTCATAATTACTTTTGTAAAGTTGTCAAAAATTTTATATTTTCCCAAATTCACTTTGTATCAAATATTTCTATTTTATGTGAGAATTCAGGAGTCAGGAGTCAGGAGTCAGAATTTATCTTTCTTTTGGTATCTATATCGAGAGTGAAAGATGGTTTCTGTTGTCTTCTGATTCTTTAACAATTCTGACGGATGTACTTACGTTTTTATCATACAGAATTCAGGAGTCCGGAGTCAGAATTGAGAATTGATCTGAAAAAAGTAGTAAATTACTTCCTCTTCTGTAGAAAATTAGGGTAAGCTGATGCAGTGCAATGGAGTGTCAAGGGTGCATTTACTAAATTATTACGTAAAAGTGGAGTTCCATCTCCCCACTCCCCATTACCCCTAATTCCCAGACGGGATACCGAATTCCCCACTCCCCCGCAAGAGTGCAGCTTTTCCTTGGTCACCATGATGGTCTGAATTCTGTGATAGCCACCAAGCGAATCCGACCAGTATCAAAGCTCCCATTAAACAACCAAACCCTAAGATAGTGAGTTGCTGCCTGCGCTTTTGTTTCTTGAACTCGCGATCGCGGAACGCTAAACTCAGTTCAATGAAACTTCTTTCCCTCGAACTCATGTCTATGAACCGTTTGCTCAACCAATATTCTGCATCTTTCAAGGGCTTTCCTCGCAATAATGCCCCTTCATCTTTACCACTACTTTCCCATAGACGAATTGCTAAGCGCAACTGCTCTTGAGCACAGCGAAACTCACCGTCAATTTGCATCCAATACTCGAAGCGTCCCCAGCTTTTGATTAGGGCTTCATGGACAATTTCCACTGTCTCTTCATTGGTACATTTGTTGCGGTTTGTCACCACCAGACGGTTTGATGCCAAGAATGTCACCAAATCCCAGTTTTCTGAGTTGACTTCATCACGAGTCGCCAACCTCCGAGTCGCCTCCACTCCTTCTCCTAAATGCACCAATTGCATAAATACTTGCTGCGCCCTACCTCGATCTCTTTCGTTTAACTGGGCATACACTTGTTCTGCATGGTTAGCCAGAACCGCCTCTAGCCCGCCTATTTCTTCGTAAGCCTGATAAGTCAGCAACCCATCTCTTTGTTTTGACCATAGTTGCGTCAGGGCAAATTCGAGCAGTGGTAAATGACCTGGCTGCCTCTCTACTTCACCAATCAGTTTATTTGTCAACCTAGTTTCTAGGTCTACCATTTGTGCCGCAGGCTTTGCGATCGCCGAGTGCAGTTCCTCACGACTCATGGGTTCGAGATTCAGGACTGCTCCCTGCAAAGCATCGCTTAAGGAACAGTAAGAAAGGGCATGTCCATAAAAGTCAGATCTCAAAGTAAGCACTAGGGTAAACGCGGGTGCTAATTTTACCGCATTCAGCAATCCATTCAAGAAAGATTGGCGATCAGACTCTAGACATTGAGTGTAGAGTTCCTCAAACTGATCGGCTATGAGTATTAAGCGATTACCAGGGTTTTGCTGGACAAGCTGTTCTATTATTTTGTATAAGGTTAACTCATCTTGCCGAAGGGCGAGTGCTAATTCCAGTTCAACTAAATAGCGAGCATTTGATTTTGGATTGTCCCCAAAGTCATTTTCTCCTTGATGCAACAAAGGGGCAAAAGCTGCTGCTAAGGCTTCCATGGGATTGATCCCCGGACGAAATGAGACAATCTGCCACTGCACAAGAGTTTCTTGCCGCAGATGGGGAATCAGCCCAGCAAAAACGACACTCGATTTACCACTACCAGAAGGTCCTACCACAGCCACCAACGGTTTCCGTTTCACCGCCGCGACTAAATCACGTGTAAATTCTTCCCGACCAAAGAATAAGTGTGCATCCTCTTCTTGGAAGGCAAATAAACCTCGATAGGGACACGGGGGAATCCCGCCTAACTTGAGCCATGTTGGGGGTTCTACTGCTGGATTAACGCAAATGACGGGTAACCAAGAAGCACCAGGAAAGTCATCTTCCAAACCTTGTAACTTCCGGCGTGCTTGCTGCACTGCGAGGAATAAAGGCAGTCGCTGATGGGCGAAAGCCAAAAGAAAATGCTGAAAAAATTCTGCTGCTACAAGATTTGGGACTGGTTCCCGCATCACAATCACTGCTGGAATATTCAATTTCTTCAGATCTGAGGCCAATCCCAACCCGTCACAGGAATTGAAAATAGCTAAGCGCAAACCTTTGTCAATGGCTGCTTTGAGCGCTTCCTCTAACTGTTCTATCGTCAGGCTATTGTTGGTTTGATTTTCGTTAATATAAATTCTACCTGTTTCACCCTCGGTTTGACTATGACCAGCAAAAAAGAGAATGTCCCAGCCATCGGAGTCCCAGAGTTGTGTGTTGAATTCTTGACGTGAAGGATTGACAAGAAGGACAACCTCTGAATCTTGGATGCTGTGGAGTAACAGAGTTTCTGGATTCAGATCAATACCCTTGCTATTACCCAAAATAGCCAAAATTCTGACTTTGTTTCTCTTGAATGTGAGCTGCTTTTGGCATCGGGTGCGTTGATACTCTAGTTGAGACACAGCCAATTCTGCCTTAGGATAGTCCCGATAGAAATCGCTGCGATACCAAGGTAATCGTTGCAGCAAATCATTGTTGGTTTCCAGAATCACCCGAACTTCTTCTGTTATGTCGATGTGCGATCGCAGTTGTCGGCTAATTTTAAGAAACTCCTCGGAACTTAGCCACCGATTCATGCATTCTTGTAAATTTTGACATAAATCATTGAAATCTAGCCCAGAGACATTGGTGATTGCCCCACAATCAATTTCTAATTCATCATCTTCCATCACCAATGGGGAACGCAGATGTTTGCGAACACATAGAGCCCGATAAATTAACTGCCAATTTCTATAGAGTTCAACCAGAGTTGGTGCTGGGGGTAAGCTTCCGATAAATTGCTCTGGCTGAGGATGACCAGCTACCCACAACTGAGCGGTAACCTTAGGAAATCCATTATGTACGTCACCGAGTCCCGGATTGATCACAACCGTCTTGCTCATAACCTTAATCGGCTAGCATGAACGCTTCCGTGCTTGTGTGAATAATGTCAATGGTCTGCCCTGTCTGTAGGAGTGGTAACTCCATCGGTTTTTCAGGACTCTTTCACTTTATGGCTGAAGCGAAGCTGTGTCGATGAGGATAAGTTAAGCAAAGTTAGGGAATGGGATTACCATGAGCAATAGTTTGTATCAACATCGGATAATTTTTCTGGAGATTATAGCATGAAAGCTGCAGTTTTGCCCGATTATCATCAACCACTGGAACTGCGTGAAGTCCCTGTGCCGGATATCAGTCCAACCGAGGTGCTCATTAAAGTCCATGCCTGCGGAGTCTGCGGTTCGGATGTACATTTGGTTGACGAAGAATTTAAGGGAATGTCAACAGTGCCAGTGATTCCGGGTCACGAAGTTGCCGGAGTGATTGAACAAGTCGGTGAACAAGTCAACTATCTGAAAAAGGGCGATCGCGTCGGTATTCCTTGGACACAGCACACCTGTGGTCATTGCCGTTACTGCGTACGTGGTGAATCTACTTTATGTCCAGAGCAATTGGTGACTGGTGTTAGCCTGAATGGGGGATACGCAGAGTATACCAAAGCCCCTGCTCGTGACGTAACTGTCATCCCCGATGAAATTTCCTTTGAAGACGCAGCACCTTTGTTTTGTGCAGGAATTACCGTTTACACACCCTTCAATTACGTTGGCTTCAAACCCGGACAAACTGTTGTTGTGATGGGTGTAGGAGGACTGGGACATTTGGCGTTGCAGTTTGCCCATGCTTTAGGAGCACGTACTATCGCCGTCAGCCGAGGCGATGATAAACTCCAACTGGCTAAAGAAAAACTGGGAGCCGATGAAGCAGTTGACTCCAGTACCGACGAATGGGTAGAAAAAGTGCAGCAGATGGGTGGTGCTGATGTCATTCTCTCGACTGCCAATTCTGCCAAGCTGATGGGACAGGCAGTCAACGCCCTTGCTCCAGAAGGAACATTAGTATTGCTGGCTGTGGACAACAAAGAAATCCTCTTTCCGCCACCAGCCGTTTTTATCGCTGCGCGTCGCCGGGTAATGGGCAGTCCAAGTGGTTCGATTAAAGATATGCGCGAGACCTTAGAAGTCGCTGCTAGACATGGTATTCGCCCAATGATTGAAACTCATCCTCTAGAAAATGCCCAGGAGGCACTTGAACGTGTGCGCGATGGCAAACCGCGTTTTCGGGCAGTGTTAACAATGAGTTAGGAGTTAGGAGTTAGGAGTTAGGAGTTAGGAGTTAGGAGTTAGGAGTATGACCCATTATGAATGAAAAACCTGCTCCCCTGCTCCCTGCTCCCTGCTCCCTGCTCCCTGGTCCCCTGCTAAGAGCTCCCTCTCCCCAAACCCTCTAAATTTCGGCTCAATCCCTTGTTTAGCAAAATGTTTAGCAAAAAAAATCCCATTTTATGCTAGGGTCTGTATAGAAGATAAAATTCGGTTGTGCAGTTTGTTTTTATCTATCATCACAGATTATATGACAGACCTCTCCGGATCTAAATCTCTACACCCCTTGAATCTGGAGATGTTCCATGTCAATTTACGTTGGTAATCTATCTTATGAAGTTGAAGAAAAAGACCTTAAAGAGGTCTTTTCTGAATATGGAGATGTCAAAAATGTTCAATTACCTACAGACCGTGAAACAGGACGGATGAGAGGTTTCGCTTTTGTCGAAATGGGAACAGAAGCTGACGAACAAAAGGCAATAGATGCTCTTGACGGTGCTGAGTGGATGGGCCGTAACCTCAAAGTTAATAAAGCTAAACCCAAGACAGACGGAGGTTCTGGCGGAAGACGGGGAGGCGGTGGTGGAGGCGGATATTCTCGAGGACGCTACTAAGCTTTGAGACGAAGACTCTAACTCTCGGATCTGAAGGGTAGGCTCCTTGCCTGCCCTTTTTTGCTGATGAGCACCCCACTGGCGGCGCACCACCCGTTATGAATGAAAGAAACACCTCCTATTCCCTGCTCCCTGCTAAGAGCTCCCTGCTCCCTGCTAAGAGCTCCCTGCTCCCTGCTAAGAGCTCCCTCTTGTTTCTTGAGAGATGCTAATCATGTTATACTGGAAATACTGAGAATATTTTCGGCATTAGGGTAGAGTCATTGCGAAGCGGCAACACCAGCCCACTACCCTCTCCCAAGCCTCAGTCTTAAGAATAAATTTAAGCTGAGCAGTGGGATCGTGAGCGTGCTAATCTTGAAAATGACATAGCTTAATTTAAAGTCTCCTACGACCTTATCTGAAATATAGCTTCAATCAATAGGCTCAGCATGGTCACCACCGCAGAAAAAACAAACATAGGTTACATTACCCAAATTATTGGTCCAGTTGTAGACGTTAAATTCTCAAACGGCCACATGCCGCCTATCTACAACGCTTTGACCATCAAAGGCATCAACGAAGCCGGACAGGAAGTCTCAGTTACCTGCGAAGTACAGCAGCTGCTAGGTGACAACCAGGTGCGGGCTGTTTCTATGAGTACCACCGATGGCTTAGTGCGTGGCATGGAAGTTGTTGACACTGGCGCTCCCATCAAAGTGCCAGTTGGCAAAGTCACCCTAGGTCGGATTTTCAACGTCCTGGGCGAACCTGTAGATGAGAAGGGCCCTGTAAATTCTGAGGAAAGGCTCTCGATCCACCGCCCAGCCCCCAAACTTACGGAACTGGAGACCAAACCTTCCGTGTTTGAGACTGGAATTAAAGTTGTTGACCTGCTAACTCCCTATCGACGCGGCGGCAAAATTGGTTTGTTCGGCGGCGCAGGTGTCGGCAAGACCGTCATCATGATGGAGTTGATTAATAACATCGCTACTGAACACGGTGGAGTGTCGGTATTTGGTGGAGTGGGTGAGCGCACCCGTGAAGGTAATGACCTTTACAACGAAATGATTGAATCAGGGGTGATCAATAAAGATAACCTGAATGAGTCGAAAATTGCGTTGGTCTACGGTCAGATGAATGAGCCACCCGGAGCAAGAATGCGGGTTGGTCTGTCGGCGCTGACAATGGCTGAGTACTTCCGAGACGTGAATAAGCAGGATGTGCTGTTGTTTATTGACAACATCTTCCGGTTTGTGCAAGCAGGTTCGGAAGTGTCTGCACTTTTGGGACGGATGCCCTCTGCGGTAGGATATCAGCCGACATTGGGAACTGACGTAGGTGCACTACAAGAGCGCATCACCTCCACCAATGAAGGATCAATCACTTCAATTCAAGCGGTGTACGTACCAGCAGACGACCTCACCGACCCCGCACCTGCAACCACCTTTGCTCACTTGGACGGAACAACGGTGCTATCTCGGGGTTTGGCATCCAAGGGTATTTATCCGGCTGTAGATCCGCTTGGTTCGACTTCTACCATGCTGCAGCCCAATATTGTTGGTGAAGAACACTACAACACTGCCCGTGCTGTACAAGCAACTCTCCAGCGTTACAAGGAACTTCAAGACATCATCGCTATTCTCGGTTTGGATGAATTGTCGGAAGAAGACCGTCTGATCGTCGCCCGTGCACGGAAAGTGGAACGCTTCTTGTCTCAGCCATTCTTTGTAGCGGAAGTTTTTACGGGTTCTCCTGGTAAGTACGTGAAACTGGAAGAAACCATCAAAGGCTTCAAAAAGATTCTGGCTGGCGAGTTGGATGAACTGCCAGAACAGGCTTTCTACATGGTCGGCAATATTGAAGAAGCGATCGCCAAAGCCGCAAAGATCAAAGGCTAATTAGTTAATAGTTAGTGGTTAGTTGTTAGTCGTAATAACAACCAACCACTAACAACCAACAGCTAACAACTAACAAATCATGACATTAACCGTTCGTGTTCTTTCCCCAGATAAAACAGTGTGGGATGCAGCTGCGGAAGAAGTCGTTTTGCCCAGTACCACCGGTCAGCTAGGTATCCTGAGTGGACACGCACCACTACTAACTGCACTGGATACAGGTGTCATGCGAGTACGTCCCAGCAAAAATCAGGATTGGGTGGCGATCGCTCTGTTGGGTGGCTTTGCCGAAGTTGAACAAAATGAAGTCACAATTTTGGTGAACAGCGCTGAACGTGGTGACAAAATTAACCTAGATGAAGCCCGTACTGCTTTTAACGAAGCACAAACTCGTTTGAATCAGATATCAGCAGGCGACAGACTTGCACAAATTAAGGCAACCCAAGCCTTCAAACGCGCCCGAGCTCGTTTTCAAGCTGCAGGTGGAGTTTGAAGAAGAATACATCTGTCAAGAGTCAGGAGTCAGGAGTCATAATCAATTGGATTTAAGCCCCATCCAATTGATTCTGGTTCCTGACTCCTGGGTACTTTCCTATTAATTCAAAACTCCTCCTGTACATTTGCAAAGAGGAGTTTTTTTTGGGAAGCAACTGTGCCTAATCCTATCCAATTTTTGAGGTAAAGAAAATTTACTGCATGGTATTGTATACTGAGCCTATCTAGAAGGAGTTGATTGTATTGTGGATATCTTCTATAAAACAATTCAAGATAGTTTGAACTTGCGCATCATTATCGCCCTTTCTATCGCGCTGTCCATCATTTTTTTAGCTAGCTTCTTTCTTTTAACTTTATTGTTGAAGAAGGTGAGTGAATTACTTACGATGCGCCTCTTTTCCCCTCCAAGAGAAAAGCTTTACCGGCAAATTGTTTCTCCTTATCAAAAATGGGTAACAATAGTTATTGTTCTGATACCGATTGACCTAGTTCTGTTAATTGTTCCTACACCAGATTATCTCAAGTATATAGAATTTCCTCTTGGTGTGTCAATCTCTATTATAGTCGGCTGGTTATCTTCTCACTGGTTTCGGAGCTTTTTTGAGCTTTACTTATTAGGATCTGCCCTCAAACGAAAAATTAATGGTGAGTTATTAGTAGTCGTTAATATCGTAGCCAACGGGGTTCTTTTTATTACCATCTTCTTTATTTTTGCTCAGACCCACAAAATCAATCTATTAGGTTTAGTGACGAGTTTAGGAATCGGGGGATTAGCCATTGCCTTTGCGGCGAAACAAACGTTAGAGCAATTATTAGGTGGAATCGTTCTTTATATCGACCGTCCCTTTGTAGTTGATGACTATATTGGCTTACCCGATGGCACATTTGGCAGAGTCGAATCTATTGGTTTACGTTCTACTAAAATCCGGAATTCGGGCAAAGGGACGTTAAGTATAGTTCCCAATAATTCTCTCACCCAACTCAATATCGAAAACTTCACGGGAGGTAGAAAAATTGTTTCTCTAATTTATCTAACTTTCTATCGAGAAGTTCCTGAAAATGAAAGAGCTTTGATTCGTCAAGTTATCTTAGAAAGTACGAATGATTTATTTGGAATTGACTCTCGCAATACTGTCGTGAATTTTAAAGATATTTTCCAAGATGGAAAAGCTAATCTTACTCAGGCTCAAATCAGCTTTTTTATACTTGGCTCTGGTGAAATGGGAATGGATATGCGTCAGCAATTGCTAGATATAGCAAAGCAAAATATTACTTTGCAATTGAAAGAGTATAACATCCCGTTTGATCTTGAAGAAAAACCAATAAATGTTGATTCACCTATTACTGTTTAAAAACGAAAATGGATTTCCTGTTTAAAAATACCCACAACTTCTTTATAGATGAAGCCACGCAAAGGTATTTGATTTCCCTTGGAATCAACCTCCTCATTTTCTTTTTCTTCGTTCTTGTGTCTTTGCTGATGGGAAAATACATTCCTCAGTTGTTAAAAACTATCATTCACAGAATTTCCCCTAGGGCAATATCTAAGATATACGACAATTTTTTTAACCCCCTAGAAAAAGCCTTAAGAATTACAACAACACTAATTCTTATTTATTTATGTTTGAATTTTATTCAATCATATACAGGTTTTTATCAATTTTTAAGATTTTTCATAGATTTAGGAATCATCCTGGGTTTTACTGTTTTATTATCCGGCGTGTTCCGTCAATTTCTGCGCTTCTACGGAATTGATTTGCTTCGCAAAGTTGGACTAGAAGTAGATGAATTACTGCTCGTTTTTGAAACCATTGCTAACGTGGTTTTTGGGTTTATTGCATCTCTAGCATTTGCTCAGAGCCAAAATGTCAATTTAGTTGGTGTCATCGCTGGTTTAGGCATTGGGGGGATAGCAGTTGCTTTCGCATCTCAAAAAACTCTGGAACAGATTGTTGGAACTATCGTTTTGTATCTAGATCGTCCTTTCGTTCCAGGAGAATATATTCGGGTTCATTTAAGTTCTCAAGGTACATTACTTGCTCGTGTCGAAGCCATTGGTTTACGCTCAACAAAGCTCCGAACTGCTGCCAAAAGCACCCTCGTTATCGTTCCCAACTCAATCATGGCAGATGTGGATATCGAAAACATTACCAGAGGGAAAAAGGTAATGGTCATGCTTTATCTTGATTTTAATCGAAACTTAGAAGTACCGGAACAGGCATTGCTCGAAAAAGTGATCAAAGAAAGTACCAATTCTTTGTTTGGGATCGATCCGGGAAGTACAAAGATTAAATTATTGCCCCTAGACGATCTTTCAGGAGTTCGCGTTAGGGTGAGTTTCTTTATCCTGGGTTCCAATGAAAATTCAATTGACTTCCGCAAGCGTTTGCTGGAATTAGCCAATGAATCTATATCGAGAAAGCTCAGTAATTACGGCATGAACTACACCATGGAAGAACCAACACTCTACGTCGATTCACACGTAACAATTTAATTGTTCCACCAACACGACAAAAGCTGGATGAATTTTTTTGAAATAATGGCAAATTTCAGAAATTCTGGGAACTGTAAGTGAAGTGATACATTAGACATTATTGCCCTTCAAGGCAAAACTTATGAAAAGCTCTCTAGATTCCTGTAATCGGCGTCAGCCACATAAAGTATTTAATTTCGCAGTATCTGTCCTAGCGACCTTGGCGCTGGCTGGTGGGCTTCATTCTGCCAGTGCGACTTCCACGAAAACAGCTACAACCAAAGAAATCACCCTAGCATCAGTCTTGGTGGATCAGGTAACACCAATCACAATTGCTCAGACCCCAACACAAGCACAGCCTTTGGGTATCGTCCCGATAGTTGTTGTCGGCGGTTTAGTCATTTTTGTTCCCCTTTTCTTCGGCGGACTAGTGGTGATCGGTGAACGGGAAGTCGGTATTGTCGTCAAAAAGTTTGCTGTTTCTGGACGAGGACTACCACCTGGAAGGTTGATTGCTCTCAACGGTGAAGCAGGCTTGCAGGCTGATACTCTTGCTCCTGGTTGGCACTGGGGTCATTGGCCTTGGCAGTATTCTGTGCGCAAGGAATCGGTAGTTGTTGTTCCCCAAGGTGAAATCGCCCTACTTGTAGCAGCAGATGGTGCATCTAACCCCCCAGAAAGGATTCTAGGCAAAATTGTAGATTGTGACAATTTCCAAGATGCGCGGAAATTCCTGACCCAAGGTGGGGAAAAAGGTCGGCAAATGGGTTTTCTGACCGCTGGTACTTACCGCATCAACACCGCCTTATTTAAGATCATTATGGCGGGAAATGCTAGTACCCACGGCATGAGTTCTGAACAATTGCAGGTGTACACCGTCGCTTCCGAGAAAGTTGGTATAGTCACCACCTTAGATGGAATGCCAATTCCCGGTGGTGAAATCGCAGGGCCGATCATTAATGGACACGATAACTTCCAGAGTGGACAGAAATTCATTGATGGCGGTGGGCGACGGGGCTTGCAAGAACAGATTCTCCTTTCTGGTTCTTGGAATTTGAACCCTTGGTTTGTCCAGGTCGAGCAAGTGCCAATGACGGCAATTCCCATTGGATATGTAGGTGTGGTGATTTCTTTTGTCGGTAAGGCACATGAAGATATCAGCGGCGCAGCTTTCACCCACGGTAATTTAGTGAATACGGGACATAAGGGCGTGTGGATTGAACCACTATATCCAGGTAAGCACCCCCTAAACACCCGCGTGATGAAGATTGAACTGGTGCCAACAACCAACATTGTTTTAAACTGGTCAGCTCGTACCGAACGTCACACCTATGATGCTCAACTTTCTTCCTTGACAGTACGTTCTAGAGACGGATTTGCTTTCGATTTAGAAGTGGCGCAAATTATTCATGTAGGTGCTTTGGATGCGCCAAAAGTGATCTCCCGCGTTGGTTCAATGCAAAATTTAGTAGACCACGTGTTAGAACCAACTATCGGAAATTACTTCCGTAATTCTGCTCAAGATTGTACTGTACTTGACTTTCTCAGTGCTCGTAGCGAACGGCAAGTTGAAGCTGCTGAGTTTATTAGAACGGCACTGCGGGCTTATGATGTGCAAGCGATTGACACCCTCATTGGTGATATTCAACCGCCAGAATCACTCATGCAAACCCAAACTGACCGGAAAATTGCCGAAGAACAACGCAAAACTTTTGAAGTCCAGCAGATGGCGCAAACGCAACGCCAACAACTTGTCCGGGAGACAGCTTTGGCCGATATCCAGCAAGATATGGTGAAGTCTGAGCAGGGTGTGAAGATTGCTGAACTTAAGGCAAAAGCAGATATCCAGCAAGAAACAGTGAAGTCTGAGCAAGGTGTGAAGATTGCTGAACTTAAGGCGAATGCCAAAATTAAAGAAATGACAGGTGAAGCTGAGTCTATCCGCTTAAGAGCAATAGCAGAAGCTGAATCTGTGCGGTTAAGAGCATCTGGTGAAGCTGAGTCTGTGCGCCTGAGAGGTAATGCAGAAGCAGAAGCCATCCGTGCTACAGGTAACGCGAAAGCAGAAGCCTATGGTGCTGGTGTAGAGGCTTTGGGATCACAAGGTTACACAGCAATGCAAATGATGCAGATTATTGGCGATGGTAAAGTTCGTCTCATCCCAGATGTGCTAGTTGGTGGAAATAACGGCACTACCAACGGTTTGGTAGATGGGTTACTATCCATGATTTTATGGAATCAAACGACTCAGCTAGGTGAAACACGACCTTTGCAGCCAAAACAGCCAGCAACTACACTGCAAGAAACCCAATCAAATGGTATTCAGCCTGTAGTTGTTGATTTTCCAAGGGATAGTAACGTCAGTTAGTAGGGGCGCAATACCGTAGGCTACTGCAAAACTTAATTAATTTTCACGACTATGTCTATTAGATACTTGAGGGTCATTTACCTTCTAGTTGCATCTTAGAATTCCCTAATTCGCTGCTGTCTGTGCTTCTTGATAAATTATTTCCTGAAACTGAATCATATCTTTGTGTGGATCGGCGTGACTGACTTTCACTAACAGATGTTCACCTAATCTCACATCTCGTTTAAAAAACATTGGTAACTGTAACCCCAAATCTTCTAACATAATAAGTGCCAAGTTGCTGTCTTCCCGAAGCCACATCAGCACGGTCGTTTGCCAAACGTTCTCCGGATGGCGGCGTAGATACTCTAACGCCCAATATCTGTTAGTTTGCCGTTCTACCATCGTCACTTCTTGAGTGATCGTAGAGACGGAGATCATGACTTCCTTCAGTTGTTCTGCTGAGAAGGGAAGAACTTCACCGCGTAGATGGGCTTTTAATTGAAAGTGTGTCAGTAGGTCGCTGTAACGACGGATGGGAGAAGTCGCCTGAGTGTAGGTATGTAAACCCAAACCAGCATGACGTAAAGGGGTGATGCTCATTTCGCTTTTAGGCATACAGCGACGCATCGCACAAGCACGGACAAATCCTGCAGGAAGCTGGAGCAATTCCTCGTTGGGGGGCAGTTCCGGTTGCGGTTGACCGCGAAAGGGTAGGGGAATATTATGTGCTTGACCGTAACGAGCTGCAACTTCTCCAGCTAAGATCATCATCTCTGCTACCAGTTGTCGAGATGAGGAGTCATCTAAAACTTCAATACTAATGTCGTCACCTTTGACTTTAATCATTGCTTCCGGCATGTTGATGCTGATTGCTCCTTGAGCATAGCGCCATGTTTTACGCTTCTGGGCCCATGTGGCGATCGCCTCAATTTCTGGTTCTGCCTCTACCCCCAACTCTAACATTTCATCGACATCTTCATAGGTTAGGCGATAGGTCGGCTTAATAATACTGGCATGGATGTTGTAATCTTCCACTCCTCCAGTTGGATCTAAAATAATCCCAAAACTTAGGGCACAACACACCCGCCCCTGCACCAGACTCATGGGTCCAGTTGCTAACACCTCTGGGAACATGGGAATCATTCCCGTAGGTAAATACACTGTACTGCCCCGCTTTCTCGCTTCTAAATCTAATTCATCTTCTGGTATCAGCCACCGTGTAGGGTCAGCGATATGCACCCACAGTCGCTCCCGCCCATCAGGTAGCAATTCCCAACTCAGACCATCGTCGATCTCGGTAGTACTTTCATCATCTATTGTGTACACCTTCAATTTTGTCAGATCTAGACGATTTGCATCTTGGTCTGGCACGGGGGAATCAAAACGCTGTTGCGCCACTTCTAATACCTTGCTTGGGAACTGAACCGGAATTGACGACCGACGCAGAAATAAGTTTTCACTTAGACTCCACCAACCCAAGTCCACTAACAGTTGGAAGGCTCCTTGGGGGGTTGCGGGTCGTCCTAGCATTGTCATGGTTTCCAAGACTGGCGCTGGTGGAGGATAGGCGCGTGCGAGTGAGTCGTAAGTTAGTCCTGCTACGCGCACCACGTCGGCAAGCAATGTTGCATATTTTTCCAGTGCTTCCAAGCGATGGCGATCAAGACGCTGCCAGTCTACCGCAACACCAGTGAGCGCTTGCTCTACACGAACCAAAAATTCTTGCTGTCCTCTCGCTTTTACCGCTTCTACTTCCAGTTGGTGTTTACGTTCTGCCACCTGAGCAGCATTTCGCGGTTCGTATGCTTCTCCCTTTTGCTTGAAGTAAATTTTGTCATCCGATAACAAGCAATAGGCAGCGTAACACTGTGGTGCTTCTGATTCTGAATACAGTAGATTTGCCATTTCTGTTGGGGTGACTGTTTCCCCACCCTCAACCAATAATTCCCACGCCACTTCCAAACTCGATGGATCTAAATAAGGCTTTACCTCCTCCAGAAATTGCTGGATCTGCGAGGGCTTATAAGGTTGTCCGGTAACTGTGTAGGTGATTTGTCTTGGTGCGAGACTATGGGATTGACCCCGTTCATCCACTACAAACCAACGGGCTTTCCCGTCTGGGCGATCTACGACACCCAAACGACGATCGCTACCAGGTCGAAATTCAACTAGCGTCCCCTTATCCACAAGCCTCGCAATCTCAATTTATAAATTTATCAGGTTTTTGATTTTGAGTTAGGAGTTAGAAGTTAGGAGTCTGTAACTCATCACTTTTAACTCATCACTCTTCACTTTTTTAGCCTTCTGCATTAATGAATGGCAACAAAGCTAAAATCCGCGAGCGCTTAATTGCCAATGTCAACTCTCGCTGTTGCTGAGCAGTCAGTCCAGTAATCCTCCGTGGCAATATTTTACCGCGTTCAGTGATGAACTTACGCAATAAATCTACATCTTTATAGTCAATTGGTTCCCCTGGCTTGATTGGCGACAGGCGACGACGGTAATAGCTCATGTTTACTTAATTTCCTTGTGAACGGCATGTTTATTGCAATGGGAGCAGAACTTTTTCAGTTCTAGACGATTTGTCGTGTTACGACGATTTTTTGTACTTGTATAGCGCGAAACACCAGGGGTTCGCTTATCTACGTTAGTGCGACACTCAGTACATTCTAGTGTCACTATTATGCGTGCACCTTTACTCTTAGCCATAATCTTACAAACACTAAAGACCGAGGAGAATTAACACAAATATTGATTATCGCACATTGCGCCGCATTTTTTCAACTAATCGTTTGACTTTTATATCCAACGAAAAGCCTCGACGCGACGAAACTATCATAGTCCTAGCATAGCGATCGTGCAAAGTTTGCCGCATCTGGGGATCGTAAAAAGCTGCACCACAGTCAACTGCCAGGGGAATCACTAGCAGTATAGCAGTCGGATCGTGTACGATGTTGCTTAGGGCAATGGAAACCAAAAGGGCACCCAAACCCACTATCCCTTCTCGCTTCAAAAGCGCCTGCAAATCAGGAACCCTTCCCTGTTCAACCTCCAGCACCTTCAGATCGAAAGCCCAACGCCCCAAACTCTGCCCTCGATTATTGTAAGGCAGTAACACTCGCAGAATCGACCAACCGACCACAAAGACCAATATCTGAACAAAATTAATCCCGAGTTGGCTGCTTCCTAATGTGGAACTGACCAACCAGACACCTAAGAAATCAAGCCCTAAAGCCATTCCCCGTCGCCCAAAATCACTTCTGGGGTATTGTTTCGGCGGAATTCGTTCAATAGTCATGAAAACATAGCACTAATTTGTAAAATGTGTTAAAGACAGCCTAACGTACCTTCATGCTATGATAGCTAAACTCGTTAAAGAATAGCTAACCATCCTACGCTTCATACACAAGTTAAAGACTGGTTTGAGCAGCACTTGCATGAAGGTTTTTCAGGAATTACCCATAGTTACGATCAACGTCGAAAAAGATCATCATCGTACCGAGAAGCGTCAAATTTGGTGTGTTCCAGTTTCTCAATTACCTGATGGTTAGGTAGGCGATGTTAGTTTTCCTTCACATTTGATACAAAACTTAAAAGTGTGGGGATTTGGGCCAGGTATTGGATGGGTGGAATCCTGATTATTGCGTGGAAATGGGTATGGTAATAAATTTTTACGAAACTCGGAAACGCCTAGATGTTAAACTTTACAAGCCTTGATGCGAGAGAAGAGAATCCCAATACCTGGCCCCGGTTGAAGCGACTTTCTTGGTTGCCTCCCGATTGGCGCTATCAAATTCGGGAGGTGTCCCTCCGGGGCTGTGGTATCAAAAGTGACGTGTGAGTAGTCTATCCAGTTTTGATTCACTCTCCACCCAATCGCGTCGCCAAACTTCTTCCAGGCTTTATAATAATAGCCGTCTAACTTATAGGCTTCTTTATAGCCGTCGAGGATAACTGACTCAAGGTAAATTTTCTTCTGAATGCTGAAGCCAAAGCGTCTATTGCTGTATTTTACCCATAAATTGTCTATTGTGCGTAGGTCAGTGCAGGGGAAATTGGACATTTCTTCATACGTAATCGTGTCATTCTCCTTACGATCTTCAACTTTGAGCATCACCAGATAGGTTTCATAATCGGCGTCTTTCCATTTTCCTGCTTTTAACAAGTCGCGGAGTCGAGTATAGTCTACACCCTTTTCAGAACTGAGGTCCGAGGCTAGTTGCAATGTTATTCCGTAAGCGTTCAGTAGGAATATAACAACTACAGATGCACCCGAAACTAAAATTTTCCGCCGCTGAGTACTTCTTGGTTTTGGAATGGGTGCAAAACGACTTGGCGCTTGGGGTACATTAGGCGAGGAAGCTATCTGTGTTTCCCCTGTCAACAATTCTTGTGCAATTGCTTGCAAAAGCGCATTTCCGGAATTCTCTTTACGTGCAGCACAAACTAAATCTTCAAGCCATCCCTGAGCTTCTGCTATTTGTATTAATTTAAAAACAATTTCTTGTAAACTCCCCTCGCCTGCAATTGCTCTAAGATTTTTATTTAATCTAAATGACAACATCTGCTCTAAGGATACTAAAGTCGGAAAAGCGCCCATTAAAGCGGATTGTAATAGTCTGCGCTGTTGACCAGATAAGCTCATACTTCAAGCGATCTCACTACTCAGTTACTTTACCGATTGTCACCAATTCACCTTCTTTACCAGATGCAGAAACATCATTCGTTTTCAGCCATTGCTCAACTAGCTGAGTAATCACTTGGCTCATCTTCAACCCACGGATAGCACAGGCTGCGTGAAACCTTTTTTTCGTGTCTTCTGCGATACTAATGTGCATAACTAGTACAGATAATAAGCTGTCAAGAAACAGTATCCATAACAAAGATACAAATGCACAAGATACAATTCCAGACAATAACACCTGGACAAGTCTTTCTCGTTCGTCCATTACCTCTGTCTATCCCTAGAAGGAAGTTTGAAGGAAGGAAAATACCAAGGGGATACTCAAAGATTTTACTTTCTATCGTACGTGATACTGCAACATCACACCTGAGTCACCCCAAATTTATGACTTATAACACTGGTGAGAGATCGCGACAATAACTACGATCAAGACATCAAGCACAAAGCAATCATCAGAGTTTGATGGTTGAAGGAGATTATATTCTGAATGTTTACCATACCTCTAATGATCACAGCAATTTTGCCAGTAGCTCAACCTCCCGCTCATTGGCAACTCCCTGGATTACGTTAAGCAAGCTCAATTAGTGAATATTACAACTGATAAGTTTAAAGTGGAGCAAAGACCATGAAAAAATTAGTTCTAGCTGCTTTGTTAGGCCTAGCTACTGTATCGACGTCTCTACTTTCTCCTCAAGCCGTGAAAGCAGATGAAGTGATTAACACAAGTGCAGATAAAAATTACTTGGCAGCTGATCATCCCCATGCTTATGCAGATGGTTATCGACAAGGAGAACAAAGCGCTCGGGATGGAAAAGCTTATAAACCTCGCACTGCCGGC
>CAIVAU010000005.1 GCA_903903925.1 uncultured cyanobacterium
CCAGGAGCAGTAGCACTAGCTCCCTCAAAGGGAGATAATGGTTTATTGAGTGCTAATGAAGTCGTAAATTTAAAGCTGAATGCACAGTTGGTCGTACTGAGCGCCTGCGATACTGGAAGGGGTCGGATTACTGGAGATGGTCTGCTGGGCTTCCCCAGAGCGTTGATCACTGCTGGTGTGCCTAGCATTATTGTCTCTTTGTGGCAAGTCTCAGATCAAAACTCTACCGTATTTCTGATGCCAGAGTTTTATCGTCAATGGAAAAAGAACCCGGATAAAGCACATGCACTTCGAGCGGCGATGCTAGAAACCAAGAAAAAATACCCTAATCCTAGTGATTGGGCTGCATTTATTTTTATTGGTGAAGCTGATTAATATTTCAGTCTTTTTGATATTTCCTTAACGTTTTCAACAAGCTTGTAAATTATTTACAATGAGCCAGTGGCAAGAACAGTGAACGTAAACCTTTAAATATAGTACAATTATACTATATAGCGCCAATCGAAAAGTGCAAATTATCTCGCCATCCCAGAATCAAAGGAGGTGTTACCATGACACAGACCCAATTAAAAACAATGAAAACACTCTACGAACGTCTGTCAGAGGTAGGCTTTCCTGAAAAGTTTGTTCGAGAGAAAGCGTTACCTGATTGGTGGGATGAAGAATTTGAAGCAACGCCAGGGGCTGTAGTGGAAGCCGCTGCTTATGTTTCACGTCGATTAAATCTTGACATGACCTCTTTGCTTAAATCTGAAGCTACCCCTACTTTTAAGCAGTCATGTCAGGTTAAGTTTAAGACAAAGTTCTCAATTGAGAATCAACAGGTTTTGGTAGCACAATGTATGGCATCACGTGTTGCTGAAATGCTTGCTTATACCTGTGTACCAGAGTTTAAGCCGTTACCCAATTCGCCAACGGGAGTACGCGACGAAATTCTAAAAAATCGGCAGTATATCAATTTAGAGGGGTTATTAGAATTCTGCTGGAGTTACGGGATTCCAGTTGTTCACTTTGATGGATTTCCTAACACTCAAGGGGTTTACAAGTTTGATGGTATGGTAGCGTTTTTTCATGAACGCCCTGTTATTGTCATTAGCTGTACTCGCCGATCGCCTGCATGGTTGCTGTTTATTTTAGCACACGAGCTTGGACATATTATTAAAGGGCATTTGAATAGTAACGCAATTGTGGATGAGACAATTAATCCAGACAGTGAGGACGCGGAAGAAATAGAAGCTAATGAGTTTGCTGTAGAACTTTTGTTAAGCAAACCAGATACAGGGTATTACACAGTCCAAAAATTCACAGGGGAGCAGCTGGCTACTTACGCTCAAGATATTTCATCTAGGGACGATGTTGACCCAGGTCTAGTAGCACTGAACTACGCATGGGGTAAAGTTAACCGAACAGCAATCAAAAACGATCAGCAGATTATTTGGGCAACAGCAACTAAAGCTTTAAAAATAGTGGAAGGTGATGCTGATGCTCCTAAGCAAATCAATCGCTATGCCCGAGAGTACCTGAATTCAGATAAACTAGATAGAGATAGTCAGGATTACTTGGAATTAGTGCTTGAGGAGTAGTTTTTGCAACCCGTTACTTTTTTTGATAATGACGCTATTCTAAGGTCAACTTGGTAAAAAGCGCAGCCACCTCGTCGTCCGTCGCAAAATCGCCTGCATCAGCTTCCCTAATTCCTGCTTTAATCTCTTCTACCTGCCATCGGTAAAGATCCAGATACATGTCTACTGCTTCATTAAGGATATAGGTCCTATCCCGATCTTTTCCTTGGGCGATCGCGTCCAGTAGCGCTCGTTTTTCACTGTCAAGACGGAAGGTGACATTCTCCTTACTCATAACACCTCATATGATAAGCGTTTCCTTCAGTCTATCTTGCAATGCAAGGCAACGCAAGATATCAGGGCAATTGAAAATGATTGTGGCAAGGTTGATCTTAGTGAGTGGTAGATTTCTGCCGGATACCAATATTGTCATTGCCCTATTTTAGATGTGGGATGATATTTTATATCGATAAATTTTCAACTTTCAATCGGGTCATCCAGTGGTGGATGCCGTCCAATTTCTCTATCAGCAGCACGAATATTAATGATTCTGACTCGATTAAATTCTAATGCTGCTACTGTGGCGCGTCCTGTTGCTGTTAAACCAATAACAAATAGCGTATCTGTTGACCAAATAAAGTGTTCTTGCCAACTATCACTGCGGGGATGAAATAAAGGTACTTCTGATGATGACTGTTCATCAAATGATTTGACTTTATCGGATTTTTTGCGATTGCAATGAAAACAGGCAAAAGCTAAATTATCAATTGAGTTAGCACCACCTTTAGAAATAGGAATCACATGGTCTACAGTGAAAGAGACATACTGCCATTGTTCCGACGCATGACAATATTCACACAGAAACTTGGCTCTTTGTCTAACTTGGTTTTGAGTAGCTTCACTAATATAACGATTCGCCGACAAATCTCTAATTTCCTATAATTAGCTTTCGTTTTGAATTAATGATGTATTTCTAATAATCCGATTTACCAAACTCAGATAATCGTCTAAGTCTTCATATTCATCTAGTTCTGTTTCTTCTTCTGAAGTCAGGGTAGATTCTTTCTGTTTAATTAATAAGGCTTCAATTCGCCCTTGGACTAAGCTGGATGCACGAAATATCGGCACGCCTTCTACTAACTCGATGCGGACAGCACCATCTAAAGGTAGACGATTGGGCAAGTGGGACAATTTCAGAGGTAAATTGATTGTCATGGTATTTATTTCCCAATATTTAGATTGAAATTTTCCAGGGGATTTTTAGCGCCGTTGTTGAAGCGACATGCTTTCCAGAAGCAAAGGCAATTTGGAAATCAATTGCAGGTTCTCGCCGTAAAACACCTGGGACAATCCCCTGATTCAAATCAGCATCAGCTTGGTAGCGAAAATTCACGATTTCACCTACTATCTCGTAGCTTTAGCAGCGATAAGTTTACTGTATAGAACAGGATCAGCAGATTGTAGTGGTTGAGGCATTGCATCAAATGCGTCTTCCTCGGCTGCCAGGTAAACATCGATCTCAGCATGATTGCCTAGATAGAATGCGATCGCTCCATAAACTTGTTCCAATGTCAGCAATGGAAAAGACTGAACAATACTCTCAGGCGATAATCCATTTCGGAAGGCATAGACAATGGAGTCAAGGGAAATCCGAGTTCCTTTGACCCAATAAGCCTCGTTCCGATATTCTAAGTAAGATTTAGCTCCAACAACTGACATACTTTTATCTTGGCTTTGTCTAGCTTTAATTCTAAACGGATTTCAAGCAGTGAGGTTACTCCTGCTTCAATTCCAGCCCGCGTTCAAATATTTCATCAATCAGTAACATCATGTTAATATACTATAAATAGTGATTACGGGAGTAACTGTAAGATGAAGATTAAAGGAATCAAGTGTGGTCAATCTATTCAACTGTTGCAGGATATCAACGTTCCTGATGGTACTGAAGTTATCGTTGAAATTCAGTCAATTGAGCTCATGAGTGACCAAGAAAGATTGCGTAAGCTGAAAGAGTTTTTTGAGACAGATTGGGAAGGTAGAGAGGATTTTATCAAAACAATGGAAGAACTAGAGAAAGAGAAAAATACGGAGCGGGAAAGATTGTATAAACACTCCTCATAAACAGAGGAGTGCCTTGTGTATCTGTTAGATACCAATATTTGTATTGCACTAAACAACCGAAATCGTCAAGCACTCGCAGAATTTTATGAAAAATCAACCTCGTGCTATATTCCAACAATTGTGCTAGCAGAACTCTACAAAGGGGCATATTGTTCTCAAAAAATTGAACAGAATATCAAAAGAATCAACGAATTTACTAGCAGAATCATCGTTTTAGAATTCGATAAAAAGGCTTCAGAAGAATTTGGTAAAATTCAAGCAGAACTGAGACGAATGGGCAGACCAACAGGTGAAATTGATGCATTTATTGCTGCGGTTGCCCGTTCTCGTCAAGATATTCTTGTCACCAACAATATCAAAGATTTTGAAAATATCCCTAATCTACGATTAGAGAACTGGTTATAAATGAGAAATTCGGGTCATACGCGATGGAACGCAAATGTTCCAATGTCAGCTTTCGTACCAGTTACTCTCTTCCCGGTCAAAAATTACCTAAATCTCTCTGACTCATATCTCTGTGCCCTCTGCGCCTCTGCGGTTAATTAGATAGGTAATCTAAAGACCTACTCCCCACTCCTAACCTGCTTCAATTCCAACCCGCGTTCAAATATTTCATCAATCGGCAACATCTGACCGTCTATAGTCATAAATTTATGGTCTTTCGTTGCGTGAATAATTGAACCATCTTCTAGGCAATACTCAAAAACTTCTTGTTGACCACGATTGTGCCACTGTGCAATAGGTTGTGTATAAATATTCCCATTCTTATCAACGCTGTACACATTACATTCAATGCGTTTTTCCACAATTTCCCCAATCTTGAGAAAGCCATATTCTACCGTCAACACTTCGGTATCGTAACTTAAACAATATTCGGCAAACTTCAACATTTGCTCGAACAAATCATCAGCTATTTGCTTCTTTACTCCATTTTTTGCCGCCCCATCAACAAATTTTTCTCGCTGCTTTTGCATCTCGGAAACTTTCTTTTTACCCATAGCACGACGCAGTAAATCAGCTTGTCCTAGAGAATAGCCAGCCAAATCCTGAGCAATTTTCATGATTTGCTCTTGATAGACCATAATTCCATAGGTTTCATCTAGCACCGGTTCCAAAATAGCGTGCGGATAATCTATTGTCTCTCGCCCATGCTTCCGGTCGATAAACTTAGGAATGAGTTTTGCATCTAATGGGCCTGGTCGATAAAGTGCCAGAATTGAAGAAATATCTTCTATATTGGAAGGTTTTAAATCACGTACTATCTGACGCATTCCAGAGGATTCTAATTGAAAGATGCCCTCTAATTCACCTGCTTCTAAAAGCTCATAGGTCTTCTTCACGTCTTTAGGTAAGGTGTTAAATTCACCTTTAGCTAATATCCTTTGGGCTTTTCTTTCTTGATTCGTGATTTCATAGGGATCAATAATAAATCCTTGGTTTTCCTCAATCAAATCAATAGTTCTCTGAATGATTGTTAAGTTTCTTAAACCCAAAAAATCCATCTTCAACAGACCTAGTGCTTCTAGGTCTTCCATGAAATACTGGGTAATGACAGAACCGTCATTATTTTTCTGTAACGGGACAATTTCATCTAATGGATCAGCAGAAATTACCACACCTGCTGCGTGAACACCAAAGGTTTTGTTAGTTCCCTCAATGCGGATTGCCATATCAACCCAATGGCGAACTCTCGGATCGTTGTCGTATTTTTCTTTAAACTCTGGTTCTGGTGTGTCGTCAGAAATCATGACCGCCAGTTTAGTCGGTTTGCCCCGCGAGACAGGAATC
Source organism: uncultured cyanobacterium (assembly GCA_903903925.1). Classification (GTDB taxonomy): domain Bacteria; phylum Cyanobacteriota; class Cyanobacteriia; order Cyanobacteriales; family Nostocaceae; genus Stigonema. Next base: position 5,472 of record CAIVAU010000005.1, read on the forward strand.
AACTTTGCCATTTTGTCTGATTCACCGTAGGGAATATTTAACACCCTGGCGACATCTTTTAAAACTGCTTTGGAAGTCAGGCGGTTAAAGGTAATAATTTGGGCGACTCTTTCTTTCCCGTATTTGTCAGTCACATACTCAATGACTTTATCTCGTTGTTCAATACAGAAATCCGTATCAATATCAGGCATGGATTTCCGTTCTGGATTCAAAAATCTTTCAAAGAGTAATCCATGATGTACTGGATCAATATTGGTAATTTGCATAGCATATGCTACCAAAGAACCTGCGGCCGAACCTCTACCTGGGCCAACAGGAATACTATTATCTCTAGCAAATTTAATGTAGTCCCACACAACTAGAAAATATGAGGAAAAACCCATCTGTTGAAGCATTGATAGCTCATATTGCAGCCTGTCTTTGTAGACTTGATCAACTTCATTTCGAGACTTACGGTTCAAACGTTCTAAAAGTCCTTGCCAAGCCACTTCTTCCACATAAGTGTCAGCAGTATGACCCGATGGAATGGGGTAGTTAGGAATGCGCGGCTCACCCATAATTTGGTAAGGCTCAACTTTGTCTGCAACTTCTACAGTAGTTGCAATAGCTTCTTCAATCACGTCCTCCGGCAAATGGTCGCGAAAGAGCTGCTTCATCTCTTCTACAGATTTCAAATACTCAGTACCGCTATAACGCATGCGGTTATCTTCAGCGATCAATTTGCCTGTTTGAATACAAAGTAAAGCGTCGTGTGCTTCAACGTCGTAACAAGAAATAAAGTGGGAATCGTTGGTGGCGACAATTTTAATATCTAATTCCCGTGCAATTTTGACAATTTCTACATTGACAATGCGGTCTTCCTGGGAGCCGTGGTCTTGAATTTCTAAGTAATAATCGTCTCCAAAGACTTGTTTATACCACCGAGCAATTTTACGGGCTGCTTCTAGTTTATGACTGAGAATTGCTTGGGGGATTTCCCCACCTAAACAAGCACTGGTGACAATCAAGCCTTCACGGTATTCTTGCAGAAAATCTTTATTGACGCAAGGCCGGGAGAAAATTCCTTTGCCTTGGACACCTACAAGGTGGGAATCTGTCGTTAATTTGACTAAATTTTTGTAGCCTTTTGTATTTTTAGCTAAAACAACTTGATGATAACGAGGACGGCGTTCTTGTTTTGTGATATCGCCGTTGATAATATACATTTCGTTGCCGATAATTGGTTTAATATTCTTACTACGGCAAATTTTGATCAGTTCGATCGCACCGTACATGACACCATGATCGGTCAGGGCGATTGCTTTCATCCCCAATGCGATCGCTCGATCAACCAACTCAGGCAGTTGACTTGCCCCATCAAGCAGACTGTAGTCACTATGAATGTGCAAAGGTACGAAGGACATATGCGGGAGCCAAAAACAGAAACGTTTTCCACATTAACGCAGTTTGCCTTCAACTGCGTTAACCCGATCCGAAATCTTAAATCACCAACGTGATGTTAAATATAAACATCGCTCTACCTCCGCCTAGCAATGAACGAAACTACAACAGAAAACACAAATCGTCCCTTTTGGCAACGAATCCCCCTCGCGTTGCAAATCGTCATCGCGCTGATTCTGGCGGTAGCGTTAGGAATTGCACTAGGTGCAGGACATCCCAACCCAACCAATAAAGCCTTCATTGAGAACTTGGCAATTCCCTCCGAATTAGTGCTGAAAGCTCTCCGTGCTCTAGCGACACCCCTAATTTTTGTCGCAGTGCTGCATACCTTGATGACAACCCATATCCCTGGTACGGTGGGACGGCGTTTGGCGGTGCTGCTCATCACTAACACAACAGTAGCTATCCTGATTGGACTTTTGGTTGCTAACGTCCTACGTCCTGGAACTTGGCGGCATTTTTCAGCCCCAGGAAGCACAACCTTAACGAAGCAAAATCTCGATCCTTGGGGACTCATCAAAGATGCTGTACCAGAAGCCATCCTCCAACCCCTAGTTAATAATGATGTCCTTCAACTGATCGTTGTTGCCCTGAGCTTCGGCATTGTCCTTCGTGCCATAAAATCAGAGCAAGAAGCTCAAGGTAGAACCGGATACCGGCCGATAGAGGAGGTGATTGGGATTTTGTTCGAGGCGGTAGTCCGCATTCTCACCTGGGTGATCGCCTTGGTGCCCTTGGCAGTGTTTGGAATTGTAGGCAAAACAGTTGCTGAACAAGGCTTTGAGCCGTTTAAATCTTTAGGTGCGTTTGTGATTGCAGTCCTGCTAGGGCTGACATTACAAGCTTGCTACTACCTCCTTAGAGTGAAATTCGGTTCTTGGGTAAAACCGATCAACTTCCTGCGTGGTGGTTCAGATGCCTTTTTAACAGCTTTCTCAACAGACTCCTCCACAGCCACAATGCCCGTCACGTTTCGGGTTTTACAGGAAAAAATCGGCTTGCGGGAATCCTCTGCTTCTTTAGGGGCTTTAGTTGGCACAAATTTTAACAACGATGGCACTGCTCTTTACGAGGCAATGTCTGCGTTGTTTATCTCCCAGGTGTTGGGGCTACATCTGAATTTAGGACAGCAATTCGTTGTCATCCTCACCTCGATTTTTGCCTCAGTAGGTGCAGCAGGTATCCCAGAAGCGGGGTTGGTGACAATGACACTTGTGTTCACCTCCGTTGGCTTACCCACACAGTACATTGCTTTATTGTTAACTGTAGACTGGTTTCTAGATCGCAGCCGCACTGTCATTAATGTCATGGGAGATATGACTGTTAGTTCTTTACTCGATGGCAAAACACCCCACCGGTACGGGAGTGAGGAGTGAGGAATTGGTGTTTTTTTTGACAACCAACAACTAACAATCCTCTTAATGCGATTCCTTAGCATCGCATTCTTTAGCCCAACATCGTTGTAGAAGTCCAACTCGGTAAATATACGCAAAGCGACGGGGATTTAATACGAATTTAGTATTGGAACTAAGCACGGGTTGATTTAGATATTGCCAGAGAGGAAATCTAATTTTGTTGTGTTCTGGAGTCATATGAGAATGAATATATGATATAATATCTAGTACAGTAGCTAGAATTTCAGATAAAATTTGCCAGTTACTAATTGCCTAGTTAAACTTTACATAGTATGTATCCAATTGCCCTTGTGGCAATTGCTGAATCTTAGGTAAAGTTTACTCTGCTCCTTATTTATAGCTACATTTTCACTCCTCAGTATCTACACTCAGAAGTGATAGGGGTAATTTATTCAAGTGCATTGCGTAGGCGCAAACGTACAGAAAGTTGTTCATCTGCTTCTTGTTGTTGCGATCGCGCATATTCCCTTAATCTTTCCCAACCCCATCTTGTGGCTGCTGCAAGACTCAAAGTTTTTCCTGTTCGCAGTAAAATATACTCTTCCGTGACATCAGCAATCAGCTGATTCCGTGAATCCTGACCCCAGACTCTTCCAGCTTCTTCCCAAAAGACAAGGCTTGGGTTTTTAAAATTAGGATTATCCAAATATTCGTCTTTCCAATAGCGAGAGTCCCAACGCTGATTGATCGCCTGAATGAGACTTGCATTTGCATAGAAAGGTTGAGACTTTTCTGTAAGCCAGTACCAATATGCGATCGTGGCACGTATGGCATCTTCAAAGCCCTCAATACAGTTAAGGAGAGCTTCCTGGACATCTTCGCGCATCAAATCTACGCCGATATATATCAAGGCATATTTATATTTGCTGAAAATTTCTTCTTTGATCTCAATTTCAAATTCGTCAAATAGTGAGGCTCTAGAAAATGACTTTAGACGCAACATTTTAGAAGCTACAGAAAAGAGATACTCATTACTTTGATGATACCTTGAAAATGGGCAGTGGGGAAGAAAAATGTTTTCATACCCAATACTGTAGGAGTTATCCGAACTGTGACTTAAAGGATAAACCAGCAATTCCTTTAAATCACATTAAGTAACATGCGTTCCCACACTATACCCTTCCAGATGGTTTGTAAATGTTCTGGTTGCCGCAAAAAGCCTAAAATTATACCAAAATTTACCCTCTTTTGTCAATTCGGGAAGTGGTAAATTCCCCAGAAATTAGACCAGAAAAAGATTGCAGAAATTTGCTTCTTCTTAGTCTTGTAAAAGAGGTATATGTTTGTTGATGAATTAAATCACCACGTTTCAGGCTAGCATTATTTCGGGTTAAATTTTCCAAGACTTTCTTCACCATTTTAGTAGCATCTTTCATGTTGTTCGCAGTAGGTAGCTGGTGATAGCACGCTTTTTGCCCGTGTTCTACTGTTGCTGGAGTATTCCACCAGTAGGTGCCGTCGAAACACGTAAATATACGGGCGCTGGCAGCATCGCAAATCATAGTCTCAGTTCTTTGGTCCAAGCTGAAAATCCATGCTTGAGCCTTATGGAGGCTATCAAAAAATTGGTTGTAAATGCAATACTCTCCCGTGGGATTCCACCCCTCTACAACAAAAGAACCTTTTCCTTGCCTCAGTGGGTCGAGGATTATAGTATCATCGTCAATCTGTGCTTTCCAGTTATTAATTGAATAGTAAGGAGTGCGTAATTTCATGCGAGTTATTAAATGTTCCCTCGGGTTTATTAAGTCGATACAATCTAGAAAATTCACCGAAAAGCGGTAATTACAGAACTTTGCAAGCTCATTAATTGTGTCCCTTTCTATTTACTGGCAAGTCTAAGGTCATCCGGAACAATGCTACTAAATCACACAGCAAAATTGGGTACTTACAGTAATAAAAACTGTCTTTCAAGATAGGTTTTTCATTTCTAGCAGATTGCTCCAAGAAATGATTTCCCGTTGCTAGAGAATCTCTGCAATTTTTGTCATTTTTATTACAAGTATTGAATCAGGTTAAGGTATTATATTTAACTTATTCAATAAATACTTGTTGAAGAGTAAAAGCAAAAATAAATGCTTTCAGTCTAAGTAAAAATCTGTTATATGCGCATGAATTGAAGCGTAAGAAAGCCTTCTTAAGGATAAAATGGAAATATATTATAAACACTAATCCCACGGATTTATTCGTGGGTTCATTCTGACTCCTGATTTCTGAATTCTGAGTTCTTCAATCAAGCATTTTTTCTGGCATAAAACCACCAATTAACAATGAAACCACTGAGATAATAAACTGCAAAACAATACAGTGCATACTCAGGATGGCTAGCTTTTATTTGACCGCCAAAAACTTTAGGAATAATAAAAGCACCATAACCAGCAATGGCTGAAGTCCAGCCTAAAACTGGTCCTGCCTGATTTGGTTCAAAAATCAGGGGAATCATCTGAAAGGTTGACGCACTACCAATTCCGGTAGTAATAAAGAGAATTAAAAACAGAATCAAAAAGGGAAGAAAATAAATTTCGGGAGTTTGAGAAGCACTCGCTTGTTTAAGATAATAAGCGACTCCTAAAGCTGAACAAATCATGACTATCGTATCCCAATGAGTAACGTTTGCACCTCCGAATTTATCAGATAGCCAACCACCTACAGGTCGAATCAATGAACCGACCAAAGGACCAAGCCAAGCATAAGTAAAAGGATTGATTGCATTGGGATTTTTTGTTCCATCTGGTAACTCTCCAAAGACAACCTGAATCAACAAAGGAAAGGCGGCTGAGTAGCCAATAAATGAACCAAACGTCATGGTATATAACCAAGTTATAATCCAATTATGTTTATTCTTAAAAATCCGATATTGGGGACTGAGGGATATTTTGAAAGGCTTTTGCATCATGCCCATAATTATCACAGTTAAGGCAATTGTGATCGGTAAAACAATCCACATATTGATATTTACCACCAGGAGCATATATAAGCCAATTGCTGCACTTACAAAACCACAGAGGATTAAAATAAGAGATTTAAATAAAGCCTCTAAAGTGTCTTTTTTCGTTGAACCAACATCGGGACTAGCTGTTGATAAATTATCCATATTGAACCAAGCATTAATGACTAGGATCACCAAAATTGGCACCCAAACCAGTCCACAATTTTGTAGCCAAATAAATTTCCCACCCGCCTGACCACCTAAACCAACGGGTAAGAGAATTCCCTCTCCACTTAAGGTTCCAAATAAAGCAAAAGTCATGACAAAGGGTAGTAAAACCTGCATAACGCTAACACCAAGATTTCCCAAACCAGCGTTTAAACCTAAAGCTGTTCCTTGATTTTTTTTGGGAAAGAAGAAACTGATGTTAGACATCGAGGAGGCAAAATTTCCCCCTCCTAAACCTGACAAGGCGGCTAAGATAACGAAAATACTATAGGGAGTATTGGGGTTTTGTAAAGCTATCCCTGTACCGACAGAGGGAATAATGAGTAATGCTGTAGTAATAACGATTACATTCCTCCCCCCTGATATAGCAATTAAGAAGGAATTTGGAATGCGTAAAATAGCACCAGTCAGTCCAGCAACTGCACTTAAGTTGAAAAGTTGCTCCGTCTCAAATGCAAAACCTAAGTTCTTCATTTGTACAGTAATAATGCTCCAAGAGAGCCAAATGGCAAAAGCACATAACAAACAAGGGATCGATGACCAAAGATTACGATTTGCTATTCTCGCCCCTTGTTTTTGCCAAAAATCTGTATTTTCTGGATTCCAATTAGCTATTTTTCTCATCTGGAAATGGGGAGTAGGGAGTGGGAAGGTCGGGGTATTTACAGCGGGTGGTGTACCGCCTGTGGGGTGTTCTTAAGATGATCGTGAAATGGACAGGACATAATAGACGGCGCGAAAGAACTCAGATTGCTCATTTCGTGCCAAGGAATTGGCTGAGGGAAGAAATTAGGTTTCAAGCAGACATTTTCCATTGATTGATGAAATACTTCAGTCGTAGAAGGAGAAATAGGAGGTATTGTTTTCCCCCAGTCAGCCGGAACGATGCGATTATCTTTTTCTTCTTCTTTCCAATGCTGCATAAACTGTTTTGAAGCTGTATGGTGGTCTACAATCTTCACACCATGCTTGGCGAAAGAATGTAGAACGGCTACGTTTAGTTCTACCAAAGCACGGTCTTTCCAAAGAGAGAGTTTAGAGTCAGTCTTTAAGCCCATTTTTTTTGCCACAACCGGGAGCATATTGTAGCGATGAGTATCACTAAAGTTGCGACTGCCAATTTCTGCACTCATGTACCAACCATTGAAAGGAGAAGCTGGATAGGAAATACCTCCAATTTCTAGTCGCCAATCAGAAACTGCTGGGAGTGCGTGCCACTTTAAACCCAAATCTGCAAACCAAGAATAGTTAGGATGAGTTATGGGTACTTCCATTACGACTTCTTTGGGCAGATCAAACAATTTTGGAGGCTGTTTTGGACTCTTGATAATCAGCGGTAAAATATCAAACCGAGTTCCTTCGCCTTTCCAGCCCATCCTTTGACAAATTTCCGTCAGTTCTAACTGATCTCGGTCTCCGATCACTGTGCCATCAGGCTGACGATATCCAGCGTAACGAATGAATTGAGGATTCCAGATGCGAATTCCCTCTTCTCCAGGTTTTTGAGGAGCAAAAATGCTAATTGTCGGGCGAATCTTACCTTGATTAGTCGCCGTCTTTATATGTTCAACAATAGCAGCAAAAATATCTTCAGCAGTCGTTAGATAACGCAAATCACGCACAGTTAAGCTTTGCCAGCCTATTCGCCCTATACAATTCACACTATTACGCCATGCAACTTTAGCACCGTAGGTTAGTTCTTCATTGGTCTGCCAATATGTACCTGTTTGCTCATATTCTTGGTAAATGCGATTCAGGCGTTGCTCTAAATCCTCAGCCGACAGATTTCGTTCCCTAGCAAATAAAATTAGGTAATCGGTTGCTTCTTGTAGTAAGTAAATATGCTCTATTTTTTCGCTTAAGCTTTTCATGCCGAATTCTCACTGCGAAGGGGCGTCGGAGTGTGGGGAGTATGGGGGGTGTTGGAGGTAAGGAAGGAGAGGAAGACATGACTCCCTTATCACCTCACACTCCCTGAAGCGCGTAAACGAATAAATTTATTAACCTGTATTCTGTCCGACTAGGGAATGAATCCAGGCGTTTAAGACATTCACTATAGTTTTCGATCAGTTGTGGTGTTGAAGCCTCGACTGATTGATTCTGGCAAATGTATTTTGATTTTTATTTGACAAAAAAATAATACGAGGAAGCAGCATGACAATACAACCTTAAACCTATCAACTTCATAAAAACTTTATAAAGACTTCATAAAAAGCTTGCACAAAAGTTTGTATGAGGTTCATATGGGGTTATCATACCTCACGATTTGCTTCTTTGGCTGTAAAGCCTTCTCCTCCCAGACGTTCAGCAGAAATCCGAAAATATCTTGCCAAAGCTCTATAAAGCCTTCAAATTGGGAGAAAATTCTGATAGTCGTAATCAGAGTAAATTTAAATGCACGTTATTAGTCGCAGAATTCTGCGGGAATTTTGTGGGGCACATGCAGATGCCTGTGATGCACTTTATGATTGGTATAGGGTGGCAACTAAAGCTGAATGAAAAAATCTAGTTGAAGTTCAGGCTATTTATCCAAAAGCAGAAGCCGTTGGCAACTTCACTGTGTTTAATATAAAAGGAAACAACTACCGATTGATTGTAGATATTGTTTACGAAGCTCAAAGAATCTATATTAAATATGTCTTAACTCACGCTGAATATGATAAGGATAAATGGAAAAATGACTCGTACTTTTAATCCTGAATCTTATGGTAAATTGCTAGCTGAGTATCAACCAAAAACCATTACCACGGAGGAAGAAAACGAACAAGCGATCAGACTTGCTTTAACCTTAGAACATCGTCCTAATCGTACACCAGAAGAGGAAATGCTGTTGGAACTGCTGGTGACGTTAATTGAGAAGTTTGAAGAAACCCATTACCCAATCCCCCAAGGTACGCCTCATTCGATGCTCATGCATCTGATGGATGCACGGGATATGACTCCAGAAGCATTAGCTGAAGTGATTGGCTCATTGGAAGTTGTGCGGGAAATTGTTAATGGCGATCGCACCATGAGTAAAACTCAAGCAGAAGCGCTTGCGAACTATCTTCATGTAGATGCGAGTTTATTGACCTAGCTGATTTACAAAAATTGAACAAGGCGAGTTACGGTATCACCCGCAACATGGGAAGCAATTGAACAGCGTATGTTATTAGGTCCTGCTCATTGAATAACAACCGTAAACACACGCAGATAAACGCCAATGTATCTGCGTCCATCTGCGTCCATCTGCGGTTTTAACGCACCAACTCAATCGCCCGCTTCGTCAACGCCTGCGCCGTCAAACCATTAAAAGCCATCAACTCACCAGCACTCGCCGTCGTTTCCCCCCGCCTCCAAGCAAAAGTATCCCGCTTCACAGTACACCGTAGCATCACGGGTTCCAGCGCCGCCGCTGCACCACCAGTCACACCAATCAGCGCATCCCCAGCAAACAATTGAGCAAACTTCTCATCATCCAAGAAACCGCCTTCAGCTTCAGAGCAAGTTTCCCATGCGGTATCATCCGAACGATACAAACGACGGGGGTTAATGACTGAGATAATTCTAACACCAATACCTTCAGTTTCCAAGAACGCAGCCGCCTCAAAAACTGGGATTAACGTCATATCGCCAATCACCGCAAATACAACTGTCTTACTCCCCCCTTGATGAGAAGCAACTTCTTGCAACACCACCGCACCATCGCGTAAAGCTTGAACCGTTTGTTCAAAAGTGGTGCGAATCGGCAATGGTGACTTACTAGCAGTAATGACAATGCCTTTATTCTTCGTCGTCAGTGCCCAGTCATAGCAAACTTGAATACTGTTAGCATCCGGCGGAAACAATGGGAAAACGTTGCCATTTCGCATCATCGAGGCAAAATAAGCTTCAATTTCCGGACGTTGGTGAGTCCAACCGTTACGCCCTTGCTCTAATGCCCCGGCAGTGAATAAAGTGATAGTTGAGGGAGTAGGACGCCTTAGTTCTGCCATTGCTTGCGTTACCGTTTGCCAAATTGGTAACCCGTTGATAGCAAAAGATTCGTAGGAACACCACAAAGTCCTAGCACCCATTAACGACAAACCAACAGCTAAGCCAGCACAAGCATCTTCACTTAAAGGTTCGTAAACTTGTCCAATTGGTGCTTGGTTGTATAAATCGTCAGGGGTGGGGTGGATAATCTTGAGTGCTTGGTTGATGTTAGCAATTCCAGATGCTTCGTTACCGTCGGCATTAGTCACGAGGAAATTGCGATCTATTTGTCCCACTTTTGCCACTAAACGTCCCATCGTCGTGGTGGAAACTTTAGGATCACCACCCACTGGATATTCTTCCAAAGGCAATTCACCTAAATCTGGCAAAGGTAATACAAATTCTGTTACAACTGTCTTTGCCGCAGGACCACCACCAGCACGTTCACAATTTGTCCGCACGAGTTGCCAAGCTTCAGGAGGCAAAGCGCGTTCTTTTAAAGCATTGATAATATGGGGAGCATCTAGGGTGTCTTTAGGATAAAGGTTGTGAGATTTTGCACCTCGTGCGTGGACTCCTGCACCCTTAAGTTGTTTGATAATGAAGGCAGTCAGCTTACCACTGAGTGCCGATCGCGCTGCTTGATCCACACCCGTCAGTACAGCTTTGGTGAATGCTAGCCGTTGCTCTAGGGAAAAGGCAGTACTATCAACGTAATCCCCTGGTTGGTTTTGGTCGTCAAAGTCCTTGGCATTCACTAACACAACTTCTTCAAAACCATTGCCTTGCCAGTACGCTATCATCTGTTCATTGGTTTTGAGGGAAACCATGCTATGGTGTTCCTGGCTGTAACCATTCCACACCAGCACTGGCAAGAAGTTAGTCACACCAGGGAAAGCTGTGTGGAAGTGTGCCATCGAACTCATGATATAAGGTTCACCTAGTCCACCGTCCCCAATGGTGAAAGGGAACAGCTTGTCTGGATGCAACCGTGCTGCTGCCATTGCAAAGTGTTGCCCTTGACCCAGAGGGCCTGCGGGTGCAAGAATTCCAGGAATGTAGCCAGAAAGGTGTCCCAACAGTCCGTGGTTTTCTCGGAAGCGATCGCGCAGTTGTTGGACTGTAAAGATTTGCATCTCCTCGAGTGAACGATCCAAAAACATGGCACTATAAAACCCAGGAGCATGGTGTCCAACTTCCGTAATAATGTTCTTGTAACCCAGCATCACAAGAGCAGCATAAGCTTCCGCTTGACTGGCAAATCCGCCTGGATGGCCAGAAGCTTTGCTTGCAGTAACTTGCAATGTTAAGTAGCGTAGGGCATCAGCAGCAAGTAAAGTTTGGAAAATTGCAGATGGATCTGTAGGATTGGCGATCGCGACTTTACCCGACTCGATTACGGGTGTTTTGCCATATGTGTCAAAACCTGGTAACGCTTCACCAAAATACTGAATTCCTTCATAAAAGTTGGAAGATGCTGAAGTTGCCTTTGGGGTGACTGCTGTCATGCTGAGTACCTAATAATGGATTGAGAGGGAGTAGGGAGTAGGGGAAGCCGTCCAACAGACTGCCTCACTGTGTGTCTCGAAATACGTTTTTTAAAAAAGTAGGCTTTATATCCACAACTGAAGTTTTTTCTTTCCCTACTTCCTGCTCCCTTCTAGATGATCTTTCAATTTAACAAAGATTTTACACCTATCAGCTTGTAACAATTTATTACCAGAATTCATGAGTCAGGAGTCAGGAGTCAGAATACCCCACAAGATGCGCAATGATCTAAGTAATTTGAAGAGCATCCAAAACCAAAACTTCTAAATCTGGGACAGCAGCTAAACGCCCATCATTAGTTAAGAAAAACGTAGCGCCTCCTCGCAGAGCAGTTGCAATCTGGATTGCGTCTGGAGTTCGCAAGTTTTGTGTTGCTCTTAATTGGGCAGCAACTTCGGCGACTTCAACAGAGACGGGCACTGTAATTAGGTTTTCTTGGTCAAGAATAATATCACGATACTGTTCAGTAAGTTCTACATTACCTAACCGTAGTGGATGGACTAAAACTTCTGTCAGCGTTAATGTAGACGTAACAACTTGAAACTCACCTTGACTCATTGCATGGAAAAAGGCACGAACAAGCTCCAAATACGCTTCATTTTGCTCAATGAAGTAAATGAGCGCTGCTGTATCCAAGCTAACAACTTGACCTTGTAGTTGAATCAACCATTCCATGAAGCACGTTCCTGGTTGATGTACTCTTGAGCATCAAGTCCATGCCAAATTTCTTTTCCCAATCCCTCTAGCACCATAATACTGTGTTTGGGCTTCACAATCATACGGCGGCGCACCATTACAGCCAACTCTTCTAACAAGCGAAGTTGCTCGTCTGGGGTAAGATTTTCCACTTGGCGGCGAATATCTTGATAAGTAGTCATGCTCCTTACTCCACGCTTCTACTACCAATCATGCCACATTGCGCTATCCGCCAGTCGCACAGAATTCCCAAGCTGACTCCTGACTCCTGACTACTGAGTTCATTTCTTTAAATCTTAGTTACAGTGGACAAGATTTAAAAATGGCTACAAATATGACACAACTACCGAATTGTCTGCCAACACCAGGGTTTTTACAGTTACTGCAGTGGATTGCTAGACCCATCTCATATATGGAAGCCTGTGCCAAACGCTATAGAGATATCTTCACAATGCAGTTGGATACTCCTACGGTTTTTGTTAGCAATCCTCAAGCCCTACAACAGATTTTGTCAAATGATACAAAGGATTTTGAAGCACCTGGTGAATTGAACTCGATTTTTAAACCTTTACTTGGGAAGCAATCTGTGATCACTATCAGTGGGGCACAACACCAGCGTCAACGCCGGTTGTTGATACCTCCCTTTCACGGCGAAAGGATGAAGATCTATGGTCAGGTGATTAACGATGTCACAGAGGGAGTAATCAACCAGTGGCAGATAGGCAAACCTTTCAGTGTCCGATCTGTGACGCAAGCCATTACTCTACAGATAATGATGCAAGCCGTATTTGGGCTATATCACAGTCCACGCGCCCAACTTCTGCAGCAACTTGTGGGTGAATTCTTGGATCAGGCAGGTACTCCGTTAAGCGTCACCTTCCTTTATTTCCCATTCCTGCAAAGGGATTTAGGTCCGCTGACTCCTTGGGGAAGGCAACTCCGCCTCCAGCGGGAAGTTGACCAACTTCTTTATGAAGAAATTCGCGATCGCCGAGAAAATCCAGACCCATCTCGTACAGATATCCTCAGCTTGCTGATGGGATCTCGTGATGAAGAGGGTCAGCCGATGACTGATGAAGAGTTGCACGATGAGTTGATGACTTTGTTAGTAGCAGGTAATGAAACCACCGCGACTGCTTTAGCTTGGGCATTTTATTGGATTCACAAACTGCCAGCAGTGCGCGAAAAGCTGCTAGAAGAACTCGACAGATTGGACGATAACCCAGATCCTAATATCATTTTAAAATTACCGTATCTCAACGCCGTCTGTTCTGAAACCTTACGGATTTACCCAGTTGCGATGCTGACCTTACCACGGGTGGTGAAAACACCTTTATCGCTCATGGGTTATGAACTGGAGCCGGGGACATTAGTTGTCGGATCTATTTATCTACTACACCACCGCGAGGATTTATACCCCCAACCCGAGCAGTTTAAGCCAGAACGCTTTCTGGAACGGCAATTCTCTCCCTATGAATATTTGCCCTTTGGTGGTGGTGCAAGGCGCTGCATTGGTCAAGCCTTCGCTCAATTTGAAATGAAAATGGCACTTGCTAAAATTCTCTCTTGTCGGGAATTGGAACTAGTTGATCGTGGTGAAGTGCAAGCCAAACGACGTGGTTTAGTGACAGCTCCTGATCGCCCCGTCCAAATGGTTGTTAAAAGTGAGAGAGCGCTAAAGGCTTCGAGTTTAGAATTGATCAACAATTGATCAATAGTAAACGACAATTTTCACCTTATGAGTATTTGCCATTTGGGGGTGGTGCAAGGCGCTGCATTGGGATGGCGTTTGCCCAGTTTGAAATGCAAGTAGTACTTGCAGAAATCCTCTCGCGCTGCGAATTGGGGCTTGTTGATCATGGTGAAGTGCGACCGAGACGCCGTGGTTTGGTGACAGGGCCTAGTCGCCCGATTCAAATGGTTCTGAAAGGTCAGCGATCGGTCAAGTCTCCCAGCTTGGAGGCGATTTCATTCTGAGCAATTGGTCGCATTCATGAGGGTAGTTGCGTGGGCGGGTTTCCCGACTTGAGCAAACTGCCCGTCCCACACAGCCCACAAGACACTCGGGTATTCTAGATTTAGAATACTCGAGTGTCTTGTGCGCTTTCTGCTTTGATAGTGTAATCCAGGTTGGATAAAGGGCAATCTATTTTATAGAAGCTAATACTTTATTACTCCTCAAAAAATGAAACAACCGCTGTTTCGCAATCTCCAGAATCAGCTTTTTTTCCTGTTGGTTCTTAGCACTATCATTCCCGTCTCCACCGTTGGACTTTACGGTATTGCTACCTCGAAAAAAGCTCTATCAGACCTAAGCTTGAACCAAATTAATTACAAAGTAACTGAGAAAGTCCAAGACATAAAGTCTTTTCTTTTAAATATTAATGGCGATGTTTTGTTATTGAGCAGAGTCCCACCGATTCAGGGTATTATCCGAGCGAGGTTAGGCAATGGGATTGACCGAGAAACCAATTTCGCCACCTCGACTCTGTATCGAGATTGGGTGAAACGCGGTAACCAAATCTTTAGCGCTATGGCAGCAACCCGTTCGTACTATAGACACTTGCGGTATTTGGATGAGAACGGCAATGAACAGATAAGAGTGGATTTTAGAGATGATTTGGTTGAAATTGCTTCTCAAGAAAACCTGCATTCGGAGGCTAATTCCGTCTACTTCCAGGCAGCAATGCAGCAAAAAGCCGGAGATGTGTATGTTTCGCCAATTGTGTTTGAACATCCTACAGGGGGCGTGAATGAGCTTCCCGTAGCCGTAATTCACTACACCACTTTGATTAACGATCAGGCTGGGCACAAACGAGGACTAGTTGTTGCCACAGTTATGGTAGATGCGTTTACTAAGCCGCTGAAATTGGTAAATTCATTAGGTTATGAACGTGTCTTACTCGTGACAAAAGAGGGCTATTACCTGGTTCATCCGAATCTAACCAAAGTCTGGAAATCTGACCTAAATCACTCAGACCAGTTCTTACACGACTATCCAGCGAATATCATCAACCAAATTCTCTCAAGTGAGAAGGGAACTATTACAAAGAATGTGGACAAAATCATTTGTTACCAGACCTTGAATCGAGGCAAAAATAACAGTCTGGTGATGATCTATGAAGTCCCCAAAACAACTGTCTTTGCATTGGTTCAATCCTTCGAGGCGATCGCTGCTAGTGTGATTGTCGTGTCATTGGGCGTCGTGCTAACGATTGGAATCTCTGTAGTGCGCCAAATTACTATAAGTCAGACGCGGCTCTATCAACAGGCAGAAACAGCCGCCGCAACAGCAGAATTAAAAGCACAAGAACTAGAGCAGACGCTCTCAGAACTATACGACACTCAAGCCCAACTTGTACAAACTGAGAAACTGTCTAGCCTAGGTCAACTAATTGCTGGAGTTGCCCACGAGATCAACAACCCAGTAAGCTTCATCTATGGTAACCTCAAATATGTCAATCAGTATATTGAGGAAATACTGAACATCATGCTGTTATACCAGCAGCATTACCCTAACCCTCATGACGAAATTCAGGCGAAAGCTAATGCCGTTGACATCAATTTTCTTCTAGAAGATCTGCCTAAAATACTGAGATCGATGAGGGTGGGGGCAGAAAGAATTCGCCAGATTGTGCTGTCGCTACGCAACTTCTCTCGTCTTGACGAGTCAGACATGAAAGCAGTGGATATTCATGAAGGGATCGATAGTACACTGATGATTCTGACAAATCGTCTCAAAGATCAACCAAATTGCCCAGAGATCGAACTGATCAAAGATTACGGTGACCTGCCACTCGTAGAATGTTACCCTGGACAACTCAATCAAGTGTTTATGAATATTATTGCCAATGCAATTGATGCAATTGAAGAGTCATTTGTCAAAGATAAAAAACTTTGGAGAAATCCCCAAATCCATATTCATACTGCACTCAATAACGACAAGCAGGTAGTTATCAGTATTGCCGATAATGGCCCTGGGATTTCAGAATCTGTACAACAACGGTTGTTCGATCCTTTTTTCACTACCAAACCTGTTGGAAAAGGCACAGGCTTAGGTTTATCTATTAGTTATCAGATTGTCACTAAGAAACATCAGGGGCATTTGCAGTGTATTTCCGCTCCTGGCAAGGGTGCAGAATTCCTCATTAAAATTCCCCTGCGTTCAGGGGTGAAATGAGCCTCTGTGCAGAAAGTTACGTTATTAGTAGTGTGAGCCGGAAAGCTCACGTGTAGTACAAGCGAGCTTTCCGGCTCGCACTACGAATTTACGCTCATTGGGATGCACCCGACTAGAGACTCCAAGGTAATTTAATTGTAAACACAGTACCCTGACCTACTTGACTTTCAACATTTATCCCTCCACCGAGTTTTTGAGTCACAAGGTGATAAACATCTTACCTTTCTCCTGACTCCTTGAAGAAGTGCTACAATAAAGGCTATTTCTCACTTCGTGCAATTAATGAGCAGAGTCAGGATTCTAGACCCATCCGAGAGCTATACCTTCAGCAAGTATGCCGAATTAGCCTACGATAGCGCCGATATCCTAGCTGAATTCGGCGTTACCCTTAACAATAGGTCACTCCAACTCTCACACCAGTTGCCTATCGACCCAGAACCGCTGAGAACAGAATTACAAGAAAATCTGACCTTAGTAGATCCTGCTTCAGAAATGGCTCGACGCGAAGCACTGATCTTTCCGATTCTGAAGACGGTTTGCAAGTTCATTAAAGCACCGCTTAAAATTGAATATCCAGTTCGGGTGAGTAATTGGCTCAAAGGCAGTTTTGATTATTTCATTCAAACGAAGCAAAGTTTATTAGTGATTGAAGCTAAAAATGCAGATTTATCAAGGGGTTTTACCCAACTGGCGGTAGAATTGATTGCCCTAGATCAATGGACTGACTCAACAGTTCCAATGCTCTATGGCACTGTGACAACAGGGGATACCTGGAAGTTTGGAATTTTTCAGCGCCAAGAAAAAATAGTTCACAAAGATATCAATACATACGCTGTTCCTAGCGATCTTAATTCGGTGCTTTCTGCTCTTTTTGGTATTAGTTTGAGCTAGCACCGTTGCGCGGAAGTCAAAAGAATTGTATTCTTGGCTTTTGCGCCATTTTGAATCGTAGGTGTATTTATGCCGTTCTGTACTAGCAAAATAACAATATTTTGAGTTTGATGATATGGCGTTACGTCTTAAAAATATGGAAGCGCAAAAGGAAAATTTAATCCTTTTGATAGAAGCGCATGTAAGACAAATATCAAAAATATCTCAGAATTGAGAGAAACTGAGATACTCGGAAAAATACACCTTGCTTGTAAAGTTTTTATAACTGCCGAATGATATAATTCTCTTTACATTTTGTCATCATAAAATGCGAACGTATCATTATATTTCAATTATGCAAGAGTATGATGTTGTTATTATAGGAGCAGGACACAATGGGTTGGTTTGTGCCGCTTATTTGCTAAAAGCTGGCTACAGTGTATTGCTACTGGAAAAGCGTTCTATTCCAGGTGGTGCGGCAACAACTGAGGAATCTTTGCCACAGGAGGCCCCCGGCTTTAGGTTTAACATGTGCGCGATCGATCATGAGTTTATTCACTTAGGTCCAGTTGTTGAAGAATTAGAATTAGAAAAATACGGCTTGAAATATCTGGAGTGTGACCCAGTTGTTTTCTGTCCTCACCCCGACGGGAAGTATTTCTTAGGGCATAAATCAGTAGAAAAAACCTGTGCAGAAATCGCCCGTTATAATGAACGCGATGCGAAAAAATACGCAGAATTTACAGACTACTGGCAAAGGGCACTTGGTGCAATGATTCCCATGTTTAACGCGCCTCCAAAGTCTGTTCTGGATATTCTTGGCAACTACGACATTGCTAAAATTAAGGATTTATTTTCAGTTATTGGTTCACCTTCCAAGACGCTGGACTTTGTTCGCAACATGCTTACCAGCGCTGAGGATCTTCTCAACGAATGGTTTGATTCGGAATTTCTCAAAGCACCTCTGGCAAGACTTACGGCAGAACTCGGTGCCCCTCCTTCACAAAAAACTATTGCGATCGGCGCTATCATGATGGCAATGCGTCACAACCCAGGTATGGCGAGACCTCTCGGTGGTACAGGCGCACTAGTACAAGCTTTGGTCAAGTTGGTGACAAGTAAAGGCGGCGTCATCTTAACCGATCAGCATGTTGAGAGAGTTTTGGTTGACAATGGTTGTGCTGTTGGCGTGCGAGTTGCAAATGGCACAGAATACCGTGCTAAGTATGGAGTGATTTCAAATATTGATGCCAAACGGCTATTTTTGCGATTGATGGAGAGTAGCGATGTTGATGCGGCTGATTCAAATTTGCGGGAAAGATTAGAACGCCGGATTGTTAACAACAATGAAACCATTCTCAAGATTGACTTAGCTTTAAACGAACCGCTGCGGTTTGAACACCACGAACATAAGGATGAATATCTCATTGGATCTGTCTTGATTGCCGATTCCGTAAGTCACGTGGAACAGGCTCATAGTAAATGTACCTTGGGAGAAATTCCAGATTCTGACCCATCAATGTATTTGGTCGTGCCGACAATGTTAGATCCGTCAATGGCACCACCGGGCAAGCATACCGCGTGGATTGAGTTTTTTGCCCCCTATCAAATTGCAGGTGCAGAAGGTACGGGTTTGAAGGGTACAGGGTGGACAGATGAACTGAAGCACAAAGTTGCAGATAAGGTGATTGACAAATTAGCAGATTATGCGCCAAATGTCAAAAATGCAACGATCGCCCGTAGTGTAGAAAGTCCGGCAGAACTGGGAGAAAGATTAGGCGCGTACAAGGGGAATTACTACCATATCGACATGACCTTAGATCAGATGGTATTTTTCCGTCCTCTACCAGAGTTAGCGAACTACAAAACACCAATTGAGGGTTTATTCCTCACAGGTGCAGGGACTCATCCTGGTGGTTCGATTTCCGGAATGCCAGGACGCAACTGTGCGCGGGTCTTTCTGCAGACCAGGCACCCAATTACCCAGACACTAAAGGATGCACGAAATTCAATTAAATCAACAGTTGAATCGGTGTTTAAAATGAATCACTAAAAGGAGTCAGGAGTCAGGAGTCAGGAGTCAGCAGTTAGCTTGGGAATTCTGTGGGAGTGCTGAACCCGAAGGGTGGATGAGTAAGGGGGTTTAAATCCCCATCCAATTGATGCTGACGAATGTATTCTGACTCCTGAATTCTTCTTTAAAACTATACTCGCTTTTGATTGAGGTAAAATAGACAAAGTTAACAATGTTTTCAAATTGCTGGACGTACAACCCGAATCAGCTTACCTTCTAAAGATTCCTGATATACTAAGGCTTCATTTATACGAGTTGCCATTCGATTTCTATCAATATCGTTAGTACAAACAACAATACCAAAATGCGCAGAATTAGCACGATGCAAGCGGATAAAATCTTGGCGATCAAGGGTTATAACTGCACGATTGTCTCTAATCGCAAAAGCTAACACCTCGTTATCAGGGATACCCAAGTTATCATTGCCAGCTTCCTGCACTGTCAAAATATCATGTCCCATAGTCCGCAGCAGTTCACTAACTACCCGTGGGAATTGCTCATCAGTGTACACACGTGCCATTCGCTAGGCTACCTCATTATTGGCGCGAATCGCGGCAGCTATTTCTTCTGGATGAGCGTCAGCATAAGCCCAAGCATTGACGAGATCGGCTGCGGTAATGTGAGGATAGTCCTGCAATAGTTGAGCTTCATTAATGCCAAGTTGTTGCGCTTCAACTAAAAGCCAAACAGCAATTCGGGTTCCCGCAATACAAGCTTCCCCACCACACACACCAGGAGTTTTAGAAATTCCTCTTCCACCCGTGGTGAGGTTTTTGGTTAGAGTGTGAATAATCTCTGCTTTGTCGGCAAGTGACAGGTTGAGAAGTTGATGCTCGATTTCTTGACGAGTCATAGCGATCGCGGATGATAGAGGTTAACTGTATTGTAGCAATTTGGTTATGGGCGCTTGATCTTGGTAGCATTGATTGAAGTACCCGAAACTCAATGGAGCAAGGGCGATGTACACAACCGTTACACAACCACTGACTTTTGAAGAGTTTCTTGCCTGGGACGATGGTTCAGGTAGAGAGTTTGAGCTATTGGATGGGATTCCTGTGCCATTATCAGAACCAAATGCAAATCATGAGGATTTGATCGAGCGACTGTGTGCCTATTTGGAAAATTACTGCCAAGAATTTGATCTGCCTTACGTGTCGCGTCAGTCCAAGCAGGTTCGGCTTAAGACAGCACCAGGAGAAAAGGAAAAAAGCCGAAAAGCAGATATTGTCATATTTGCTCAAGCGGAATGGCAGAGAATGAAAACTAGCTCTAGTTCTGCTGCTGCATATATTCCACCACCCGGAATCATTGAGGTCGTTAGCAACAACTGGAAGGACGACTATCTGACAAAACTTGCTGAATATGAAGATTTGGGGGTTATCGAGTACATTATTGTGGACTATGCTGCTTTTGGTGGCATTCGGTTCATTGGCTCTCCCAAACAGGCGACCATTACAATCTATCAACTTGAAGATGGAGAATATTTACCCCCAAAGGTGTTTCGAGGACAGGATCAAATTGATTCTAGATTGTTTACCAACATTCCCCTAACGGCTGAACAAATTTTTGCAATGAGTCGCTGACTAAAATAAAAACGTCATACTTCCTACCGATGACAGGGATGACAGAAAATTGATGTAATAAAAGTGCTGTTGGCAATGCTGGAAAAATGACAGACCGGGTTTTGATTCTTGGAGGTCGGGGGCGAATCGGTAGCAGCGTAGCTCAGGATATTCTGACTCATACACAGGCACAAATCACTCTTACTGGGCGTACTCCAGACGGTAGAACAGGCAATCCACGATTTTCATTTTTGGTATTGGACTTAGGGGACGTTGACGGACTGCGGGAGGCGATCGCCTCTACCAACCTAGTCATTCACTGTGCTGGGCCCTTTCACTATCGAGACGCCAATGTGATCAAAATTTGCATTGAACAAGGTGTTAATTATATAGATGTCAGCGACCACCGTTCTTTTACCAGCAAGGCTCTCAATTATGATGATGCAGCTGTTGCTGCGGGTGTTACAGCGATAGTTAACACTGGCATTTTTCCTGGCATTTCCAACAGTATGGTACGTCAGGGTATCGAATTCTTCGATGCACCACAAAAAATTCATTTGAGTTATTTGGTGTCTGGATCTGGTGGTGCTGGCGTTACCGTCATGCGAACAACCTTTTTAGGATTACAACATCCTTTTGATGCTTTGATTGATGGTAAATGGCAAACAGTACAGCCTTATAGTCGGCGCGAAACTATTGACTTTCCTTCCCCTTACGGACGCACTGGAGTTTACTGGTTTGATATGCCAGAAACATTTACACTTCCCCACGCTTTCCCAGAAGTCCAAACTGTCATTACCAAGTTTGGCTCAGTTCCCGATTTTTATAACCACTTGACTTGGATAGCTGCTCACGTTTTTCCTAAATGGTTAATGCAGCAGCGAGGTGCTATTGAATTTTTGGCTCAAGTTAGTCATTTTATGACTGATGTCACTAATAGATTTAGTGGGATTGGAGTAGCAGTTCGCGCAGAAGTTACTGGGCAGAAAGATGGTAAAACAGCTATTTATTGTTCTACTTTGATACATGAAAATACAGCAGTTGCTTCTGGTTGTGGTACGGGTAGTATTGCCCAATTTTTACTAGAAGGAAAACTTAATAAACCAGGGGTTTGGACTGTTGAACAGGTGCTATCAACAGATTTATTTGAACAAGCAATCCAAAGCCGAGGTATTAAGATTAATCACAATTGGTTATATCTGTAAACTTTTGTAAAATGACATGAAAGCTTCGTAGTTGTGGAAAGAGTGCGAAAACAGCGCAGACTAGGAACTAATAAACCATCCGCGAGTGTTAAGAATGGTTTCAAAATGGCGAAAATTTGGGTTGTAAAAGCTGACGCATGGCAAAATAAAATTTACTGAAGAAAAATGAGATTTTTGTAAACTTTTATTTCTTTATTTTCAGGAAATGGTCTAGGAAGCACTCTTAAGTGCTGCTATTACTTGAATAGCAGTTCGATATTCCTGAGAAGTAAGTAAATAAACACTCGTACTTGCTCAGGAAAAACTTAAGTGTACTGAGTGCAAACTCGATTAGTGGTGTTTGGTTAAGACTTACTAAAAAATTGGAGGATTTAAAATGGCAAACTATAATACTCTAATCAATAATTTCCGGCAAAAATTACAACAGAATTCAGTCAGTTGGGGGTCGTTAGCACTTTGGATCTTTGCACTAATTGTCATATTAACCATGGTAACAAAGTTTGCAAACGCTTAGAGGAGTTAGGAGTTAGGAGGGAGTCTATTTCTAACTCCTGATTCCTGACTTATTTGTACTAGGAAAGGCGTGTGTTTTGGTGTTGTAATAGACTACCTGTAAATGCCATCAAAGAATTTACTTTGCGGATACGCCATTCATCTACTAGTTCTTGGACTTGCGTTGTAGACATTCGCCGCATCATTGCTTCATAGAGATATGCAGCATGACCCGTTTCATCCTTGGCAATACTCAACATTCCCAACTTGAGGTTATGAGAAGCTGGATCGTCAGGTAAAACATTCGCCATTCTGGCAAAGTCAATGCTTGCGTCTAACTCTAGAATGTATATGCTACCCATAAATACATTCCAGTCAATGACGGCAGGTTTTAGCTGTTCTCGGGTGTAGCCCTCGAAGTAGACTGCAAAGAAGGGACTGCGCCGTTCTTTTGATTTGTTTTCTTTTGAACGTTTAAAGTCTCTAACTCTTTTATCTAGCTGTTTTAGTGCATGGGCAAAAATTTGACCATGCCTTTTTTCCTCAGCAGCATGTTTTGCCAGTTTTTCCGCAAGCCAAGTATCGCCTTCTGCTGCGGCGCGATCGCTGAGTGCTTGCAAAAAAGGAACGGAACCAGACTCTGCTAGTTGAAACTCTGCAAGCACATTGGGGCGAGTTTTAGGATCACGGATTTGAGCCGCAGAGTAATACGCAACTGCACAAGAACCTGCTAGGTGCATGACGTAAGTCAAGAAGTTCATCTGAGATTCCAGCTTTTTGTAAGAAATTTACATTTCTTATCCTAATGATAATTTTTACTTGTCATTGCTGGATCTGATACAGTTTATCGTTTTCCGAAAGAGCCTGAGAATGCTATATTCCAGGCTTTCTTTGCCTCACATTTTACCTACCTTCACTTTAAGTTGCTGAATTGGATTCAGCCTGGTCTCCAACCAACTAAACGCTTGCGAGGACAGCAGCGTCAAGCATAAATAAATCATAGCCACAGCCGCATAAATTTCAAACGCTCGATAGTTTTCCGCCACAATCAACTGTCCTCTGCGGAACAATTCTTCAAACCCGATGACTGCGACTAAACTTGTATCTTTCAGCATGGCGATAAACTCGTTACCCAAAGGAGGAAGCATACGTCGCAAAGCTTGGGGAAAAATCACATAGCGCATCGTTTGCACAGAACTCAAACCCAGTGATTGTGAAGCTTCTGCTTGCCCTGGATCAATAGATTGAATCCCAGCACGCACAATTTCGGCAATATAGGCGGCGCTATTTAAACTTAATGCCATGACTGCTGCGACAAGGCGATCAAAGGTGAAAGTAAAACCAAGCTCTTGGGCTACAGCAGGTATGCCAAAGTAAATCATAAAAATTTGCACCAGCAAAGGCGTTCCCCGGAAAAAATCCACATAAGCCCTAGCAGCCCAACGTACAGGCATAATAGGGGAAAGACGCACAATTCCCAGGAGTGAACCCCCAGCTAAACCCAATACTACAGAAAGTGCCGTGATTTCTAGAGTCACTAACGCTCCCTGAAGGAGGAAGGGAAGAGACCGCAAAATGATACTAATTGATGTGAAAATCGCAGATCCACTTGGTTGGACAGCCTCTTGCTGAAAAGGTAATTTCTCTGGTAATGATGGCGGAGCATGATTAAACCATTTTGTGTAAATTTTGGCATAGGTACCATTAGCTAGCACTTTTGTCAACCCTTGGTTAATCAGTTTGAGGTTTGGCGAACCTTTTGGTGTCGGAATGCCATAATACTCTTCTGTTAGCAACTGACCAACAACTTTCACTCCTTGAATATTACGACTTTTGATCGCGTAGAGAAGCACAGGCTGATCGTGAATCACAGCATCCACATTGCCATTCAGTAACTCTTGTAGCGCTAAAGGGGTATCATCAAAAGTGCGAATAGCTGCTCCTGGAACGCTTTTAGCCTTGTCTGCTCCTGTCGTGCCAATTTGGACAGCAATCTTCTTATTCTTTAAGCTCTCAAAGTTAGTAATATCTTGATTATTTGCACGAACTACAATCCCCAAACCAGATTTAAAATAGGGACGAGAGAACGAAACTGTCTTGGCTCGTTCCTCAGTAATTGTCATCGCTGAAACTGCTGCATCTACACTTTGCGCCTGCAAAGCCGGAATCATCCCTGAAAAAGGCATACTTTGGTATCTAACTTTAAAGCCAGCAGCAGCAGCGATCGCATTTACCAATTCAATATCAAAACCCAGCAACTTACCCCCAGACTGAAACTCAAAAGGCGCAAAAGTTGGTTCTGTTACTACCGTCAGGGTTTTCTTCACACCGCTAACACTTGAGTTTAAACTACCAAAGCCAAACAACAGCAAACAACTCAATCCAAAAACCAAACCAACCCGCAACCAACGCTTAAAACCCAACCCGGTCATATTTTTTTCTCTCCTTATTCACAAATTTCTCACTCATGGTCTAGGGAAGGTGGGGAAGTGAGGGAGGTGTGAGAGGTCAAAAAGACATTACTCCCCCCACACCCCCCACACCCCCCACACTCTCCTCTCCCCAGTGCAGGTAACCCTTTAAATGGAAAACTCCACCCCCGCCATCATTTTTGATCAGATTGAAAAAAACTTTGGTTCCTTAAAAGTTCTTAAAGGAATCAGTGGTGAAATCCAACGAGGAGAAGTCGTTGCAGTGATTGGTTCTTCTGGTTGTGGCAAAAGTACCCTGCTACGCTGCTTCAACCGCTTAGAAACAATTAACGGCGGGCGTTTAGTCGTCAACGATCTTCCCCTACACCAACGTAATTTCAACAATCAGCAACTACGGCAGTTGCGAACCCAAGTAGGCATGGTATTCCAGCAATTTAACTTATTTCCACACCTCAGCGTACTGGAAAATCTCACGCTTGCTCAGCGAAAAGTGCTCGGAAAATCCTCAGAAGAAAGTTTACAAATGGGGAGGTTTTATCTGGAAAAAGTGGGAGTTTCTGATAAAGCATCAGCCTATCCCGATCAGCTTTCAGGCGGACAAAAGCAACGAGTAGCCATTGCCCGTAGTTTATGCATGAATCCCCAGATCATGCTATTTGATGAACCAACCAGCGCTCTAGATCCAGAACTTGTAGGTGAAGTGTTGCAAGTCATGCAGCAATTAGCAGCAGAGGGCATGACGATGGTGGTCGTCACCCATGAAATGCAATTTGCCCGTGAAGCAGCAGATCGGGTGATATTTCTTGACCAGGGCATTGTAGCAGAAGAAGGTTCGGCTTATGAAGTCCTCTTAAATCCTCAAAGCGATCGCCTACGCGCTTTTCTCAGTCGCCTCAAATGAATTATGAATTATGAATTATGAATTATGAATAAAAATTTATAACTCCTGCCTAATGACTAATGACTCCTACCTCCTCACAAGTATTCACGTAAGAAATCAAAGGGGTCATCTTCCCAACATGGCTCAGGTATCATCAAAAGCAATTTGTTGTTGATGTCGGCTTCAATTTCATCACTGTCTCCCCGATCAAAAAGTTCTGCCAGAACTTTCCAGTCACGTTCTCTCAAGGGCATTAACGGTGGTGAATGTACATCCATATCTACTTGGGAACTTACAATGGTCACCCGCTCACAAACCCAGTTTCACTGAAGTTACTAGGTTTGTGTGGCTCGACTAATTCAATATCAAACACTTCAGCAAATGACTGTGCTACGCGATCACGGACTTCCCTTGCAGTGATGCCAGGAATCCATTGGGCTAAACTAGCTACGGGTTTGTCAGAAATCCCGCAGGGTATAATGCGCTCAAATCCTGTCAGATCTGGACAAACATTTAATGCGAAGCCGTGCATGGTAATCCAACGGCTGACTTTAATCCCAATAGCTGCAACTTTACGCTCTTCTAACCACACACCAGTAAAAGGTGGAATCCGCTCTCCTTGCAAACCATAGAATTTTAATGTACGAATTAACACTTCTTCTATCTGCCGTAAGTACCAATGGAGGTCTTGGCGATAACGTCGCAGATTCAAAATCGGATACCCCACTAGTTGACCAGGACAATGGTAAGTAACTTCGCCACCTCTCTCTACTTTATACACATCATACCTACTTTGCTCAGGATCGAATTTTAGATATTCTGGGCTAGCTCCTTGTCCCAAAGTATAGACAGAGGGATGTTCTAGCAAGATTAACACATCCTCTAGGTTGGGGTCTTTGATCCGCTCTGTTAGGAGCGATCGCTGCCACGTCAGAGCATCTAAGTAGGGTACAACTCCTTTGTTATATAGCCAACATTGTCTTTTGTGCGAACCAGGATGAAGAAGCATGGAAATAATCCGGGATTAAGAAGTATGTTATGTTACAAGTAATTTAGTGAACAAATGTCAAGCTATGCAAAGGATTTTAAAGGAAAGTCAAAGGAGTGGGTTTTGCAAAATACAAAGTGCTAGTTTGAATATATAACTTCAATGGTGTTGGGAGAAATCCTCTGCAATAACCATTTGGTCAAATCGTGAGTGTAACCTAATTCTGGAGGAGAGTATAGCTGATGATGTCTGCATGGGTATTCGATTGCCTTACCCCAGATACAAAAGCCAGATCAACGCTACCTGTGACGAAAACTCAGCTTCAGTTAGAGTAGGCACATGAGTAGTTTGTAAAAATTTGTTCCCAATTTTTTTGGCAGCAGCGAGATAATATACCACAACTCCTTTTCTTCCAAACCAAAATACATCTCAAACATTGAGCGGGAGATTTTACATGAAGCTTGTCATCCACGGCAAAAATATTGAAATTACTGATGCGATCCGCGAGTATGTGGAGCAAAAAATTGAGAAGGCGGTAAATCATTTTCAAAACATCACAAATGAAGTGGATGTTCATCTTAGCGTAGCTCGCAATCCCCGAGTTACTCCTAAGCAAGCAGCAGAAGTGACTATTTATGCCAATGGGAATGTCATCCGTGCCGAGGAGAGTAGCGAGAGCCTATATGCCAGCATAGACTTGGTTGCAGATAAAATAGCCCGTCAGCTGCGTAAATATAAAGAACGGCGTCAAGCGCAGAAAACTCACGCCCAATCTACTATCGATGGAGTAGACTCACCACAGATAGTCACAGATTTAATTGGCGATCGCACCCCCGAATTGCCCAATGAAATCGTCCGCACCAAATATTTTGCTATGTCACCCATGACAATTAACGAAGCCTTAGAGCACTTACAATTGGTAGGACACGACTTTTATATGTTCCGCAATAGTGAAAGTGGTGAGATTAATGTCATTTACGAACGTAATCACGGCGGATATGGCGTCATTCAACCCCGCAATGGGAATGGTCATCCCAACGACAATGGCAAGAACGGCAAGGCCTCCAATTCTAACATAGGAGTCATTAGTCATTAGTCATTAGTCATTAGTCATTAGTCATTAGTCATTAGTTGTATTTTTTAACGTAAAGAACTCTAACTCCTAACTCCTGACTCCTGACTCCTGACTCCTGACTCCTGACTCCTGACTCCTGACTCCTGACTCCTGACTCCTGACTCCTGACTAACCAGCAGCAATCTGTTGCAACGTTTTCAAGGCTTCCTCGACGTGACCCTTAAAGTTAAACATTGAGTCGAATATGTACCGTACAACTCCCTGTTGATCGATCACATAAGTAACGCGACCAGGAAACAATCCAAAGGCTGCGGTTGCGCCGTAGAGATTCCTCACTTGGTCGCCTTTATCGCTTAAGAGAGTAAATGGCAGCTGGTACTTAGTGGCAAATTTTTGGTGAGATTCGGGTGAGTCGCCACTCACGCCGATGATTTCTGCGCTAGTTGTTTTAAATACTTCATATTGATCGCGAAAAGCACAGGATTCCGCCGTGCATCCGGGAGTGTCGTCTTTGGGGTAAAAGTACAAGACGACGGCTTGACCACGAAAATCCTTGAGGCTAACTGATGAGTTATTTTGTGATAGTAGTGTAAAATCCGGAGCGGTATCTCCCACTTTAATTGCCATTTTTCGATGCCCTATTAAAACTTCTATTAGGAATGCTAAATCATTTGTGAAAAATTTAAGTGGTGTAGTGTAGGGTCATTTTCTCCCAAAAATTGATATAGTTAAACAACGGAGTATCTATCGGAAAACAGGAGTTAAAGTGATAATGGTATTCTCATCCCCTGTCTCAACACATTCTCGTGAGAATGTCACAAAGCACTTTAAGTCCCGCTCATCACTACCATTAAAGCAAAATAGTCTTTGGAAAATTGAAGCAGGGGTAGTACGAACCGTGACATGGCACGAAGATGGTACACTCGTGATTCTGGGAGTTTGGGGGGCAGGAGATGTTGTTGGCAGACCTTTATCGAAGATCGAACCTTATCAGATTGAGTGCTTGACTAAAGTAGAAGCGACAATCCTGCCTGTAGGAGAGTTGTATCCACTGACAGAGGTGCTGCTTGCTCACATTGAACAGGCTGAAGAATTGTCGGTAATTCGCAGTTATAAAACAGTGGAAACGATGCTAATGAAGCTGTTAAGCTGGTTAGCTAAAAAGTTTGGTCGTGAAGTAGAAACTGGGCAACTCATTGATCTACGCCTGACTCATCAAGACATTGCTGACATGCTGAACTCTACTCGCGTGACCGTTACTCGTGTCTTAATTAACCTAGAGGAGCAAGGTTTGATTGATCGCCTCCCCGTGCATCGAATAGTCCTCAAAGAGGAGGAAGTTTGGCACTATGAGATTTAGTGCCCTTTACCAACTACTGCTCTTGTTCTCATCCCAGATTTCCAAATCCAAATCATTGAGATAAATGAGAGCACTGTCAATTTGTGCTGTTGTTCCTTGTAAATCTAACTCAAACCAACCATCTCCAATTGCATCAGACCCCAGAATAGCAGCGGAGATGTTCACTGTCAGACCATAGTCAGATACTAGACGAGAAATGACAGGTTCTTGGTGATATTCCTTGGGAATCCTTAAACGAATCCGTTTATGGGTGAGTGTGTTGTCCGAAATCATCTAAAACCTCCAGGAGACTCCAGCTATAAAAGAATGGATGATTTATTTTTTGATTTTCCCTGATTGGGGTTATTGTTCAAACCCCGACTAAATCGGTACTGTGGAATTGAACCGCCAAAAACCAAAATGCGGTTACTTTATAGTGATGCCGTATTATAGAATTTTATTCTATATTAAGGGCAGCCAAAAATTCAAGATAAATATTTACTTCATGGGTAGAAGAACTAAGGAAACCGGGTTTCTGATTGGAAACTCATTTGTCTATCATACTCATAAATTTTTGTCAAGAAACTCGGTTTCTGTACTAGTTATGAAACTTTAAGGGGCAAACCGTCTTTAAAAACCAATAGTTCCCCTGGCTGGATTGGTGTCCAAACTTCATTATCGGTGAGTGGGGTAGTAACGATGACGGCGACGCGATCGCTCTTACGAGTTAACTCCTGAAAATCAACAGTAACATCTTCATCAATCAAGTGAGCAGCAGCAAAGGGTGCTTGACGTACAATATAGCTCAGCCTAGTTGAGCAGTAAGCAAAAAAGTGTTCTCCGTCCGAGAGCAAGTAGTTAAAGATACCTTTATCTCCCAAAGTGTGACTGATGTCCCTCAGCACTGAGTACAGTTTTTCTAAAGGAGGCTTACCCTGAGGAAAGTCTTGCCTTAATCTTTCTAGGATCAAACAGAACGCTTTTTCACTGTCAGTTTGACCAACTGACCGATAAAACTCCCCACCTTCGGGATGAAAATCAGGCAGATTACCATTGTGTGCAAATACCCAATACCGTTCCCACAGTTCCCGGACAAAGGGATGACAGTTTTCTAAGGCAATTTTACCTTGAGTAGCTTTGCGGATATGAGCAATCACATGGGTAGAGTGGATGGGATAGCTGCGTACCAAATCGGCTACGGGAGAGGCGATCGAAGGTTTTGCATCTAAAAAAATGCGGCATCCCTTTTGTTCAAAAAAAGCGATACCCCAACCATCTTGATGATCGTCGGTTTTTCCTCCCCGCGCTGCAAAACCCTCAAAAGAAAAGCAAATATCTGTTGGGACATTGCAGTTCATTCCTAGTAGTTGGCACATGAGTGATGAATTTTTAACTTAGAGATGAATGGCTGTGGGATCAAGATACTTGAAAATGATTCAATTAATCTGGCGCTATTGTTTCAATCTGTGAAGAAGGGGTGTGGGGTGTGGGAGGTGTGGGAGGTGTGGGAGGTGTGGGAGGTGTGGGGAGTGTGGGGAGAATCAAGAGAATGGGCGCATGAATGACAATTCAGTACCTCCCACACTCCCCACAATGAGTGAGAAATCCGGGGGAAGACGTCCCTACATTTGTGTATGGGTTTCCCTACCCCCTACTCCCTACCCCCTACACCCTTTTCATGGTTTTTCCTTGAAGAGGAGACATTTCCAAAATGGAAACCTTCTGTGGTAAAATAGCGTGGCTATTGCCCCCCTGCTCCCCATTGTGGCACGTTACAGCGGATTGATTGCATTCTTATTCAAAAAAATAAAAATGAATGAATTACTAACGACTCGCTTCTTGTCTCCTCAAACCGAAAAAATCTATCAGCAAATTGTTTCCCCTTACCAAAAGTGGGTAAAAATAGTTGTTACCTTAATACTGATTGATCTGGTTCTCCTAATTATTCCTAAACCAGATTTCCTTAAGTATCTAGAATTTGCTCTTGGTTTGTCAATCGCCATTACAGTTGGCTGGTTATCCTCTCGCTGGTTTGAGAATTTTTTTGAAATTTACCTGCAAGGATTTGCCGTAAAAAGAAAAATCAATGGTGAGTTATTAGTAGTAGCGAATCTTGTAGCTGATGCAGTTCTTTTTGTTAGCATCTTCTTCATTTTTGCGCAGACCCACCGAATCAATCTATTGGGTTTAGTGACGGGCTTAGGAATTGGGGGATTAGCCATTGCCTTTGCTGCGCAAGAAACTTTACAGCAGTTATTAGGTGGAATCGTTCTTTACATTGACAGACCTTTTGTTGTTGATGACTATATTGGCTTGCCTGATGGTACATTTGGGAGAGTCGAATCAATTGGTTTGCGTTCTACTAAAATACGAAATTCAGGTAAAGGGACGTTAACTATAGTTCCCAATAGTTCCCTTACCAAACTCAGTATCGAGAACTTCACGGGAGGTAGAAAAATTGTTTCTCTAATTTATTTAACTTTCTATCGGGAAATTCCCGAAAATGAAAGAGCTTTGATTCGTCAAATCATCTTAGAAAGTACTCAAGAAGTGTTTGGAATCGACTCTCGCAATACTACGGTGGATTTTAAAGATATTGTTCAAGATGAGAAAACTATTACTCAGGGTCAAATTAACTTTTTTATTCTTGGATCTGGTGAGATGGGAATGGAGATGCGCCAGTATTTGCTAGATATAGCAAAACAAAACATCACCATGCAACTGCAAGAATATAACCTTGCTTTTGATCTAGAAGAAAAACCAATTAACGTTGATTCACCTATTACTGTCTAAATAACGAGAATGGATCTGCTTTTTAAAAAGAGCCTCATCTGGTTTCTACCTAATGAAGCCCAACAGAAGTATTTGATTTGGCTGGGAATAAACCTCGCTATTTTCTGTTTCTTTGTTATCCTGTCTTTGATCGTCGGAAAATATACTCCTCGCTTTGTAAAATTCGTCATTCGGAAAGTTTTACCTAGAGCAGTATCAAGGATTTACGAAACCTTATTTGACCCCCTTCAACAACTACTGAGAATCACAGGTACATTAATTCTCGTTTCTCTTTGTTTGAATTTGATTAAACAATATGCGGGATTTTATCAATTCTTGAAATTTTTCATAGATTTAGGAGTCATCTTCGGTTTTGCTGCTTTATTTGCCCGCTTTTTCCGTCAAGTGTTGCGGTCCTATGGCATTGATTTACTTCGCAATGTTGGTCTGGAAGTAGATGAATTGCTGCTCGTTTTTGAGACCATAGCTAATGGGGTTATTGCGTTTATTGCGGCTCTGGCGTTTGCTCAGAGCCAGAATGTTAATTTAATTGGTGTCCTTGCTGGTTTAGGCATTGGCGGTATAGCTATTGCTTTTGCTGCTCAAAAAACACTGGAACAGTTTTTCGGAACAATTGTTTTGTATCTGGATCGTCCTTTCTCTCCTGGAGAATATATTCGGGTTAACTTAAGTTCTCAGGGGACATTATTTGCCCGTGTCGAATCCATTGGTTTGCGCTCAACAAAGCTCCGAACTGCTGCTAAAAATACCCTCGTCATCGTTCCCAACGCAACAATGGCAAATGCAGATGTTGAGAATATTACGAGAGGGAAAAAGGTCATGGTCATGCTGTATCTTGATTTTGCTCGGGACTTAAACATGCCTGAATTAGCATTGATCGAAAAAGTGGTCAAGGAAAGTACCAATTCTTTATTTGGGATCGATCCTGGTAGCACAAAGATTAAATCATTTCCCCAAGAATATGGCTCAGGAGTTCGCGTTAGGGTGAGTTTCTTTATTTTGGGTTCACATGAAAATTCAACAGACTTCCGCAAGCGGTTACTGGAATTAGCCAATAATTCGATCTCGAGAAAGCTTAGTGGCTACGGTATGGAATTCTCGGTAGAAGAGCCGACACTTTATGTCGATTCACCCATGACAATTTAATTTGATTAAATCAAAGAAAATATATGATGTGCCATTTCTAATTTAGAACAAGGTTCAATTGCTACCTGACGACCGTGCTGATCTAAAAATATCGCTTTGTTGCGATCGCCGCCAAAACCACTATCAGGTTGATCTAGCGGGTTCGCAACAATAGCATCCAAATTCTTATGATGTAATTTCTCTAATGCAGGCTTGACAATATCCCCTGTTTGTGCAGCAAACCCAATTAACCGCTGATGTGGTTGTTTGCGGCGTGCTAATTCCGCGATAATATCCGGTACTGGTTCTAGAGGTAAGGCTTCAGGAAGCGATCGCTTTGCCAACTTCTGGTGACTATACTCTCGTGGCTTAACATCCCCTACCGCTGCCGACATAACAATCACATCTGCTGATGGTAAATACTCCAGCATACTAGAGCGCATTTCTTCAGCACTGACAACGGCAATTGCTTGTACTCCTAGGGGTACCTCCCAACAAGCGGGCCCATGCACCAGTGTCACACTTGCTCCTCGGTGGAGTGCAGCGCGTGCCAAAGCTAACCCCATTTTCCCTGTGGCAGGATTGCCAATAAATCGGACGGGATCAAGATGTTCTCGCGTTCCTCCAGCACTGATTAAAATGTGCTTTCCGGCTAAATCTCGTAAGCCTCCAGTTTGCAGGAGAGATTGAACGTAAGCGACAATCTCTGGAGGTTCTGCCATTCTGCCAGCACCAAAGCGATCGCAAGCCAACAATCCCGATGCTGTCCCCATACCATAATATCGGCTATCTGTCAATAGCTGCTGCCAGTTTCGCTGAACTGCCACCTGTTCCCACATATCAGTATTCATTGCTGGAACTAACAATACAGGGCTTTTAGAAGCTAAGACAGTATTTGTCAGTAAATTGTCAGCCATACCATAGGCCAACTTTGCTAATGTATTAGCCGAAAGTGGTGCCATGACAAACACATCTGCCCATTCACCCAAATCGATATGCAGAGGACGTGAGTGAGTTGGTTGCCAGAAATTTTCATCTGTGTAAGCAGGATGTCGAGACAGAGTTGCTAAAGTCAGAGGCGTGATAAATTCTTGGGCTGAACGAGTCAGGATGACTCTGACTTCCACCCCAGTTTGAAATAGTGTAGAAACAACTTCGCAAACCTTGTAAGCGGCGATCCCGCCACTTACACCTATAAGAACCCGCTTTTGCGAACTAACCACTAACCACTAACCCCTAACAAATCTGACCTCTTCACGCTTCATCATAGGGTTCCAAGTCTAAGAGATAGATATAGTGTTCTACTAACTCCGGACGCTGAAATGCGATCGCTCGGAGTAGATGCCAATCATTCAAACCCTCAAAAGCATTACTATAATTATCTTGTTCCAGACGTATAGCTAATTCTTCCACCTCTTGTAAAGTCATAACAGCGATTTCTTTCTTGGAAATGCTTAGAGTTTTCATCATGCTTGCCCCTCCCTTAAGCCGCAGTCGCATCCAATGTGGGTACTTTTGTGCTTGACGCCACCACCCAATATATATTACTCACTTCATGGCATTAATTCTGTGAAAGTTTTCAAGATTTTCACCATAATTTATAAAAATTTCGTAATCCTGATTAATTAACAGAGTGAATTAATGACAAATTTCTTAAAGACTTCTAGCATCTGCAGACTGATTTCATGACCCGAGTCAAATTCTTGATACTGAACCACAACTCCCAATGAAGCTAAAGTTTCCCGCGCTAACAGCGCCGCTTGCAGTGGTACAACTGTATCTTGTTGACCATGCATAATTAAAACTGGGGGTAGAGACGTTGCATGCAACGTTTCTAGATTTGTTGCTGCACCGGGTTGCAAATACCCACTCATAGAGACTAAACCGGCTAGAGGCAATTTTAATCCTACATCCAAAGTCATAGCCGCACCTTGAGAAAACCCACTCAAAATTGTCCGCGATAAAGGCACACCAGTGACACTCTCCAAAGATTGCAACCAATCTGTTAACAACTTCCGACTTTCTGTTAAACCCTGATACATATTCTCTGTTGTCAGGTCATACCAAGCCCTCCCTGCAGAGGAAGAGGAATGAGGAAAGGGAGCATTAGGAAACAATAACTGATAATCTGGCAAGTCCAAAAATGGTAATAAAGATCCCACATCATCAGCATTAGCACCCCAACCGTGCAAAATTACAAGTAAACCTTTTGGTGCTTGCCCCGCTTGTGGAGGTAGACTGATGGATTCTAGAGAATTAGTCATAGAAATTATTTAAGAGGGAACAGGGAACAGGGAACAGGCAAAAGGGAAATCCCCATGATGAAAATCAGGGGATTTGAATAATGGGTCAGAATACAGGAGTCAGAATACAGGAGTCAGAATTGTTAAATATTTTTACGCTCCGACAGATTCCTTCGCAGCGTACATCACTTCCACGGTGATGACATTCATATTCCGCTCACGAGCGAATTTTTCGGTATTGCGCTTAACTTTACCGCGCACAAAACCAGGAATCTTGTTTAACTCTGCTTGAGCTTCTTTATTCCAACCAAGGTCAGAATCAGCAGAAATACCCTTAGTAATCACGTCCTTGGTGTCGTGTCCACCAAAGATTTCTAGCAAGTGGTCTTCCATTCCTAAGGTAAAGGAATTGTACACCAAATCTGTAATTTGGTTAGTTCCTTCGTAACCCATGAATGGTTTGTAACCTATCGGGAAGTTCTGGATGTGGATCGGTGCTGCAATGACACCGCAGGGGATGTCTAGACGCTTACCGACATGGCGTTCCATTTGGGTACCGAAGATCGCTGAGGGTTCTACCCGTGCGATCGCATCCCCAATCTGACCATGATCGTCTGTGATCAGCACTTCATCGCAGTATTCGCTGACCTGTTCGCGGAACCAATCAGCATCGTACTTGCAGTAGGTTCCAGCCCAGACGACGTGAATACCCATTTCTCGGGCAAGAATTTTGGTCATAGCAGCGGCGTGGGTATTATCACCAAACACGACTGCTTTTTTGCCGGTCAAGTTCTGACAGTCAATAGAACGAGAAAACCATGCAGCTTGAGATACATGTAAGGTTTGGTTGTTGACAAACTCTTCGTAGTTAACATCGGCACCTTGGGCGTTAACTACCTGCTGAATCTTACGGATACAACGAGCCGTTTCTACTACACCCATTGGTGTGATGTCTACAGATGGTATCCCGAATTCTGTTTCTAGGTATTGAGCAGTCATGACACCAAGTTCGCGATAAGGTATCAAGTTAAACCAAGCGCGGGGTAGGTTCTTTAACTGATGAACAGAAGCACCCTCTGGGAGGACTACATTGACTTCAATACCTAAATCAGCCATTAGCCGCTTTAGTTCAGTGCAGTCGTGCTGGTTGTGGAAGCCAAGGGTGGATATACCGATGATGTTGACTGAGGGCTTTTCGGTTTTGCCTTGTGGAAGTTCGCCCTTCTTACGAGCTTTCTCAATGTAGAATTGAACGATTTGATGCAGGGTGCGATCGGCAGCTTGCAGTTCATTGACGCGGTAGTGGTTCACGTCCGCCAGGATCACGTCGGATTTCGACTCCATCTGCGCCCGTTCGACAAAGTTTTGCAGGTCTTCTTGCAAAATGCTAGAGGTACAGGTGGGAGTTAACACAATGAGGTCTGGACTTTCTTCAACGTCTTTGCGGGTGATGTTGTCCACCACTTTTTCTTGGGAGCCGCGTGCCAAAACGTTGCGGTCAACAATACTTGCTGTCACTGGAGTGAAGTTCCTTTCCCGCTCCAGCATAGAACGCATGACGTTGAAGTAATCATCGCCCAGTGGCGCGTGCATAATCGCGTGAACATTCTTAAAGGAACTGGCGACCCGCAAAGTGCCAATGTGGGCGGGACCTGCATACATCCAGTAAGCCAATTTCATAACTGTGTTCTCCCTTTTTATAAAACGAACTGCGTCCGATTCGAGGTTGACTATGAGTGCTTGATTGTTAAATCGTTTCTGATTCTCTCAAAACTTGTAGCCCAACAGATGTCAGAACCCAAGGGATTTACATTTCTTCCAAAAGCTGAAACCTCTTTACTTATTAAGATTCGGCTTGGAACTTAAACAACATTTTTGTTGCTAAAGTTATATAAATCTTAATATTCTGGTAAATATTCAGGTACGATCACAAACTAAGCGTCGGAGTGATGTAGAGATATAGGCCTTGCTCATCCTTCATGCGGCCTTGAGCTTCAGTAATGCCTTTGCCTTTGCCACCCGTACTAAGATAGATTTGCGCAGTAGCAACAATTAACTCGTAGGGTAGGTTAATAAAATGTAACGCGCTTTTTATTTTATTTGTATTGGCTCTTCAACAAATAAGTGTGATCGCTGACTGTACCTGAATTGGAAGCTATCGGGCTTTGAGGTATAATGAAGTAAGGTAGGCATAACCTTGAACTTTTCTTTGGAGTATAAAACCGATGGAAGTTAAAGAAATTAAAATTTATGTTGATGCAGAAGCTGCTAATGTTTACGAATCAGCCCTATTTGATGATCGTCAAAAAATTAATGCTATCCTTAGCTTAAAACTCAAGGAATTCGCCAGACAGCGCCGACCACTTGAAGAAGTAATGAGTGATATCAGTCGTAAGGCAAAAGCCAGAGGACTAACTCCAGAAATTTTGAATAACTTGTTAAGTGAATAACGTGCACTACGTTTTTGACACAAATGTGATTATTAGTGTTCTCCGTCCTGCCTTCTTCAATCCCAATTACCCCACCGAGATAGATGTAATTTAAGGTCAAATCCCAGTTGGATTAACAGCAGTAATTTCTGAGTAACGGGCAAAATCACTAATATTAAATGTAAGGATATGAGTTAAACCATTCACCAGCATTGCTGCAACCAGTCGCGCATCGTGTACGTTGATTCCTCTAATACCATAAGCCACCACTAAGCTTTCCCATTCCTGGTAAATTGCTTCAGTATCTAGCAACAATGGAAACAACACCTTTAAACGGTTAACTTCTGTCTGTGTTTCTGCTAGACTACGCCCTAAGCCATTTCGCTCGGTTGGGCGTGTGCAGACGTTCCAAAATTCAATCAAGTTTTGCGGCACGATGTACAACTGTTCGCCGCGACTGCGTAATGTCCTGATAGCATTGGCGGCATCCGGGTTCATCGGATGGCTAAGGTCTACACTTCTTAACAGGACATTAGTATCTACAAGGTAAGGCACTTAACCTCGTTCTCCATAAATACTTTCGCGGCTAATGGCTTCATCAGAAAGCGACGGGAGATTAAGCTCTCGGTGGCTCTCCACCCACTCAGTAAATGCTGCTACCCACTCAGTAGGGCTTGCAGTTTCATAGAAAGGGCGTTCCCTTGATGGTTGTACGAGCTGCTCAAGCATGGTGTTCAAGTGAGGTTTAATCTCCGATGGACTACGGTTGGAAATCTTCGCTAACAAACGGGTAATTGTTTCAATATCCTGACTATGGGCTTGTTCTAAATCACTCATAACAGATTTTGGTTGACTGTTCATAGCTTAAACACTGTTTTCGATCAAGCCGATACCAACCGTCGCAAAGATTCAGCGCGGCGCTTGGCTGTATCGTTTTTTGGATCGTATTTGAGCGCGTCTTCGTAAGTTTGTAGCGCCTGAACTGTTAATTTTTTCCGCTCGTAAGCATGACCGAGATTATTCAGTGCTGTCACATAGTCGGGTTTATGTTTTAGAGCCTCTTTATACTGACGAATTGCTAAGTCATACTGTTCTTGAGCAAAGTAAGCGTACCCTAACCCATTGTAGATGGGGGCAATATTTTCTTCTCCCTCTTCTTCAGCGGCTTTGAGAGCTTTTTGAAAGAGGGGGATGGCTTGGGAAAACACTTTTTTCTCTAAATAAATACTGGCTAATTCGTAATATTCCTGTACTGTACCCGGTTCTTTGTTTAACTTCTTGCGTAATCGTGAGAGGTTGCTTTCAAGCTTACGAGTTTTGAATACCTGTCGAAAAATGCTGACGACTGTGAATAAGAGCAAAACGACTAAAATTGACAGATAAAAAACTGCTAGATTGTTATCCATTGCCTTGATTAAAAGCTTCGTTGGTAAATAAGGCGAGTAGCCTACTCTATGGTAATCCCCAATGGGTGGCGCGTTGTTTGAGCCAGCCTTCAGCTATATAGTGGGCGATCGCCCCATTCACTTTTTGTCTGAGCTGATCGTACTGTAATCCTTTGGGCATGACTACAGATAGGGGTTCGGTTGAGAGCTTGGTTGGCAGTAATTTATACTGAGTATTTTTTTGTGCCCAACTACTGAGAACGCTAGCATCTGCAGCAAAAGCTGCGACTGCATTGCTTTGTGTCAGTAATCGCGCTGACTCATAAGAATCAACTCCCACCAGATCAGCATTTGGCAAATAATACCTTACTGCTGCAATAGTGCTGGAGTTTTTTAGCACGGCTATTTTTTGCTTTGTCAAATCACTCAGCTTTTGCACTGAAGAATCTTTTGTGACTAATACAGTACCATCTAAATAGTAAGGAATACTAAAATTCACTAAACGAGCACGTGAGGAGGTTGCTGTTACTCGAGCGATCGCAAAATCAACTTTGTGATCTAAAACTAGAGACAGGCGATCGCGATTTGCTACAGGTTTAAACTTTACAGCAGTTGGTTTACCCAGCAAATCAACTGCTAGCGCTTTTGCTAAGTCAATTTCATAGCCTTGCAAATTCCCACCGGCATCTCTAAATCCTAACGGGTACAAGTTATCTTTGACAGCAACATTTAAATAGCCCCTCTGTTGAATCTTTGGCAGTTCTGCGGCAAATACTGATGAATGTGCATCAGAAATGACACACAAAACAGCCAAAAGGAAAGAGATAGCAGCGGATATCAGCGGATTTGACATCAGGACAATGTTCTTATTCAGAGAGAGCAGGGAACAGGGAATAGGGAGCAGGAAGACCCCGCCCCTACCCAATGCCCAATGCCCGTATTTTCTGTAACCGCTATCTTTTCGCAAAGCTAGCTAATTCAGCTACTTTGGTAAAGCTCGTTGGATCGAGGACTGCCATTTGCGCCAACATTTTGCGATTTAGGTGGATATTGGCTTTTTTGAGATTGCCCATGAATTGGCTGTAACTCATGTCGTGTTGACGTGCAGCAGCGTTGATCCGGGTGATCCAGAGACGACGGAAATCGCGTTTGCGCTTTTTGCGATCGCGGTAGGCACTCCGTAGTGCCTTCATCACTTGTTGATTGGCGGTTCTAAACAGAGTTGAATGGGAACCACGAAAACCTTTAGCGAGTTTGAGAATTTTATTGCGGCGTTTACGAGCGACGTTACCGCGTTTTACCCGTGTCATAACTTAATTCCTGAAGTAATTACAAATAGGGAAGCATCAAGCGGACATTTTCTGCATCCCGTTCATCGACGACAGCCATTTTTGACAGCTTCCGCTTCTTATCAGAAGTTTTGTGTTCTAGGAGGTGATTTTTAGAAGCTTTGCGACGCACGATTTTACCGGTGCCAGTGGCACGGAATCTCTTCGACGCTGCTTTACGAGTTTTCAGTTTAGGCATGGTTTGGCGTTAAAACGACACAATCTAATATAATACTACATTTTCTGATTTTATCGACTAAAATCTCTAAGAGATTGGCAGGCAGAAATTTTTGCCTAGGCAAAAGACCAGCACTCAGGAGTTTTCATACTTCCCACGGGCATAAATTGCGATGAATGAAACCACGTAGGGGCGCAAGGCATTGCGCCCTTACAAGCTTAGCTTATGACCCTGCGTGCAATGTACAGTATACACAAATGTAGGGCTTCTTTCCCATTTGGGGTGCGTTTGTTTTATTTCCCCCACACCCCAAACCCTTTTCATTACACAAACTGCTCAAGTGTTGAGACTGTTGCGAGTTGTTCGCAGTTAGATAACATTGGTTGCCGAATTGGAATCTCAATCACAAACTCTGTCCCCTTGCCTGGGCTGGAGATACAATACAATGAGCCTTTGTGTTCAGTCACAATCTGACGGCTAATCGACATTCCCAAACCTGTCCCTTTACCAGGAGCTTTAGTCGTAAAGAATGGCTCAAACACCCGTTCTTGAACTTCCTTGGTGATCCCAGAACCATTGTCAGCAATCCGAATAGCGACGCGATCAGATCCCACAACCTCGGTTTGAATCCGAATTGTAGGCGATAAAATATAATTGTGTTCAGCATCGACTACCTCAGACAAAGCGTCTATCGCATTGCTAAGGACATTCATAAACACTTGGTTGATTTTTCCAGCAAAGCAATCCACTGGAGGCAATTTCCCATATTGTTTGATGACCTGAATCGCCTGATGCTTGAGTTTTGGTTTTAAGCGATGGTCGAGAATTATCAGTGCGCTATCGATCCCTTCATGGAGATCTACAACCTTAATTTGAGCTTCGTCATGGCGGGAGAAGGTGCGGAGTGACTTGATGACATTACAAATCCGTTCCGATCCGACCACCATTGAGGAAAGGACTTTGGGCATATCCTCGATCAGGAACTCTAGGTCAACTTCCTCTAATTTTCTTTTAATTTCTGGAGTGGAATCGGGAAACTGGGTCTGATAGAGTTTCACCAGTTCTAGCAAGCTCTGAACATATTCATTGGCATGATGAAGATTAGCGTGGATAAAATTGACTGGATTGTTAATTTCGTGAGCGATACCCGCCACCAACTGACCCAGGGTGGCTGATTTTTCCCCCTGCACAAGCTTCACTTGAGTTTGTTGCAGTTTTTCCAGCGATTGGGATAATTGTTGTGTCCGTTCTTCTACCCGCTTCTCTAAATGCTGAGTCAGCTTCTGCAACGATGCTTCTGCAGCAGTGCGTTCTTGAATTTCTTGTTTCAGACGTATATTCTGCACCTCAAGTGCTGATCTCATCTTTTGCATCTGCATATGAGTCTGGATACGGACTACTACCTCCGCTTGCTGAAACGGCTTACTGATGTAATCCACAGCACCCAGAGAAAAACCTTTGACCTGATCAGCTGTATCAGTCAGTGCGGTGATGAAAATCACTGGGATATCTTTTGTTTTGGGATTAGACTTGAGACGATAGCAGGTTTCAAATCCGTCAATTCCCGGCATCATCACATCCAACAAAATCAGATCGGGTGCTTCGTATTCGATCTGTTTGATGGCATTTTCACCATTGGTTGCCACTGCAATCTCAAATCCAGCATCTGTTAGAGCTTCTGAGAGTACTTCTAAGTTTGTGGGAGTATCATCGACGATCAAGATCAAATTTCTACTTGAGCTATCCATTGTACTTCTTTTAAAATTGTTGATATACGGGGATCTTCAAATTTTTCACACTCTTCCGCACGGATTCCTAATAATGAGATATAGCAATCCTATTTCCGTTGTGAAAATTCCAGGCTTTAGAAACCCAGTTTTTGGACTTTCAAAAATTGTTGGGGATTACTATATTATCAAAAAATTAATTTTCATTCAAATCAAGATATTTTTTAATGAGGCTTTGAATTTTTTCCATTTGAAAACTTTGAGCTAATTGCAGCAACTCTTGAGTGAATGGGGTAAATTTATCATCCATTTTTTCCAGTTGCTCTAATTGCTTTCGCAGGTCTTTGATCCGACCTTTTAAAGCAATTTCGTATAATTGAGCTAATTCCTCTACCGGAGGAGGTATTATTTCTTTTGTTGTTGGCAATGATGAGGCATTTTCTTCATAAATCCATTCCAGTGCTAGATGCATCTCTAACTTTTCTAGCAGATCTGATGCTTGTACAGGCTTGGGAAGGAAGTCATCACCACCTGCATTTAAACTCTTCTCTTTATCAGTATCAAACACACTAGCTGATGAGACAATGATCTTCAAGTCTCTCAAATCGCGAGAATTTCGCAAATTTTCTATCAGATCAAATCCATTCATTACTGGCATATTAAGATCAGTGATCATCAGGTTAGGCACAGACTCAGCAATTTTTACTAATGCTTCTTGACCATTTTCTGCTTCCATAACTTCAAAACCAATGGGTTCCAAAAGATTAACTAATACAGAGCGATTTTCCCAGCGATCATCTACTACTAATATTCTTCGTTTTTCGCCTTGAAAACTAACTATCGTTCCCTGTTGAGAAACTTTAGATTTCTCTGCCCATTCGATTGATTCAGAGACTTCCACATCAAACAAAAAGATGCTACCTTTTCCTAGTTGGCTTTCCACTTCTATCGTGCTGCCCATCATAGCAACGATTTTATGACTGATAGCTAAACCTAATCCAGTTCCCTCCGATTGTTTTTTCAGACTACCTACCTGCTCAAAAGGTAAAAATATTTTCTCTATTTGCTCACTAGTCATACCCACACCAGTATCTTCCACTTGGAAACGAATTTTTATCTTTCGTTCGTTGTCCACATCCATCGACTCACCAATGACACTAACTAGGAACGTTACTCTACCTTTGTCTGTAAACTTGATGGCATTGCCCAGCAAATTAATCAAAACCTGTCGTAAACGTTTTTCATCAGATTGGATGCCAATCGGTAGTTGCTGATCACATTGGTGAACAAAATCAATACGCTTTTGCTCAGCTTTAATTTGACAAATCTCAACAACGGACTGAAGAAAAGAAGGAAAATGAAAACTGGTAGGATGCAGTTCCATTTTTCGGGATTCGATTTTGGAAATGTCAAGAACATCGTTAATTAGGGTCAGGAGGTGTGAACCACATTGGCTAATAATTTTGATGCCTTTATTCTCTTTTTCTGTCAGATTTTTTGAGCCTTGGATGATTTGAGCATAGCCTAAGATACCGTTGAGGGGAGTGCGTAGTTCATGACTC
Source organism: uncultured cyanobacterium (assembly GCA_903903925.1). Taxonomy (GTDB): domain Bacteria; phylum Cyanobacteriota; class Cyanobacteriia; order Cyanobacteriales; family Nostocaceae; genus Stigonema. Next base: position 49,549 of record CAIVAU010000005.1, read on the forward strand.
ATATTGGCAAGGAATTCGCTTTTGGCTTTGTTGGCACTATCAGCCACTTCTTTAGCCTCCTTTAGCTCGATTGTACGCTTCTCAACTCGAAGTTCCAATTCCTCATTTGTCTTCGCGAGAATGTTAAAAGATTCTCGCAACTGCTGAGCCATTTTGTTAAACAAATAGGCTAAGCGACCCAATTCATTTTGTTGTGTTTCGTCAAGAGCAATATTGAGGTTACCAGCAGCAATACTTTCAGTCGCCCTCATTAACTTAGTTAAGGGAGCAGAAATTTGGCGATAAAAAATCAAGAACACCACAATAACCTCAATCAATAGAGATAACAACCCCAACAATAAGATGAGTCGAACTGTTCCAAATGCTTTCCGTTGCAGAAATGACTTCGGAAAGACAGTTACCAAATACCAATCTGGTCCGTCAATTTTGGTGACTGCCAAGTACTCATCGTATTGAGGATTATCAACCATAATTTGGTTGTTCGATCTCTTTACCACTAATCCAAAAATACTGCGTAAATGGCGATCTCCAGAGTGGAATATATCGAATTTGCCTTGTCCCTGTTGAATTTGTCTCATAAAGTTGGGATGAACCAGTAGGCGACCATCGTCACGAAAGATCATGTTGTAAGTGCCTTCCAGCGCGTCGTTAATTGTGCGATTCTGCAACTCACCAATCAACATATCGTGCCCTATCGTAGCAATGTGTCTGCCATCCACATCCACGGGAGTTACGCAGGAAGCCATCCAAGCCCGAGCAACTTGATCGTAATAAATTCCCGTCCAGACAGTTTCGCGTTTTGGATTATGGGCTTTGTCGGTAATGTAGAAAGACTCATCATCCGTAACCCGGAAGGATTCATCACTGGGTGCATTCTTTACCCAAGGATAAGTGGGCATATAAATCGCAATTCCATTTTCTGGAATTTGCATGTAGGTATTGACAAAGCGGTTGCGCCATGCAGGACCGTAGGCACTCAGTAAATCAAAATAAGTCATGACCCGACGCTGCATATCAGCATCGATATTGACATTCTTGCCTAAAAATATGCCTGGAGACTTTTGAATGTCAAAGTTCTCAGGACGGTTGCGAATAGTACCATCTGTCATTCTGACAAACAGTCGATCAAATGCGACCTTGGGATCTTGGTCATCTTTTGCCTTCAAGTCTGATAATAGAGCCTGTTTGAGTAGCATATGATCTTCTTCGGCTAACAGAAATATTCCCTTTTCCCGCTGTGCCCGAAGTTGAGCATATTTCTCAACTCCAGCCAGCGACTCAGCAGTAATGCTTGATAGGGTTTGAGAATATGCAATCCCAGTGGATGCTATGATCACAACTCCCATGCTCATCGCGGTTTTGATCAGTGTTTGTTGCGCTAGCGAGGCTGTGGGCTTGCCTTCAGAAGCGCTATTAGCCTGAGGAACAGATGCAGACGTTTTTAAGACATTTATCCAGTTGCTGTTCATTGTCAAATCCTTGATATTGCCGCCATATCAATATTTTTCGCTCCACGCTTATCATCTCTACTTGTATCTATATTTCCCAATTTTCTAGAACAAACTAAACCCCTCAGCTTACTACCTGAGATTGAGGATCTCAAGTAACCACTGTCAATGAAGTATGAGAAGTAAGTCTCTAGCAAATCATCATTGACCGGTGGACAAATGAGGGAATTAGAATTCAGTTCAGTGAGGGCGGTTTCACCGTCAAAATCAAACGTTCCTAATAACTTTTTTGTGAAGTTATAATTTGCGAGAATGCTTTTTAGCGGAGTTAGGGGATTTCCCGATTCATTTGCCCCAACCTGGAGCAACTTGGCATACCAAGCTTCATAGGAGACTTGCTGAAGTGGGTAGCCCTCGCATTCCATCCAGTCAACTAGTTGTTTCCACTCTATAGGCTCAGGATTGACGATGTAGAAGACTTGACCACAAGGTTTTTGCTGACGTGACAGATGGATGATGGCTCGACTCACATAGTCCACTGGCACAAGGTTCAACACTGCCTCTAATTCAGGCGCAATCCCCATTTGAATGCAGCCATTGATCATTCTAGGAACAAAAGCTGTGGTTGCGCAAACACCCGTCTTGCTATGCCCCATAATGTTGCTGGGTCGGTAGATCGAGACGGGCAACCCTCTCGAATGTGCTATCTTCACCAACTGTTCAGCAATATATTTGCTTTGTGCATAACCGCTATAGAGATATGTGCCAGATTTAACTATTCCAATATCACCGTTCGTTGATGGCACAACATCTACCGTTGACATGAAATGCACTGGCTTAATTTTGCTCTGGCTGGCTAAGCGCAGAACTTCCTGAGTACCCAACACATTAGCGGCTGCTAAGGCTGAGTAAGGGTACACCATATTCACCAATGCCCCACAATGGTAAATGATGTCGATCTTTTCTGCCAACCGAGAAAACTCCTGTGGTTTGATCCCCAAGAGTGGCTTGCTTAAGTCTCCTAATACAGGAATGATTCTGTCGCTTAGGTTTTCCTCCCAAAGTTGATAACGGTTCAGTTTGCTTTTAATTCTGGTTTTACCTTCTTCTATCGTGGTAGCACGAACTAAACAGTAGATATCTGCCCGAGTTTGCAGTAGTAGCTCGTGCAGTAAAAAAGCACCTACAAACCCGGTAGCACCTGTTAAGAAAAGATCTAGTATTGGTTCGCTTAGAGTATTATTTGGTTGAATTGAGGAGTCGAGGAATGCTTCTGTATCTAGAGTACTGCTTGGCTCAGTCATGGGTTCAGCTTGACTAAGGCTTTCGATAGTTTGCGCCAGACCTGCAATTGTCGAATGCTGTAGGAAACATTCTAAGGTTAGTTCTAACTCAAATGCTTTGCTCAGATCGGAAATGAGTTGAATAGTTAGTAGTGAGTGTCCTCCTAATTCACAGAAATTGTCGTAAATGCCAACTTGCTCTATCCCCAGATGCTGACTCCAAATCTCAGCCAGTCGGGCTTCTAATGGTGTGCGAGGCTCGATGTAGTTCCCTTCTTCCCTCTGGAATAATTGAGGAACAGGTAGGGCGCGACGATCAATCTTGCCATTCGGAGTCATCGGTAACTCATCGATCAGGACAAACGCTGAAGGCACCATATAGTCGGGCAATTTCTGTTGGAGAAAACTCCGCAAAGTTTTGGGAGTGATGTCTTGTCGCAGATCTCCTCCCACAGAATTTGGCACGACATAGGCAACTAACCGCTTATTGCCTGCTGTATCTTGACGGGCGACAACCACCATTTGACGAACTCCTGGGTGTTCGCTCAAATGTGCCTCAATTTCTCCCAGTTCAATCCGGAAACCACGAATCTTGACTTGATGGTCGATGCGACCCAAAAACTTCAAGTTACCATCATTCTTATAAACAGCAAGATCTCCAGTTTTATAGAGTCGCGATCCTGTCTGGTTGCTCAAAGGATTAGCGATAAATTTCTCATTTGTTAGTTCTGGGCAGTTAAGATAACCACGAGCTAAACCTGTTCCACCGATATAAATTTCACCCTCGGTACCATCAGGGACAGGCTTGAGTTGGGAGTCAAGCAAGTAAATTTGCGTGTTTGAAATTGGACGACCAATGGACGGGATTTCGCTCGTTCCTTTACGGATGAGGGCAACGGTAGAGTAAGTGGTATCCTCTGTGGGACCATAGAGGTTAAAAATCTCTTGAATATGGTCTAGCTCATAAAGTTGCTGCACCAAGGCATTTTGCAACGGTTCACCCGCTAAGTTAATGGTTTGAACTGAGGTGGGAATGGCGTTCATTTGGAGTAATGCAGCGATCGCCGAAGGTACGGTATTGATCAGAGTTACCTCTGATGCTGCTGGCAGGTTGAGTAACTGTAGGGCATCCTCAACCAGAATCACCTTACCACCACAGCTAAGGGTGACGAACAATTCAAACACGGACAGATCAAAGCAAAGTGATGTGCAGGTCAGTACTCCCTTTAATTGCTCATTGGTAAAAAATGTTCTTGCCCAGTCAATCAGAGCAACAGTGTTGCGATGCTCAATTGCCACACCTTTTGGTCTACCCGTGGAACCTGATGTGTAGATCACATAAGCAAGGTTGTCAGGTTGTACTTGACTGATCAGGTTATCCTCGGGTTGTTGAGCTATGGTCTGCCAATCGTTATCAATATAGATAGTCTGTGCATGATGTTCGGGAATGGACGCTTGTAAATGTTGCTGGGTTAATAGGATGGGAAGTTGAGTATCATCGATCGCGAACGCTAGATGATCCTTGGGATAGGTGGGGTCAAGGGGGATATATGCACCACCTGCTTTTAGTATCCCTAACAGTGCAATCACCATCAAGGGCGATCGCTCTACACAAACTCCGACTAAAACTTCTGGCTTAACCCCCAATTTTCTCAAGTAGTGCGCGAGTTGGTTAGCTTTTTGGTTAAGTTCTCGGTAGGTCAATTTTTCATGTTGAAAAATGATCGCTACATCATCAGGAGTTTGTAATACCTGAAATTCTACCTGTTGATGGATGGAAAGACCTTTCAGATCACACAGCATATTTTTTTCCGATGAAGTGAATGTTGAATTAGAAATGCTCAAAGGACTCATTGAAAAGTAAAGAAAAAACAATTGTGGATTATCGCTCATGACAAGATAGGGCATTGTAATGCACTTGTGGTATACTCTAATAACCAAAAGATCATTACAATGATCAATTTGTAAAATGCGTAAGTCCTAAAAGTAAAAAGACAATACCCATAAATAAATCTTCGACTCCATACCATTTGGGAGCATCCCACTTTTTAAAATGCTCTCAATATCGGAGTCCTATTGTAGATGGCTTCTGATAATCTCTTCTTCTGAAGAAATCATAAAAGCTGGAATGCACCCATACCATTTGTTCTTGATGACTGTCTTTTGATTTTTTTGCCAATAATGTATATTTTATTTATAAGCTTGGGTGAATAGCTTGAGTAATCTCACTGTATATGTTGCAAAACTACAGATAGTCTAATTAATCTCATATTCTGCTTAGCTTGCAGGAAATTGAGCTTGCTGAAATAAATAAGTGTGATGCCTGCAAGGCTAAGTTAGTGGTACGATTTTATCCGACTAATCTCCTTACCCCGTAACGTTTTGAGCGATCTCTAGGCAAGGCAGAACGCAGCTATGACTCGGGGTAAAAGAGACATGTCTTTTTTTATACCATCAATAGAAGACTAATGAGCATCCCACCTGATTAATGAAGTGGAGGGGTGGGATGTCAAGAATTACAAACGACCAATCACGAATTTTTCTTTATACCCCCCAGCGTAGTTAATCACGCACATACTTTTGTATCTAGCATGAGTTCCAAAAGCAACTCCTGTCACCTTAAAAGTGGGGTTAAAGAAGTTATTTCGATGACCACGTGAGGGAACTCCATCATCAATAATTAACTGTATGACGATATCTTGAGCGCTGGCTGATCCATAGCTGATGTTTTCTCCGGCAGTAGATTCCCAGGAACCATAGCGGTTGATGCGACTGGGAGGATCGCTACCATCACTGCCGTAATGACCAGTAATACCTTTTTCTCCTTGATCCTTGACAAGATCTCTTGCACCCAAAGACATTCCCTCGGATATAGTTAGAGTGCCCACGGGAGTTGCTTTTTCGAGAAAAGCGATCGCTTCATCGACCGCTTTTATCCCTTCAGTCGTTTGCAATATCCGATCAGCGGCAATTCTGACTTGTGTCCCATGGAAGCGCTGTTTATAGCTTTGCAAAATAGGGATGTATGCCTTCGGATTTGCACGTACTATGTTCATTTCGGCAATGACTTGTTGTTCCAAGTCTGAAAGATAGCTTACCTTTGTTGACCAAGAATGAGGTTTAGATTGTGCTACAGAAGGGCTAGACGTAACTATTTGATAAGACCATAATGAGCTTAAAATACTACTTAAGATTATGCATTTCCTCAAACCACTCATTAATTACCTCACGATTTTCATGCTACGTATTGTTTTGGTTATTCGGATGCAGCCTGAGTTTCTTAAACTCACTCAGAACGCTCGTTTTAATCAAGAACGCTGAAATAAGTAATGCTCTTTTACTTGTACCATCAAGAACAAAAAAAGTAAATACCAAATAAAGAATTCACGAGTCAGGAGACATTCGTCAGAATGAGCCCATCACCTCTGTGGCACAGGCGGATGAACAAGTCGGTTTAAGATCCCTGCTGAATCTAAGATTTAGCAATCTTCAATGATTTGTGAGTCTCAATCCCCCACTAATTAACTCTGACGGATGTATTCTGACCGATGTCTCCTGACTCCTGACTTCTGCTTCAATTAAGAGATTTGAGATAGGATTTTCTCGATTTCGGATAGCTGTACAGCACCAGAGAAAGTGTCTGTGTTAAGTACAAAGAAGGGTGTACCAGAAAGCCTCAATTTTTCAGCTAGTTCGACGTCTTGAAGAATGGCAGTATCAGCAATCTGTCTATCTTTTTCAAATGAAGGCAAATCCAGATTCAGATTTTTGGCAATCTCCAAATATAACTTCTCACCCAACTGGTCTTGATGGGTAAATAGCGCATCATGATATTCCCAGAATTTACCCTGCTGAAAAGCAGCCCAAGCTGCTCTCGCTGCGGGTAAAGCTTGTGCATGAACTTGTGGTAACGGGAAATGTTTGTAAACTAATGTGACATCATTTTTATGCTTTGCCATGATATTATGCAGAGTTTCATGAGCCTTAGCACAGTAGGGACATTCAAAATCTGAGAATTCGACTAATAGAATTTTTGCTTTGGGTGATCCAGTCGTAGGAGATTTACCAATCACTTTCCCAGGGGCGGTTTTTAAATCTTGTAAAAATGCCTGTTGTACTTGCCGTAGTTGCTGCTGTTGTTGCTGCTGGTACGCTTGTAAAGACTCCAGAAGGACTTCCGGGTGTTGGCGGATGATACGTAAGACTTGCTGTTCCAGTTGTTGATTGGTCTGATTAGCTGCTTGTGCAGGAAGTGACCAACCTAAAACGAGACAAAGTAAGCTCAACGCTACCAAGCTACGTAGCTGTTGCAGTCGTTGCCGAAACCAATAAGAGAATGTACGCATACCAAAACTCATTGTTGTTTAAAATTTCCACGCTCTCCTAGTATTCCTTAAGATAGACACTAGCGATCGCCTAAAATTGTATTTAACTACTAATTTATTTGACAAATTCCTCAAATCAAGTGACAGCCCAAGTTTTCTTCTTTCTAGTTTTTTTTCTACCAGTCTGAAGAAAAATAATTGCGGGGTTAGGTATTATTCATACTTGGCAATTTAGCGCTAAAGTACTAATGACTAAGCCCCTTTGTGGTGGGAACAGCAAAAAAATTAGCCCCGAATATTGGGAGTAGGATCGCTACATTTATTAAGGATTTTCAGCATGTTCTAGATCACTTATCTTGAGTGATCTTCAGCTTCCTCTCGAATAATTTCGTACCAAAAGGAAAGATCCCTCACATGGTGAGAACCTGCTTGAGGATGACGCCCAATGCCAAATCCATCTCTGTACTGTAGCCAGGAGTTACGATAAAGCCCTATGGTATCACCAGTCACTTTACTAAGTACTTGGTAGGCCAAATTTCCCAGAAATGACGCAGCCGAGAGGGCTGTAGTCACGGTGGTAACCTGCGGCGCTGCAACAGTCGCAAGCCCAAGCAACGTACCCACTGCCCCTTGAATGTCTTTTGATTGCAGCTTCTGGTTCAGTAATGTCGCTAGGTCTTCTGAGTCCTTGCGATCACGCGATACTGTAATAAAGACATCCAAGAAGTGGAGAGCCTCACCGTAAAATATCAGTAAGCCATTTTCACCGGTAGGCAGGCGATCGCGACTTTTAATCCCAGGAAAACGAAACGTCTGCGGCATATAAAAGCTTGTCGGTTCACCTTCTGTCCCATGACCGCGAACCACCAGCGCATCTAGACGCATTTCGGCATCACCAAACCACTTTTTACTATCCCAAATCATAATATCTTGCAACCGCACAGCCAAATTGATAGCTTGTGGTTGACTGACTGATTCCAGACCGCGACTTTGTAGTTTAGGGCTAAGTTCACTTTCCATTTGCTCAAGATCTGCTGCATCAGGGGATGTAGCCTCATCAATCAACCATTCCTGCTGAGTCATCTGTTGTACCTTAAAATTAATCGACAATTCATTACCTAGAATAATGGGAGTATTGTTGAAGTGTCGTTGAAAATTTCTATTGCCAGTCAAAGTAGCCTTAAATAAATGCGTTTAATTTTATACAGTAAGCCTGGATGCCATTTGTGCGAGGGTTTACAAGAAAAGCTAGAAAAAATTGTAGAGACGAGAAATTTCGCCTCTTTACAGCTAGAAGTTAGGAATATTACAACTCATGAAGATTGGTTTCAAGCTTACCAGTATGAAGTACCAGTGCTTTTTTTAGCGAACCGCCAAGAAGATGCCGAAAACGCCCAGGAGAAAGAGCAACTTATACCGCGTCCTTCTCCCCGTGCTACTGTACAGCAGTTAGAACAAATGCTCCGGAAGTATGTCTAAGTATTTGTAGAAACAAAAATAATGATGCAAAATAATCGCAAGAAAAACGTGTGACGAGGTTCACCACATGAAACTGCGGGAATTACTAGCAGATGTAGACGGTGTGGGGCAATTGCCTGAACATCCAGCAATGAATAGAGAAGTAACGGGTCTGAAGACAAATTCTCATGCTTGCGGTCCAGGAGATTTGTTTATTGGGATGCCCGGAACACGGGTTGATGGGGGCGATTTTTGGCAAAGTGCGATCGCCTCTGGTGCTATAGCGGCGATCATCTCTCCCCAAGCAGGACAAAAAAATCCCCCCCCTCCGCAAGGAGAGGTTGGCGGGGATCATCCCTGTGTCATCATTGCTGGTGACATGACTCAAGCCTGTGCCCAATTAGCTACTGCTTTTTACAACTATCCTGGGCAAAAACTCAAGCTTGTCGGCGTCACTGGGACAAATGGCAAAACGACAACTTCTCACCTGATTGAATATTTGCTGAATCAGGCAAATCAACCTACAGCGTTAATGGGCACCCTCTACACTCGTTGGCAGGGTTTTGTGCAAACCGCTGCCCATACTACGCCGTTTGCTGTAGAACTGCAACACCAACTCGCGGCTGCTGTAGATGCGGGCAATCAGTTTGGAGTGATGGAAGTGAGTTCCCATGCTTTAGCGCAGGGTCGAGTGATCGGTTGTCAATTTGAAGGAGCAGTGTTTAGCAATCTCACTCAAGACCATCTAGACTTCCACCAGAATATGGAAGATTACTTTGCTGCTAAAGCCTTACTTTTTAGTCCTCATTATCTTCAGGGAAGGGCAATCATTAATGCTGACGATCCCTATGGTAAGCGATTAATCGCAGCTTTAGATCCAGAGCAGGTTTGGAGTTATAGTGTCAATGATTCTGCCGCTAATTTGTGGATGAGTGGTCTGAGTTATGAGCCGAATGGCGTTAGTGGTATGCTGCATACACCAAAAGGTGATGTGGCATTTCGCTCGCCCCTGGTTGGTCAGTATAATTTAGAAAATCTCCTGGCAGCAGTAGGAGCAGTGTTACACTTGAAATTAGATTTGCAGTTAGTCGCATCTGTTCTGCCTGATTTTCCCGGAGTTCCTGGACGCATGGAAAGGGTGCAGATTAATCGTGAGCAAGATATTAGCGTTATTGTAGATTATGCCCATACACCAGATAGCTTGGAAAATTTGCTCAAAGCAGCACGTCCGTTTATTCCAGGTCAGATGATTTGTGTATTTGGATGTGGGGGAGACCGCGATCGCACTAAGCGTCCAAAAATGGGCAAAATCGCTGCCCAATTAGCTGATCTAGCAGTGGTTACATCTGATAACCCCCGCACTGAAGACCCAGAAGGGATTTTGCAAGATATTTTGGCGGGAATTCCAGAAACGGTGGTTCCAATGGTGATCTGCGATCGCGCTACCGCTATTCGTACTGCCATCTGCCTCGCACAACCTGGAGATGGCGTCTTACTTGCTGGCAAAGGTCACGAAGACTACCAAATTCTCGGAACTGAAAAGATCCACTTTGACGACCGAGAACATGCACGAGAAGCTTTAGAAGCAAGAATTTTGTAAGAATACATCAGAGGGATCTCTTAGCAGGGAGCTCTTATCAGGGAATAAAAAGAAGATGTGTTGCGAGACGCGCAAGCGTGAGAAAAGTTCCAATCCCACGGTTTTAGTCGTGGGTTTACCTGCTCCCTGCTAAGAGCGCCCTTCTTTTGTAAAAAAGACGCAATTAGGTTGAAAATTTAAGCAGTATTATTTCTTGATTCATGGTTCCCTCTTTTTTGTTGTGCTTGACTCATGGATGTTTTTCTGGCTCAGAATCTATCCGTTTATCAGCTGGCTTTGGGCGTACAATTACCTCTCCAAGCGTTACCCCTCAGTCCGGTTACTCTGCTGTCATTGGTGAGGTCACAAATTGACCTACTCATTGAACAAAAGATTGTAGCCACAATATGGGTAAAGCTACCACTAGGCAAAATTTGGCAATCAGAGATTCAACGTTGTTATCAGCAACTGAACTTATCTTGCGTCATTTTCACTTGCGATATGGAGGAGAGTAGTCAAGGGGGAGAGAGTCAGAAGGGGGAAAAAAGTCATTCTTCTTTCCCCTCCTCTGTTCATCACGTTCATCTCTCGCCAGATAGCCATCTGCGACGGGAATATTTTTTAATGGTGTTGTCATCACAGTTTTGCAGTTTAACCTTTGTTCGTAGACCACTCAAAAGACGCAAAACCAAGTTAGGAAAAGTGAACAACAATAAAATGCCGCCATTACTTGCTATGAATACTTTTGAAGGCAGAGTCATTCAACAAGTGTTAGATGGTATCAAAAAGTTGTTTCCATCAGAATCATCTTTGCTGATACCGGCTGATTTTGTCTGCCCTCCAGCACCAGAATCAACTCTTATGAGTCAACTATTGACAAAGCAACTTCAACAACAAGATAAAATTAATCGTCAAATCACACTCCCAAAAATTGCCAAGGCGCAGCAGCAAAATCAAAAACTGCACAAAAGTTTGCAACTTAAGGATGAATATTTAAGCAGTGTGTGTCAGGAATTGAGCACTCCCATAACACACATGAAAACAGCTTTGAGTCTGTTGAATTCCCCTAGTCTCAAAATCCTTCAACGACAACGTTATTTACAAATGCTTAGTACCGAGTGCGATCGCCAAAATGCCTTGATCACTGGAGTCTTAGCTTTAGTGCAGATCGAACGCAATTTAGAGCGAATGACCTTAGAATCGGTACGCCTGTGTGATATTGTGCCTGGAGTAGTCAGTACTTACCAGCCTCTAGCCCAAGAAAAAGGCATCATGCTAGCCTATACTGTACCCACGGAGCTACCATCTGTTTGGTGTGTAAGTGGTGGACTGAAACAGATTGTGATTAATTTACTTTCCAACAGCATCAAATTTACCCCAAATGGTGGAGAAGTTTGGGTGCGAGGACGAGTTCAGGGAGATTATGTCCAACTGGAGTTTCGGGATACTGGCATTGGGATTGCTGAAAGCGAAATTCCCAAAATATTTGACCGCTTTTATCGTGTACGTCCCACAGCAACCGAAGACCCTAGTGGTGTTGGATTGGGGTTAACTATCGTGCAGCAATTACTGTGGCGTTGTGGAGGTTCTATTTCTGTGCAAAGTAAGCTGTCTGAAGGCTCCACCGTTACCGTACAGTTAGCAAGTGTTAGTGAAAAATCTCTGGAATAGTCGATTTTCGATTAAGTTGCTGTCATTAGTCATTGGTCATTGGTAAAAAACATACAACCCACTCACAGATGACTAATGACAACTACCAATTAGCAAAAATATCCGATTCCTACCGTCAACCAACATGTTTATTACCTTAATCGCAGACTATGGTAGCGGAGATCCAGCTTTTGCTGAGGTCACGCAGCGGTTATCTATCGCACTACCCGGATCTCAAATCAACTTACTTTCAGTTCCCGCCTTCAGCACCCTAGCAACCGGCTTTTGGATTGCCCAACTTGGTCTTAACCCAGGTCCACAAGAACGTTTGATTTATCACAACTGCGCACCTCGTCAAGATGATAAAAAACCTAGACAAGACAATGAAGGCGAGGGACTCACTTATACCTTGCTTTCCAATGGCGTTAAAGTTGTTGGTGTCAATGCTGGTTACACTCTTTCTTTTATTAAAAACTATGCTCAAATGCTACACACAATCAAGGTTTCCAGAGCCGGATCACAGTTTCGTTCTCGTGATGTATTCCCCAGTGCAGCTGGGGATATTGCCAAGGGTGACTTGAGCCTTTTAGGAGAAGCCTTAGACCCAAGCTTAATCCCAGATGTACCTAGCGATCGCGTTGCCTGGATTGATGGCTACGGTAACATCAAAACCACCATCGCCGCAAACACCGTCAATTTAGAACCTGAAACCAAAGTAGTTATCCGCGTTGGAGACGTTGTCAGTGACGCCGTGTACTCCGATGGTAGTTTTAAAGTCCCAGAGGGAACCCTAGCTTTTGCTCCCGGTAGTTCTGGTTGGTCAGACCCCAATCAGTTAAACTCAGTTCGTTGGATGGAACTATTTCTACGGGGCGGTAGCGCTTGGGAACGCTTCGGTAGACCACGAGTGAATCAGTTAGTGAGTTACCCAACTACAACATAGTGAAGTTGCTGCGAACTTGCTAATTTTCATTAGTCAGTTATTGAATTTAAATAACCAGTATGTTTTAAGGCGCATTATATCATACTGGCAATCAGTTTGTAAATAATTTACCGATTAATCTCAGCTTGCCATGCTTGACGGATAAATGTGGGTCGGCAGACGTTGATCACGAATGACGGGGACAGGCAATTAATCAATGTACAGCAAGGGTTCCGTATCGATGCCCAATGGCAACGTAGTCAAAAAAAGACCCCGGTGATTAACCGGGGGATTCTGCAATTTGTATCTGCTTGCACTTAATTCACTTCGTTCATTTAACAATACCCGCCTTTAGCGTTAAGAAATGCCAAAATGGCAACTTTTTATCACAAGAATTCAGGAGTTAGAATTCAGAACTCAGGAGTCCGCTTAGAAATTCATAATTCCGAAGCTGACTTCATAATTCATAATTCATAAAAGACCCCGGTAGCTAGCCGGGGAAAAGAGATTTTGCCTTATGCTGTGTGTCTTAGCAAGACCGCATCAATTCATATACGATACTTTTCCGTAAATCAGAATAGTTGCCAACTTGGCAAATTTTAAAAATAAAACATTCTAATCAAGAAGATATTGCAAAATTAGGATAGAATCCAATACCCTTCAGTTAAGAGTAATTCTAGGTTGGGTAGAGCGCCTTAGCGTTACCGCTCTCTCTACGAGGTTTTTGCTCACATATATTACATAAATTAACATTTTGTGCTTACAATACGCATATCTTGACATGACCTGATCTACGGCAATCTGTGGAGGAATTTTGCCCGCCTTTCCCTAGTCCCTCTTATTCAGAAATCAAATAGAATTGCTATATGGAGACTCTTATTAAGGTGGATACATCAGAAGTCAAGCGATTGTTTTCTAATCTGGAACTGGATGGAAATAAGCTCAGGCATCAACCAGGTAGTGTTTTAGGAAGTATCGCGCTGATTGCTGGAACAACAGTTGGTGCTGGGACTCTCGCACTCCCTGCGGTTACCCTACCATCTGGTGTTTTGCCATCTACAATCCTGCTGATTGCTGTTTGGATCTACGCTTTAGTTTCAGGGCTTTTAATCGCTGAAGTGACGTTGAATACAATGCGTCTTTTGGGACGCCCGAGTTTAGGTCTGCTGGTAATTGTTGAGCATACCCTTGGTAAGCTAGGAGCGCAACTTGCTGGTGGTGCATATGTATTTATTCACTATACCCTGCTTGTGGCTTACCTTTCCGAAGGTGGAGAGATTTTAGGATCTGTAGCTTCTAAAGTATGGGGTGTGCAAGATTTGCTACCAACATGGTTAGGAACAGCGGCTTTCGCTCTCGTATTTGGTGGCATTATGTATCTTGGGCGCGAAAGCTTTATTGAGAAATTAAACAACGTTTTTGTCGCAATTGTCATCGCTTCATTCCTAGGACTATTGTTGCTGGGCTTGACCCACGTGAGGGTTGACCAATTCTTATTTCAGGACTGGAGGGCTCTTCCTTCTGCAGTTGTGATCATGTTTGTAGCGATGTATTACCATAACGTTATTCCGGTAATTGTGTCTCAGCTTGAAGGAGATGCTCGAAAGATTCGCTCCTCCATTTTTATTGGTTCTATAATTCCTTTGTTGATGTTCTTAGCATGGAATGCTGTGATTTTGGGAAGCGTAAGTCCTGATATGATACAGGCTACAGCTGATAGCAAAAGTATTTTTGATCCACTGGAAATTCTGCGATCAGGGGGATCAGGAGAATGGTTAGGAGGGCTGATATCTCTTTTCTCAGAGTTCGCAATTGTGACATCATTTATTGGATTTGTCTACGGGTTGCTGAATTTCTTTCAAGATATTTCCCTTGTGGCGCAGGATAAACCGTCTAATCGCCTGTCGCTCTATTCACTAGTTCTTTTCCCACCTATCAGTTTTTCAGTGATGAATCCCAGTATCTTCTTTAATGCTCTAGATTATGCTGGAACTTTCAATATCTTTTTAGCAGGAATTATCCCAACGGCAATGACTTGGGTGCAACGTCAAGAGCAGGAAAAACCAGAAAAAGCAAATACCGTGAATGAATTACTTGTCCCTGGTGGTAAGTTGACACTCATTGTCATATTTGGAATTTCAGCAGCTGTGATATTAAAACAAATTATATCAATTTATAGCAAATTTTAGACATTAAAATCTAAAATCCCCCATCCCCACCGTTAAGGCTAAAATTTTTATGAACGAAAGGAAGTTACAAGAACTTCGACCGCGCAAGACTTTTGCCCAGCATTGGCTCAAAAGTGAAAAAGCTCTCAATGAAATTATTCGGGCGGCTCAATTAAAACTAGGCGATCGCATCCTGGAAATTGGTCCCGGTACAGGCATTCTAACTCGCCGCCTGTTACCAGAAGTGCAATCTCTCCTTGCGGTAGAAATTGACCGCGACTTATGCGATAAATTGGCAAAAGAAATAGGTCGTGAGCAAAAATTTCTACTTCTACAAGGAGATTTTCTCTCCCTGGATTTACCATCCCTTTTAGCACAATTTCCAACTTTTCAAAAGCCTCATAAAGTCGTTGCCAATATTCCCTATAATATTACTGGACCAATTCTAGAAAAACTGCTAGGTACAATTGCCAACCCAAATCCAGAACCCTATGACTTGTTGGTGTTACTCCTACAAAAAGAAGTAGCAGAAAGGCTAGTAGCAAAACCAGGGTCAAGAACATTTGGCGCATTGTCTGTGCGGGTGCAGTACTTGGCAAACTGTGAGTTAATTTGTACAGTCCCAGCCGGAGCATTTTACCCACCACCAAAGGTAGACTCAGCAGTAGTGCGGCTTATTCCGTACCAAATTGAACCACCAGCCTTAGATACACGCAAATTAGATACTTTGGTCAAGTTAGGCTTTAGCGCTAAGCGTAAAATGTTAAGAAATAATTTGCTATCGGTTGTAGAACGCGATCGCCTGACACAATTACTAGAAAAATTAGATATAAACCCACAATCTCGAGCCGAAGACCTCAGTGTCGCTCAGTGGGTAACCCTAGCAAACCTATTACTATAAATTTTTGCTCATTCATAATTCATAATTCATAATTCATAAAATGCGTTCCTACACCTTAGTCGCCCCTGCAAAAATCAACCTGTATCTGGAGATTATTGGCGATCGCCCAGATGGATACCACGAGTTAGTTATGATACTTCAAAGTATTGACCTTGCAGACCAAATTGATTTACACGCAGGCGGTAATGATAATATCCGCGTTCGGTGTGACCATCCGCAAGTTCCACTAGACGGAAGTAATATTGCATACCGTGCTGCCAAACTAATGGCGACAGAATTTTCAGAAGCCTTCGCCAAGTACGGTGGTGTAGACATCACCATCCACAAGCACATTCCTGTCGCTGCTGGGTTAGCTGGAGGTTCGACCAACGCAGCAGCAGTTTTGCTAGGGATGAACTTGCTATGGAATCTAGGACTCACCCAGTCAGAATTAGAAGAACTAGGAGCAACTTTGGGTTCAGATGTGCCCTTTTGTGTCGCAGGTGGAACAGCCCTTGCTACAGGTAGAGGTGAGCAACTTTCTGTGCTACCTAGTTTAGACAAAATATATTTAGTCTTAGGTAAATATCGCAGTCTTGAAGTTTCCACTGCTTGGGCATACAAAAGCTATCGACAACAATTTGGCAGTTCTTACATTAGAGATCAGAACGATTTAGCAGCACGTGCAGCAGCTGTACATTCTGGCCCAATGGTAAAAGCTATTCTACATCAAGATGGAGTAGAAATAGGTCAGAAGTTGCACAACGATTTAGAACGTGTAGTGTTACCAACATATCCGCAAGTATTACGACTACGGGAAATATTTGCCAGTACTGGTGTTTTGGGGACAATGATGTCTGGTTCTGGTCCAAGTGTTTTTGCGTTGTGTGAGTCTAAAGAGCAGGCAGAACAAGTTAAGCTTGAGGTCAGGGAGAGAATTCCAGACGAAGATTTAGAATTGTTTGTGACTCGGATGATTACACATGGGATTCAGGTGATATCTTCAGTTTAGGGATAAAATACGAACCGCAGAGGCACAGAGAGAGTAGAGGAATAATAACAGTAGGTTTTAAATTCCTAGATATGAGCGTCAATAATAATGAGAACTACGACGATGGAGAGATGTCGTCAGGATCTCAAAAAGGAGAAAAAGGTAAGAGCTTTAGAGGAGGTAAGAAGAAAAAACGCGATAATTGGTATGGTTACAGCGATAAAGACTTTCAGAAATGGTGGCATCGAAAAGGAAAGGATGAATTTGGTGGAAGAGATATAAATGATGCACAGCAAGCAAAAGAAATTTATGAATATTGGGAATCAATAGGGAAACCGATTATAAAGTAGCTAGGATGCCAAAGAGGATAGTATGACACTCAGCAGTACGCAGTATCAACAATATCTGGATCAGCTTGATTCAAATAATAGAGATTTAGTGGTCGAAGCTGCCCATGCACTTGGCGATATTGGCGATCGCCGTTCTGTAAAGATTCTAATAGATTTACTGCAAAAAACAAGCGACCCTGTTATTCGTAATGCTGCTGCTATTGGATTACGTGAACTTGGAGATGAAAGGGCACTTTCTCCAATCGTGTCACTGATAAATGACCCAAAAACCGAAGGTTATCGAGGTACTTTAATCTACGCTCTTGAGGGATTTGATTGTGGTAGGTTGTTAGCATTTTTAGTCGAACAGGTAATTACAGGAAATTTTGAAGTTAGTCATCAAGCTTTTTCTGTTATTGAGTCAATCGATGTAGAAATTGATTCAATAACGTTAGATTTTTGTACTCAAAGAGTTAATGATGCTTTACTACAAAACGATGAAAAATCAGATTTGTTACAAGATTTAATTGATCTATTGAATGCTATGGATTATACCACTAATGTAGGAGAAGAGGACGCAGAGAATCATGAGTGAACAAGATGTTAAGCAACAAGCAAATTCTCAAGTGCGGGTTCCGCCAACTCCGTTACGCTGTTTAACTGGGATGGTTATTTCGGGAGGTCTGGGGTTTGCAATGTACTCCCTCACATTTGCCATAGCGACAAGTTTTGCTCATAAACCCATTCATTCAGATAACCCAATAGTGGTAAATATTTCTGCTGCTGTGCGTACTTTAGTTGTAGGCGTGAGTGCTTTGGCAACTGGAATATTCGCAGTAGTGGGGGTAGGTTTGCTGGCGTTAGCAGTGCAGTTGTCGGTGCAACAATTGACGAAGACGAATAACGGCAAAAGTCCCTATTAGTCTGTCAACCAGTAGGTTCCATTCGCTCATTTGCAATCCCCATACACCCTTAACTGATAGCTGCAATTGTGTTAAGATTGACAACCAACCCATAGGTTGATACGTAGTCTTCTAACTCTTTCAAATCGATCGAACCATTTTTATCAGCGTCAAGAATGTTCATCAGATAATCAGTGATGTATCTTCTCACATCTTCAGCGCTACGTTCACCCACTGTCATATCTTCTACTAGCCCTAAAAGCTCCATAATCTCGGCTCTATCGAGTGACTTACTTCCATCCAAATCTAATTGATGGAACAGCTTTTTAACATCTTCTGTTGCCATTCTTGAGGAACGCAGTGTTTCTCTCAATAATTCATTGCTAAAGGAAGTCATAAACAAGATCTGTTCAAGGAGAGGTATGCAGAAGAAGCCTAATGCTGCCCAAAAAACTGCATACTTCAAAGCAATCAGATTTACGGTTGTACTCACTCCGCCCAAAAGAGCAGCCCAAAGGAAAAAGTTTGGGTTAACAAGCAGGATATAAGCATCCTGAGCTTCTGCTTTGTCGAGCTTGCCACTTGAAAACACTAAAGTCAATGTAGCAAACAAGCGCATCAGGATAAAGACCAGCGCAGCAACTGCAAGCTGTTGTAGACACGCTAGTGATCGGTTAGGGTCTGTTGCAGAAAATATGTCTGAAATGAATGTTGGAGGAGCAAACTGAAACCCTGTGACCAATGCCATGAATCCGACAGCAAGGACTCCGATAAATTTCCATTCTTTACTGTGTCGGTTGGAGTTCACAGGAGATCTTGAACGCCATACTTGGGCGATCGCTCCTGGTATTGCTAAACCAATAATCAGAATGACAAAGAAGAAGTTAAGGCTTTTAACGTCAATTGGTAATCGTGCAATAGCAAATGTAACAATGAGTGCAACGGGCGCGATGATGGATAATGTCCTTGACAAGACAGCCGACGGATAAAGATTACCACCCCAAAGAATTGATAAAACCGGGGAGGTCAGGGCTGGGGGAATCATCCAAAACACCACCCATAAAACTTTGTACAAATCCCCAGGGCCTTGATACAAGACTCCAGAAAATATTAATAACAGACCAATAACCCATCGAACCAACATCCATGAGTAGACCACATACTTCACAGTTCCTGAGACTTTGCGCCTACTTGCGGCAAAGTCAATATCCAGGTAGGTATAAAATGTTGAAGCTGCCAAACAAGCAATGATAATTGAGCTAAAGAGGATTTGTGGAATCCCTACACTTAAAGTACTGACTACCCTTACCAAGCTGCCAAGTAAGAATGCACAGGCATATAGCAAAATAGCCCACATGGTTGAAAGATCGTTGATCTTTTTGCGTAGGGCAGCGACACCACCAGATTCAGTATCGCGAAACTTAACGAGTTCCTCTTTCGAGAGGGCTTTACCATTAGGAAGTTTTAGGTGATGATAAGCAGTTGGTGGTAGGTGGCTTAAATGAAGTGCTAGAGGCTCCAGTACATATTGATGACACACCACTAGAACATTTTCACCGCGTTCCAAGTGCGGTACCACCTTCTCATCATAGAAAGCAGCCGCACGTGCGTAAACTTGTGCAATCTTCTCGCCAGCCGGAGGTGCTTCGTTGTGTGAGTGCAACATTTCCTCGAAGCCTTCGTAGCCAAGGGCAAGACGAAGCAAATTCAGGTTACGACCTGCAAAAATCCCAAAGGATTTCTCGCTAATTCGATGGTCAATATGAGTCGGGATATCAGGTGACTTCAGCGCCTGACTTGTATCAAGGGCGATTTCACAGGTTTGTCTCGCACGTTTCATATGTGAGACATAGACTGCATCAAACTTCACACCTTTTTTTTTAATGTCAAGCCCTGCACGGCGTGCCTGCAGCTTACCAAATGATGTGAGTCCGACATCCAGTACCCCTGCAAAAATGTTGCGTTCGTTACTGGTACTTTCGCCATGTCGAACGAAGTACACATTTCCTGTCTGATTCACGACTTCTTCAGAGTCATCTGCTGCTGAAGTAGTTGCTGTGGTGCTATTATTTGTTTCCATAAATTTTGGTAAAAATGTTGTATGTACTGCACCTCTTGTCAGGCCTCTCGGCAGGAACACTCCCACGAATATGGTCTGTATATCATGAAATTCATCTACACAGTATAAGTATTGCTTAAAAATAACAAAAATTCACAAAAGTATTTGTTTATACTAGGAATGACAAAACAATTCAAAATTCCAAGATCATACTCGTAGGGTTAAATTAATGTTAATGTTACTCTTTTATGTAGGGGATGACCTTTATGCCCTTGATAGTTCTCTGGTTGCCGAAATTATCCCCAGAGTCATTCTCCGAAAGGTACATCACGTTCCTGACTATGTTGTCGGTTTATTCAATTATCGAGGTGGGATCGTGCCTGTTATAGATCTGTGCCACTTAATTCAAGGCAAGCCAAGTCGTTCCTACTTGAGTACACGGATTATCATGGTCAACTACGTAGGCAAAGAACAAACTAAGCGCCACCTTGGTTTGATGGCAGAACGAGTTACAGAGACTTTAAATAAACCAGACGCCGAACTCATGGATACGGGAACTCAATTAGATGAAGCTTCTTATTTAGGACGAATGATTATGGATGACAAGAGGATGATCCAACTTATTCGTTTAGAGAATTTGCTATCAGATTCTCAGCATAAGTACTTATTAGCAGCAGGAGGATATTAGTGCCAATGACAAAACAATTCAAAATCCAAAATGATAAATAACCTTTATAATTTTGAATTGGAGCGAAGCAAGTGACAGAGGCAAAAATTGAGGCACTGCTAAAAGATAAAATTGGTTTAGCGGCAAACACAATTGGCTCTTACAAGATTGCCAAAGCTGTGGAAAAGCGGAAGCTAGCCTGTAATTTTCCTGACTCACAAACATATTTGCAGCGATTGCAAATATCGAAAGATGAACTCGAAGAACTGATTGAACTCGTTGTTATCCCGGAAACTTGGTTTTTTCGCGATCGCAAGCCGTTTACTTTTTTAGAACATTACATTAGATCTGAGTGGTGGACAAACCGCAATAATAATGTCCTGCGTCTGTTAAGTATCCCCTGTTCTTCTGGAGAAGAACCTTATTCAATCGCCATGCTTCTGCTCAATTCAGGTTTGACCCCAGATAAGTTTCGCATAGATGCTGTTGACATTAGCAAAAAAGCACTACTCAGAGCTACAAATGCTGTCTATAACAAGAATTCTTTTCGAGGTGAAGATATGCCTGAAAGAGAACGCTACTTTCAGCAAACAGCAGACGGTTACGAGTTATCTAAATTTGTGCGCAATACTGTTAATTTTATTCATGGGAATCTCCTAGAGCCTTTTTTTTTAGCAAATAAAAAGTATAATATTGTGTTTTGCCGTAATTTATTAATTTACTTCGACTCTTCTACCTGTTCCCAAGCTATAGATATTTTAGAGCGCATATTAACTCCCAAAGGTCTTTTGTTTGTTGGATCTGCTGAAACCGGCAGGATACCAACAAACCGATTTGTGTCAGTTCGCTATCCGTTTAGTTTTGCTTACCAGAAAGTAGCAGATCAGGCAACGGATGTGGTAGTAGATATAACAGATAAGTTTTCGGTGATAAAAGAAGTGTCACCGAAAACCGATAATATACCTAGTATATCCACTACCCAAATCCCCAATCTTCAAATACTCAGAAAGTTGGCAGATGAGGGACGTTTAGATGAAGCTGCAAGCTGGTGCAAAACCTATCTAGATCAACAACCTACCAGCGCTCAGGCTTACCTATTATTAGGCGAAGTGTATCAGGCGAAGGGGGACAATGAGCAAGCTGAGCAGTGCTACCAGAAAGCAATTTATCTCGAACCAAATTACTACGAAGCACTGATTCACCTAACTCTGCTCAAAGAACATCGTGGCGATCGCGTTGGTGCAGCAGTTCTTCATCAACGGATTCAAAGGCTAAATAAAAATCAAGACAATTAAAATCAGGAGTCAGGAGTCAGAATACAGGAGTCAGAATAATTAAACAATCGGAAGATAACATCATGTCATCAACAATCTGAAGACAGATACCAAAAAAAAGATAAATCCTGACTCCTGACTCCTGACTCCTGACTCCTGATTCCTGACTCCTGATTCCTGACTCCTGACTCCTGACTCCTGACTCCTGACTCCTGATTCCTGACTCCTGACTCCTGACTCCTGACTCCTGACTCCTGACTCCTGATTCCTGACTCCTGACTCCTGATTCCTGACTCCTGACTCCTGACTCCTGACTCCTGACTCCTGACTCCTGACTCCTGACCAAATACATAGAGGAACTTGGTAAAATGTTGAATCAAATTGCTAACCGCTTTCTACTTGGATATTCAGTTCCCTTAATTTTCTTAATTATTCAGGGTTTAGTAGTTGCCTCAACAACCCAAGAAGTGTTTGATTTAGAAAACCAGGTTTCTCATCTCCAAACGACTAATAAAGAATTGGAACAATTGTCTTATGATATTTCTAGGATGTTACGGGCTGCACGTGGTTATGCAGTTTTTCCCAAAGACCAAAGCTTCAAAACTTCCTTTGATAGCGGATACGAATCTTTCAATAAAAATGCTCAAGAGTTAAGACAGGCTGCTATTATCCCTCAACAAGAACAACTCACAAATTCGCTGATGGCACAAGCGAATGATCTGATTGCAGAAGGTAATCGATTACATAACCTCCTTCAAGAAGCTTTAGGGCTAATCGATGCTAACAACTTAGCACAAGCGAGTCCACAACTTAGTAACAATCAAGCCCAAGTTCTTGACACGAAGCGATCGCAGTTCAGCGAACTGGTAGAAGCTTCCGTGAATCAGCATAACCAAAAACTTGAACAAGCACGTTCGCTCTTGATTACGGTAATTTGGATAACTACTTTGTTAGCAATCCTTTGCACCATCATTGTTGGTCTAATGATTGGGTTACCTCTCAAGCGACAGTTGCCGCAAGTGGTTGCATCGGCGGAACAGATTGCGCAGGGTAACCTGACCCAGACGGTTGTAGTGACAAATGACCAAACCGAACTTGGGCAAATACTGTCAGCCTTCCATAATATGACGAAAAGCCTAAATTCTTTGATATCCCAAACGCAAAAGTCCGGTATCCAAATTACCAGATCTACCACCCAAATTGCAGCAGCAGGCAGGCAGTTAGAAGCAACTATCACAGAACAAGCAGCCAGTACCAACGAAGTCAGCGCCACTTCCCATGAAATTGCCGCCACTTCTGGACAATTAGTCAAGACTATGGATAATATCGCTGAAACAGCCCAAGTAACAGCGCAGGCAGCGCGTCTAAGTCAAACAGACCTGACGCAAATGGCTGTGGCAATGCGATCATTGGCTGTAGCCACGACATCTATTTCCTCGACGCTAGGAGTCATGAATGAAAAAGCCAATAATATTAATAGTGTGGTGACCACAATTACAAAGGTGGCGGATCAGACCAATTTACTCTCCCTCAACGCGGCGATAGAAGCTGAGAAGGCTGGAGAATATGGGGCAGGTTTCGCCGTGGTTGCTAGAGAAATTCGGCGTCTTGCAGATCAGACAGCGGTAGCGACCCTAGAAATTGAGCAGATGGTCAAAGAGATGCAATCCTCTGTTTCTACTGGCGTGATGGAAATGGATAAGTTTCACCAAGAAGTCAGCCACTCTGTAGCACAGGTAGGCAAGATCAGTGAGCAAATTGCCTCTGTCATCGAGCAAGTGCAGAGTCTGACACCACGTTTTGAAGAGGTGAGTGATAGCATGGATCAGCAATTTGAGGGGGCGCAGCAAATCAGTGTGGCGATCGCCCAATTAAGTGAAGCCTCCCAGCAAACCCTGGAATCCTTACAGGAGACTAACCGCGCTGTTGAACAATTGGACGATGCCGCCCAAGGATTGCAGGGCGTTGTTTCTCAATTTAAAGTATAAAGTGTACACCGCAAGCCAAGTAGTGTTGACCAAAATATTTAGGCGATCATCAGAACCCTGATGGGGCGATCGCCCAAGAGCAGCAGCATTGTGCCCTTGGCAATCACGATTATTTTTATCCGCTTTGTAGGAAAGCACTCTGAATACGATAACGTAGATTCCACAACCATTTAAGGTAATGTATATGCTCTCACCTCATCCCATCCGAACCGAAGCTGATTATCGTGCAGCACTTGACGAAATTGAAAGATTATTTGATGCAGAACCTAATACACCAGAGTGCGATCTGTTAGAAGTTTTAACGACACTGGTGGAAGCATACGAACAACAGCATTACCCAATCGAACCACCAGAGCCGATTGATGCTATTTTATACTATCTCGAAACCCGTGGCTTGTCGAAGAATGATTTGGAACCTATTATTGGAAGCTTTGGAGAGGTTACAGACATTTTAAATCGCAAGATCGCACTAACACTAGAGATTCGGCGTTCGCATTCTGACTTGGGGATTCCATCTGATGTGTTGATTCAGCCCTACCCTCTAATGGACAATTAGTCAAGACCATGGATAATTAATATATTGTACGTGCATGAACAACCCAGTAGAACTGCCTAGCGGTAAAATTTTAAATATAGTTCGTTTTGTTGCACTAATTCCAAATAGTAATACTAGTAAGGTTGGCTATGACCTCATTTTAGAGGGATATTCTAGCCCAATTTATTTAGAAGAATCTGATGCCAGTGCATTGAAGCAAATTTTGCAATCAGATCTCGATAGAAAAATTACTGCCACCCATTCAGATTGGGATAAAGGTGAGCAGTTACGGAAAAATCAAAAAGCGATGGTTCTTTTAGCTGAACGTATAGAACGCCATCAAAATATGTCTTCAGAAGAATCTAAGGAGCGAGAGGAATTATTTGAGGAATTTAAGCTCAGAATTGACGCGACTAGGCTCCCAGGGCAGAAATTGTATTCACAATCATGATAGTTTTTATAGACTCTGGGGTATTAGGAATTCTTGCTAACCCTAATAAAGTAGGTGAAGTGAGTGATTGTGAACAATGGCTATATAGGCTACTTTCTCAAGGAGTTTATATTTGTTCTTCTGACTTATGCGATTATGAAGTTAGAAGAAGCCTGATTTTGGAATCTAATAAAAAGCCTCATCTTAATAGTATTAAAAATTTAGATGAACTCAGGGAATTAATAACTTTTTTACCTGTTTCACCCTTACTGTTAATACAATCCGCCTCACTTTGGGCATCAGCCCGCGTCCGAGGAATGCCAACGGCTGATGATAAAGCCCTTGATGTTGACATTATAATCTGCGCTCAGTGGCAGATGCTTCAAGAAGAATTTCCGAGTCGCTACATTGTTATAGCTACTACTAACGTCAAACATCTAAGTCGTTTTGCCTTTGCTCAGGCATGGAGAGAGGTTAAGTTATAAGTTCGACTTGGGCAGAAGGGACCCCGAGTTCCCCACATTTCCCACAACCTTTTGGACTGGTAACCCAACCGTGGGAAAATCAGATGCGGACGTCTGAGTAAAATAGTGATTTAAAACTTTGATGGTTGGAAATTTGAGTGTTTCTGGACACCATTATAGTTGTGCATCGTCTGAACAGATAACGTCAAAACACCTTGCTTAGACTTTGATCTATTTCATCTACAAGGCTGCTTAGTGGTATTATTGTTACTCTGTAAAGGGCTAATGCCCATTGAAATAGACTCCTATATCAAAGTTGTGGGAAATTCCCACAGGTAAAAGTTTACCACAGAAAAACAAACTTTTGAGTCACTAATTTACCATGCACTTGAGTGAAATTACGCATCCCAACCAGTTACACGGTTTATCGATTCGGCAACTGCAACAGATTGCTCGTCAAATTAGAGACAAGCATTTACAAACAGTAGCAGCAACTGGGGGACACCTAGGACCGGGGTTGGGTGTTGTGGAGTTGACGCTAGGACTTTACCAGACGCTGGACTTAGATCGCGATAAAGTTATTTGGGATGTGGGACACCAAGCCTATCCTCACAAACTGATTACAGGAAGGTATAATCTTTTTCATACCTTACGGCAAAAAAACGGAATTGCTGGTTATCTTAAGCGTTGTGAGAATAAGTTTGACCACTTCGGCGCGGGACATGCTTCTACTAGTATTTCAGCCGGATTAGGTATGGCTTTGGCACGAGACCTGAAAGGGGACAAATTTAAAGTTGTCTCGATCATTGGCGATGGTGCATTAACTGGCGGTATGGCATTGGAAGCGATCAACCATGCTGGGCATCTACCTAAAACCAATCTACTGGTTGTCCTCAACGATAACGAGATGTCAATTTCTCCTAATGTTGGGGCAATTCCTCGCTACCTGAACAAAATGCGCCTGAGTCCACCAGTACAGTTCCTTAAGGATAACTTGGAGGAACAGTTTAAGCAGATTCCCTTTGTTGGTGAATCTTTTTCACCTGAACTAGAACGCATCAAAGAAGGTATGAAGCGCCTAGCCGTTCCGAAAGTGGGTGCAGTGTTTGAAGAACTTGGCTTTACCTACTTTGGACCAGTGGATGGGCATAATCTAGAGGAACTTATTGCCACCTTCCAACAGGCACATCAAATAGCCGGACCAGTTTTGGTGCATGTCGCCACGCTGAAAGGCAAAGGCTATGAAATTGCCGAACAAGACAAAGTTGGCTACCACGCCCAAACCCCCTTTAACCTAGCGACTGGGAAAGCTACCCCATCGAACAAACCCAAACCCCCTGGCTACTCTAAAGTTTTTGCTCACACTCTTGTTAAACTCGCTGAACAAAACCCGAAAATTATCGGGATTACTGCGGCGATGGCAACAGGAACAGGGTTAGACAAACTACAGGCAAAACTACCCAATCAATATATTGATGTGGGCATTGCCGAACAACACGCCGTTACCCTTGCAGCTGGGCTTGCATCTGAAGGGATGCGTCCAGTCGCTGCTATTTACTCTACCTTCCTGCAACGCGCCTTCGACCAGATTATTCACGATGTGTGCATCCAAAACCTGCCTGTATTTTTCTGCTTAGACCGTGCAGGAATTGTCGGTTCTGATGGTCCAACTCATCAAGGAATGTACGATATTGCCTATCTGCGTTGCATTCCCAACATGGTACTCATGGCACCAAAAGACGAGGCAGAACTCCAACGCATGGTGGTGACTGGTGTTAACCACACCTCTGGACCCATTGCCATGCGCTTCCCTCGTGGTAACGGTTATGGTGTTCCATTAATGGAGGAAGGCTGGGAACCTTTAGAAATCGGTAAAGGAGAAATTCTCCGTAACGGTGATGACGTGTTAATGCTAGGCTATGGTGCGATGGTCAACTCAGCGCTACAAGCGGCAGAAATTCTCAGCGAACACGGCATTGAAGCAACTGTTATTAATGCCCGTTTTGCCAAACCATTGGATACTGAATTGATTTTCTCCTTAGCAAAGAAAATTGGGCGCGTCATCACCTTAGAAGAAGGTTGTGTCATGGGTGGCTTCGGTTCTGCAGTGGCAGAAGCACTGTTAGATGCTGATATTGTGGTTCCCATCAAGCGTATTGGTGTCCCAGATATCTTAGTAGATCATGCCGAACCGAATGAATCTAAGGCCGAGTTAGGTTTAACGAGTCCTCAAATAGCTGAAAAAGTGTTGCAAAGTTTCTTTAAACAACAACCAGCTGCTGTTGTGTAGTTGAACTATCAGGTTTCTCTCCGTGTTCTTCGTGTCTTAGCGGTTTAACAATATGTTTGAATCACAAAGACACGATGACACGAGGTGGCTCACTCGTTCAGTAGAATGGGAGGACAGCTGAGGGGTAATGTTTTACCAGAATCCCCGTCTCTTCAGAGCGGGGTGTGGTTCAATGTTACAGAAAATATCCCAGAACTTGTAGAATTGCTAACGTTAACATCTAGTCAAAATATTCTATTCCATGAATTTTCCTGCAAACCAAGTTTATCCGGTTATTTGGCACAATAACTCAGTTTTACTGATTGACCAAACCCGCTTGCCTAGTGAATATGCACTTGTAGAAATTCATCGCAGCGAAGACATGGCGCAGGCAATTAAAACTATGATTGTTAGAGGTGCACCAGCAATTGGTGTCGCAGCGGCATATGGTATGTATCTTGGGGCAAGAGAAATTGACACCCCAAACCGCGATCAGTTTTTAGCCCATCTTGAACAAGTCGCCCAGATGTTGCGTTCCACACGTCCGACGGCGGTCAATTTATTCTGGGCGATTTCACGAATGATCAAAACCGCTTACGAAACTCTAGGAACAGTAGCAGAAATCAAACAAACCCTCTTGCAAACTGCCCAAACTATCAATTCCGAAGACTTACAAACCTGTCAAGCAATTGGCGACAATGGTTTGGCTGTTTTACCCACTACCCCAGAACAGCTAACGATCCTTACCCATTGTAATGCTGGCGCACTTGCAACCGCAGGTTATGGTACTGCCTTAGGTGTCGTGCGTTCTGCTTTTCGAGAAGGGCGCTTAGCACGTGTGTTTGCTGACGAAACCCGTCCAAGACTACAAGGTGCAAAACTCACTGCTTGGGAATGTATCCAAGAAGGAATTCCAGTGACGGTAATTACTGATAGTATGGCGGCTCATTGTATGAAGCAAGGTTTGATTGATGCTGTAGTTGTTGGTGCTGACAGAGTTGCTGCCAATGGGGATGCAGCAAATAAAATAGGCACCTATAGTTTAGCACTTGTAGCAAAAGCACATAATATTCCTTTCTTTGTCGCAGCACCCCTGTCTACGGTTGATTTTACCTTACAAGATGGCAGCCAAATCCCAATTGAAGAGCGTAACCCAGAGGAAATCTACAAAATTGGCGACACTATCCTCACACCAGATGGTGTAGAATTTTATAACCCAGCATTTGATGTGACTCCAGCAAATCTGATCAAAGCAATCATTACAGAAAACGGCGCATTTGCTCCTGGAGAGTTGGCAAAAGGAGTGAAGAATGAAAAGGGTGTAGGGGGTAGGGTGTAGGGTGTGGGGAACCCCATACATACATATTCGGGGTGCAGTTGTTTGATCTTCCCCTACACCCCGTTCTTGTTCAGAAGTTAGGAGTAAAAAGGGTACACCTGTTAAGGTGTACCAACGAAGTACTAGTTGGAAGCCTTATTCTTACCTTGTGTTCCTACCTCGTGAAGCTAACACTAACGTGCTTTAAAATCAGGGTAAGCGCATCTCAAACCCTATTGACACGCTAGTTTTGGGGTTCACCCAAAGCACAAATAAGTTCAAAATTACTAGACTGAGCCAATGGGTGGGATTGACATTTCCGTCTTTATGTGGTTGAAAAACATAAAAAGCTATTTGACCAATGTTTTTTCAGTATCGGCTCAATAATCCGGGGTAGCAGAAAAAAATAAAAAAGTGAGCAAGATGCACAAAACGTCATAGAATATGGCACATGACGCAAAAAACACCCCTTGACACCTCAGTATCCGATAGTAGTGCAAACCATCGACCCCTCAGGAATTGCAGACGAATCGGTGCGTCGTACTGTAGAGATATTATTGAACCTGATAGAGGAATTAAACTCACAGGTTAAAGAACTGCGGGATGAAAATCAGAGGTTGCGGGATGAAAACAACCGACTGAAGGGAGAACAAGGGAAGCCAGAAATAAAAGCCAAAAACAATAAAGGCGAACAAGGCAAACACTCATCAGAGAAAGAACGACAAACACCAAAAAAACACACAAAGAGTAGTAAAAATCTAAGCATAAAAATAGACAGAGAGGAAATACTCAAGTATCCTCTAGACTTGCTACCAGCAGATGCAGAATTTAAAGGATACGAAGAAGTAACTGTTCAGGACATCAAACTCACAACCGATAACGTACTTTTCCGTAAACAAAAATACTACTCTCCATCTGAAGGAAAAACCTACTTAGCAGAGCTGCCATTAGGTTACGAAGGAGAATTCGGTCCCGGAGTAAAAGCTCTAGTCATAAGCTTATACTACGGGGGCAATATGACCCAAGGTAAATTGTTGGAATTTTTAGAGGATATTGGGATCTTCATGTCAGCAGGTCATTTGTCAAACCTGTTGATCAAAAACCACACAGATTTTGAAACAGAGAAAAATGAAATCTATTTGTCGGGACTAGCCAGCAGTCCTTGGCAGCACTTCGACCAAACTGGTGCTCGTGTTGGTGGAGTTAACCACACCACCAATGTCATCTGTAACCCTTTATATACAGTCTACTTTACGACAGCCAAGAAAGATAGATTGAGTGTAGTCAAAGGTTTACAAAACGGTCGGGAACTTGAGTTTATTCTCAATCCACTCACCTATGAATTGCTTGAAAACTTCCAACTACCCATTAAATGGAAGAATTCTCTCAAACTCTTGCCCCAAGAAACTGTGTTGAGTGAGACACAGTTTCATACCCTACTTGATACGTATCTACCCAAAGAGCGGCTCTCAACAACGTACTCGTGTTTTAGAAGCAGCAGCGATAGCTTTTTATCATCAGCGAACTGACTGGCCAGTGGTGCATACTCTCGTATGTGATGATGCGCCTCAGTTCAAGTTAATCACTGATGAGTTGGCTTTGTGTTGGGTACATGAGGGACGACATTACAAAAAGTTGAGTCCTGTGGTTGCTTGCCATCAAGAACTCTTAGATCAGTTCTTAGACGAATTTTGGGATTATTACCGAGAACTACTAGCCTACACAGATTCTCCAAGCGCAGAACTCGCACGGGAACTAAAGTCTAAATTCTGGAAACTGTTCGATACAAAAAGTGGTTACGAACAGTTGGATGAACGAAAACGATTAACTGTTGCTAAAGCCTCGGAGTTGCTTCTCGTTTTAGAGCATCCGGAATTACCCCTACATAATAATCCGGCTGAATTAGCTGCTAGAACGATGGTGCAGCGACGCAATATTAGTTATGCCACTCAAACGACTGAGGGTACTAAAGCTTGGGATACTTTTATGTCTCTTGTTGCCACTACGCGTAAGTTGGGAATCAGCTTTTTCGAGTATGTGCGATCTGCGTATTTCTGAGGCAGAGAAAATCCCCTCTCTTGCAACTACTATTCGTGAGAAATCTTCTGGTAATCCCTTCGGTTGGTCGTGGCAACCAGAATAATTGCTTACCCCGAAGTATTGAGGGGATACTATAATTTCGTTTTTTGCCAGTGTCCCTGTTACTTCTAATTCTACCCGCTCAATCAATTGTTTAGCCTGCTGGGCGATCGCCAAAGGTCACGCATAATCCTATTTTGAGCTTTGGCGTCCTAACAGTAGCCCAAAGGGCTTTCCTCCGGGCATAGTAGCTTTATTGACGCCGTGCTTTACTAGGGTGATGTCTTAGATATGCGCTGTAGCACGTCGATTTTATTTTCCCAAGCAGTAGTCCCAAAATTAAGGCATCCTCTGAAGCTTGTTGATCAGACCTATCGTTTTTTGGTATAGTTCTGCATTTTTTTGTTGCTGAAAGAGGTCAGATGCTTTCTGTAAGTCCTCTATAGCCCCCTTCTTATCTCCCAAATCTTTGCGGGCAATACCCCGGTTACCGTAGGCTTGAGCCAAGTTGGGATTAATCCGCAGGGCGTGGTTGTAATCCTCTATCGCCCCCTTATAATCTCCTAAATCTTTGCGAGAACCTGTGCTTGTACTTAAGCAACAACGGAATATTCAAATCGGTAATATTCAGGTGTTCCTTAATTCCGC
>CAIVAU010000006.1 GCA_903903925.1 uncultured cyanobacterium
GCCGGCAGTGCGAGGTTTATAAGCTTTTCCATCCCGAGCGCTTTGTTCTCCTTGTCGATAACCATCTGCATAAGCATGGGGATGATCAGCTGCCAAGTAATTTTTATCTGCACTTGTGTTAATCACTTCATCTGCTTTCACCTTCTTTTGTAATAATTCTTTTCATTTTTTCACCCTACGAAATTGTTGGACTTTGGACAAAAAGAAGCTTGTGATCAAGCCTTTCCTGAATTTAACTGAATTATTCTCCTGAATTTTACTGAATTATGAGAGCAAAATATAATGCACAATTCCACTTAGTATCACATTGTGGATCTCATCTCACAGGAAGATGGTTGCTACAGCCTGCTTGGGTATGAGCATTGCTCTTTCCGAAATGGTGTCCAGACTTAAGTTGATACCCGAAAAAATAAATTCAAAAAAGCTTGGTCTCACCATGAAACTACGTACATTCTTTAATTTGATTGCTGTGCTTCTATTTAGCATAAGCATTGAGACCTCAGTCAATGTATTATCTGCTGAAGCGTTGACTCTAACTCCCCCCACAGCGCAGGTCAATAAGCTCATACTTGAACCCCAAAAATTTTCTGGTACTTTAGAAATTCCAGCATCACGAGCAGACATTCCACCACACCCGACTAATATACTACCGTTGGAGAATGCTCGTTCTTACCCAGTCCCCGTTAAACTCTATGACCCACACATAAAGGTAGTTGAATGTAGAGCTATTTGGGCTGTTGGCGCAAAGGATTTACAATCAGGAATATCTGGCGTTCCTGAGTATCAAAGAAATAAGCTATCATTATCCCCATTAAAGATGACAAGGGAGTGCAACACGGTCGAAGGACGCACGGCCCGTTTTGGAGTTTATGACGCCAGTGGTGCCAAGGACATCTTGGGAGTTCTATACGCAGAAATCTCGCTAAAAGGCTCAAACCAAAAACGATGCGTTGTGATTGACGCAGATCAACCAGCGGAGATCAAATTGAATCCTGGCGAAACGCTGAGAATATTCAATAACGATTGCCTGGAATGTTATGCCAACAACCGAGGAGTAGTCCAGATCAAATACGAGTTCGAGGTGTAATCAATCGATTGAGGACTTGAACCATCCACCCCACTAATAACCCAACGCCACTACCGCCGAACGTAAGTCTCGATCCGGAGATCATCCGCACCTTGCTCATAAAGCCGAGACGCCCGCTCTAGAGCGCCGGTCGAGTAGAAGATATTGACAAAAACAGAATTATGTGCAGTGGGACAAAACGTCTATTTCTAGCTCAATTTTTAAGTCTAGTTAAGGGCGATTTTGACCAATCTGTAGCCTACACCGACCTGAGTACAAGTGCGGTGTAGGTAGTTCATCAACTATGATCTGAAGCCGATAGCACCAGGATACGATTGATGTTGCTAACGTAACGTCCCCCTTTTTGATCACCAGGTACAACTAACCGGGCAAATCCCTGATCTGAGAGTAGCGTTTGATTATGAGATGAGTCTTCTTCTGCATATGCAACTAACACCTGTTTACCTTCAAAAGTTGGTTCAATTTCACCCACAGCCACAACTGCTTCGTAACAGTCAGTGCCTTCAACAAGAATGTATTGCCGAAGGAAGTTGTTTTTCACATTTGGGTTGGGTTTAAGTCCCCCGGAGGACTGAATCAACTGCCACAGGGGCACTCCGATATAGGTATGGGTTTCCTGACCTTGCCCTGAAAGGAAAGTAACAGTCTCTTTGGATGCTGGTAACGATTGGAGATCTGATAATGTGAACGTTTTGCTCTCCTCGACCTGACCGCCCAAGCGCAATCGATCCGATGTACCACCTTGACACTTTGTCTCTTGCCAAGAAGCTGATGTCCTATCAGCCAAAGTTGGTTGCCCTAGGCCCAACATCGACAGTGTTAACGATATAATCGCTATCCGGCGAGTAAGATTCATAAAATATGCCTCTGCTGAGTATCTATTTGTAAATTAGGCAGTTTGAGCCAGGCGAGCGCCGTCAGCTTCTAGTCAGAAGCACAGACAAGGTCACCATTAGGAGTTGTTACCAACCCTGGTCGCTATTACCAAATTTTTTAGTATTGCAATTTGTTTATACCACGATACCAGTGCTGTATGATGAGTCTTTTTGTTGCTCAATCTGATAGCGCTTTTGAGTTAGGTGCAGTACAATGAGAGTCTAAAAACCGCAGATGGACGCGGATGGACGCAGATAAATCTGTACCTCATTCGGATGGGAACTGATCATGGCGATCGCTATGGTGCATTGACCGGGGATAAAACCTCAGTTGCAGCAATCATTGCTCCCATCGTTAAGTTCTACAAATTGTGCTCAACGCCTTACGGCATCATAGGTTTGGGCAGCCATAATATTAATTCAAAAGCCCATGATACCTGATGTGCTCAACGCCTTACGGCATCATAGGTTTGGGCAGATGAGAACTTGACCTGAAGATACAAGGTAATAAGGTGCTCAACGCCTTACGGCATCATAGGTTTGGGCAGGAAAATGGTTTTACACAACGTGAATGTAGTTATATGGTGCTCAACGCCTTACGGCATCATAGGTTTGGGCAGGAGAAGCTATTTATCTAGTGGCAGCAATGATTAGTCGTGCTCAACGCCTTACGGCATCATAGGTTTGGGCAGGATTGCAAAGTTATACTAAAGTGAACTTAGGCGGTATGTGCTCAACGCCTTACGGCATCATAGGTTTGGGCAGTTTTGATTTCCCGACGGATCTCGATTTTCTTGATGAGTGCTCAACGCCTTACGGCATCATAGGTTTGGGCAGAATTATTTGCATTTCTTAGAGCATTGCTGCAACTTGTGCTCAACGCCTTACGGCATCATAGGTTTGGGCAGATGCTTTTTACTCCCCGATTTACACCACGATACCCGTGCTCAACGCCTTACGGCATCATAGGTTTGGGCAGACTCAAAAATACGAGTTTATTAAACGCGAGAAAGAACGTGCTCAACGCCTTACGGCATCATAGGTTTGGGCAGGCATGATTTTATACCTTTAACTGACTACTAACCTAAGTGCTCAACGCCTTACGGCATCATAGGTTTGGGCAGCACTATCCACATCCGCTTGATCCATTTCTTCTTGAAGTGCTCAACGCCTTACGGCATCATAGGTTTGGGCAGAAGATGCCCTAATATCCCCTCAGAAGCGGAGACTAGAGTGCTCAACGCCTTACGGCATCATTAGGTTTGGGCAGCTTGCTAAAGTAATTTCTGTGCTACCAGAGTTATTGAGTGCTCAACGCCTTACGGCATCATAGGTTTGGGCAGGGTATAGGTATGAAATGTTGGATGACTATCTTGATGTGCTCAACGCCTTACGGCATCATAGGTTTGGGCAGCATCTTGAAGAACAACATTCTGGCTTACATTTAAAGTGCTCAACGCCTTACGGCATCATAGGTTTGGGCAGCATCCAGATCAAACATTTCTGCTAGTGTAAATGAATGTGCTCAACGCCTTACGGCATCATAGGTTTGGGCAGTTCTTGTTGGACTGCAAAAAGGCAGAGAAATAAGAAGTGCTCAACGCCTTACGGCATCATAGGTTTGGGCAGAAAATGCACCTACCCCAAAGACCGATTTTATAGAAGTGCTCAACGCCTTACGGCATCATAGGTTTGGGCAGTGCGCTTGCTGAAACCCATACCAGACAAGCACCCTATTATAATTTTACAAGCACCTTGATCTAGGAAGCAACAGAGTCGCTAAATTCTTCCCTAAACTTCACTCTTAGGCATAATAGCCGATCTTAAAAACCCTTGGATTGCCAAGCACGTGAGCTATTTGTAGAAAATACAAGCATCTCCAGTCAGTCAAAAAATCGTGAACAGTAAGCCTAGAGAGAGTTCCCTATTTGTGAGCTTCTGTGTTAATACTTCACACTCACAGATCCTTGCATCACAAAATCCGATATGCCTCTTCTTGAGAGGACCAAGCACCTGGACGGTTATAGGCCGGTATGCCAGCAACGCACTGGTGTGATAAACGAATCAGAAGCAGACTATCTTCTGTGGCTAAGATCTTTTCAAGTTCCCAGCGTAATTTTTCCCGCGATCGCATACTCAGCCAACAACGGAAAATAGAGTATTGTGTTCTTTCGCCGTATCCTTGGAGTAAATTGTAAGCCTTGCGCCAGCGCTTTGGATCGCGAATGTCGTAGCAAACTAAGTAGCAATTTTGTTTTTCCCCCACATTCACACCTCATCGGAGTACCAAATGACCAAATAAACCACCCTCTCCAGACCATTCTTTTTCCAATAGCCGAACTTCCAACTCAAACAAACGGCGATAGGTAAGGGAATAACCTGTGGCTGGATGCTTCCAACTCTCTTGTTTACGACGTTCATACAGTTGAACGAATTTGCGCCGACCAGCTTCGCTTAACCAAACCTGCTCCCCCCGGACTTCAAAATCTGCTTTAGTATCCCACTGACCCCGATTCACTGAACCCATTACAGTCATATCGACCAAAGGCACTCGAAATATTTCCAGCAGATCCAGTGCTAGGGGTGCAGCTTGAGAACGTGGCTGATGGTAAAACCCTAATGCAGGTTCTAGTCCGACTGTCAAGATGGCATTCATGACATCTTTAAGTAGCAAAGCATACCCAAAGCTGATGAGAGAGTTAAATCGGTCTTTAGGTGGGCGACGATTTCTGCCGGCAAAGTGCAGTTCTGGTGACACCTCTGATGAAATCAAACACGGTAGCGCACTAAAATACAGCGCAGCAAGATTCCCTTCCAGTCCTAATAAAGATTCCAAAGATTTTGCTTGGGGAACTTCTTGAAGGATAATTTTCATTTGCGCGATCGCTTTCCGTAGCTTCTCTGACACTTCAGCTTTACTTCTAGTCCCTCGCATTAAGAACTTGCGCTGTCCCTGACCGCGACAAACCACCAGTTTATGCGCCAACTCTAGGCAAATATCAGAATTGCTCAGAGCCGAATACTGACGAATACGGCGTTGAATACTACCCTGTCGAGTGTCAAAACTACCGAGGTATCGTCCTCCACCCGAAATAAAATGCACCCCAATTCCCTGTTCAGCACAAAAATGCAGTGCTTGGGTGGAGATTTGAGAAAAACTGTGCAACACTAACTGTCCCACTTGACGAGCAGGAACTGTTTCTACAGGTTGA
Organism: uncultured cyanobacterium; assembly: GCA_903903925.1. Lineage (GTDB taxonomy): Bacteria > Cyanobacteriota > Cyanobacteriia > Cyanobacteriales > Nostocaceae > Stigonema. The sequence continues at coordinate 5,175 of CAIVAU010000006.1, forward strand.
TTGCGACGGGCGATTTTAATTTGTTCCCCAGTTCTACCAACAGATGTTCCCGGTTCTAAAACGTGAATAACTTGCCTTTCATCATCTTCCGGAAATAGCCGAATTGGTTGCCATTCCCGGTCATGTGCCAGTCGCGCTTCTTCTGGTAAACACACCGGGGCTAGGGAACAACGGGCGCACAATCGTTCGTTGTCGGTTACTGGTGGTCGGTGGGTAGATTGTCTGAGTGTGCGTGCTTGTTGAATGGCTTCTCGAACGATCGCACGTCCTGAGTCATCCAATGGTACATGAATCAACACGTTATCAGCATGGTAGCGAATGCGACCTTCTCTCACCGTGATTTCCCGAACTGATTCCAGTAGACAGGCGTAGGCGAGGATTTGAAGGCGATCGCTTTCCCATGCTTGAGGTTGATTGTTTTCATCTCGATAGCAGCGACCCCGTTTGTGTTCGTAAGGAATTGTTTGCCCGTCACGAGTGCGGAGGGCATCAAGCCGACCGCGTAAACCTAACTCTTCACTTTCAAGGAATAATTCCTCCCAGTCCTCATCTTCATGTTTTTCAAGTTCGGCGTGCAACCTTCTACCTGCAAAAACCGCCGCATCTTGGGTGTAAAGTTCTTCAACTTCTTCAAGATAGAAAAGGCGGGGACAGTAGGCGAGGGCGTGTAAAGCAGAGACACGAAGGGTGTTGTGTTTTGTGAGTTGTAGATCTAAAGTTTGCATTTTGGATGCCTCAAGGTAATTTGTTGAGCGCCTATAGGCATCTGAGGTGAAGACTATAATTATTCAGGAATTCCTGACTTTAAAATGAACTTGTATTCAAGTAGACTTGATTTCCGTCCATGCCAATTCAGGTGGTTGCGAATGCCCGGAAGGTTCAAGTATCATGTATCTCTGCCAACGAGTCCCCTCGGAACCAACGTGATCAACCCAGTAGGGTAAAGTCAATAAACCGTTTTCATCCCGGATCAACCACTGCAACAATTCACTTTGAGAGTTTTCCGACAATAAGGTAATAGAATTAACTAAATCACGACTTTCTCCCAAGCACAGACCCCCAAAACGGTTTATCGAGGCTGGGTGAGCAAACGCCATCTGTAAGCGTTCTGGTAAAGTTGGCTGTGAGGAGTCTACACCAGAAGTAACCAAGACAATAAAGTGAATATCTGTCAGAAGTTCCTGATAATCTGGTCTAGCGTTACTGGGGTCATGAATATCCTTCTTCTTGAAACGACGAAAAGTACGAATAACTGTTGATTTTTGAGGTTGGGATAATAGGGCGATCGCTAACCGAGTTCCACAGTGCCGATATCTATCTTGTTCGCCCACAATTGAAAGCAGCATACCATAAACGGTTGAGGGTGGTGGTACTGGGTAGGTTTCAGCGTACTCACGGGCGCGAGATTGGCGAAAGCAAGCGATGGGAACTTCTACTTGTAACCCCAGCATTTTCTCTGTTGCTGTGATCATCTGATTAACTCCAGTTGAGGTAATTGCAAATCTTTCTCGATAACTTGTCTCATGCTTTGTACAGCTAATTTAATTCCTGGAAAAATATTCACTCCTAATTCTTCTAATTCTTTCACTTGCTGAGATTCTGTAATCGCACCTGCTATCCACAACTCCTGCGGTTCAACATCATGATTTTTGACTTTTCTAATCAATTCCTCAACTGATATTTCTTCGTCCTTCTCTGCGAAACAATAAAGAATTCGCGGTGAAAAATCATGTGTCCATCGTAAAACTAAACTATCGGGAGAAAAATCGTAAAGAAAACGAGAGTGATTACCTGCAACCTCTCCCAGAGAATTCAAACCTTCAAGAACTGCAATTATACGAGATTTATCTTTCAGCCGTTCCGGAGTTAATGCAAATCCATATTGATAACGAGTTGCATGAACCTCAGTTCCATACAGCGAAGTCCGTCCCTTTTTTCCGCTAGCAGCATTGAACGTTAAATCACCACTAAAAGGTGTTGTAGAAACAGCACGAGTGACTTCTAAAACTCCCCGTTTAGCAGTTGTCGTCCCTTTGGGCGCTTTCTTTCCTTTTTGTTTCGGTTCATCTGAAGCTTCAACTTTCGCACCCTCAGCACGCATAAAACCTAATACATCATCATCGATAAAATTCGTGTCATCAAAATTTTCATCTTGCCAAATGTTATCATTTTTTTCATCATCCCAACGACGATTAACTTGATAACTATTACCAGCAGTTTGCCAATAATAACGTAATGCCCAACGAATTGCCTCAGCAGAAACTGTGGTATGGACTTCTCCCTTCCAAAGAATTTTTTGTAAGGTCGTAACATTCCCTTCATTTTCTCCTCGATTATTCGCCGCCGTGCCATATCCAGTTAAAACATTACCAAATAAATGAAATGTCATTTTTGTCATCTCCTCTAAAATTAATTATTCCCAACCCAAATCAATTGATTCATCTTTTAATTCATTCTTTTCGTCAGCCTCATCCCTCCCATCTTCATCAGAACCTTTCTTTCCTTTATAACTAGCTAGCGCAAGTAAAGCTAAGTCTCTTGACTTTTTCCAGTAACTATCCTGCATAACAAACTGCATCAAATCTTGCCAATGCTCCTGCAAAGTTGGAATACGACCTGCTCTCGACCAAAATTCCGTAATAAATTCTCTAAAATTTTCCGCATTCTTACAACGACTTAATCCTGTCCTGATGCGTACTGTTTCTCTGTCGAAATTTGGCACTTCCCCTCGTTTCTTCGCTTGTTCTGAAATTTTTCCATAGGTAAACTTAATTGCCTCATGACAAACCTGAACAAATAGTTTTTCTCGTTCATCCGACTGAACTTTCTGAATCACTTGATATAGTCCTCCTCTTTCATAAGCCAGTTTTTGAAACATTTCATTACTGTTAACTTTGTCAGAAATGCCAGAGTACCAAGGTTGGTTCCTCGCCAGATTTTCAGCTATTAATTCCCTGGCAAAGCTAGTCACAAAAAATCCACCTTCTTTAGCTGCAATGGTCTTGACTTTCAAGCAACTATCACAAACCTGATAATTCTGACAAACCCGATCATTTGCCTCTACCACATACATATCAGTCCGAGTTTTTTGCTGAGTTGCCCATGGGACAGTTCCCAATGTCAAAACTTGACAACGCGGTATCCTAAAAGTCTTAGCAATGTTTGCTGTTGTTTCAAATGTCAAAAATCGCAATCCAGCATCACCTAAACCCGAAGCATGGAAATCCTTATAACTAGCATATCTTAGACGTGGATGTTGACGGTATTGAGCGTAATTTTGTAAGTCTGTTACTTCAGGAATGACCAATGCATATTGAGCGCGTTTATCCCGTAATTTAGAGCGGAGAATGTAGTAATAACAAGCTACAGGGGCAAACAATAAGAGGAAAGCATTTTCTGGAGACTCTTCAAAACTGGTATCAGAACTAAAAGCAACATGGCGTACCACAGCACCAGGATTTAACCACCCGGCAACACTAATAGGTTTTGTAATAAATTGTCGATTTTTATCACAAAGATTGCTAGCAAACTCCTGATAAGCATAGCTTTGTAGAGCTTTGTATTTCACCTGAATTTCTGGCTCTCCTTCACCAAAAGCTAAGGATTCTGTCTTTGTTCCAGTCGATTTATGGGTGCTGTTATGTTGTAGAAAAGTGCCAAGAATTCCCTGGTGTACAATCACCTGAGCATCCTTACGCATAGTTTGGGAATCTAAACCTCTCAGCGCAATCAGTCCATCATGAATTTGGAAAGATTCTATTAGTAACCATTCCAAAACTGTTTGATCGTCGCCTTCTTTACAATTCAAGGAGATTTTCCTATCACTTAATTGCCAATTTAATCCCTGTGGGCAAGTAACTTTTTCGGTTTCTAGTTGCTTCAAAGTCATCCATAAACCAGCTAAACCACTACGATGCAACAAAGTAAAGCTAGGATTACCTAAATCAAACTCTAATTTCACGGTTCTGCTCCTACCTCTTCGCTGTAACGAATTCTGCCTTTGGGAGTTATGGGATAGAATCCCCTACGTTGCCATGAATGGTAGTCTGGCTCAATGCGGATAGGTACCGACCAAGCTTGTGCTTCTCGTTTGAACAATTTTATCTGGGATTGGTTCTCACCTTTTTTAAGTAATTCCTGTCTCCGTTGTTCGGCAATATCCCAAATTATTTTCTCGTCTTCGCCTAACAGAACAGTGATAGTGTATCCGCCTTCACGCAGAAAATCTGGACAAGTACACCAGTTATCTTCCAGCCAACTTGATTTGACAGGTTTGACTTCCTCAGAGTTAAGATGAGTAGCAACTTCTGCTAAATCTTGCTGAGAAATGCCTGTCTTGCCAGAAATTTGTTGAATGAGCTGCTCTCCCGTGGAAATCTTTGCTGAATCATAGGGTAGCTTATGACTCCAAGGATAAATAATTGCTAGCTTTGTTCCGTCTTCGGGTTGAGTCATTCGGCGGTTAAGCCTTCCCAAACGTTGAATCAAAGCTGCGGCTGGAGCCATTGCAGAAATCAGCAAATCTGCACTTAAGTCTAGAGACATTTCACAAACTTGTGTGGTGACAGCCAAGATTGGTTCATCTTTCTTAAACGCTTCAATGATAGCTTGATGCTTTTTGAGTCTGTCTTTGTAACGGTAGCGACTGTGATAAATTAATGGTTCGATGCCTAATTCTGGTAAATGTTCAGCAAGCTTTGTTTTTGCTGTGCGATAAAGTTCTATGCAAGTCTGTACAGTGTTCGTCACCCACAGCACTTTCTGTCTCTTTTTCAAGGCTTCTATGATAGGTTGCCAAATTTGCGGGAGTTCATTGGGTTCAGTCACTTCTAAGATAGATTTAATTTCGTAACGTTTGAGTTCCTCTAGTTCTCTCGGTCCTGGAATTGGCTCATCTATTTCTTCCCCCAGTTCTGCCATGACTTCACGAATGGCTTGTAACTGTTTGGGAGTAAAGCTGGCACTCATTAAAAGGATGTTAGCACCGCGAAACGCCCTGAGAAATTTTAAGAGCGCACCGAAAAGACGTGTGTCGTAAGCGTGAACTTCATCGAAGACAAAGGCTGATTGAGCGATCGCAGCCCAAGAGTAAAGAGGTTTGCGGTTATTCTGAATTAAGCCCAACACGGAATCGACTGTACAGATAATCAGTTTCTTTCGCCATGCCTGAAAAGCCATGAGTCGAGCATCCATACCCTCGGAATCATCAGATTCACCAGAAAATAGAAGCTCCCGATCCAAATCTGCACGAGAATGCATTAAGGTCGCTTCTATTTCTGTCCCATCCGCATAATCAATGTATCCTTGCGAAGCTGTACCTGTTGTTGGGTATGCAAAAAATAATCTACCTCCCACAGCGTTTTTTTCTGCCCATGCATAAGCACCAATTGTCTTACCTGTTCCGCAACCCGCTTTTACTAACGTGACTCGATGAGGAGTTGTGGCAATCTGCTTTTGAAATCGACGTAATGATTTACCTTGCAAGCGTTGATTCACTAGTTTCTGAACTTCATCGCTTGATAGCTGTAAACTCAGTACTTCCTGAATCCACACTTGAAAGTCTTCTTCTGCCAATGGTAATGCCGATCCAGCTAAATCAGCAGCAATGACTGTTGCTTTTACCGCTGCGACAAACTTCTGCTGTTCCCAGGTAAGCTGCGATTCAAACTGTATAAACTCATCACGCAGATCGATCAAGGCTTGTTGCAGTTGACTCTTAGACCAAATCTCTGGAGGTGGTTCTGGTAGGTTGTCAGGCAGTCCCAAAGCTTGACAACCCATTCTTAACACTGCTAGAAAGTCTGAGTGATGAGTATACATTCTCAATTCATCTCCACTACCAGAGAGAATTTCAGCTATGAATTCCGCAGATTGATTGTCCTTACTTAGCCCAATTTTGAGGTGATGTCCCATTGCTGCCCAAACAGCAATAATTAAATTGGCATTACGACAGTGTTCCAGCCATTTCCTCAAGCTGGGAACTTGCAGTGCCAAAATACCACTAATAACCTCATGTCGCAGCATTTGTTTGTCTGAATGCTCCTTTGAAAGTTCCACAATCCGCTTTCTGTAATCTCGAAGCTTCTGATCTGGGGATTTAGGGTCAATAGTTTTGAGATACACCATCTCCTGAAAATGCTGATTTGCTTTACCCCAATCGTGTAGGTAAGCACCTAACCTGACTGTGGTTGCAAAGTAGTCTAAATCGATACACTCTATGCCTAGTTGCTTCAGGATGGACAACCCTAACTTATCGACCAAAACATCAGCAGCCTGCATCACTAAGCTAATGTGTCCTGTATATTTTGCCGCCCCCCGTGCCCTGTCTTGATCTGTCTCCTGCTGGGGTAAAGACTTTGCTAGAAGTCTTTTAAATACCATTGAAATTACCATGCCTAGTTTTATGAGAAAACTTTTGAATTGCTCATCGCCTGATAACATCTGAAGTAGCAACTAGCTTGGGTAAAGATTTTGCCAAGAAAGTCTTAAATTACTCTGCTCCAGGCCTTACAACATCAAGGGTTAGGTTAGGGTTGGTTAGGGTAAGCTAAAAAGTAGCCGCAACCAAGGTGTCTTTTTCCACCAATTCCCCACTGTTGCAACTTTAGAGAATCCTCGTCACTTAAGTCAGAAACCTCAGTTGTAAAACCAACAATGGTATACCGCTTGATTTTAATAGTTTTGCGGTCTGGCTTACCTTCTTGATCTATTGGAATAGACAGTCTGCCTGAAATTCCCAAACTATCAAGCTTACGCTGCGCTGCTGCTAAAAACATCTCAGGATTGGTGTATCCCTTAATTATGACAATCCTAGACCTTAGCTTAGCTGCTGGTCGAAGCATAAATATTTCAGGAATGCCAATCTGAATTTCATGTACTCCTACACGAATAGACTTTCCTGCTAAATGATAAATCAAGGGAATTTGGGGAACTGGCACACGAATTCTTAAGCAAGATTGCTGAGTTAGAAGAATCTTACCTTGTTTGTCAGCGAAGCCTGGTATTGTCAGAATACTGAGCGCAGTCTGCTGACGTATCTCTGGAATGAGATGAACACATGCTGCGAAGAGTGCATAGTTATGATCAGCTGGGAGATGCTTTCCCCGGACTGGAAAGCTTAATTCAACGAAAGGCTCAAGCTCATTACCTACGTCCTGAGATGTAGAAAAACCTACAGATGCAATCACTTTAGGAGTCCTCTCATGAAACACAGGGGATTGGCGATTGGTGATTGGGAGTGTTTCTTCTATTCATAAACGTTAGTGCGCTGCCTGTCGGTCGCGCCTAAATGACAAATGTCTAAATATCTAAAATGCTCAATACCTGACGGCATCTGAGGTTAAAAGTAGGGATGAGTAGCACGTCGCACTCTCAGCCAAAGTTTCAGGGTTAAAATTTAGACTTCTACCTTCAAATCTTGAAACATTAGAACAAATTCAACATAACAGAGAATCTAACGCATGTCAATATTTTTTCTCAGTATGCTCAACGCCTTCCGGCATCAGAGGTCGAGAGCAGGCAAGGTAATGTTAGTCCCAGCTGCCCTGCGTCACTTAAAGGTGCTAAACCTTGAAATCATGAAAATGCTCAACGCCTTCCGACATCTTAGGATACAAATTAATCAAGCCATAGTAGATAATTATAACCGAAAAACAACACTTTAGAAGTTTGTGAACTTATCATTTGCGTTGTATCATATAGCGAAGAGTTAATATTGATACTTTTTCACTAGATTTCTTTAAAAAATACACAAGTTACTGTCCAAGCTGACTCGCCAACTTAGACCTTAAACAAGGCGTATCAACCAAAACACGAGCTAAGCTCACTCATTAAAAAAAGGCGCATGTATGAAAACAGTTGAGTATATCCAAGAACAAGAATTCGATTCACTGTTGACCACCGAGGGACTATTTGTGTTTGACTTTACGGCAACTTGGTGTGGACCTTGTAGAATAATCGCTCCTCTGATAGATAAATTAGCTGAAGAATATGATACTCGTGCCAAAGTTTTCAAGGTAGACCTTGACCAGAACAAAAGCCTTGCTAAAAGATTGGGCATTCGCAGTATCCCCGCCGTCATGATTTACAAAAATGGAACTCTCATGGAAACCATTGTTGGGGTAACTCCCTATGAAACCTTTACAAACGCTGTTACAAAGCTGCTGTCCTCTACTGGGAGTTAGGAGTACCTCTGTTAACACATTAGAATTTACGAAGCAGAGGTAGTGATTGGCAGGTTGTGATAGGCTATTGCCCATTGAGGAATGATAGAGGTATTTCAGATGACGAAGCTACGAGTAGGGTTACTGTTTGGCGGTCGTTCGGGAGAGCATGAAGTTTCAATAAGTTCTGCACGGGCCATCTCTCAGGCTTTAAGTGTAGAGCCAAATGCTAGTAAATACGAAATCCTGCCTTTCTATATCCAAAAAGATGGATGTTGGTTAGCAGGGGAAGTACCCCAACAGATTCTCGGCTCTAGTATTCCCTTACTGGAATTCCAACCCACAACACCTGACACTCAACAACTCATATCTCACTCAAAACACCAAATACAAAGCCCTTGGCAATCTGTTTCTCAAGTTGCTGAAGTGGATGTTTGGTTCCCAATACTCCATGGGCCAAATGGTGAAGATGGTACAATTCAAGGCTTGCTGACTTTGATGCAAGTCCCTTTTGTCGGTTCTGGAGTTTTAGGTTCGGCAATGGGTATGGATAAAGTTGCCATGAAAATGGCGTTTGCCCACGTTGGGCTACCGCAAGTGAAATATATAGCACTGTCACGCTCCCAAATTTGGTCGAATCCTTGTGTGTTTCCTAAAGTGTGTGATGAAATTGAGACAAATTTGGATTATCCCTGTTTTGTCAAGCCTGCGAATTTAGGTTCATCGGTGGGTATTGCCAAAGTGCGATCGCGTCATGAATTAGAAGCTGCTTTGGATAATGCTGCCAGTTATGACCGGAGAATAATTGTTGAAGCTGGAGTTGCAGCGCGAGAATTGGAGTGTGCCGTTTTAGGAAATGATCAGCCTAAAGCTTCTGTTGTAGGTGAAATCACTTATAGTAGTGATTTCTATGATTTTGAGACAAAATATACGGAAGGCAGAGCAGATTTACTAATTCCAGCACCAGTACCTGACCACATAACACGTAAGATTCAGGAAATGGCATTACAAGCCTTTGCAGCCGTCGATGCTGCTGGATTAGCAAGGGTAGACTTCTTCTATGTGGAAGCTACAGAGGAAGTATTGATTAATGAAATTAATACCATACCTGGCTTCACCGTAACGAGTATGTATCCCCAACTTTGGGCGTATAGTGATGTTTCCTTTCCAGAACTGGTTGATCAGTTGATTCAACTTGCACTCTTAAGACATTCTGCCATCAAGGGAAAGTAGCAAATAATGCTGATATTTCGTAATACTGAGCAAAAGAGAAAGTTGAATTCGTGTTTTATTTACTACCTGTACAACAAAGAATTACGGATACATGATGGTGTCTCCTTAGGGTAGAATCGAGAACGCACGAAAGGTACAAGTCTGAAAATAATCATGGAAAATAGTCAGAGTGTACAGCAGCAACCATCCGAAGTAGAAACGCCTACATCGAAGTCGGAAAACAGTAAATCACAACACACAAGTGGCTGGAATCTTCTGATACATCTGCTTGCACATCGCCCTTGGCTATTTTTGATTGGGTTATTAGCAATTTTTATCGGTGGCGCTACTCTTTCTCTTTGCAGCTTGGGTTATGTTGGGTTTGAAGAACAGACAAAACCAGAAGAACAAGAAGCGCTAGAAGCTGAAGTTGAACAACCAATAACCACACCGTCTGAAACTACCAACCCAACACCTTTATGGATGTTGGCTGCGATCGCCCTTAGTTGTGGTAGTGGATGCCTGCTAATTTTCCGCGTGATCAACCGACCAGCAAAATCTCAAAGATTCCAGAAACAGAAAAACCGCTACCAGGCACGTATGGCACAACGTCGCCGCCAAACATCGGAATCACTCCCACCAGAAAATTCAGCAGTTATTTTGCCACCGCAGCCACAGACACCCATGATGGCAACCCCGGCTCAAACAAAATCTATGGTGACGGTGCTTCCTCCACAACCAAGCCTCTCACAAGATACAAGCAACGAATCTCTGGCTAGTACGCTAGATATTCGTAAACAAACTTCTTTGGATGCGATTTCAAGGAAGAAGTAGGGAGTGGGGGAAATAAAATGTCGCGAACTTGTGCAATTCTGTACTAAGTAAAAAGATAAAAGTTAAAAGTTAAAAATAACAAGAGAATCCCCATAAATAGATTTTGTAGCCTCTCACCAGTTTCATGACTCTTTCTTTTGAACTTTTATTTTTGCCTTGTTCAGTAAGTGTTAATGATTATGTGGATGCTTTTCTGAGTATTTTCTATTATAAAGAATACTATAGAATAGCCATAGTAATCAGTAGGGCTACGAATGTCATTACCTGCTTTTAAAGTTTAGAATGTTCAGAATAAATGTCTTTCCATGCTCTGGGTAACAAATATCAGTCTTAGCGTGGCGTCAAAAACGTCACGTTATTTTATTGGTATAAGTTTTGGAATTGCTGTAATCAAATAGGGAAAAGATATATAGCAGTCACTCGCTTTGCTCCAATTCAAAATTCAAAATTCAAAATTCAAGACCTTTGAATTATGGGAATTTCAAGCTACAGAAACTGGGCTTTACTAGTCTCATTAATCATTTATAAGCGCTATAGTAAAAATACTTAAACAATCAAACACACTTACTAAAATATCAGTAATACCTCGAAGGTCATTATATTGATTCAACCTTTAGAATGTTGAGCATAAAGGTTTTCCTTGTCAGATTATTCATGATTATGTGACTTAACGTGGCGTCAAAAGCGTCACGTTTTTTATTTTCAAGAAACGCGGGGATTGGGGATTGGCGATTGAAGGGGCTCTCTTCTCCCCGCCCTTACAGGAGTGGAGGTGTTTCTTTCATTTTAATTGGTAGGTATGGCTCATAATTGATCAACACCTAGTTATAATACCAATTAGTTATTGAATGATTTTTGTGGTGACAATTGAATCTCCCTATGCCAAATATGAAGCCATCCAAGGCTGATCCAGCTATTCTTATGGCGGTTGCCGACTATTTCAAAGTTCTATCAGAAGTAAGTCGGCTACAGATTTTGACCTGTCTTAAGTCAGGCCCGATGAATGTGATGGATATTGCGGAGGTGACTGGCTTAGGGCAGGCAAATCTGTCCAAGCATCTGAAAGTGTTAACCCAGATAGGGGTTTTGTCTCGTCAGCCCAAAGGCACTAGTGCCTTTTACGAGATTGCCGACCCCATGATTTTTGAACTTTGTGAGTTAGCATGCGATAGCATTAGCCAACGTGTGCTAAAACAAGCTGAAAGCCTGAAAGCTCTTCGGAGCAAAACAGCAGTTTTTTGAACAAAAACATTCATAACGCGCCCAATGCCCACTCCTAACTCTACCTTACAGAGTGTATCACCGCCTGTAGGGTACTCAGTAATGCCTGGGCGGTAAAAGGTTTTGGCAAGAATCCTTGGATTCCAAGACTCTTGTTTTGAGCCGTAGCCCCATTGATCATGAGTCCACTCATGGCAATAATTTTTGAGAGCGAATTCATCCGTTGCACGGTGAGAATCGTGGTAGAACCATCTATCCCTGGCATCATCAGGTCTATCAACACTACACTGATATCATGCTTATGTTGAACGTAGAGGGCGAGTGCCTCAACTCCATCGGTGGCGGTTAAAACTCTGTAATTATGGCTTAAGAGGGTCGTTTTAGTAATTTCGCAAATTGTCACTTCATCATCTACGACCAAAATCAATTCACCATTGCCGTTTGGTAGTTCTGCTTCGTCTGCTGCTTCGGTTTCAGTGACTTGATTACTCGGTAGGTACACCTTAAAGGTGCTCCCCTTGCCCAACTCACTGCACACAGTTACAAAACCGCCGTGACTTTTAACAATGCCCATAACAGTAGAAAGTCCTAGACCAGTCCCCTTACCCAACTCTTTAGTGGTAAAAAAGGGATCAAAAATACGGTCCATAATTTCTGGCGAAATGCCCGTCCCAGTATCAACAATAGTAATGAGAATATAAGGCCCAACTTTTGCATCCACATGTATGTGAGCGTAGCTTTGATCAATCCAAAGGTTAAGAGCGCTAATGTTCAGGGAACCGCCATCAGGCATAGCATCGCGAGCATTAACTATTAGGTTCATCAGCACCTGATGGAGTTGAGTTGCATCTGCAAACACCATCCAGAGATCGGGTACTATATCAGTCTGGGTGGAGATAGATTTTGGGAAAGTGCGGCGAGCAACCTGCACCACATCGGAAAGCAAATGGCGAACTTGAACGATAGTACGACTGCCCTCCACCCCCCGAGTAAACGACAGAATTTGCTTGACTAAATCAGCACCTCGCTTTGCGCTGCCTTCTAAAATCGTCAGCAGTTGCTTACTGCTCTCATCAATGTGGGGAAATTTGAGGGGAAGCAGTTGAGCAACTGCTAAAATAGGCGTGAGGATATTGTTGAAGTCGTGGGCAATACCGCTGGCGAGAGTGCCTAGGCTTTCCAGTCGTTGGGCGCGAAGAAATTGCGCCTCCAGTTGTTTCTTTTGAGTGATATCTGTACTGACTGTCAAAATGGATTTGGGGTGACCACCTTCATCGCGCACAAGTGTCCACCGGCTTTCGACGATGATGTCCGAGCCGTTTTTTGTGACATGCTGCAACTCACCTTGCCACTTACCATCCTGAAACAGCGTTGTTTGTATTTCGTGGAATTGCTGCAAATCCTGAGACTTATGTAAAAGCTCAGCGGCATCACAGCCAAGAACTTCTACAGCCAACCATCCGTAAAGACGCTCAGCACCTTTATTCCAGAATAAGATCTTGTTTTCTAGGTCGCGAACGTAGATCGCGTCCGTTGAGATATCAAGTAGGGCTGCTTGCTCGTATATTCTTTGTGCTGCTTGCTGTAGAGCCTGTTCCGCAAGATACCGTTTTTGTCGCTCCTCTGCCTCCCGCAACTCTCGTTCCACCGCAGGTACAAGGCGGGTGAGATTGCCTTTGATCAGGTAGTCGTGAGCTCCAGCTTTCATTGCGGCTACGGCAATATCCTCACCGATGGTGCCGGAGACAATGATAAATGGTAGGTCTACTTTTTGTCTCTGGAGGACCTTCAGGGCTTCTGGCGCACTGAAGGCAGGCAGACTGTAATCTGCGATCACGATGTCCCACGGCTGCTGATCTAGAGCTGCCTGCATAGCATCTGCGGTATCCACTCTAACATAGGTTATAGTGTATCCACTCCGACGCAGCTCCCTGAGGATCAGGAGCATATCATCTTCACAATCCTCAACGATCAGAACATGCAGGTGGAGGTTCATCTTCACTTTCTCTCTAAATAGGCGGTGGCTCGTTCATGAGTAGCCAGTACATTCCTAGCTGGCGGACTGCTTCCGAAAACTGGAGAAAATCCACTGGTTTGCGGACGTAACTATTGCATCCCAAGCTGTAGCTATTGAGTAAATCCTGTTCTTCACTGGAAGTTGTTAGGATGACCACAGGTAGGAGCCTACTATGTTCATTTTCTCGCAGGCGGCGCAAGACTTCAATCCCATCAACGCGAGGCAGCTTTAAATCCAGCAAAACCAGCGCGGGCTTGAAGCGGAGATCCCGACCAGCATAAGCTCCAGTCCCAAATAAGTATTCTAGGGCTTCAACACCATCATGAGCTACCACAATCTCATTGCTGATGTGATTACGCTTTAAGGCTCGAATAGCCAAAGCTTCATCATCAGGGTTATCTTCTACAAGAAGAATAACTTTATCTTTTATGCTCATGTATCTACCTCCTGTGCTACTAATGTAAAGTAAAAAGTAGCACCCTGTTCCACAACCCCTTCTGCCCATACACGGCCACCATGTCGATAGACAATCCGCTGTACCGTGGCAAGTCCGACCCCATTGCCCGGAAAATCCCTTGTACTGTGCAACCGCTGGAAGGGTCCAAATAACTTGTTGGCGTAGGTCATATCAAAGCCCGCGCCATCGTCTCGAACAAAGTAGACTCTCGTGCCATTGTCTTGGGCGATCGCTCCCAACTCAATCCGTGCCTGGGTGTGTTTAGAGGTGAATTTCCAGGCATTGTTTAGTAAGTTCACCAACAACACTCGCAGCAGACGAAGATCTCCTTGGGCTACCAGCCCTGTTTGAATCACAAACTCTACTTGCCGTTCTGGCTGACTCTGCTGTAGTTCAGTGCAGATCTCTCTAGCTAACAGACTTAGATTTACTGGTTGCAGTCGCATCTCGGTACGCATCAGCCGGGAGAGGTTGAGGAGGTCATCGATCAATTGCCCCATCTGCTGGGTGGCGGTCCGAATTCGTCGTAGGTAATCCTGCCCGATTTCGTCCACATGCTGGTAGTAGTCTTCCAAGAGAGCTTGACTAAAGCCATCAATACTGCGCAAGGGGGCACGCAGGTCGTGGGAGACTGAGTAACTAAAGGCTTCCAGCTCCTTGTTCACTGTTTGCAGTTCAATGACTGCTCGTTGCAGTCCCTGGTTCAGGGCTTGAACTGATTGCTCTGCTTGCTGACGTTCCAGCACCTCCGCCTTTAGTTCAACTAGGAGTTCCGCATGCTGTAAGGCTACTCCTAGATGGCTAGCAATTTGGGTGACAAACTCAATCTCCGTTGCTTGCCACTCTCGGGGAGCACGGCATTGGTGAATACAGAGCAATCCCCAGAGGTTTTGACCCTGTAATAGTGGCACTACCAAATTGGCTCGCACCTGAAATTGTGCCAGAACCTCAATGTGACAGTTGCTAAGCCCACAATTGTAAATATCTGCAACTGCTTGAATCCGACCCTGCTGATAATGGACTGCAAACTGATCTCCGAAGCAGTGGTCGTGGATCGTTTGGGCGATCGCTGATGGAAAAGCTTGATCCACATCCTCAGATACAAATTCCCCATCGTCCCAGCCTAAATTTGGGTAGAAGCGAAACATGCCTACCCGGTCTGCTTTCAAGAGTTGGCGAACCTCGGTAGCTGTGGCTTGAAAAATCTTTTCCAGGTCTAAATCTTCCCGCAGGCGAGCAATCACACCAAACAATGTTTTCTGCTCTTCTACCCGGAAATGTGCCTGATTGACTTCTTGCTCTAGATGTTGCACTTCGTCTGCTAATATTTGCCTAATTTGCTCAAATGCCGCTTCATCTCGACACAAGTCCCGCAATCTTGCCAATATTTGTGGGTTCATTGGTCAGCCACTTCTGTAAATATGCTCCGAGTACTCAACTGATCTAACACTTTAGCATGAGAGTATGGTAATTACTCAAAAATCTAATCATCTGTCTTTTTCTCTTTAATATAGTTACGAAAGTCATCTATTGTGAGCTGCTCAAGCCATTGATGACGCTCTTTGGTATAGTCACCATAACCCACTTCTAACTGCTGTAAAAACTTCAGCGTTCCGGCGATTCCTAAAGCATTAATTAGGGCTTTGTGTCCTCGCTGTCTAATTTCCGTCAATTTCATCGTTTTCTTTCTCTGTTTGTAAAATATTCATTAACCAAATCCTGGAATTTTCAACTTCTACTCTTTCAAAGAAGCAAAGATACCATGAAAGTGTTCGGAGTGTATCTGAAAAATAAATTTGCTTCGTGTACCAATAAGAATGAAAAAATATCAAACCATTTATGCAACTGAGAAATTTGACGGTGGTGGTGGTGCTTTCTTCTTTGCTGACAACTTGGGTCGTAGCTTCCTTGGCAGTTAATGCGATCACCTCCTCTGAATCAATAGCTGCTCATCCAATTGTCGTTAGTAAAGCTGAATTCGGGATTTTTCAAGTTGGCAATAACGGTAAAGTTACTTTTATTCCTACAAATAAAGTGCCACTTAATGAGGGAAATCTATACGGGTGGCGTATTCGGCTTAAGAATTACCAAGGTGAAGTGACATGGCGAGAGGTTTTGCGACTGCCAAAACTCCCAGAAAGCTGGAGTACAGATAATGGTGAAAACTTCTCCATCACAGCAAATGGTGCCCAAGGAGTGACAACTCGCACGCAGTCAGCAAAAGACGGTATCATTCAGAACTCCTGGACTATGCTGCACGGCGATCCCATTGGTAAACATACAATAGAAGTCTACATTTATGACCGTCGTCTTGCTTCTTTCGACTTTGAAGTGGTTCCAGTCAGAAAGTAAAATTTAAAACATGCATGCTCGGCGACAAGGTGACGGAAGCATCTACCAATAGTAAAATTATACTTTGTCATCTTAAGCAAATCAATAAAGATATTTATTTTATGAATGCTAAAATTAGATTTCCGATCAATAGACCGTTCCTCATTCTTGGCTCAAGCGGTCAATCGGTCACAGAAATGCAAAAAGTTCTGAATCAACGGTTGGCGGAACTACCATATTTTCAACAAGAGGTTTCTGTGACTGGTTACTTTGGTCAAAACACCCTAATTTTGGTAAAATACCTCCAGTGCGTTGTATTTTTACCTGTAGATGGCATTGTTGGACCAAAGACTTGGGCTTACTTGGACGAAGGAGTTACCAGTCTACCACAACTAAGTTTAGGAAGTACAGGTTCATATGTGAAAGCTGTGCAGGAGGAACTAAAAAGTAGTAAGTATTATTGTGGTGCGATCGATGGTAACTTTGGAACAAAAACAGCCTTATCTGTCAAAGCCTTTCAAACATCCCAACATCTGACAGATGATGGTATAATTGGTGATCGGACTTGGACTGAGTTAATCAAGTTAGAGACTCATATCAAGCGCTGTCACCAAACAAGTTTTCGTCATTTGACGTAAAGTTGCTTGGTGTACTTAGAAGTTCCATTGGTTGAGGGGAATAAATTGATTAGCTATCCCATACACTTTTAGTCAGCTAAATTCTCTTTGTTGGAAGTTGGAAATTGAACTGCTAACCACTTGCTGTTAACAGGTCAGTGTTTAAACTATTACACATAATTATGTATCAATATTGTCCTTTGTTTTTAGTCATTAAAAAATAGGAATCCTAATTTTATTTTTTGGAAGTCACGTTATGGAGTTTTGCCAAAGGGTTCTACAATTACAGATGAGTTATTGCCGCCATTGTCACAGTTTATTATTGTAATTGAACTATCAAGCTCTTTTCTAATAATCAAATTATCAGCCTTGTAGCTTTTGCTCAATTTCTGGGTTTCCACATCAACAGGATTGAAGCCAAGCAAAACCAATCCTTTGGCAGAAGTGTATAGTTGCATTGTTTCATCTACAGTTGTTAAACCGCCTTTATCATCCGGAAATAGGGATCTCATTTTTCCCGAATACCCGTGCATTTTTAGTCTTGAAACATAAGCAATTCCACCTTGAGTCCAGTCTAATTTCCAATCAATCTCACCCTGATCGTTCTTGTTGGGCATAAGAAGTTGTAGGGGAGACCCACAAATATTGTATGTGCGAGGAGTAGCGATATCAGTAATTTGAATGTTATCAAGTGTCAATCCTTCAAGATGATTGAGGATTTGAGACCGAATTTCTCTAGTCTCTATCGGTGAAGGCGAGGGTGTTTCGGCTGGGGAGGATAATTCAGTAGGAATTGGCTCAGAAGTAGGGGTAGAATTTACGGTAAGACTATTATTACTTCCTGGAATCTGTGGCAGAATTCCTCTCCCTACGAACATCGCCAATATCGCTACAATAATTAGAGGTTTCCAAGGAATTGTGGCCGATGTTCCCCTATCATTGACAACCAAACATCTAGCGATAATATCATGAAGAGCTTGCTTTTCTGGTGTAAACAATGCCATTATGTAGCCGATAATCAAAGTTAAAAATGAAATAATAAACAGCAATCCAGCTACAGCCCAGTAAGGAGAATCATGTCCTCCTGTACTTTCTCCTATACCTCCTATTAATAAACCTATAATCAAAATTACAACCCAAATTACCTTACCAAAATATCTAGCTGTGGCTTGACCAAAAGAAATTTGATTGCCATGAGTATTGGTGACAGCAATCCCAAGTAACTGTTTGCCTAATGTCGCTTGCAGAGAAGAGCTTTCCATTATAGCAAAGTAAAGCCAGTTGCTTATAAAAGCCAAAATGTTGTACATAATTGCCTGAGGATTAGCAATTTCATTAGGTTGTCGTCCAAAGGCAATGAAGCCAAAGATTATGAGAATAATCCCATCAATTAAAACAGCGATAAATCTTTTGAAAAAATTTGCATACTTAGTGGAGTTAGCTGTTGTAGACATATTAACCTTTCCTAATTACTAAAGACCTAGATACTTTGTCATGAAGGGTTTGTCTTTTATTCGTAAACCCCCCTATAAAGAACCCAATGAAAATAGTTGTGTAAGAGAGTAATTTACTAATATGCCTTTTAACAGCTTGTTCCCAAGAAACCTTATTTCCATTGAGGTCAGTAACAATAATTCCCAATGCTATCTTACCCAGAGTTCCCTGATAGCGCGAACTTTCCATGACAGTACAATAGAGGAAGCTTAGTATTATATAGTAGGTTATAATTCTACCCCAAAATTCCGATTCATTTTTACTATTAGGAGATCCGAATTGGCTAAAGTCCAAAAATAAACTACAGACAATTAAGATAGTTTTATCAATAAAATCTGCTGCAAGCCTTCTCCAAAAGCCTGCATATTTAATTAAGGGTAGTGGGGGTAACGGTTTTGTTGGCGGTGGAGGGTTGTATACAGTTTTTGTCAACTCCCGGACTGCTTGCAATGCTTGTGATGCCGAGTGATAGCGCTGGTTGGGATTGTAGTGTACCATCATGTCTAAAACATTTGCTAAATCATCCCTGACATATACCTGATTTCGCCAGATAACATTCCCAGTATAAGAGTCTAGAAGTTGTGTCGGTTTTACACCCGTAAGGGCTTCAAGAGCAATCATTCCTACGGCATAAATATCGCTGCATAGCATTGGGTTTTGCCGTAGCTGTTCCACAGGCATATATCCTGGTGTACCAATCACAAAAGTTGTAGAAACTACCTGTCCTTGGGTGTTAAAGACTTGAGTACTGACTTCTTTAACAGCTCCAAAGTCGATTAACACAATCTTCTGGTCAATTCTACGTCTGATTAAATTCTCAGGTTTTAAATCGCGGTGAATTACTTTCTGACTATGGACGAACTCTAGGACTTCTAAAATATCCCGCAATAGGAAAATAACTTGAGTTTCATGCCATTGTCTACTAGGACTCAATTCTGGGCGAAGATTATTGCCATCAATAAACTCTTGAACTAGAAAAAATTCATGGTTCTCTTCAAAAAAAGCTAAAAGTCTGGGAATTTGGTCATGTGTTCCAAGTCTTTGCAGCGCTGTTGCTTCCCGATTAAAGGACTGCTGCAACCACCTCATCGTGGACTGATTAGTGTTTTGAGGTTTGAGTCTTTTAATAACGCATTGATAGTTTCCTGGTTGACCCTGATCTATTGCCAGATATGTCTCACCTATGCCACCCTCTCCTAGTTTGCCTGTAACGTAGTAGCGTCCGCCAAGTGTTTTCCCAATCAGAGATGCCCCAAACATGAAGATACCCTTGGATTTATGAGGATGACCAAACCTGACTAAAGTTGTGATATATCTTTACCTCAAAATATAACATGATTTTAGTACAAAAATTTTGATTGATACTTTTTTTAATAAACGTCTGCTACCAGCGCTCAAAGGTTTCTTGTCCCATCTCCTCAGCATCTGTGACAGTGCCAAAAATTAGGTAGGCAATCCAGAACAATATATAGTTAAAGAACTTTTATCTCTAACTGCTAACCCAGTGTTCTTCGAGGCGGTAGCGTTCCTCTTGTGCTTTCAGCGTTAAAAGTTCTTGGTGAGTTTCGCAATAGAGAACAGCTTCCTGGATAACAGCAAGGGGGAGATCCCAATTTTCTGCTGCTGCTTCTTGTGACATCTGGTTTATAACCTCAACCTAAGGGTGCGATCGCCATCCATCAAGATCCGGCTGACCTTCTGGCACACGACAATCATTCACTTTTAGTCAGCTAAATTCTCTTTGTTGGAAGTTGGAAATTGAACTGCTAACCGCTTGCTGTTAACAGTTCAGTGTTTCAACTGTTACACATAATTATGTATCAATATTGTCCTTCATTTTTAGTCATTTATAATACAATAAACACCCACTTGCCAAACCGGAAAACTTCGGCAAAATAAGGTCTGTATGCCTAAGCTACCCTAAACAATAAGTGGATTAGCTTATCATATAAAGCACTTGTGACGCGGGACTTTTCAGTTGTGAAAGCCTAGAAATCAGGTTTCTAGGCTTTCACCAATCCTCCACGGATTGCTATATAAAGCACATTGCAAGTAAGTAATTAAAGTACAAGGCTGATATCTAAAAACCAGAGAGAAAAAGATTTTTACTCCTAACGCCTGATTCCTAATTTATTCTAAACTTTAAAAAATAACATGAATAATGTCATTTGCAAAGATGCATTTTTTGCTGATGCTACAATTTTCTGAGTCAGGTATTCATCAATATATAACTGAAGATAGATAGAGATTGAAATGTACATAGATAACTAGTATTATTAACATCAAATTCTAGATTGGAGATTCAGAGAATTCTGTGTCTTCTTCTAGAAAGCCTGAAATGAACTTAAAAAAAAATGAATGAACCTTGGCAAGAAATAACCGCAAGTCTATACACGGTGAATGTGCCAATCACAGGGCAGCAAATACTAGCTCAAGCACAGCAAGCTTCTCCGCTGGAAACAACACGACCAGGACAAGCTGTTGAGTCTGGGGTGAACTATGTGGGACAACTTATTGCACAGTTAATTAGTTTTCTTCCCACTTTGCTTGGCGCACTGGTGATTTTAGTAGTAGGGTTGCTGATTGCGGTAATTGCTTCTGCGATCGTGCGGGGAATTCTCAAACGCACTAACATCGATAATCGGATTGCTGCTGGGGTCACAGGTCGTTCAGATAGAAGTGAATTACCTCAAGTAGAGAACTTAATCTCTAGCTTTATCTTTTGGGTCATCGTCCTATTAACTATAGTCGCTGTTTTACAGGCACTAAATTTACAGGCAGTCTCTCAACCCCTCAACACTTTCCTGAATCAAGTTATTGGGTATATACCCAAGTTGGTAGCTGCGGCAATTCTGTTTGCAGTTGCCTGGGTCATAGCAACAGTTGTTAAGCTGGTGACAACACGGGGTCTGGGCGTCTTGAGGCTGGATGAGCGATTAAATCAGCAACCAAGCGTTGATACACCACCTGATCCCAACCAATTGTCTCTCAGCGAAACAATTGGTAATGCCCTTTATTGGTTCATCTTTTTACTATTTCTGTTGCCGATTCTGAATGCTTTACAGCTTAATCAGGCACTACAACCTGTACAGACTCTGATTACAGAAATTCTCTCAATTGTGCCGAATATCTTAGCATCAGTGCTGATTGCCGCTGTAGGCTGGCTACTTGCTACTGTGGTACGGCGGATTGTGACCAACTTACTAGCCTCAGCAGGCACTGATCGCTTAGGTGCGCGATTTGGTTTACGGCAAACAACTTCTGGACAATCGCTGTCGGGTATTCTTGGCACGATAGTCTATGTTTTGATTTTGATTCCTGTCGCGATCGCTGCACTCAATGCACTGCGAATTGATGCGATTTCCGTGCCGGCGATCGCAATGCTGCAACAAATCCTTAATACTCTCCCCGCCATTTTCACAGCGGCGATCGTGTTGATTGTGGCTTACTTCCTAGGGAGGTTTGTCGCAGAACTTGTCACTAATATTCTCACCAGTATTGGCTTTGATAACATTTTTTCCGTCCTTGGTTTCCCACCAAGAGTCAGGCGAACATCACCATCGGATGCAGCCACAACCGTAGCGGACACCCGCACACCATCAGAAATTGTTGGCATTGTGGTACTTGTAGGCATCATGCTATTTGCCACCGTTGCCGCAATTGATATCTTAAATATTCCAGCACTGACTGTATTAGTAAGTGGTCTGGTCGTGATTTTTGGTCGGATTTTGGCAGGATTGATCGTGTTTGCTGTAGGACTGTTCCTAGCAAATCTGGCATTTAACATCATTACGAGTTCTGGCGATCGCCAAGCCCTAATTTTAGGACAAGTCGCACGAGTAGCAATTATCACCTTAGTGTCAGCAATGGCACTTCAACAAATTGGTGTTGCCAGCAGTATTGTTAATTTGGCGTTTGGATTGTTGTTAGGTGCGATCGCCGTAGCGATCGCCCTTGCCTTTGGTTTAGGTGCACGCGATATTGCAGCAGAACAGGTGCGAGAATTACTTGCCTCTTTCAAGCGTAACCATAACTAACCACCGAGCATTTAAGAGTTAGGAGTTAGGAGTTAAAATTGGATTCTGACTCCTGACTCCTGAATTCTGTTGCTTAGTTCGTAGACCAATCTAAGGAAACTTTCGGTAGAACAGATGCAGTAGTAGTAGTACCATTCATCAGCCAAAGATTGTCCTCACCTGTTTTCGTATTGCGCCAGAAGATGTCAGACTTGCCATCGCCGTTGAAATCGCCAATATTAGCTTGCCAGGACGCATCAGTTTTAGGTAGAAAAGCAGCAGTGGTAACTTTTGTCCCGTCCATCAGCCAAGCAGTATTTTCACCGGTTTGAGTATTGTGCCAGAAGATATCACTCTTGCCATCGCCGTTGAAATCACCAACACTAGGCTGCCAGGATAAGTCAAGTTTTGGCTCAGAGACTGAATCAACGATAGTACCATTCATCAACCAAATGGTATTCTCACCCGTTTTCGTATTGCGCCAGAGGAGATCAGACCTGCCATCGCCGTTAAAATCTCCAACAGTACTGATATTCCAGGATGAGTCAAGTTTTGGTAGAGAAAACGCACTGGAGTTCGTGCCATCCATAAACCAAACAGTGTTTTCACCGGTTGTTGCATTACGCCACAGAATGTCGGACTTGCCATCACCATTAAAATCAACAATGGTAGAAGCCCAGGATGTGTCAGTTTTAGGCAGAAAAGCAGCAGTGGTCACGTTTGTACCATTCATCAGCCAAACAGCATTCTCACCCGTTTTCGCATTGCGCCAGAGGATGTCAGAGATGCCATCGCCATTGAAATCGGCAATCTTAGATGTCCAGTTTGGGTCAACTGACTGCTCAGAAACTTGAGAGGCAACTCTGTTACCATCCATCATCCAAATAATATTGTCACCCGTCTTCGTATTGTGCCAGAAAATATCAGTCTTGCCACTATTATCAAAATTGGCAAATTGATAATTCCAGTCTGAACTCATTTTCGGAAGACTTGCCACAGTAGGAGATTGATTTCCATTCATGAGCCAAACAGTATTATCACCCGTTTGAGTATCACGCCAGAATTTATCAGTTTTGCCATCTCCATTGAAATCAGGCAAAATCCCAGAACTAGTGTATGTGGGATTTTTATTAGGTTTGTTTGTCGCCTGTAGCTGCAATAGTTGATTTTGTGATGATTGTGAGGACTTTGCAAGGTTCCAAGAAGTGTTTAAATTATCAACCGTTTGTGCAAAAATATTAGAGACTTGGGGAAATTGTAACGAACTAGTATACGTGGAAAAACTTAGGGAACTTTGAGATGACATGATGTTTGTTTTTATTAGTATTTCTAAAAGTTTTAACTGTTTTTTTTGTTTCTTTCTGTTAGAAACTAACATCTATTAGTTTTCATTTATTTGTATAAGCTTCATTTTTTATCAAATTAAGTAGTAAGCATTACATGAGTTTGTCTTGAAGAAGACTTTACAAATCAAAGTAGGGGCGCAATGCATTGCGCCCCTACAATGTTGTTCATAACGATAAAAACGACTGTAAACCCGAATTTCTAACTTCTTTTGGTGTGAGAAAACAGGAGAGTGTGGGGAGAATGAGGAGAATGGGGAGGGTGGGAAGGGTGGGGAGTGTGGGGAGTAATATTTTCCTCACCGTCTTTACCTCCCACACCTCCCACACCTCCCACACCTCCCACACCTCCCACACTCCCCACCCTCTCCCCCTCCCCTCATTCTGACTCCTGACTCCTGAATTCTGAATTCTTATTAGAAGGTATACCACTCCTTGGAAAGTTGCGGTTCAACAGTTGTACTAGCCACTTTTGAACCATTCATTGTCCAAATGGTGTTCTCTCCTGTGTCGTAATTGCGCCAGAAGATATCGGTCTTGCCGTCGCCGTTGAAATCGCCTAAGGTAGGCTGCCAACTTGTGCTAAGTGTTGGTAGGGTAGACACAGATGCGGTTGCACCATTCATGAGCCACTCGGAGTTCTCACCCGTTTGAGTATTGTGCCAGAGGATGTCGGTCTTGCCATCACCATTGAAATCGCCAATACTTGCTGTCCATGCTGTGCCAAGTGTCGGTAGAACAGACTGAGTGGGAGTCGTGCCATTCATGATCCAAGCTTTGTTCTCACCAGTTTGAGTATTGCGCCAGAGGATATCGCTGGTCAAAGTGCCTTTAAAATCAGTAATGGTAGGTTGCCAAGCTGTACCAAGATTTGGCAGCGAAACCGCAGTCGGTTTCGTACTATTCATCAGCCAAATGGTGTTGTCACCGGTTTGAGTATTGCGCCAAAGGATATCGGTTGTGCCGTGACCATTAAAACTGCCGAGGCTGGGTGTCCAAGCAGGATCAAGTGTTGGTAATGCAGTCGCGGTTGCTTTCGTACCGTTCATCAACCAAATAGAGTTCGCACCAGTTTTCGTATTGTGCCAAAGGATATCGGTATTGCGACCACCGTTGAAATCGCCAACGCTGGGTGTCCAGGAAGGATCAAGTGTTGGCAACGCAGCCTGAGAGGCAATTTTTGTGCCATCCATCAGCAAAACTTCGTTCTCACCCGTTTGGGTATTGCGCAAGAGGAAGTCAGTCTTGCCATCGCCGTTGAAATCACCAATTCGATAATCCCACTGTGAACCAAGTGACGGTAGCGTAGCCTGAGAGGCAATCTTTGTGCCGTCCATCAGCCAAATGGTATTCGCACCGGTTTGAGTGTTATGCCAGATTTTGTCGGTCTTGCCATCACCGTTGAAATCAGGAAAAATTGCGGGACTTGTTAAAAAGGGATTGGGATTAGGGTTTTGTACCTGCAGCAGAGACTGTGACGATAGTTGCTGAGTTGGTGATCCAAAGTAGCTTCCAATGCCAGAAACGACACTTAGTCCGTCTTGCAGTGATTGCCAGGAGTTTTCAATACTTGAAATACTATCTAAACTGCCTTGTAGTGATTGAAAGGAGCTTCCAATGCCCGAAAAAAGATTTGAAGTATTCAGTGGATCTAGACTTAGAAGACTATTTGAGGAATCGAGAGATTGTAATGGACTAGAACTCGTAGACACGATCAAGGAAGTTCCTGATGGCAACATAATTTTTATTTTGTGTTCATCGTCATAAACCTTTTAACTGTTTTTACGAAAATATTTCAAGTGTTATATAAGAACTTATCTAGGGTTTTAATGTTTTATTTATAAATCAAAAGGTTATGGAATAACAATAACAATGTTCTAATTGTTTTATTTGAAAATTTAAGTTGTGTCGGATATTTATAACAAAATAAAGTGTTATTGAATAACACTTTATTGAGAATTTTTCTATTTAGAGAAATCTATTTTTTTAAGTGGGCTTTATATAGGACTAATATTTGATTTTTGAACGATACGTAGGGTGGGCAGTGCTACCAAAACTTGGATGTAGTCAGCAAAATACATCAGCACTGCCCACCCTACACTACTTGCCGGTTAAGGGGTAAAGGGTAAAAAACGTTATATATCAAGCATTCCACTCCTTTCCCCCAACCCCAGTTCCCTAAAACCTGTGCAGTATTGGGCTCCATTCCCCATGACAACAAAAACCCCTAATAGCATGTTAGGGGGTTCAGGAGAATGAAGTACTAGATTTTTCTACTCACAAAAATAAATTAAGCGATAATACTTGTTGTGATGTTGATCCATACACACATAAAGTGTGATTATGATCACAATGATCAACCAATACCGCAATAGTGCTCTTCCCAGTCCAAACCGGGTGTCAGAAAATTCTGCACTGAAGCTTGCAGAGTGACTGTCGTGCCCTTCATTAGCCAAACGACGTTCTCACCAGTTTGCTTATTGTGCCAGAAGATGTCGCTATTGCGATCGCCATTGAAATCAGCAATTTTGTAATCCCAATCTGAGCCAAATGTCTGTAGAGTTTTCCCATCGGCGCTTGTCACATCAAACTTCGTAGCATTCGTGCCATTCATCAGCCAAATTTGATTCTCACCGGTTGTCTGATTGTGCCAGAAAATGTCGTTATTGACACCGCCGTTGAAATTACCAACGCTTAAATTCCAGTTGGTGTCAACAGAAGGCAGATTCTTAATAGCGGTAATGTTCGTGCCATTCATCAGCCAAACTTGATTCTCACCAGTTTTCTGATTGCGCCAAAAGAAGTCACTCCTCCCAGCCCCATTGAAGTTTCCAGTAGCAAATATCCAGTTAAAGTCAAATTGCGGTATAAAAGCGCCTGTAGAGTTGAAATTATTGATTTGCCAAACAGCAGTTTCACCAGTTTGCTCATTGCGCCAAACGATGTCACTTTTGGCATCAGTGCAGAAATCTGCAAAAGTCACTGCCTGATTAAGTAAGGAATTAGGATCTACTGTCATTTATTGTTTTGTCTAGTAAACCGTTATACAAAGTAGACTACACGAAGAAAGTCTCCTCAGGCAGCCTTAAAAATTCTAGACTGCGTAAGTAGGCTTTGTTCGTGTAGCCATAGTTTATTTGCTCAAGGATTTCAGTCCATTTTAATGGACTTAAGCTATTAGCCCGGAACTTAAGTTCTGGGCGGAATATCGGGCTGATTCAGAATGGTGCACTCCGGTCAGCCAGTAGCTACTTCGCGACCTTACCCCTACACCCTTTTCATCTTTACTGATAAAACTTTGTATGCTGGATTTGTATAGAGGTCTTAATAATTTTTTTATCAGCTGTGCAGGAAGATTTTCGGCTAATAGTTGATTTAGTGTCAGTTTTCGCCGTTGCAGCTTGTGGCGGGCTAGTAGCTTGCTTATTGCGACAACCTGTTTTACTAGGATATCTTATTGGTGGAATGATCATTGGACCAACTGGGCTGGGACTGATCAAAGAATTAATTCAAGTAGAAACGCTGGCTCAGTTCGGTGTTGCGCTGTTGTTATTTGCCTTAGGAGTTGAGTTTTCTTTAAAT
Organism: uncultured cyanobacterium; assembly: GCA_903903925.1. Lineage (GTDB taxonomy): Bacteria > Cyanobacteriota > Cyanobacteriia > Cyanobacteriales > Nostocaceae > Stigonema. The sequence continues at coordinate 32,461 of CAIVAU010000006.1, forward strand.
GAACTCAAAAAAGTTCAGGCGATCGCTCTTGGAGGAGGATCAGCCCAGATTATCCTAACGATTCTGGCAACAGTTGCGGTGTGTGGGTTAACAGGAGCTTGGGGAAGCTTACCAGCTAAGGGTGTGTTTTTGGGGGGTATTTTGTCTTTGTCTTCCACAGCAGTTGTCCTCAAGTGCTTAATGGAACGTAACGAAACAGAAACCTCCCACGGACAGGTGATGCTAGGGATTTTGGTGGTACAGGATTTGGCGCTAGGATTGATGATTGCAGTCTTGCCCGCCCTTCACCAACCAGGGGAAGCAATTGGCATAGCAGTACTGACAGCACTGGTGCGGATTGGCTTATTTGCTGCAGGTGCAGTTGCAGCGGGGATTTGGCTGATACCGCCTTTGTTACGACTGCTAGCCCGCACCGAAAGCCGAGAGCTATTTCTATTAGGCGTGGTGGCGCTGTGTCTGGGTATAGCCTTGCTCACAGAGTCTTTGGGGCTGTCGATAGAGATGGGAGCGTTTGTTGCTGGGTTGATGATTTCAGAGGTGGAGTACGCTGACCAAACCCTAACTTACGTAGAGCCACTGCGAGATATCTTTGCTACTTTATTCTTTGCCTCCATTGGGATGTTAATCGACCCAGTGTTTTTGTGGAACAATCTGGGATTAATTCTAGGACTGGTAGCGTCAGTCTTTATTGGTAAATTTTTGATTATCACACCTATCGTAAAATTGTTTCATTACCCTTGGCGAACTGCGTTGATAGCCGGGCTAGGACTAGCTCAAATTGGGGAATTTTCCTTTGTTCTTGCGAGTGAGGGGCAAGCCCTGGGATTGGTGTCTCGGAAAGTATATTTACTGATTTTAGGGACAACAGCGGTAACATTAGTGCTGACTCCCTTCGTACTACGAGGAGTGCCAATTTTATTTGACTGGGTAGAATCAATCCCTTGGCTAAAGCCCTATTTAAGTGGGGAAGGTCAGCCCTTAGAAGTAGCCGAAGAACTCCCAAGAAAAGACCATGTGGTAGTGTGCGGCTATGGGCGAGTGGGACGTAATTTGGTGAAGTTATTGGTTTCTCACGACTTGCCCGTGGTAGTCATTGATCAATCGGAACGTATAATTCAGCAATTGCGGGAAGCTAAGGTTCCTTATGTATACGGAAATTGTGTGAGTCTTCATGTTTTAGAAACCGCTGGGCTAAACAGTGCAAGAGGAATGGCGATCGCACTTCCTGATCCCATGAGTACCCGTCTTTGTCTCAAACGGGCTTTGGAATTGTTGCCTGAATTGAATGTCGTTGTTCGCGCCACCAACGATAAAAGTATTGAAGTGCTTTACCAACTAGGAGCACGGGAAGTTGTGCAACCAGAGTTCGAGGCTAGTTTGGAAATGGCAACGTACATCTTAACTGAGGTTGGCTTGTCACCGACTACGGTGCAACAGGATATGCAACAAATTCGCAATCATCACTATTTGGATCTGCGACCTGAGCAATCAGCATCTGAGGTGTCCCGTGATTTACAAAAAGTAACTCAAGAGATGAATAGTCGATGGTATAATATGCCATCTGGTTCACCCCTCATCGGTATGACCCTAGAACAAGCAGATATACGCTATTTAATCGGGGTGAGTTTGATGGCAATTCGCCGTGCAGAAGGCAAAGAAATAGATTATCCCGATGCTAATACCAAGTTAGAAGAGGGCGATCACCTACTGGTAGTGGGATCAGATGAGGAATTGGCGGCTTTGGATGAATTCGCACTAAGTAAGGCTGCTGTTCCTGGAGAAAACAGCGCTTGCCAGTGGGTACAAGTTAGCGCAGACTCTCGTCTGGTTGGTCAAACCCTTGCAGAGTTGGATATTCGCAACCAATATGGGGTACATATACAGGCAATTCGGCGAGATGGCAAGTTGATCCGCCTTCCTGATCAGAGTCTGAATTTACAAGTCCATGACCAAATGCTGTTGTGCGGTAGCTTACCTTTTTTGAATCAACTACAACATTTAGTGGGGAGTGGGGAGTCGGGAGTGGGAAATTAAAACTCCTCACTTCTCACTCCTCACTCCTCACTTTAATATAGGCGATCGCCTGTTTCCAAACAGTTATTTGTTGACTATGTTCATCCACAACACAGACACAGTGGTGATCTTGCCATAGAACTTTCCCAGTGACAAGATCACCTGTCAGTAGTTTTAATTCTGTTGGCACTGCTTTTTTTATGAGATTCTGCACTTGTCGTATGCTAGGCAATGACAGATCAAATTCAGTTGTAGACATTTTTTGTCCGTTGTTAGTGGTTAGTGGTTAGTGGTTAGTAGTTAGTGGTTAGTGGTATTTTTATAACTAATATCCAAACACCTAACAACTAACACCTAACAACTAACAATTCCTTGATAATTCATCCTTGGAAAAATGGCAATCGAATTTACTAAGTATCACGGTTTGGGCAATGACTTCATCCTGATTGACAATCGCTCCTCATCACACCCTGTGTTGACACCAGAGCAAGCAGTGAAGTTGTGCGATCGCCACTTTGGCATTGGTGCAGATGGTGTCATTTTTGCTTTGCCTGGAGAAAATAACAATGATTACTCCATGCGGATTTTTAATTCCGATGGTTCAGAACCAGAAATGTGCGGCAATGGTATTCGCTGTTTGGCAGCTTTTCTAGCCGATTTAGAGGGATCTCACTCCCCAATCACCTATCGCATTCATACACTTGGAGGTGTCATCACACCTCAACTAATGCCACATGGTCAAGTTAAGGTGGATATGGGCATCCCCAAGCTTCTTGCAGGGGAAATACCCACCACCCTTTGCCCAGCCAACGAAAAAGTGATCGATTTCCCACTAGAAGTGGCACTTAAATCTTGGGAAGTCACTTGTGTAAGTATGGGAAATCCTCACTGTATTACTTTTGTAGAAGATGTCGCATCAATTCCCTTAGAAGTCATAGGGCCACAGTTTGAGCATCACCCAGCTTTTCCGAAACGCATAAATACCGAATTTATTCAAGTCGTGGATCGCAACTATCTAAAAATGCGAGTATGGGAACGCGGTGCTGGGATCACATTAGCTTGTGGTACTGGTGCTTGTGCATCATTAGTGGCTGGTGTGTTGACAGGGAGATGCGATCGTGCTGCTACTGTGGAACTCCCTGGTGGTTGTCTGCAGATTGAATGGTCAGAAATTGACCAACATCTTTATATGAGTGGCCCTGCTGAGCGAGTTTTTATCGGCAATATTACCTCTAAACATAACTGAATATTAATGCCCAACGTGCTAAACATGTACTCTGGGAGCGTGATTTGAACGAGGAAGGCAGTATTCCACCAGGTTTTGCAGTTGGTTAGATGTCGATGATCAATTGCGATCAACTTGGTGGATGCCAACCCGCTTTAACCCAATTTTTACGCACAGTAACAGCTAAACTATTATTTAATTTCAACGTCCTGACTGTACCACGACCACAGGGAGTTAGTCCGATAATTTCCGTTCCCTCTGAACTCCAAGTAAAATGTTCTTGCCACCGTTGTTGACGAGGATTAAATAGAGAAACTATTTCGCCAGATTGAGTATCTAAACCCGCAGTTTGTGTCCATTTGTATTGATTACATAATTCACAAGCTAGACACAGATTATCTTCTGTATCGTCTCCTCCTTTAGCTAAAGGCTCGATATGGTCAATTTGCAATCTGCCCATAATATAATCTTGATGACTCAGGCAATATTCACAGCGATTTTCTGCCCGTTGTCTAACCCTTTGACGTATTGTTTCAGATAGAGAACTCATGGTGATAAAGGAGTTCTTATTCCTCGCCTAACTGCTTCAGCTAAACCTTCTGATTTTCTTAATTGTCCGATTTGATAAATTGACATTAAAATTAATAGTTCGTGGCCTTCTGCTGCTGTCAAGCCACTATTTTTTCCTTTAGCTTGCAGATCTCCTAGACGTTGATTTTGAACTGCATCCATTTTTAAATTAGCTAATTCTAGAACTTCCTGATCGGGAACATCGGCAATTGTTGAATGAATACTCATTTCTGATAGGTTCTCTAAGGTAGGCAATACTATTTCTAGAGTGTCAACTAAAACCTCAGATACCCCTCGCGCTGTCGCTTCTCCAAGACGTTGGATAGATGCAACTAAACTTTCGGGTAAGTTGATAGTTATGGGAATAGTCATAGAAATAAAATGTTTTGTCTCTATTCTAGAATATGGATACATGACCAGCCGACTTGAGATGCCAATATCCTGTAAAAATTCCAGCAGTTTACCTTTTGTGCACCTTGCTCACCTTTTTATTTTCTTCTGCTACACCGGATTATTGAGCCAATACGACTAAACTTTGTTAAATAGTAAGTGTTGAAGTGGAAATAATATCACCTAGTGGAAGCCTGAGAATGCAGTTGCAGAGGCTATGGATTTGGTAATTTACCAGATCCATATAGGACTCCTATTTGATTTTTGAAAAAACCAAGCTGGCTAGAAGCTTGTTCTATAAGGGTTTAATTCTCAGTATACTGAGCAAGATTCAAGTAGGAGTCTTATAGCTTCTTGATCTGTGTTAAGGCCCACTCAATCTGAACAGCGATAACCACCAACATTACCATCACACGGTACAATTAGAGCGATCAGATTAGCAGCGCAAGCATTTGCTCTGTTACAAGTGGTTCATCCGATTGGGTGAATACGATGTCTCTCTCTACAATATACCCTGAATGAGAAGGCAACTTTTCAGGAAAGTTGGCGGTTATCCCAATACCGGAAAAACTGCACACGTAGCCTATTATTGCCTTTCGTGATCAATCAGTTGCTTGTCTATAAAAGGTCGAAAAGTGGATGAAACTGTGAAAGCGCTGCATAAACCAGATTCTCAACCGGGAATATCACCTCTGCTGGAAAAAATCGCTGCCAACTTACCGGGAATGTTTTTCCAATTTCTTCAGCGGCAGGATGGTTCCCAGTCTCTCCTTTACGCCAGTTCTGGATGTCAAGATTTGTGTGAATTAGAACCAGAAGTTGTGCAAAGAGATTGTAAGATACTATCGCAACTGATTCATCCGCAGGATATCAAAGCCTTTGAAGAATCTGTTGCTACTTCTTGTGTCCAGATTGAATCTTGGCGTTGGGAAGGTCGCATCATTACTCCCAGTGGCAAACTCAAGTGGGTTCAAGGTACTGCTTCCCCAGAACGACAAGGAAGCGATGTCATTTGGGTTGGTTTATTCACGGATATTACAGACCAAAAAATAGCAGATGAAAAATTGCGAGAGAGTGAGGCAAGGTATAAAGCAATTTTAGATGCTATTCCTGATTTAATGTTTCGCATCAGCCGCAATGGTGAGTATCTAGATTGCAAAGGTGAGGGAGCAAATCTTGACATTTCTCATAATGAGATAGTTGGTAAAAATTTGCAGGATGTATTGCCTCCTGATGCAGCACTTACCAGCCTTGCAGCGATCGCAAAAACTCTCGATTCAAGAACTTTACAAACTTGTGAGTATCAGCTACCAACTTATGAAGGAATGCGAGATTACGAGTCGCGGTTGGTACTCAGTGGACAAGATGAAGTGTTAGCAATTGTCCAAGATATCACTGAGCGCAAGCAAGCACAACTAGCATTGCGCGAGTACGGGGAAAAGTTTTCTAAAGCTTTTCGTTGTAGTCCCATCCCAATTACTATCCTAAAATTTAAAGATGGGCGCTACGTCGATGTTAATGATGCATTTGTTCAGATCAGCGGCTTTTCTCGGGAAGAAGTGATTGGTCGTACTCCTAGGGAGTTGAATCTTTGGCGTAACTCCTCTCTTGGGACTAAAATGCACGAGATGTTGCAGGACGAGGGATTTATTCGTCATTTAGAAACTGAGTTTTACACAAAGTCGGGTGATCCCAGAGTCGTCCTGTTTTCTGCCGAGATGATTCACATTGGTGGAGAACCTTGCGTACTTTGTGTGATTAATGACATCACAAAACGTCAGCAGGCGGAAGAATTACTCCGCCTTTCTGCAAAACGCGATCGCTTGTTGGCAGAAACACTGAAGAGAATTCGGCACTCACTCGATTTGGATCAAGTTCTCAACACTACGGTCAACGAAGTCCGGCAATTTTTACAAGCAGACCGAGTTTTTATCGCTTTAAGGGATATCAATACTCAATCCAGAATTCTTGCTGAATCAGTAGATCCTCTATACCCATCCGTCTTGAACTGGAAACCTGAACATGAAACTTATCTTCTAGAGTTGAATCAACTACTAACAATCGATTGTGTGCGAGTCGTAGAAGATATCACGCAAATAGAAGCATCCCCACAGTTGACTGCACTTTATCAAGAATTCCACACGAGAGCTACCTTGGCTGTACCTATTATCCTCAACAAGGAATTGTTTGGTGCGTTGATTGCTAACCAATGCTGCGGACCGCACCATTGGCAGCCAATGGAAATTGATTTGCTTCAGCAGATGTCAGAACAGGTGGCGATCGCCATTCAACAAGCGCAACTCTACCAAGAATTGGCACAACTTAATTCTAATCTAGAACGTCAGGTAGAAGAGCGCACAGCACAACTACAGCAGAAAATGCAGGAGATCCAAGAACTGAATCGGGTTAAAGATGTTGTTTTGCACACGGTTTCCCATGATTTACGGACTTCAGTGATGGGCAGTTTAATGGTGTTAAATAATTTACTGGGTGAAAAATTGGGAGATAACGAGAATTCCCCCCTCCTCCTCCCCATATCTCGTTCCATCATAGAGCGAATGATTCAGGGCAATGACCGTCAACTAACGATGATTGACTCATTACTAGCAATTCATGCCAGCGTTGAACAAGGAGTTGTCCTCCATCATGAAGTTATAAACCTTAGCACACTGCTGTCAGGAATTATTAAAGATTTGTCACAAGTACTAGCACAAAATCAAGCGATAGTCAACAACTTGATTCCGCTTGATTTACCATTAGTCAGTGCTGATCCAACGCAGTTACAGAAAGTTTTCGTGAACTTGTTTACTCAAAGCTTGCACAACAATCCACCGGGATTAAACTTTACCCTGAAAGCTACAGTTGAGAAGGCAATGATTCGGATTGACATTCAAGATAATGGTGTCGGGATGAGCAAGTTAGAGTGCGATCGCCTCTTCGATTTGTACGTACGCAATCCACAAGAGCGATGTTCAACAAACATTGGCTTAAAAATGTTTCTTTGTCGGCAAATTATTCACGCACATGGCGGTGAAATGGGTGTGATCAGCAGTAATCGCAAGCGCGGGTTAACCTTCTGGGTTACAATACCTGTGGCAGGAGTCACTCCTGAATCCTGACTCCTGAATCCTGAATCCTAACTCCTGACTCCTGACTCCCGACTCCTGACTCCTGACTACAATGTAAGGAGGGAAAGGCACTTATGAAGAAGGCAAACACCTTCCTTGCTATGGGAAAATTTGGTCAGAGGTTGAAGGCTAGTGTGTTGAGAACATTGCGGAAGTATTGGAGAAAAGCCAATGCTTTTGTCAGGTCGCTTATAGGTGAGGCAATCACTCTTGAATAC
>CAIVAU010000007.1 GCA_903903925.1 uncultured cyanobacterium
AAAAAGGGATGCAAGCCCCTGAATTTATTTATGGAAAAAGAAGAAAATATGTATTTCGAGACGCGCAGCGCAAGAAATACTACGTCCATGCTACAAGCCCCTAAATTTATTTATGGGGTTCTTACTTTTGACTTTTGACTTGGAGCGAAGCGACTTGACCTTCATAGTTCGGTGCTGCTACACGTTGATGTACATCTTGGGGTAATTTTCCTAATATTAAATATGAAAAACAAAGTCTACTCGCGCAGACTTTGTAGAGCCCATGATTTTAGACGATTTAGTCCCTATCAGTGTGGCTATTTAAGAAGATGCATCCTAGTTTCCACCTCAGATATTGATGCGAAAGGCACAAGCTTTAGTCAATATGTTTCTTGACTTCATCTTTCACATCTTCAACGCCGTGACGTACTTCGCTCTCAGCCTGCTTTGCCTTACCTTTGGCTTTATCTTCTGGGTCGCCGGTAATATTTCCTAATGCTTCTTGAGCTTTACCTTCAACGTTTTTAGCAGCTGCTTTTGCTCTATCTTCTATGCTCATTTCATTCTCCTGTTATCTATCAATCTATCTCAAAGCCACGAATAAGCTTTGAAATCATTTTTTATCACCCTTACAAGTTAACTGAAGGTTTTTGTCATAGGCTTCCGCCACAAGATACATTAATCGCCTATGCTAAAAGAGAGAGCAGTTATTAATCTACATTAATCTAGGGTTCCAATTGCTTAACTGTGCCAGAGCGAAATACATCTTTTTTTAAAGTAGGCTTTATACCCACAAAACGCATTTTTTTATTCCCTGGTAGAAAACTGCCTTCTTTTGTAAATTTATGTAGAATAAATACTAAGAGGCACTAAGCCTACTTGATACAGAAAAGTGCAAAGTGTAATCGGAAACACGTAAACTTAAGTGAACATTGCACTCGCTACCATGATATAGGGTATTTTTAGCAAAACTGTATGACAGACTTTGGTCTTCAAGCGCCCTTCAAACCGACAGGAGATCAGCCACAGGCGATCGCCCAACTAGCGGCTGGCGTAAATAGTGGATTACAATTCCAAACTCTTCTAGGTGCAACGGGTACAGGGAAAAGCTTGGGACACGACGACCCGGTGTTTGTGGTAGAAAAACGTGGCTTGCAAACACAACCGCGAGTTCTCCCGATAGGCGAACTCATTGACACGTTAATCGCCCAATCTCCCGAAAAAATCTGCCAGCACGAAGATACCCTCATCCTAGATGCTAACAGCGCACTCGTTGAGTATTATGCCCAATCCTTCAACCCAGAAACAAGCGCTGTTGGATTATACAAAATCCGCTCCTTCATCCGTCATAACACCCCTAGCAAAATGTATCACCTGCAAACAGCTTGTGGACGTAGTGCCACACTTACAGGCGACCATAACTTGTGGGTATTGCGAGATGGACAACTGCAACTCATTAAGACCGCAGAAGCCCGTGCAACGGACTATGTGCCTTTACCAGAAAAATTATTGGCTGATGGCAATTTACAGACTCTTGACACCCTCAGTGTTCTATCTGGCAAACGTCTATTTGTCGAAGCACCAGAGGCAGTACTTACTTACCGAAGAAAGGCAGAAGGAAATACATTACTCGCTAAACCTAATCTCACCCCTGAATTATTTGCCAGTCTGTGCGGTAAAACAGCTAAAGACGAACATCTTCCTGATTTTTGGACTCAACTGCCAACCACCAATCTTGGACAACTTTTACAAGCTTACTTTGATGGTGATGGCACAGTAGACAAGAGTAGTGCTGTTACAGTAATTACCGCAAGTCAGAGGCTAGCTTCTGACTTGGTTTACGCGCTTTTACGCTTTGGCATCTGGGCAAGAATAGCCCGTAAATGGAAGCGTTCCACCAATTCTCAGCATACTGGTGACTGGTATTACCAGGTCTGTGTGTCTGGTCAAGCTGACTTACAAAAATTCCAGCAGTGTATCGGCTTTTCAATCCCTTACAAACAAGTTGCCTTAGCTGCACAACTGCAACATACAGAACACTCCAATGTTGATGTTGTTGCGATTAATGGAGAACAACTTCGGTGGCTACGAAACCAACTCGGAATGAGCGCGAAATTATTGGGTGAAAGGAGTGGGATTTCCCGTAGCGGAGTACAATTGTTTGAGACTGGAAAGCGTCGCCCAAGACGAATAGTACTGCTTAAGTTACTTGCGACTTTGCGTGATCTAGCTATGGAAAACAATAGCTTGACGCCCCAATGGTGGCAGATTTGGAAAGCTATGGAGCAATTGTGTAAGTTGCGCTGGACACCAATTGCTACAGTAAAGGAAGTTGAGTACCAACATCCCTACGTATATGATTTTTGCGTACCTGGGGCAGAAACATTTTTAGCAGGGACAGGTGGCTTTTTCGTTCACAATACTTTCACAATTGCTAGCGTCATTAATCAAATAAAGAAACCTACCCTAGTCCTAGCACACAATAAAACTCTCGCCGCACAACTTTGTAATGAGTTGCGGGATTTCTTTCCCAACAACGCAGTTGAGTATTTCGTCAGCTACTACGATTACTATCAGCCAGAAGCATATATTCCTGTCAGCGATACATATATTGAAAAAACAGCTTCGATTAACGATGAAATCGATATGTTGCGTCATTCGGCGACGCGATCGCTGTTTGAACGCAGTGATGTGATCGTTGTTGCTTCCATTAGCTGCATTTACGGTTTAGGAATTCCCGCTGAGTATCTCAAAGCCGCCATTCCCTTGCAAGTAGGGATGGAAGTGAATCAACGGGAGATTTTACGGGATTTAGCATCAGTACAATACAGCCGCAACGATATAGAAATGGGTCGGGGACGTTTTCGTGTCCGGGGAGATGTACTAGAAATTGGCCCAGCTTACGAAGATAGAATTATTCGGGTAGAATTCTTTGGGGATGAAATTGACGCTGTTCGTTACATTGACCCTGTGACGGGTGAAATTATCAAGAGTGTGGAAGCGGTGAATATCTACCCAGCACGTCACTTCGTCACACCAGAGGATCGGCTAGAGGATGCTTGTAATGCGATCGCAGCCGAATTAAAAGAACGCAAAGCAGAATTAGAAGAAGCTGGAAAATTACTAGAAGCACAACGTATAGATCAGCGGACACGCTATGACTTGGAAATGTTGCGTGAGGTGGGTTATTGCAACGGCGTGGAAAACTATTCCCGCCACTTAGCAGGACGCATAGCTGGGGAACCGCCTGAGTGTTTGATTGATTATTTTCCCAAAGATTGGCTGCTGGTGATTGATGAATCTCACGTCACTGTACCGCAAATTCGTGGGATGTACAATGGTGACCAAGCAAGGAAACGAGTTTTAGTTGACCATGGGTTTCGTCTTCCAAGTGCTGCTGATAACCGTCCTTTGAAAGCAGAGGAATTCTGGGAAAAGGTAAACCAGTGTATTTTTGTTTCCGCTACGCCAGGAAATTGGGAATTAGAAATTTCAGCAGGTCATGTGGCGCAACAAATCATTAGACCGACAGGAGTGATTGATCCAGAAATCATGGTCAGACCCACGGAAGGGCAAATAGATGATTTGTTAGGTGAAATTAAGGACAGAGTTGACCGCCAAGAACGGGTGCTGATTACAACATTAACCAAGCGCATGGCGGAAGATTTGACTGAGTATCTGCAAGACAACGGTATTCGGGTACGATATTTGCATTCCGAGATTAATTCTATTGAGCGGATTGAGATTTTGCAAGACTTGCGGGACGGGACCTTTGATGTATTGGTTGGTGTCAACTTGTTACGGGAGGGGTTGGATTTACCAGAGGTGTCTCTGGTGGCAATTTTGGATGCAGATAAGGAAGGGTTCTTGCGTGCGGAGCGTTCTTTAATTCAAACTATTGGTAGGGCAGCCCGTCATGTGCGAGGACAAGCAATTATGTATGCTGATAACCTGACTGATAGCATGATTAAAGCGATTGAGGAAACAGATAGGCGTCGTGGGATTCAGACGGCATATAATCGGATGCACGGGATTACACCCCAACAGATTGTGAAGAAAAAATCCAGTAACGCGATTTTGTCTTTTTTGGAAGTGTCGCGACGGTTGAATGCAACTGAGTTGGAAACAGTTGATCAGCATATGGATGAATTGCCGTTAGAAGAGATTCCGGATTTGATTAGTCGGTTGGAGGTGCAGATGAAAGAAGCTGCGAAGAAACTAGAGTTTGAAGAAGCAGCTAAATTGCGCGATCGCATTAAGCATCTGCGCGATAAGTTGGTAGGTCGCAATAATGGAGTTAGGAGTTAGGAATGATTAAAATTTGGAGACGATAAAATCAGGCAATACTGACAAGTACAGTGAGTGCTAATCTGCACTTCTAAGATCAAACAACCTCAAATGAGATCGCCATTGCTGCCAATTTCTTGACGTCAATACCTCGAACTTCGGCTGGAAGTGCTACACCTTCTTCGGCATTGGTCTTGCCACGAGTTCCTGCATCCAAGTCATCAAGTAGACTGTTGGTAATGTCCAAAACCTCATCAGTCACAGCAATTGGAGTGCCGCGATTTTCAACTCCTCTTGATTGGGCAATTTGTTGCAATGCCTTGAGAGAAGTTCGTAGAGGGGTTGTACTGGTAATAATTAATGCCTCTGAAAATCCCTTGGGTTTGCCGATAGTCAGTTTGAATCCATCATCAGCCTGAGGAATTACTCGTGTCTGGTTTGCTTCTACCAATGCAGCATTGTCTGGGACAGACCAATTAAAAGGAAAAATTACCGTCATTTCTCCCTCAGCGTCAATCACCAAAATGCTGACGTAGAGAGGTTGAGATTCGTGATTTTCAATTTGGAAAGCAATTTCGGTTCCTAGCTGTAATTGATGGACACCAAAGTTAGAAAAGTTCTCAGGGGAAACTGGTGCTTGATGAGACCCTACAGCAACTTTGTTAAAACCACGAATCGGAAAAGTTTCGCTGACTAATTTTTTACTACCAGCAATATTCATCGAGACACGCAGATTTATCTGTGATGAATTAGTGTTACCCAGCACCTGCTTGACAATTCGGGCTGCTAGTAGGGATTTGAGTTTAGGTTCCAAACGCATCACCGCAGCACTGACTGTTTCGCTGCTACTGCCAAAGGATGCGGGGATTATTTGCTCTAAGCTAGGTAAAAATAAGCCAAAACTATTGACATCTGGCAGATTAGAGACCTGTTTTTTCTGTAATTTCTGATATCTATCTTGAGTCATGCGACCAAAAATATATTGCACCTCAACAGTTCCCAAGGCTTCGGGTTCGATGTGCTTGAGTGCGTGTAAGGCTTGTGTTGCTTGCTGGACGGTGTTATGATCGAAGGAGTTATCAATACCAATTTTTAAAGTTAGATTCTTGGGAATGCTGCGGATGCGTTCTTGTAACAGGGTTCCTGGCTGTAACTGTAGTCGTTGAGTAGAAGTATTTAGTAATGTGCCTTTGCCAACTAATCCTTGACGAGACTCTAGTTTGACCAGTCCGCGATCGCCTCCTTTCGCATCCACGACTGTAAAAATGGCATCTTTATTGAAGGCTTCCAGGCTGTGTGAATCTAGTCCACCCAACCATAATTCTACTGATTTTCCTGTGACTTTTGTGACTACAGCTTCGGCGGAAAGAGCAGGCGATCGCGTAAAGTAGATAGGAGTGTTGGTATTTTTTTTGCTTAGATTAACGTCTAATAGTGGGTCTTGCTGAGGATTTCCGTTCTCTCTAGCTAACTCTGTTGTGCTTCGACCAACATTAGCGATTGCTCTAGTGACTGGTTCATCCCCAGTTTGCTGCCAAAGATACTGTGTTAATTCGTAAGTAAATGCACCTGCATTAAACTCACTAAAAGATGCATCGGATGCAGGTTGATCGCGTTTTGCAGCAGCGATGACAACTCCTTTAGCAACTCTTTTTCTGCGAAGTTCGATGAACTGTTGTTTTGAAAGTCCGAGTCTTCCCAGCCATTGTTTTTGATACTCAAGTTCCTCTTGGCTAGCTTGGAGAGTTGGACCACCATCACGCGATCGTATCCGCAAATTTCCCCGAGTACCACCCCCAGAATGACAACTGTCTAGCACCACGGTGACAAGATCTGTCTTCAACGCATACATGAGTAAAAACAGTGTATGTCCCATGATATCTTGCACCGGACCACCAGAAACGGGAAATCCTGGTGGTAATTGGCTATCTATCGGAACAAAAGTACTGTTGAGTCCGTCTGGTGAATCGCGATCGGCATCTACTACCTGGGAACCATGTCCGCTAAAATGGAATACCACCACATCCCCAGGTTTGGCTTGCTTGATGAGATGGTCTTCAAAAGCTGTGAGAATACCTTTGCGAGTAGCTTGCTGATCGGTCAAGGTTAGGATATCCTTGGGGTTAAAGCCAAAGCGGTGGATTAATAACTCTTGCTGTAACTTGACATCATTTACACAACCTTGCAAACGGGGTAACCCATCAGGATATTCATTGATTCCCACCAGTAGGGCCAGTTTGCGGGGTGTATTTTGTGCTAAGACTTTGCCATAGCGCTGACCCTGTTGGATAATATCTAATTGACTTAAACCCAGTGTTGCCAGAGTTGAAGCTGAAAATTGAAGAAATTGACGGCGTTTGATGTAAGACATAGGGTTTTATTTGTATCTTGGCTGAAGTAGCTTTACCATAGGATTATATTTCCAGGTTTTGTGAGGTTATGCAAAAATCTGGGTCCGCCTGGGACTAGAAGTCCCAGTCTCATAGCATAAGTCCATTAAAATGGACTAGTGGTTCGTGTCATTAATTTTGCTGGGTAGTGCGAGCCGGAAAGCTCGCGTCGTGAGCGAGACGCTCACACTACCAACCCATCAGAACTAATGACACGGACTGCTAGTGCTCTGTCAAGATTAAATTGATGGGTAGTGCGAGCCGGAAAGCTCGCGTCGTGAGCGAGACGCTCACACTACCAACCCATCAGAACTAATGACACGGACTACTAGTGCTCTGTCAAGATT
>CAIVAU010000008.1 GCA_903903925.1 uncultured cyanobacterium
AGAAGGAACAACTGCACCAGAGATGATGTTGTTTCCGTAGATTAAGGAACCTGCTACTGGCTCACGGATACCATCGATGTCCACTGGAGGAGCAGCGATGAAGGCAATTACGAAGCAGATGGTCGCGGATAACAGAGTGGGGATCATCAATACGCCGAACCAACCAATATAGAGGCGGTTTTCGGTGCTGGTAATCCACTCACAGAACCGGTCCCATACATTGGCGCTTGAGCGACGTTGTAAGGTTGTTGTCATGTTCTTATGATTGCTTGATTTTTTATGATTTGCGTAGGTCTGTTTACCTACTCCTCTATACATTAGAAGCTTAATTGCGATTTGTAAAGCTTTTTCAATTTAGTTTTGATTATATGAGTCATTTGCTTTACTTATGACGTGGGTTTTGCAAATACCTCCTGTACGGGCGGAGTCACCGCCCTTCAGGGAAGTCAAAAATCAAAATATCTTAATCTTCACTTTTGACTTTTGACTTTTGACTTTTGACTTTTGACTTGGAGCGAAGCGACTAACCTGGGGGCCATGCCATCTGCCGTCCACCCAGGATATGCAGATGTAAATGGAAAACAGTTTGACCACCGTCAGAACCAGTGTTGATGACGATGCGATAGCCGTTTGCTTGTAGTCCAGCTTTTTCAGCAACATGCTGAGCTGTTAACAAAAGATGCCCCAGAAGATCACAATCCTCAGATTCAGCTTCAGCTAAACTGGCAATAGGTTTTTTGGGAATGACGAGAATGTGAACGGGGGCTTGGGGTTTGACATCTTTGAAAGCAAGTGCTAAATCATCCTCATAAACAATGTCAGCCGGAATTTCCCGACTAATTATTTTGCCGAAAATCGTTTCTGCGGGTTTGCTCATGTGAATATCACGTGTAATTCTGTTAGGATTTTATACTGATTATGTTCTGTATAGATAGTGACGAGTTCTACCCTTCACAAGCGCGGAGATGCTGACACTCCTAACGCTATCTGGAAAAGCTAGATAAGATTTTTGCTTCAACCTCTTGTAAAACAATTATATTTAACGGAAAGAACTCAGAAGTCAGGAGCCAGAATTTAGTTTGGGAATTCTGTGGGGCTAGGAAGTGAGCAAAGGGGTTTAAATACCCATCCAATGGATTCTCACGAATCTATTCTGACTCCTGAACGGCAGTCGCTCATGGGGGAAACCCCCAAGACCGCGCTGCCTCCTCCTGATTCCTGAATTCTTCTTTAAAACAACAAATGTCTATAACCGACAACTACAAATTAAACCTGATTCAATGGTATCCAGGTCACATCGCGAAAGCTGAAAAGGCTCTAAAGGAGCAGCTGAAGCGGGTAGATGTGGTGCTGGAAGTACGAGACATTCGCATTCCCCTGACAACACGCCATCCTAAAGTAGATGAGTGGGTTGGGGGTAAAACGCGGGTGTTAGTAATCAACCGGGTAGATATGGTTTTGCCCCAAGTGCGATCGCTCTGGGTAGAGTGGTTCAAGCGCCAGGGTGAAATGCTTTACTTTACTAATGCTCAACATGGTCAAGGAGTAGCAGCCGTTGCAAAAGCAGCACAAGCAGCTGGGGTAGAAATCAATAAAAGAAGACACGAACGTGGGATGTTACCTCGTCCAGTCCGTGCTGTGGTTATTGGCTTCCCTAATGTTGGTAAATCAGCTTTGATCAACCGTCTGTTAGGACGGCGAGCGGTTGAAAGTGCTGCTCGTCCTGGGGTGACTCGCCAACTGCGTTGGGTGCGAATGGAAAATCAGTTGGAACTGCTCGATGCGCCTGGCGTCATCCCTGCTAGGTTGGATGATCAAGATGCGGGTTTGAAATTAGCCATTTGTGATGATATTGGCGAAGCATCTTACGACAATCAGATGGTAGCAGCAGCACTAGTAGATTTAATCAATGATCTGCAAGCTACGGCTACTGATTTATTACCACATCAACCCTTGCAGTCGCGGTATGAATTTGACGCCACAGCTATGACTGGAGAATCATACTTGCACGCCTTAGCAGAACATCGCTATAAAGGTGATGT
Organism: uncultured cyanobacterium; assembly: GCA_903903925.1. Taxonomy (GTDB): domain Bacteria; phylum Cyanobacteriota; class Cyanobacteriia; order Cyanobacteriales; family Nostocaceae; genus Stigonema. The sequence goes on from CAIVAU010000008.1 coordinate 2,043, forward strand.
GGAGAGAACTGCAAGGCAACTTTTAACGGATTTTCGTAAAGGGTTTTTGGGTTCAATTCCTTTGGAATTACCACCGAATTGAAAGAGGTAAAAAGGTGTAGGGTCTCGTTCTTGGGAATTAGCTTTACAAAAACAGATAAAAGATTAATATTGTACACATAGTTCTCGTTATATTCTTGAGCATCTCATAAAGAAAATAAGCCTTAGCATCTCCCTTGCGGTCTTCGATTCTGGCAATGCCTCCTTTCAGGATGGATCTAATATAGTCATGACTGAACTGAAACTGCGCCTACAAGAGAAAAATATCGAAAGAACAGTGACGGTGGATCAAGATGTATTTATCATCGGGCGTTCACCACAATGTGACTTGTACTTGCCTTCTGGGGGAGTATCCCGCTGCCATGCTCGATTAACAAAATCCGTTACTGGTGTGTGGACTATAGAGGATTTAGACAGCAAAAACGGGACGCAGATCAATGAGCATCTGGTTATTTCTTCCCAAGAGTTGCAAAATGGTGACACTATTTGGCTAGGGGATGTGAGTCTCATAGTTATGTTGACATATCCGTTGGATTCCCTAGCGCCAAAGCACGAGGTCGTTTCTCCAGAAAGAACAATCTTTCGTAACGTTGAACAATTGCAACAGCAATGGATAGATGCTGATGGTCATGATGGTAATATTAGTAACAAGGACAGAACTATTGCCCGCCTTAAAGACTTAGTAGATATAGCGAAGAATCTCTCTGCGGCTGCATCAATAGAGGCAATTTTCTCTCAAGTGCAGCAAGTTGTTTTTCGTTATCTTAAGAGTATTGATCGCTTGGCATTGTTAATTGATGTGACTGATTCTGGTAACCTAGTATTGATGAATTCTGCTACCAGAAACACCTCACAACAGAGACATTTACTTACTGATGTCAATTGGATTAGCCGTAGTATCTGCCAGAAGGTATTTGAAGAAAAAGTTGCTATTCAAACAGCTGATGCCCAGCAAGATGAACGATTTGCTGGGGAACACAGTATTTTGGTCAAAGGCATTCGGAGTGCGATGGCGATCCCTTTATGGGATGAAAATAAAGTTGTCGGTGTTCTCTACGCTGATGCCAATCTTTCTTCGTACCATTGGATTCAAGAAGGCGAGGAAGAACTCAGCTTTTTTTCGGCTTTAGCAAACCTTGTAGCTTCTAGCGTGCAACGTTGGCTGTTAGCAGAGAAACTTAAAAGTCAAGAGGTCATTCGTCAAAGACTGGAACGCTACCACTCCCCAGCGGTTGTACAGCAGTTGATCGCTGTGGGAGCATTGCCAGATGGTCGTTTACCTCCAAGAGAAAGTGAAATCAGTATTTTATTTGCCGACCTTGTTGGTTTCACTGAGATTTCTGAACGCTTGAAGCCAACTCAAATCGCTGAATTACTCAATATCCTATTTGAGGAGATGCTGCAAGAAGTTTTTGCTTGGGGTGGCACTTTGGATAAGTATATTGGCGATTGTATTATGGCGTTTTTTGGTGCGCCGGAACCACAAAGCGATCATGCCGATCGCGCTGTCGCCACTGCGATGGGAATGTTAACTCGTCTGGAAACTCTCAATGCTAAGCATGTTTGGCAGGAACCGCTGCAATTGCGGATTGCAATTAATAGTGGTAAGGCTGTCGTTGGAGATGTCGGCAGTTCCCAAAGGGTAGAATATACAGCCCTAGGAGCTACTATTAATCTGGCTGCTCGCATGGAAGCAGTCTGTCCCCCTGGTAAATGTATCGTGAGTGAAGCTACCTATCCTCTGCTTTCACAACCCTCTTGCTTTGAGGAAATGGGAGATTATCGCTTTAAAGGGATTGATCGATTAGTTAGAGTTTATCAAACGAAGATGTAGTAAAAACTCACCGTTGCTGCGCGAATGTCAAAACCCAGTGGCGATCGCCCCATCAGGGCAACAGAAACACGAATACACCCAACTCTCCATTCCAGGAAAGAGCAATATCTACCTTATCCTAATTTAACAGAAGTTAACGTATTTGTATCTTATTATACATAAATATTTGTTTTTACTTAAGTGAATGAAAATAAAATTACAATTTTTATTTTGAATCTAGAAGTCAGTAAAATATGCTGTTAAGATCAAGCAACTTAAATTTAATGCTACCAGCCAATGAAAAAACTTACCTGTGATCACGTAGCAGATGCGTATAATTTAATATACTTAGATTGCAAAACTTTAACATTTAGAAGCCAATCACTCGCGGAGAGACTAAAATTTGGGTGGTAGTATCCACAAGAGAGATTTGGCAAAATTAGGAGCTACTTTAAGCTATTTTATAACGGGAGGTCAGGGCATGGCTATCGCCACCATTAATCCTGCAACCGGGGAGTTGCTCAAAACTTTTGAGCCGCTGAAGGATGCAGAAATTGTTGCTAAATTAGATACAGCACAACAGGCTTTTGAGCAGTACCGTAAGACTAGTTTTGAGTCGCGATCGCTCTGGATGCAATCATGCGCTGACATTTTAGAGCAAGAAAAAGCTGAATTTGCCTCTGTGATGACACTGGAAATGGGCAAAACTTACAAAGCTGCCCTTGGCGAAGTCCAGAAATGTGCCGCTGTTTGTCGCTACTACGCCGAACATGCTGCTGGTTTTCTTGCCGATGTACCAGTGAAAACCGATGCTAGTGATAGTTTCGTTAGATACCAACCATTGGGAGTCATTCTCGCAGTCATGCCGTGGAACTTTCCCTTCTGGCAAGTCTTCCGCTTTGTCGCACCTACATTAATGGCAGGAAACGTGGGATTACTGAAACACGCTTCCAATGTACCACAATGTGCGCTGGCAATTGAAGAAATTATCAGACGAGCAGGTTTTCCTACAGGCGTGTTTCAAACTCTGTTGATTGGTGCTGTTAAGGTTGCCGACATCATCGCCGATGACCGTGTGAAAGCAGCCACACTGACAGGAAGCGAACCAGCAGGTGCAAGTTTAGCCGCAGCAGCAGGGAAACAAATTAAAAAAACCCTCTTGGAATTGGGAGGAAGCGACCCGTTTATTGTGTTAGCAAGTGCAGACCTGGAGACAGCTGTGGAGACAGCAACAGCAGCACGAATGTTGAATAACGGGCAATCTTGTATTGCGGCGAAACGTTTCATTGTCGTGGAGGCGATCGCAGACAAATTTGAACAGCTTCTAGTAGAGAAATTTGAAGCACTGAAAATTGGCGATCCCATGCACCCAGACACCGACTTAGGCCCTCTAGCAACCCCCGATCTTCTCAAGGAATTAGACCAACAAGTGCAAGCCTGTGTCAAGGATGGGGCAAAAGTCCTGACAGGTGGACATCCTTTATCAGATCGTCCTGGTAACTTCTATCCACCAACCATCATCACTAAAATTCCTCCTGGTAGTGCAGCAGAACAAGAAGAATTTTTTGGGCCAGTCGCCTTGTTATTTCGTGTACCAGATATCGATGCAGCCATCAAAATCGCCAATGCCACACCATTTGGCTTGGGTGCTAGTGCCTGGACCACAAACGACCAAGAACGCGATCGCTTGATTGAAGAAATCGAAGCGGGTGCAGTCTTTATCAACGGTATGGTAAAGTCCGACCCTCGATTGCCCTTTGGTGGCATTAAGCGTTCTGGCTACGGAAGAGAATTGAGTATCCAGGGCATACAAGAGTTTGTCAATGTTAAAACAGTGTGGGTGAAGTAATTTTTGATTGAGATCGGTTAGTTGTTGCTTGTTAGTAGTTAGTTGCTAAAAATACTACCGACAACTAACAACTAAAGACGAACAATCTAAACATCTACATTTTTCGCAGGAGTAAGAAAAAGAAAATGAATACGGCAGAACTACTGGTACAGTGTTTAGAAAATGAAGGGGTGCAATACGTTTTCGGACTTCCTGGCGAAGAAAACCTGCACGTTTTGGAAGCATTGAAAAATTCTTCCATTCAGTTTATTACCACCCGTCACGAACAGGGTGCAGCATTCATGGCAGATGTCTATGGACGCCTGACAGGGAAAGCGGGGGTATGTCTTTCAACTCTTGGCCCAGGGGCGACAAACTTGATGACTGGGGTAGCAGATGCAAACCTAGATGGTGCGCCCTTAGTCGCAATTACTGGGCAAGTAGGGACAGATAGAATGCACATCGAATCTCATCAATATTTAGATTTGGTGGCGATGTTTGCACCGGTCACAAAATGGAACAAGCAAATCGTCCGACCCAGTATTACACCGGAAGTTGTCCGAAAAGCATTTAAGCTGGCGCAAACAGAAAAACCGGGTGCGGTTCACATCGATGTACCAGAAAATATTGCCGCCATGCCTGTAGAAGGCAAACCCTTGTGTAAAGGTAATGTCGAAAAGACCTTTGCCTCTTTTCACAGTATCAGAGTCGCAGCAGCGGCAATTTCCCAAGCAACTAATCCCCTGATCTTAGTAGGGAATGGTGCGATCCGCGCTCAAGCAAGTGATGCAGTGACGCAATTTGCAACGGAGATGAATATACCCGTCGCCAATACCTTTATGGGTAAAGGAGTGATTCCCTATACTCATCCCTTAGCCCTGTGGTCAGTGGGATTACAGCAGCGGGATTTCGTGAGTTGTGGCTTTGACAACACAGATTTGGTGATTGCCATTGGCTATGATTTGATCGAGTTTTCCCCGAAAAAATGGAATCCTCTCGGCAGTATTCCAATTGTTCATATTGCAGCAAGCCCAGCAGAAATTGATAGTAGTTACATCCCCAAAGTTGAAATTGTGGGGGATATCTCTGATTCCCTCGCTGAAATCTTAAAGTTAGCAGACCGTCAGGGTAAACCATCTCCTTATGCCATCAGCTTAAGGACAAATATTCGTGCCGATTATGAACAATACGCGAGGGATGACGAATTTCCCATTAAACCACAAAAGCTCATTTACGATTTGCGGCAGGTGATGGGCCCAGAAGATATCGTTATATCTGACGTTGGCGCACATAAAATGTGGATTGCCCGTCATTACCATTGCCATAGCCCCAATACTTGTCTGATTTCCAATGGCTTTGCCGCAATGGGTATTGCCATTCCTGGTGCTGTTGCTGCCAAACTCGTTCATCCTGACCGCAAAGTCGTTGCGGCAACTGGCGATGGCGGTTTTATGATGAATTGCCAGGAACTAGAAACAGCTTTGCGTGTTGGTACTCCCTTTGTCACTTTAATTTTCAATGATGGTGGCTACGGCTTGATTGAGTGGAAGCAAGAAAATCACTTTGGCAAAGGCAGCGCATCTTTTGTCCGTTTTGGCAACCCTAATTTTGTGAAATTTGCCGAAAGTATGGGTTTAAAAGGATACCGCGTAGAATCCTCTACTGATTTAATTCCCATCCTGAAAGAAGCTTTAGCACAGGATGTCCCAGCAGTGATCGATTGTCCTGTAGATTACCGAGAAAACATCCGCTTTACGCAAAAAGCCGGTGAATTGAATTGTATCGTTTAGTAGGGGCGGGGTCTCCCCGCCCTAAATAGGAGTGGGGAGCATTCATTGTAAAGCAAGTAACAAGGCAGCAGTTAGAGTTGAGCCTGAGACTGAAGTGGCGATCGCCCTTTAACTATCCATGACAAAAAATATTGGCGCAAAATCCGGAAGTCTACCCTCTGCTGTTGTATAGATATATAACTAATAACTTGAAAACTATATACAGAAACAGAACCACGCTGTTTATAGCAGTGTGGTTTTATATTTAGAAATTATGGGTAATTTGTAGGGTTTACCTTACCAATAAATTCCAATTTTATCCACCTTGTTTTGAGAAAGCAGCTATGCAGGAGGCAGCTATGCTGAAGGTGATGGGGTGTGTCCATGCCACTGCATCTTCGCTCTCTTTAATATCACCCCGACTATATCTATAAATCTATTGCACCAACTTTTACATAAGTAAAGCTAATGACTTATATAAGTTATGCTGACTTTTGCCCTATTGTAAAAGAAAGTAAAGGAGTGTAAATTATTGTTACAGACAAACAAAGTCTGATTCATAAATCAATACCTCGCAATCATAAAACCATGACCGCAACCTTACAACGCACTCGCAGTGCAAATGTGTGGGAGCAATTCTGCAACTGGATCA
>CAIVAU010000009.1 GCA_903903925.1 uncultured cyanobacterium
TACGTAAACCGAACTTTTATGCACTGAGTTTTAATGCGATCGCCCTTAACTAGACTTAAAAATTGAGCTAGAAATAGACGTTTTGTCCTACTACACATAATTCTGTTTTTGTCAATATCTTCTACTCGACCGGCGCTCTAGGGTAAGGATTTTACCAATAAGATAATGAATATGTTAATGACTGAAGCGCAGTTAACCGCAACCAAAATCCCTGTGAATGACTTGTTAAATATGCTTGCTGCGATCAGAAACCGTGATTATTCCCAGTTTCAAGAGTTAGAACGAGTTTTTGTTTCTGAGTACGGAGAGGAAGTTTGGCAGTAAGTTTTTAACTTTCGTGTTTTGCCAGTACTTGACAAGTCCACTAACCAGTGGTTATTAGCACAGTGGATGAGTCACGGAATCAACAGCATCAAGAAAATAGCGTGAATCTGATCCAAAGATAGGTCTTGTTGAAAATAGCAGATCTATCTCTCCTACCACAATTTGGTCAAATCTCTACCCCGTATATAGGACTATTATTTGATTTTTGAAATATACGTAGGGTGGGTATTGCCCACCACATCCGGGTTTTGGTGGGCGATGCCCACCCTACTGATACTTAGATTTTTTCAAAATTCAAATATGATTCCTATATATTGTGAGGCGGAAATGCTCTGAATTGTACCACAAAATCTCACAGAATTTTAGCAAGAGGGAAAAATGAGCGTCGTCGCATCAGAGGTAACAAACCGTTCCTTAATCACAGTTTTAATAGTTCTTAACACACTCAGTTTTTTCGCAGCTTACAAAAGAAGGGAGCAGGAAATAAAGAATCAGAAAAAACGCGCGTTGTGGGTCTAAAGCCCACTTTAAAAAAAAGATGTGTTGCGAGACGCGCAAGCGCGAGAAACACGGCGTCAAAGTTCCAATCCCACGGCTTTAGTCGTGGGATTCCCCTAGCGAACTGCTACCTGCTCCCTCTGAATTTTTCAAGTCACGATTAAAAGTACGGGTTATTTTTCCATTTGTCTTCATCCTCCTCTGTGTGATGTTTTCGGCTTAACTTGACACCTCTTTTCCAATTCTTTTACCTGGTTTTGTAACTTTTTTATCTGCATAGTCATCTGTTCTATCTTCAATTCCATCTGCGCACTCTTGTGCTCTAAGTTATTGATTTTCTCCGTTCCAGGTTGTTGTTTCAGTCTTTTAGTGAATACAATCGGAAAAATAATAACGAAACTAATAACGATGATTAAAATCAAAATTGCTAAGACGATCATCTGACGAGGTTGAAGGAATTTTCGATCAACAATTCTCTCAACTTTATACTCAATTTTATCGATCAAGTCAGTATCTTCTCTTGGCATTTCTTCTTTTGTCATTTTATCACCTACCTTGAACCAAGTATTTTTTGTGTTCTTCTAAAAGGCTTAAAAAAAGCTCTCTAACATCTTTTTCGTTATGCGAACTTATGATATGGACTGAGAAATTAGGTATTTCATTATCTCGACATGCTTGACGAAGATTGTCCTCAATCCCTTTGAATAAATTACTAACGTATTCTCTTGCTTCTATCGCATTATTAACAGTATTCAAGCATCCAGTTCTCAATAATTCTTCTAAAAGATCAAACTTGTTGATTATGAGCTTTACACTATGCAAATTAGAATTATGCAAAGATGTAAGTAGTACTTCTATAAGAGCTGCACTCATATAGTCACGATGTTTATCTACTCTCTCCCTTATCTTTGTTTCAGGGTCATTTTTAAGCCATTCGACCATTATCTTGCTATCAAGCAAATTATCGGTGTTTTCCCCATATGGGCGTGAGGCAAGGTCTACGACTAATAAAAGAGCACTGATATAGTGTAACTTCCTGAAAATAACGCTGGAGGGTCTCTGACCTTTATAATCTGCTATTCTTACCGTAATGGGTTTGCTGGCACACATATCCGGATGCACCTTGAAAGAGTACCACTTAAAATCTTGCGTGGACTTTTCACGGTCAGTTAAATCCATCGTAAAAGTTCGTTTGATCAGAGTAGTTTTTCCAGAGCCTGTGTAACCGTAAAGGCAGATTGTGAGATCTTTCCTGCGTCCCCCTAAATTAAATTGTGATATATTTTCAAGCTGCTTAATACGTTCAGTAGCAAATTTTCCTAAAACCGTACTTACAATCTCTAGAACAAATAGCCCTGGTGTCATATGTGGAAAGAATGAATGTCCAGCAACTATGACAAATGCAGTGATTACAATTAACCATAAAAAAATAATCATTTTGCAGAAATTAGAGTCATTTGTCAATCACTACAAATTCTTATTACGAAATTCCATAAAATTTTAGTATAAATTTGTCTGACAATTTAGTTACTAAGGCAATTGCCAACTGGCAAAAGTATGGTGCCACCTTTCATCCTGATTTTTCACGGCAAATTCTCAAACCTCACTCTTCGCGTGACTTTTTCCACTTGCTCATTGTCAATAACCTAAAATTATTGACAATGAGAAATGTAGAAATCAGAGATTGTTCTGTTGCCACTCAGAGCCTTCATCGGCAAACAGATATGGTAAAAATAAAGAGTACCAATAAAGCTTAGAGTTGGGAAACTCCGGTGCGATTCCGGGACTGTGCCGCAGCTGTAATGGGATAACCCAAGTCAGAATGCCAACTACCCAAGCATCCTAAGTCTATTAATCGTCTACTCCCTGCGTCACACGGGGAAGGAGTTTCAATCTTGCAATCCGGATTTACTGCCTGTCCTGGCTTATTTTACGCCACACCTGCCCGAGACGGAATATTGTCTCGCATAAGGATACCAGGTGGAATTATAAATAGTACACAGTGTTGTGTCCTCGCAGATATTGCGGAATACTGTGGAGGTGGCTATGTAGATGTCACGAATCGAGCTAACCTACAAATTCGTGAAATCTACACAACGATAGATGAAAAAATACTGGGACGCCTTCAAAATATAGGGCTTGGTTCTAGTAATACAGATGTAGACCATATCCGTAATATTATGAGCAGCCCGACAGCAGGCATCGATCGCCAAGAGTTGATCGATACCCGCCCCCTTGTCCAAGCCTGGGATAAGTACATTGCTGTACATCCCCACCTGTCAGGACTACCAGCAAAATTTAGTGTTTGCTTTGATGGTGGTGGAACAGTTCGGGTGTGCGATCGCCCAAATGATATCGGGTTTGCGGCTGTGTTGATTGACGGAAATCTTTACTTCCGCCTCCATCTCAGCCTAAATGCTTCCAAACCACCTATGGATACGGGAATTTTATTGAACCCAGAGGAATGCTTACCAGTCCTAGTCGCCTTGGCTGAGGTCTACCTGAATCACCTCGACACCACCAGTAGCCGTAAACCACGTCTAAGAGAGTTGCTAAATACTTTGGGTTGTAAAAATTACCTCCAAGAAGTTCAGCGTCGTCTACCCTTCCCCTTACAATCTGTCGGTAGCCAAGAGTACCAAAATCAAATTCCCACAAATCAGTATAAACATATAAGTATTCATCCCCAGCGACAAAGTGGCTTATCCTACATCGGTGTTATCCTCCCTCTCGGTCGCCTAGAAACCGTACAAATACGAAGATTAGCAGATTTAGCAGAACGCTACGGGAGCGGTACCATCAGGCTTACCCCTTGGCAAAACCTCTTGATATCAGATATTCCAAATCAACGGCTTCCCGATATTCAACGCGAAATCGAAAGCCTGGGATTACATTGGTCAGTGACCAACATTCGTAGTGCGCTGGTTGCTTGTTCTGGCAATACAGGATGCGCCTCTTCCGCAACTGATACCAAAGGTCACGGGAGAGAATTAGCAGCGTATCTTGATCACCTCAAGCTAAGCCAACCAGTCAATATTCACTTCACTGGTTGCTCGAAATCTTGCGCCCAGCATACCAAAAGTGATATTGCCCTACTTGGTGTCAGTATAAATCAGGGAAAAGCAACTGTGGAAGGGTATCATGTCTATGTTGGTGACAGTGACCAGAAATTTGGTCGCGAAGTTTACCAATATGTGACTTTGGCAGAACTGCCTACATTAATAGAGCAGATGCTTAGGGTGTATAAAATCCAACGTCTGACGCCTGACGAGTCTTTTGGAGAATTCGCCAATCGACACACAATGGCTCAATTAAAGCAGTTATTCTCACCGAACAAGGCAAAAGTAAAAAGTAAAGAGTAATACAATCGATTTCCTAACTCAATGTTTAACTATATCCAAGATGCTAACGAAATATACAGTCATTCCTTCTCTATCATCCGAAGAGAGGCTCATTTGGAAGTGCTTCCATCTGATGTAGCTAAAGTTACAGTACGTTTGATTCACGCCTGTGGAATGACGGATATTGTGACTGACCTTGGATATTCACCGACAGCAGTTCAATCTGGACGGGCTGCACTGGCAGCAGGATCGCCGATTCTCTGTGATTGCCGGATGGTTGCTGAAGGTATTACGCGGCGACGGTTAAAAGCAGATAACCAAGTGATCTGTACTCTCAACGATCCTCAAGTGCTAGAAATGGCTCAGGATATGGGAACTACAAGATCTGCTGCTGCTTTGGAATTATGGCGATCGCACCTAGATGGGGCAGTTGTGGCAATTGGGAATGCACCGACAGCACTATTCCGATTACTGGAAATGCTGGACACAGGAGTCCCAAAGCCTGCTGTCATTCTCGGTTTTCCAGTTGGTTTTGTCGGTGCGGCTGAGTCTAAAGCAGCACTGGCAGCAGATAGCCGGAATGTGCCATTTTTGACTTTACATGGTCGGCGTGGCGGTAGTGCGATCGCGGCAGCTGCGGTGAATGCTTTGGCAACGGAGGAGGAATGAGGGAGTTAATTTCAAGCACATGAGCTTATGGAAAATTGCACCTGTGGTTGTGGTGCTTGGGGAAAAGAGTGTACCAGTTGGACGGCAAATTGTCAATGTTCTTCCAGGGGCGAAACTCTATGGTCTGGCAAATCGGACGTTAGATGTCGATGTTAGTTTTACGAATTTTGGCGAGACGCTGCGGGAGTTGTTCGTTTGTGGGACGCCACTGATTGGTATTTGTGCTGCAGGTATTCTGATCAGGACTCTAGCACCGTTGCTTTCCGATAAGCGACAGGAACCACCTGTACTGGCTGTTGCTGAAAATGGGAGTGCAGTCGTACCGTTGCTGGGTGGGCTGAATGGGGTGAACGATTTGGCACGTTGCATTGCTGAGGCACTTGGTGTAAAACCAGCAATCACCACAACTGGAGATGTCCGGTTTGGAATAGTGCTGGAGACTCCCCCTCCTGGCTACTGCTTGGCAAATCCAGAACAAGCGAAGTCTTTTATGTCAGATTTGCTGGCAGGTGCCACGGTGAGGCTAGATGGCAATGCGCCGTGGTTAGGGAGTAGTGCTCTGCCCATTGATCCTAACGGAGATTTGACCATCCAAATTACTGAACGGGAAATCACTCCTGAACCCAACTGCCTTGTTTACCACCCAGCAACTGTGGTGATTGGGATGAGTGGAACTGACGGGGATCAAGATGAGACAGTGGCTTTAGTCAGACAGACCTTAGCAGATGCTGAACTCTCACCTGCATCGGTGGCAGGGGTATTTGCAATGATAACAGCATCTGCCAATCCAGGAATCCATGCGGTGAAGAGTGCATTTGGAGTGCCTGCACGCTTTTTCTGTGCAACAGATCTCGAAGAGTTCTTGTCAGAAGGTTATACTCCTGCCCAAGCAGCAGCACTGGCGGCAGTAGGTACGTCAGGTCAACTTATACTTGATCAATCTTCTCATGTTGCGATCGCCATCTCACCCCAACCGATAGACCCGAATACCACAGGTCAGCCACGGGGTCGCTTAGCAATTATTGGGACAGGGCCCGGTGGGTCGCAGTGGATGTCTCCTGAGGTGAAAGAGATCCTTAACTCAGCAACAGACTTAGTGGGATACAAAACTTACCTAGATTTAGTCGGACACCTTGGCAAGGGTAAACAACGGCATGAGTCTGATAACCGGGAAGAAGTTGCACGGGCAATGATAGCGCTGGATTTGGCTGCCGAGGGGCGATCAGTGGCAGTTGTTTCCTCTGGTGATCCGGGTATTTATGCTATGGCAGCAGCCATATTCGAGGTTCTCGATCGCTGTGCTAAACCTGAATGGAACTATATTGACATTCAGGTTGCTCCCGGTATCTCGGCAATGCAAGCGGCAGCAGCGGCAATTGGTGCTCCCTTGGGTCATGACTTCTGCGCTATTTCCCTGTCTGACATCTTAAAGCCTTGGTCAATTATAGAACAGAGAATTACCACTGCTGCCCAAGGTGATTTTGTCATTGCTTTCTACAATCCTGTTTCCAAAGAACGTACTTGGCAGCTTGCACAAGCGAGAGATATTTTGCTGCGTTGGCGAGACCCTAAGACCCCAGTTGTGTTAGCACGGAATCTTGGTAGACCAGGACAAACTGTTCAGGCGATCGCCCTTGACCAGTTAGTCCCAGAAGCCGCCGATATGCGAACGGTCATTCTCGTCGGTTCAACTCAGACACGGACAATACAGCGAGGCGATGGTGGTGTTTGGGTTTATACACCACGTGGATATAGTTAGGAGTGGGGAGTAGTGTGAGCATCTTGCTCACATGTACTACAAGCGAGCAAGATGCTCGCACTACGAATTTACGAAAATGGGCATGGTTGGCTAAGGGTTTTGCAAAATCGTTACCAATTTTTCTAGTTCGGAAATTGAATATAGATTAGACATAAATTCATAAGGGATACGTTGTTTATCAGGAGTTATGATGACAACAGCACCATGATCAATTTCATAATCGCTAGCAAAGTTAAGTTTTTTGGCTAACTCAAACCAATGCATAAAACTTTCATTTATTGCTGGTTTTAATTCTAATTGACCTTGGGCATTTAAAAAGTACGCCTCACCAACATAACCTGTATTTTTATATAAAAGCTGATGGATATAGCGGTCTAGCTCTTTTTCGTCTCGAATCTGGGGACGATAAAAATCTTTAATTTTCTCTTTGATTCCTAATTCCTTGAGACGATCATGTAGTGCTTTTTTGTGACCTGCAAAGTATGCATCTCGTGCTATGGTATCCTGAGAAAAGTCAATCAGGATAGATACTGGCACACCCTTATAGGTTAGCTTCGGCATTGCGCTCCATAACCAGGTAACCGCGACGACGAGGGTGATTGCCGCATATGTGGCAGCAATAGAAAAACCCCTTGTTTGACCTAGAGTACCTGCATTCCGTTTTCTGAAACCCATAATTTAGTCTTTACTTTGAGAATTTCGGTTTGGCAATGTGGATAATTTTATAAGAAAGATGCAGAAAAATCTTGAGGAGCAGGTCTGGAAGATACGCAAACTTCCATAAATCCTATAGTCGGGATGTTAGAGTTTTTCTTTTCGGCGGCTCAAGGCATGACCGGTAGGTCGTCCAGCAACAAATCGCCAGAGTGCTGTATTGATTGCTTCTAAGGGTGTAGGCTCCAATATCTTGGCAATCTGCTCATAAAAGCCAAGCTCGATCGCTCTCACCTAGTTTAGTCAATAGACGCGGCTGCGATCGCTCTCAACAGAATGATTTGATCTGGAGAAAAGACAGAGATCAACGGTTTCTAGGTAATCAATGAATTCATTCAAATACAGGAGGCCACAGATCAGATATGGGTAACTCCCATCCCGGTAGTAAATCTGGTAGCGTCAGTATCTCACCATTCCGCAACACTTTCAGTTCTTGGTTGAGTCGGTAGACAGTCAGTGTCAACTGGTCAGGATCAATCAGGATGCCAATAACTGTTCCCAAGCTCAAAAACATCTGGATTTTTTCGGCTAATTTATCAATTTGGTCGGTTTTAGACTTGACTTCAACTATTAAGTCTGGTAGCAATTCAACGAAATCACGTTGAGTTCGTTTTAAGCGATGAGCAACCACAAAGGATACATCTGGAGCGCGGAGGTTTCTTTTTGTGGCATGATCTTTTGTCCGGCGAGGCAGGATGAAACCAGCACTAGAACCAGTAACTCGACCTAACCTGCGTGGTTCAACCCAATTCCATAGCTTGGCAGCAAATCGAATACTAATTTCGTCAGATTCATAATCTGATGGACCCATAACAATGATGTTCCCCTCTACCAGTTCCATTTGCCAGTCTGGATGTTCTTGTTGAAGTTGCTCCAAATCCGCAATAGTTAGGGACATAAGATAATCATGCTTTGCTTACAGAAATTGACCATCGCATCCAATATTGCACTCTACGCCTTCACAAACTGCAATATAATCAGTAAAACCTTTAGGTATCGTTGATTTTAGCTGATGTTACGGTGAAAACTATTGTAGAACATTTTTGGGGCGATCGCCCTCTCATGCAACTGATAGCTAATGGGATTATTCCCTGGAACCAAGCTGATTTTCTGGTGACAATGGGCATTTCAGAATCAGAATTTGATGCAATGTTGCAACACATGGAAAATGACGCCAATCCTTTTGAAACGTGGATGTTGGCAAATGGGTATTCTCAGGAAATCATCGACCAAATCTATGGTATTTTGATTATAAGTTACCAACGGCAGCATTAAAGTATTAAATCATAGAAGAAACATCACCATTCATTCAAGGGCGGGAAGTCAAAAGTCAAAAAAACAAAACTCCCCACTCCCCATATTTCTTGAAATCGCGTTATTTGCTAGAAGCGTTCAACTGTTTTTCAGAAACCCAAGCACCGTGAAACCCATAGGGTACTCGTTGGGGAATAAGCACCCGCGCTACAGGTTCGGCGGTGACATCCTGAGCATTGATTACCACTAGCTCACAAGTCTCCGTGCTGTTATCGTAAACAAAGGTGATCAGCCAACCTTCATCTTCATCGCCATTTGGGGAAGTAGGAGGAGCAAAGACAGCCTCTCCTCCATAGCGTCCTGATCCAAATTCATGAGTTTCTGATTTGCCACTGCTAAGATCGTACTTGATTAAACCATCAAACAGAGGCGGGGAAACTTTCTTCATCCTACCAGTGTAACCATATCGTGTTTTTTGTCCCAAGAAGTTTTCATTTACACGGGGAAATTCTGAAGTTACATCGTCTAACATCTCCTCATGCACAGATCCTGTTCTCAAGTTAAACCGCCATTGATGCAGGCGAGGGATATGACCTTCGGTATCCGATGTTAGGATAGAGATGGAATTCATCCGACAGCCAAGCAGTACCACCTCGTCTCCATCTTCATAGGCGTTGAGGGTATGGAAAACATAGCAAGCAGGACTTTCAAACCAACGGATATTGCTGTTATCGCCGAAACGTGGAACAATGCCAAACCGACTGGGGCGATCGCGCTCAAACATTAACACAGGTTCCCCCCGCTGCATCCGTTCTCCACTGATAGTTAGGGGCAAATCCATAAAAATTGTGTAGTTTTCAGTGATGGCAAAATCATGCATCATCACCGCCATCGGTAGGTCAATTGGCACTGTCTGCAAGAGTTCTCCCTTCTCTGAAACCACACTATATTGTAAGTACGGTGGCGCGAAGGAGTAGCCAAAAAACATCATCTCACCTGTAACTGGGTCTACTTTGGGGTGGGCTGTGAAGGCAGAAACCAGTTTGCTATGGTATGTATACTCGCCAATTGTCTTTAAATCGGGAACCTGGATGGCGTAAGGCGCACCTCCTTCCCAAAGTGCCAATAATTGACCAGCGTGCCACACAAGAGCCGTGTTAGCGGTATTTGTACTGACGCCTTCAGGTGTATCCTTTTGTGGCGGTTCTAACAACCCACTCCAGATAGCCTTACCTGCTTGATTCTCTATTTGCCATTTTTTTGTCTGGACAAAATGGTTGCGATAGGTCGCTTTACCGTTACTAATTCGCACTCCATGCAACATCCCATCACCATCAAACCAATGATATTCACCAATAGGTGTCCATTGAGGGTTGGGCCCATTGCGCACGAACATTCCTGATAAGTCAGGGGGTAACTCACCTATGACTTGCAGAGTATCAGTGGTGATTTCTTTCTGCACTGGCGCAAAGTTACCATCAAGATAGGGATTGACTGCTACTTTTGTTTCCATTATGTATATGTGTATTCGGATCTGACGTGAATCAATGACTGGTGGTTTGTTAAATATAGCTTTGGGAAGCGCTGATTTAATCTAGACTCAGGTAGAGTCAAGAAACACGGGCATTGGCTTTAGACCCACAACACGCATTTTTCTGGTTTCTTTATAGAGTTAATAGACTAACCAAAAATGCAGCAAAAAAACGGTATACACACTTGAAATTTACAGAAACTAATTATACTAAAATCTACTGATATTTTTGTGACACCAGCAGCAATTGAAAAACCATGAGCCCGTTTACTTTCAACCTATCTAAAGAAACTCAGCGGGGTTCAATCCAAAAACCCTGCTGTACATCAACAATAATCTTGGCTTTGGATGCTGGCAGATTTGTTTTTAGTAGCCAAAAAGCTTCACGGCTTCTTAGATGAGCAAGCGAAATTTGTGGGATCGCATCAGGTACGCTGTATGGCAAATCTGACGGAGTTTCCTGCATGAAATATTCTGTGATCCCTGGTGCAATTTGCTGGGAAGCAAACACGCCGCTGTGTCCAGTTTCATTGAGATAAGCTACTGCCATTGCTTCCCTTAGTTTATCTAACTGATGAATGAAGGAACTAAGTATTTTTTTATTCATTTTTCTTTCCTTACTTTTTTTTAATAAAACATAATTAGGAAATATTAGCATTAGTAAAATCACTGTTTCTCTTTTTAAAAATTGCATTAAGCTAAGGGGAGAGAAAACCGAAAAATACTGCCTTTTCCTAGCTCGCTTTCGACTTCAATCTGACCGCCTTGTAGTTCAACTAAACGGCGTGAGATAGTTAAACCAATACCTGTTCCTCCATAATGGCGGGCTCTTGATTTGTCAGATCGCCAGAAGCGCTCAAACACATGGGGTAAATCTTCTCCTGCAATCCCTATACCTGTATCAATAACAGCAATCCACAGCTTATCTGCTTGAGTCCAAACACGGATGGTAATTGAACCACTAACAGTATAGCGCATTGCATTCCCTACTAGGTTGACTAGCACTTGTTCTGTACGATCAATATCTGTCAACACAGGTGGAATCTGTGGTGGAAACTCTAGTTGCAGAACTGGACCATCTTCCAACAGTTGGTCAGCCAACCTGTTTACTATTGACTCTAACAAGGGACGCAGATTTACTGACTGGATATTGATCGGTAAATAACCTGCTTCGGCTTTGGAGAGTTCTTGCAAATCGTTGACCAAACGTTCTAAGCGTTTGGTTTCTTTTGCAAGCTGCTGATAAATCTCAGGAGACGGTTCAATTTCCCCGTCAGCCAGTTCTTCTAAGTAACCACGCACCACAGTGAGTGGCGTCCGTAACTCATGGGTCATGTCTCCAATCAGTTCTCGCCGTCGTGCTTCCACCCCTTCTAAACTTGCTGCCATACTGTTAAAACTGGCACCCAGACGATTAATTTCTGGGATATTACTTTTAGGTAGTCGTGCATTGAGTTCACCTGCAGCAAACTTTTGCGTAATTTGCTCCATTTCAGTCAACCGCTGTACTATCCTGATAGACACCCAATAACTTAATCCTCCCGCAGCCGTTGCACCGACTAAGACTGATAACAGAGTACTTCGCCTCCAAGCATTTTCAAATCCTTGCACTAAGTCAGCACGAACATCAATTAAGTCCAGCCCCTCATTTTCTAGTCTTTCTAAGTGCAAGATAAAAAAGCGGGGAGAAGATATTCTACTAATAATAACAAGGCTCAGTACCCCCACTATCATCACCACAAGGTGAGAGAAAAATAGGCGCGATCCCAAAGACCAAGACCTGACCCAAGGCGAATTCATAAAAACCTCATAATGTTAATTCATACCTGTGAAAACGCAAGCTGATTGCTTCATGCAACAGATGAATCTTCAAACTTGTACCCGACTCCAACAACAGTTTTAACAAAAGTGGGATTCGCCGGATCAGGCTCAATTTTTTTCCGCAACCGTGCTACATGAGTATCTACCACCCGTTCATCACCAAAAAAATTATCGCCCCAAAGTTTGTCAATGAGATGGCTGCGGTTCCAAACTCGACCAGGATTGCTGACAAAGGTGCTTAACAAGTTAAACTCTAGAGTTGTTAACTCCAAAATTTCTGGGTGCTGAGAATTTAGCTGGCGACTTATGGTGCGCTGTTCTAAATCGACGATAAAGTGTTGAGTGCGATAGATTTGATGTTGTCCTCCTTGGCGAAGAATACGCCGCAGAAGCGCCCGCACCCGCGCCACCAATTCTCTGGGGCTGAAAGGTTTAACCATATAATCATCAGCACCCGTAGACAAGCCAATAACGCGATCAATTTCCTCACCCTTAGCTGTAAGCATCAAAATATAGGGGTCTTTTGCACCAGCTTTCTGACGAATTCTGGCACAGACTTCCAATCCATCCAAACCAGGAAGCATTAAGTCTAGAATAATTAAATCTGGTTGTTGCTCCTGAAACATCCGTAAGGCAGTCATGCCATCACGGCTGATGTGACATGAAAATCCTTCTTTTTCTAAAGTGAGTTGGATTAACTGAGCAATTTCAGCTTCATCTTCAACAATTAAAATATCCATCTTAAGGAGGATTGACCAAAGGGGCAAGGGGCAAGGGGGCAGAGGGGCAAGGGGGCAGAGAGAGGGGCAGAGGGGCAAAAAAGTTATTGACCAATAATTCTTTCTCTCCCCACTCCCCACTCCCCCTGCTCCCCTGCTCCCCTGCTAAGAGCTCCCTGCTAAGAGCTCCCTCTTAAAGATTAGTATTAGACAGTGGTCGGTAACTATAGCCTGGATGAGAATCTTTTTGAATATGTTCTTTGATAGAATCCAGGTCAATGAAGTAGTCTGCAACATCAATTAAGCTGTCGCTGGTCATTGATCGCACACTGACGACTTCAACCCGAACTCCTTTATAAGCCACAGCATTAACAGCGTAGGCGAGATCTCCATCCCCACTGACTAAGACCGCAGTATCGTAGTAAGGAGCTAGGTTCATCAGATCTACAGCGATTTCTACATCCAAATTGGCTTTTTTGGAACCATCTGGAAGCTGGACTAAATCTTTTGTGACTACACGATAGCCGTTTCGGCGCATCCAGAGCAAAAAACCCTGTTGTTTTTCATTCATGCGATCAACTCCAGTGTAGAAGAAAGCACGCAATAACCTTCCACTATTAGTTAAGTAGCAAAGCAGTTTGGCATAGTCAATTTCGATATTGAGTTGTAACGCTGCGTAAAATAGGTTTGCACCATCAATAAAAATAGCAACTCGACCGCGATTTGAGCTATTAAACATGCATTTTGATACTGCTGGATCTTGGATCTTAGTTTCTTCATCTTCAAAACCAGAGTTCACACGGCGTTCCTTTTGCCAATGTGGTTGTTCCTTAAGTAATTTATAGTTATCTGTTTGTTGATTTTGTTGATTAAAAAAAGTCATTGATACCTCGATATTTCAGATTGGGAAAGACTTTTGGCTAAATTGGCACTTCTTAAATCAACGCTCTAGTTTTCATCGTGGCAGGAAATGGCATTAAGTAACCATGTCCAAATAAACTCAACTCCCGAATTGGCTTCCTCTGCAGGGCTATTTCCCACGCGTGGATCTCAACTCAAAAACTGTGAAATCAATGATACTGAGGCGCGAATGTCATGTAGGGCGGGCAGTAATACTTTGTAGTGCCGCTTTGTGAGCTATAAATACACAACTTTATTCTAACTAAGCTATCGCTTATTACTATGCAGCATAATCTGGTTTGGTAAAGTTAAGGGTTGACATTACAGCAAACAACCAAAATGCAAAGGCTGCAATTTGAATGCTTAACAGGTTCGCTGTATATTGTTACATGATTACGCCATAGGTTGGCAATACTACTTAAGTATTTAATCATGAATCATCTAGGATCGCGATATAGTAAGCTAATGTACAAATAAAAATGCATATAGCGGTTTTCAATTGGGTGCGGTACATTAAGAATTTTGAAACCGCAGATGGAGAGGAGTCTGAGGGGTGGCTTCCGACGAACAGAACTTCGGAACGCAGATGGAGAGGAGTCTGAGGGGTGGCTTCCGACGAACAGAACTTGGGGACTTAGATAAATCTGTACCTCATTCGGACGAGAAGCGCATATTTTTTACTTTCGTGGTAGAACTCGTCAATCTTTTCCCACCTTCCTCTCTCCCTTTGCCTAAACCAGCAAGTTAAATGTTTACCAGCTGATTAAGCTGCTGTCTTCAAAAATACATCCAGACAAGAGTTAAAGACATTAGTCAATTAGGCTTAAATCATGGTTTTAAAAACATCATTGGCATGGTTACAACTAGTCCGAAACAAATTCTATTCTCTTGTAGCTATAGCTGGTATTGCTTTTATTGTCATTTTGATATTTATGCAACTTGGGTTCCTAGATGCTCTTTATTCAAGTGCTACCCAGGTACATCAAAGCCTTAGAGGAGATTTATTTTTAGTGAGTTCTCAATATAAATCTTTGACTACAAGTCAAAGCTTTTCTCGGACTCGTTTGAACCAAGTCTTGGGGTTTGATGATGTCAAGTCAGTCAGTCCCATGAATTTGGCGTTTGCTAAATTTAAAAATCCCATGAATGGTCAGAAATACTTAATATACGTTATCAGTATTGACCCAGAAAATTCTATCATAAATATTCCAGAAGTTAGGCAAAATTTAGATCAAATAAAAATTCCTGGTGTCGTAATCTTTGACCGTAATTCACGCTCAGAGTTTGGAGATATTGCTGATAAATTTACTCAGGGAAATCATCAGCAAATAATTGAAATTTCTCCCGTTAATTCGTTAATTGGATATAGAGTAAAAATTGGCGGTTTATTCAGCTTGGGTTCTTCTTTTGGAATAGATGGGAATATAATTGTCAGTGATTCAACTTTCTTCAGAATATTTTCCAATAGCTTTTCCACAGAAATGATAGATATGGGTACAATTACCTTGAAACTAGGTGTATCTCCACAAAAGGTTTTGCAAGAGTTGCAATCAACCTTACCGAATGATGTCATGATTTTTACACGTCAAGGCATGATCGATTTTGAAAGACAATATTGGGGAAACAAAACACCTATTGGTTTTATACTTAATCTCATGTTGTCACTATCTTCTATTGTTGGTGTGGTTATAGTTTACCAAATTCTTTACAGTAATATCTCTAACCAGTTGATTGCCTATATCACTTTAAAAGCTATAGGTTATACAAGTAATTATTTATTTAATATCGTTCTTCAACAAGCTTTAATCTTATCATTTTTGGGTTATACTCTAGGATTTTCTATTTCTCTGTGTTTATATGATTTCGCTATGAAAGTCACTAAATTGCCAGTGGTCATGACTGTAAATAACGCTTTCATCGTCTTATTATCAACAATTTTCATGTGTATGACTGCTGGAGTGCTGGCGATGAATCAACTCCGATCCATAGAACCAGCAGATGTTTTTTAAGGAGTCAGGAGTCAGGAGTCAGGAGTTAGGAGTTAGGAGGTGGGAGTCAGAATGAATTTTGAATGCTAATTTTTTTGTGAACGAATTTTAAAAGATGGAGGATTCAAATCGTGTAGTTGTGAATTTTTTCAAATGCCACTTTAAAGCTTCTAAAAGTAAAGCATCTTGATGAAATGCACAAGCATAAGCTTGTTCGCTAGCGTCAACTAAACGATATAAACCAAATAAAGGGCTAAGATTAAGGGTACGGCTGACTTCCCAATGGCTACTTTGTTTGGTTTTGTTGACTGGGACTAAAAAAGTCAGTAATTTCTTTTGCCGTAAACAAGTCGTGACATCAGATTGGGGATGTCCGATAAAATTTAATTTATCTATTAAAGAAAGTTGACCAATTTGCAATTCATCACTGGGACGATTGCAGTGCAGACTAATATTATCCCGCTGGTCAACCCATTCCTGAATGCGAAGATAAACGTCGATAAAATCCTCTGGAAATTCTTCTTCTCCTTGTCCGGAGTTATGAGATGCATTTAAAAATGTCTCGCGGTTAATGATTTCTACTCGCGCATAGGGTAATAATCGCAGCAAGTCATAAGTATAAAAGTTATTATCGTCCCAAACTGCGGCTTGTAGTGTTGACCCTCCCCGGAAGTGCAAAAGTTCTTTTTGGGTGGCTTTACCAATGGGGTTATTTTGCATGGCAAACCACTGTTTGTATGCTGACTTAAAGTCTTGCGAGTAAACGCGCTGCAAATCTTCTGTCATGCGATCGCGTACTAATTGACTCACTTTTTTATTCTCTTGAGTCATCCGCGAAAACATCCCTTGGGCTTGCAATACACCCCAACGCTGGCGATATTTTTCAAATTCTTTGGGTGGGTCAAAGGCGTAAGCGATCGCCAAAGCTAAAGTCTCTCGCGTCACCTCTTGATCGGGACTGAGTTTTTCTTGTAGTTTAGCCATCACCCAAGGAGTATGACCGGGAATCAAGATAAATGCTTTGTATACCTTAAAACCCGGATGTCTACCCAACCGACCCAAACGCTGTGTCACTGTCGCTGAGTCGCTACTTTCAAAAATCAACAGGTGAATTTTAAAATCCACACCAACATCAACAGCGGATGTACCCACAACTAAAACTGGTTGTGCAGAATCCTTCAAGGCACTTTGCACCTGCAATCTTTGCTTTCTGTCGATGCGTCCACTCATTTCTTGAACGTTAACCCCTGGCAATAAATCATGCAGTAAACGAGTTACCTGACCAGCTTTTGCCACCGAATTAACAATAATCAATCCTCTCGCTTTTGATTCCGCATTGAAAATTTGCCCAATAGTGGGAATCATTTCCTTTAACCATGTTGGCGTGTCTGCATCCTTTGTTAATTCCACAAACTCTAATTCCACAGCTTGCAGAATTTGTCGAAACCCGGTCCTTTTCTCATTTGCATAAACCCCCTCAACCGTAGCAACCTTAAAACCTGCTTTGCGTAATTGTTCGATAAAATCGGGTTTTGGCGTTGCGGAAGTAAACAAAAACCGTCTGGGTCGAGATTGATTTTCCTGGCTACGACGAATGAAAGCTAAACTGTTTAAAGCCGCAGTTTCTTGATGACTCCCAAAAATATGAAATTCATCAAACACCCATAAATCAGGCCATTCTGCTAATACCAACGGTAAGGACTCGCTACCATAAGCTGGGTCACGGTACTGGTAGTGAGTCATGTAATGGAAAATATCGGGGTTGGTCAGCAAAATTGGCTTTTGTTGAATTGCTAGCAACAGTTCTTGAAACTTGTGACTCTTATTTGCTTGCTTAACCCGTCTGCTTAATTCTGCACCAAATAAACGGTCTACCCGTTGAGAAGCATCTAAACCAAACAATGCGTTGTATTTGTTTTGTTGTTCGGCTTGGTCTTCCACCAGTTCAATTGTGGGATACAACCCCATCATGCGAAAATCACGATTGATCAGTCCTGGTAAATTTGCACCCAAGGTCTTACCATCACCTGTTGCAGCTTGATTACTGATAATATCCGCATTCCCATGTATAATTTCTCCATAAGTTTTCGCTTGGTGCGATGATAGAGGACAAGCACATCCAGTCGGTGGCTGGAGGCTGGGAGCTTTTTGTGTGACAATACATTCAGAGGTACACCCAAGGGGACATTTTTCAACTCCTGGGTTGAGTTGAGAGTAGAGAGGCTGTAAAAAAAGCTTCACTTGATGAATCCTGTCTGAGTTGAATCTACTCTAAACCCAGTTTTCGGAAAGTTGTAGTCAAAAATTGATATCAATCCCTATTTGTTGAAGCTGGTGATATTGCAGCGTGAACTATGCCCCCCAAAAAAAGCAATGATTACAACCAAATAGCCTTTGCTTTAGAGATTCTCAGACTTTTAACCGAAAAACCACGGCGACGCCAAGAACTAACAGATTTACTATCAGTCTTTGTCGAACAACACGGTCAATCAGCTGATGATACAGACGTTAAGCAAAAACTGACCCGCACAATTCGCAGACTTAGAGACTGCGGTATCCAAATTGAAAGTGGAACTCACAGTCCCTACAAATTAGTTGAATCAAATTTCCCTGTTCTTCTCTCTAGCGAACAGCGAGAAGCCCTTGCATTAGCCGCATATTTCCTTGTTGATATGGGTTTTTCAGCACAAGCAAGCCAAATTCAGCGCATAAGTCATCTGACAGAATCGGACATACCATCATTTGTGAAAGTTGATTTTAGTCCTCCCGTTGATTATAGCGATCGCAATTTAGCGACTATCCTTCAGCAACTCCAAGAACGCTTCCTTCAAGAATGTCGCTATACAATTCGCTATCAAAGCAAACCAGGAGAAGGACGTATCTGGGATATTGACCGTTCGGAATTGCGATTGCATGACGGTCTTCTTTACCTATTTGCATTTATCCCTGACTGGCGTTCTTCGCGGTTTGATTATTGGCAGAACATCGATCAAAATCATCTTTTTCGTCTCGATAGAATTGCCAGTGTTGGTGCTGCATCTCCAACCCGTTGGGCATCCTGCGACTTCCCAACATTAAAAGTGCGCTATCGTACAAGCGGACAGTTAGCCCATTACCAACCTCGACGTAAAGACGAAGTAATTATCTTCAGCGACCCCCAAAGAAAATTCCGCGAAATCGAAGCAACAATAGATTATTGGTTTTGGTTTCGCCAGCGCATCTTGAAATACGGAGCAAATGCTCAAATTCTGAGTCCCCAAATCCTGGCTGATGAAATTAAACAAGAGTATAAAAAGATATGGGAAAACTTGTCAGCAGACGAAAATAGCAAAAATCAAAATTCAACTGACCCCAGAATAGATCCAAAAATATAAGCAACACTAGAAGGAAAGTTAAGTCAGTTCTTCAGCTTTAAAGGCTAGGAAACACTGAGTAGAACGTGACACCTAACTCCTTTCTACAACGTCTCCAAATAACTTAACAAATCTGCCATTTCTTGAACGTTTGGCTGAAATTGTGGCATTGGCGGCGTGTCACCACTAACGACTTGGTGAATTAGACCGTATCGGGACTTACGCTTAGAGACAGCTTGCAAGCTGGGACCCACCAGCCCCGAAGCAGACAAGCCATGACAACCAGCACAGTTGATTTGAAAGATGGCGTGTCCCTGAATTGGGTCGCCTTTGATCGATAGAACACTCTTAAAATATGGATCGGAGGTTCTGGAAATGTGAACAGCAAAAATGCCCAAAAGGACTGCTAGCAGTATCGCCAGCGCCAACGTAGCGATCTGCTGAATCAGAATTTTAGGTTTGTTAATCTGGTTATCCAAAAGGTTTGCTGTTTAAGACAAAGTGTACAGAAGGTTTTCTTTTCATACACATAGCTTAAAAGTTCTTGATTGTGTCTGCAAGCACAAAATAGGCGGTGTTTGGGGAAGAGGTGATTGGGATCAATATCCTACCCAGTCACCAGTCACCAGTCCTATTTGGTAAAATCAAGGACAGGAAGCAAATCGTGAATAATTGCATAAAGGAGATTTAACGTGGTTGAACCCTTACTTGACGGTATTGTGCTGGGTCTAATCTTCATTACTCTCAGTGGGCTGTTTTACAAGGCTTACGAACAGTATAAGCGTGGCAATCAGCTAGGTCTGTAAACTGGGGAGTGGGGAGTGGGGAGAGTGTGGGAAGAGGGGGGAGTGGGGAGAGTGTGGGGAGAGGGGGGTGTGGGGAGTGTGGGAAGAGGGGGAAGAAATGTCCTTCTCATCTTCTTCCCTTTCCTTACCTCCCACACCTCCCACACCTCCCACACCCCCCACACCTCCCACACCTCCCACACCTCCCACACCTCCCACACTCTCCCCTCTCCCACACTCTCCCCTCTCCCACACCCCCCACACCTCCCACACTCTCCCCTCTCCCACACTCTCCCCTCTCCCACACCCTACTTCTCATTCTGATAGAAAGTCACAGCGGTATTACCGTAAACTTTTTCGCGACAGATCTCCCAGGAGGGAATTTCTGGATTTGTCCAATCTTGGGGATTATGTTCAACTGCTATCTCGCCAGTGGGATCTAAAAGCTGATAGTGAGCGATCGCTTCTAAAACAGGCTGGTACAATTTACTGGCATAAGGTGGATCAAAGTAGATTCTGTCAAATTGTTGTCCTGAGAGTTTTGGTAACCGTTGCAGGACATCTCCTCGCAACACTTGAAATTCCTGTTCAGCATGAGCTACCTGCTGCCAGTTTTGTTGGATAATTGCACAGGCACGGCTAGATTGTTCAATTCCGACGACTAAGCTAGCCTCTCTACACAAAGCCTCTGCACCCATTGAACCATTACCAGCGCACAGATCTAGCCATCGACAGAGAGCTATTTTTCCCTGCCAAATATTAAACACTGCTTCTCTGACCCTTGCACTAGTGGGTCTAGTTTCTTTTCCTGGTAAAGTTTTTAACTGGCGGTTCCCATAAATTCTTAGGCTCATTAGTCATTAGCACTATGGAGTAAACTAAATATTCACACTCTTCCAAATGTGGGACTATTTCCCAAAAGCAATGCTGGCGGAGGGCTACGCCTAAGCCACCTACAAGCTGTGGAATAAATTACGCACGGATTATAGCTGAAGTCGGATGGCGTCAACTAAAAGTTTCTTGAAAAGAATCCGTTTCAGCAGGCTTAAGCTTTTAGGTACGACTTCAGTTCAAGGATTAGATGCATTTGGGAAATAGCCTTGGAACAAATGACCAATGAAAAAAGACCAATGACTATATTTAGACAGCATTTAAGCAGCAACTTTTACCCACACTTGAGAAACAAAATTGGATAGAATTTGCAGTCCGATATTAGAGGATTTTTCTGGGTGAAACTGAACTGCTGTCAGGTTTTCGTGGGCAATTGCGGCTGTGACAGTTTGACTACCATGGACGACAGTTGCCGCACGAATTTGGGGATCAACTGGGTCAACGTAATAAGAATGGACAAAATAGACCCAAGGCTGAGGTGGTAAATGTTCCCAAAGAACACTTTTTGGTTGAGACAGTTCCAGTTGATTCCAGCCCATATGAGGAATGGTAATTTCTGGTTCTGGACGAAATCGCCGCACTTTCCCTTTAATAATTCCCAGTCCTGGTTTAGTCCCTTCTTCACTATACTCAAAGAGAATTTGCAGTCCTAAACAAATGCCTAAAAAGGGTTTACCAGATGCGATCGCCGCTTTTATAGGTTCTTCTAATCCTCGCTTGCGCAGTTGTTGCACCGCCGGATCAAAAGCCCCCACCCCAGGCAATACTATTGCTTTTGCCTGTTCCAATTCTCTTGGAGAATCAGTAATCTTGGGAGTCGCCCCAGCTTTTTCCAAGCCTTTGCATACAGAGTGCAAATTTCCCATGTCGTAATCTACGACTGCAATCACCGCCATTTACCTGCTCCCTGTAAATTTACTATGGAGGGTATTTCTATCTTAAATAATATTCTTAATAAAGGAAAGAATACTATTAATTTTCTTACACTTGGTTACCAGTTCAAAAGCAAAATTCCTCGATTGATTTCTTGATATCAGTTGCCAAACGAAACTCGATCCCACATGATTTAACTTTTTTTACGCCTGCTGCAGCAAAAGAAAAAATCCAAGAACTCCGCCCACACAGCGCGATCAGCAGTTAGCTAAACCCCAGTGAGTGTGGAATTTTCAGGTAGTTCCCAGTTATGCGTGTTGCAGACAGCAGTGGATTTAGAGCCATTAGTCGCAGGAGGAGTTTCAATTGAGATTAGCCTTGACTAAAGTAAACTTGTCTGTTGAAAGTCTCTCTTATTCAGAGCGAGATCACCTCATAATCTCGCCACTCTCTCTTTGGCTACGTTCTTATTTTGACTGAGGAAAAATCTTTCTTAACAGTTGCTGATTGCTATTCACTGGCTAGCATTGTGATAAAGTTGTTTGCCTCTCTATGGAGGAAAAAAAGTAGGCAGATGTCTTTATTCTTACAGTCATCTCTTCTTCGCCTTCCTTATCTCCCACATTTACCTTGAAGACTGGACTCTTAAAACCAGCATGCGATAATTGGTTTGAAGTGAGCGAAGCACTTTTTAATCAGGGAGTCTACTATGGCATTATTTCCTTTTGCAAATTGGAAAGGTCCTGTCCCGAATCGTACTGTTAACGGTATGGTTCGCCCTCTTCGGGGACTCATACTCCATATACAAGAAGGTACTGAGGCAGGAACAAATGATTGGTTTCACGACAAAAGTTCCCAAGCATCTTCTCATTTCGGTAATCCAAAGCATGGCCAGATCGATCAGTGGGTTGATACAAAAGACAAGGCTTGGGCTGAGGTGAGCGGTAACCCATATTGGATTAGCTTAGAAAATGAGGGGAAATCAGGAGAGTCTCTCACCTCAAATCAAATTGAAAACGCGGCACAGCTGCTTGCTTGGCTTCACACGACTGAGGGAATTCCTCTTCAGATTACTGATAGTCTTGAGATTCATGGTCTGGGATGGCACGGAATGGGCGGAGAAGCTTGGGGTGATCATCTTGATTGCCCTGGTGAGCCAATCAAGGCTCAGCGCCATCAGATTATTACTCGGGCGCAACAGCTCGTTGGTGATAACAGTACTGCCCATCCCACATTAAGACTTGGAGATTCAGGCGATGAGGTTAAGCATCTCCAGACACTACTAGGTGGACTACCAGTGGATGGTGAATTTGGTGCCGAAACTCAAGCAGCCGTCAAAAACTTTCAGTCTCGCAATGATCTCACCGCCGATGGCATTGTTGGTCCTGACACTTGGGCCATACTTTTGAGCTAACGCAGATCATCTTTGACTATTGAAATCCTTTTGCTGATTTCTTTTGCCCCTTACCTCTAATCCCCAGAGGGGAACCTGCGCTCCCCTTTGGTTTCAATTTACTTACCTCTGCCACAGCTTCTTGAAATAAGTTATGGAGATGTATTGGCACACTGGCAATTTCTGGCAATTCTGGCTCAATGGGTTTGTTAAATTCTGACAAAAGTCTGTCTAAGTCACTTTCAAGACGAAACTCTGGACGTTGGAGTACATTTTGTAACACCTTTTCTAATTGAGTCGGGTAGTGTTGGGCTAGACGATGCCAAATGAAGGCGTTAATCTTTTTGTCTTCAAGGTAGTGGCGAATGAATTTTTCTGAGCCTTCTATACTTTGCCCGTCTTCTGCCTCTAAAATTGCTTTGATTTTACTATAGGTTGGTAAAAACATCTGTCCCCAACGGGGATGAGAAAAAGTTGTTACCTGTTCAGCTTTTTTGAGATCGGCAGGTAGTTCGATCTTTGGCATGACCATTTTGGAAGTGCCGCTTTTTTTGTCGAATATTTGCGCCACTACTTTTGAGTCAGCACCGAGTTCTGCTGCTGCTGCTTTGATTTCCTCTTCTTCAATACCAGCTTCTTTTGCTACCTCAGCTATTGACTTGGAAGGATCAATTCCGGCTGCTTCTAAGCTTTTCTGCGTCAAAATTTCCTGTAATTCAGTTATCTTTTTGTTAAGTTGGTATCCAGGTAATGTGATCTCGTCATTGCCGAAGAACTCAATAAACTGCTGATGGTATTGCGCGACAGACTGCCAAGCCGCTTCTAGCAGATCTGGAGCATCACTGTAAAGGCTGTTTTTGTAGTTGTCTTTGAAATTACCGATAGCTACTGCTAGTTTGGGCTTGCCTAATTTACCCATCTGTGTATAAGAGCCAGAGAATGTCCAGTAGGTGTCGGTAACAGGAGAAATGCGAGCTAATAAGATTTCACCCTCTTTCAATCGAGACATGTCTTGTAGTGTTTGGGCATCACTTGGCTTGACGATGTAGTGTTTATCTGTGAGCCAGTTCATGAACTCAAAGCCATCAGGTAAAATTTTGGTGATGGCAAGTAAGCCAATAAAAGTGCGATGCCAACTATTGATTAGTGTGCGATCGCTCTCTGACAGATCTGGATGATTTTGGATAAACAAATCAAGCGGTGAGGCGTCTCCAACTCTACCTTCTGTGATAAAAGAGTCAATAATTAAGTTCTGCTGGTTATTATCGCCACTTCCACGGCGGGACTTGATCGCTGCGTAGGTTTCCAATGCCTGTGCAAGTTCGCCTTCTGCCTCAAGAACAAAATCAGTTAAGGCTTGTTGTAGTTGGTGCGATCGCTCTAAAATTGCATC
Organism: uncultured cyanobacterium; assembly: GCA_903903925.1. Lineage (GTDB taxonomy): Bacteria > Cyanobacteriota > Cyanobacteriia > Cyanobacteriales > Nostocaceae > Stigonema. The sequence continues at coordinate 24,207 of CAIVAU010000009.1, forward strand.
CACAGTTTCATTTCTCAGAATTGACAGATGTATATTATAGGCTCCAAGAGAATTTATGAATGATTGCCAAGGTCAGGAGTTGTCAGATTCATTCTGGCTATAATGAAGAAAAGTAAATAATTAATACATAAAATGCAGGTAATCCGTCTCGAGGCGCTATCAGATAATTACATATTTCTACTGCACGATTCCCAGCAAAATATCGCTGCGGTTGTCGATCCAGCAGAGGCTGAACCAGTTTTAAACAAACTGAAAGAATTAAAAGCAGAATTGGTGGCGATTTTCAACACGCACCATCATCAAGACCACGTCGGTGGTAATAAGCAGTTGATGCAACAATTCCCCCAATTGACAGTTTATGCTGGAGTGGAGGATCGAGGGAGAATTCCAGGACAGCAGGTGTTTTTGCAAGATGGCGATCGCGTCCATTTTGCCGACCGAATCGGGGAAGTTTTATTTGTCCCCGGACATACCCGTGCTCACATCGTCTACTACTTCCCACCAGTTCACAATAGTGAGACAGGCGAGTTATTCTGCGGCGACACCCTATTTGCTGGCGGTTGTGGTCGCTTATCTGAAGGGACACCAGAGCAAATGGTAAATTCTCTGGGTAAACTCCGCTCTCTACCTGATAATACAAACGTTTGGTGTGCCCACGAATACACCCAGAACAACCTAAAATTTGCCCTCACAGTCGATGGTAATAACACCGACCTCCAAAACCGCTATGATCAGGTGAAGGCATCCCGCAGTCGAGGAGAAGCTACCGTCCCCTCGCTACTCGGAGTTGAAAAACGCACAAATCCCTTCTTACGCTGGGAGCAGCCGACATTACAATCAGCTACAAACAGTCATGAGCCAGTGCAAACCTTTGCCCGTTTAAGGGGAATGAAAGATCAATTTTAGCAGAAGATGTGTTCACCGCTAATAGCTAACAGCTAATTGCCCTGCTAGGATTAGCTATTATCAATGAACGATTAGCAATTAGCAAACAAAACAATGGCGAAACGGACAAAGTTAGTTTTAAATCAAGATATCAGCAAGCTGGGAAGATCTGGCGATCTAGTAGAAGTAGCTCCTGGCTATGCTCGTAATTATCTGATTCCCAAGAGTTTGGCAACTCATGCTACTCCTGGTATCCTCAAGCAAGTCGAACGCCGCCGCGAGTTAGAACGCCAACGGCAATTAGAATTGAAGCAACAAGCTCAAGAGCAAAAAGCCACTTTGGAAAAAGTTGAGAACTTTACCATTGCCAAGCAGGTAGGTGAAGCCGATGCTATTTTCGGTACTGTTACCCACCAAGAAGTGGCAGAAGTGATTCAACAAATCACTGGATTAGAGGTGGATCGGCGTGGTATTACCATACCTGATATTGGTAAGACAGGTACATACGAAGCAGAAATCAAGCTATTTCTTGACGTAACCGCAAAAGTCAATATTCAAGTCGTACCTAGCTAGGAGTCAGGAGTCAGGAGTTAGGAGTCAGGAGTTAGGAGTTAGGAGTTAGGAGTTAGGAGTCAGGAGTTAGGAGTTAGGAGTTAGGAGTCAGGAGTTAGGAGTTAGAATTTATCAAGGTTCGGTATATGTCTTCACTAGCTAAGAAGATGCTGTTGTCTCTCGATGATTTAATGATTCTGACAACTGATTCCCGTATTCTGACTCCTGATTCCCCTATTCTGACAACTGACTCCTGACTCCTGACTCCTGATTCCCGTATTCTGACTCCTGACTCCTGACTCCTGTATTCTGATCAATATGTCTGAAGATCTAAACTTTCACAGCAACAGCAGCGATCACCTACCTCCACAAAATATTGAAGCAGAAGAAGCAATATTGGGGGGAATTTTGCTTGATCCGGAGGCGATTAGCAGAATAAGCGATCGCCTAGTTCCAGAAGCTTTTTACATTAGTGCTCATAAGGATATCTATCAAGCGGCGTTGCGCCTCCATAGTCAAGGTAAACCAACTGACTTACTCTCGCTTACAAGTTGGCTTGCTGACCAAGATAAGCTTGCCCGGATTGGTGGTAGAAATAAACTAGCATCTCTGATAGACCGTACAGTTTCGGCGATCAATATCGACGCTTTAGCAGGCTTGGTGACGGAGAAATACCTGCGGCGTCAGTTAATTAAAGCTGGTAATGAAATTGTGCAGTTAGGTTATGAAACGGAAACTGAGTTACCAATTATTCTCGATCAAGCAGAACAGAAAGTTTTTGGTGTGACTCAGGAACGTCCTCAAGCAGGCTTAGTTCACATTTCCGACACTCTGATTAACACTTTCCAGGATATTGAGACTCGTCATCAAGGTATCGCTTTACCAGGTATTCCCTGCGGCTTTTATGATTTAGACGCTATGACCAGCGGTTTTCAGCGTTCTGATTTGATTATTGTTGCTGGTCGCCCATCAATGGGAAAGTGCGTAGCTTATAATACAGAAATTCTCTTAGCAGATGGTTCTATTTCTACTATTGAAGACATCTATCATCGTCGTCAAGCAGATTTATTAACCTTAACAGATGATTGGAAACTAGAAGTGACTCAACCATCTGCATTTGTCGATGATGGGATCAAACCTGTTTTCCGTGTAACAACCCAGTTAGGACGGTATGTGGAAACCACAATCACCCACCCTTATTTAACTTGTAAAGGCTGGCAAAGCTTAGAAAAACTGAAGGTGGGTGATAAAATTGCAGTGCCTCGAAAGATAGATGTATTTGGTACAAACACTATTCCCGAGTGTGAAGTTAAGTTTATAGCCGACCTCATAGGAGATAGTTGCTTAACAATTCCAGATCTGATCTTTCAATTAGAGCGATCGCTCGTCTCTTTATTTCTCAACCGTCTCTTCGCCACACATGGATCGGCTACAATACTTACTAGTGGTCAGGCACAATTAGATTATTGCACTGTTAGCGAGAAACTAGCCCGACAAGTTCAACATTTGCTCCTGCGGTTTGGTATCATTGCTACGCTTAAAAAGCAGTTTATCAAATACAAATATACCCGCAGACAAGGTTGGCAATTAGAGATTACTGATGCCAATTCAATCAAAACCTTCATCAATGAAATTAAAAAGGATTCAGGAGTCAGGAGTCAGGAGTCAGGAGGCAAGAGACAGGAGTCAGAATATTCCATGCGCTACGTCGGGGGTACACACTATTCATCAACTAGTCATACAGAATTAAATTCTGAATTCTCTCTCCTAACTCCTGACTCCTGGCTCCTGACTCCTGAATTCTTGTTCGATATCTATTGGGATGAAATCGTTTCTATTGAGTCAATGGGTAACAAGCAAGTGTATGACTTGACAATCCCTATCACTCACAATTTTATTGCCAATGATATTTGTGTTCATAATACCGCCTTCTGTCTCAACCTGGCTCATAATATTGCATCTTTGTATAAATTACCAATTGCTGTTTTCAGTTTGGAAATGTCAAAAGAGCAACTGGTGCAAAGGTTATTAGCAAGTGAAGCCGGAATTGAAACTGGTTATTTGCGAAGTGGGCGCATCAGTCAAACTCAGTGGGAACCGCTCAGTCGTGCTATTGGTCTGCTCTCAGAAATTCCAATTTTTATTGACGATACGCCGAATATTACAGTAACAGAAATGCGTAGTCAAGCAAGGCGTTTGCAAGCAGAAGTAGGTGTAGAACTGGGACTGATTATTATAGATTACCTGCAATTGATGGAAGGTGCAGGGGATAACCGTGTGCAAGAATTATCAAGAATTACCCGCAGTCTTAAAGGTTTAGCCCGTGAATTATCTGTCCCAATTATTGCCCTATCTCAGTTAAGTCGAGGGGTGGAATCACGGACGAACAAACGCCCAATGTTGTCTGATTTAAGAGAATCAGGTTCGATAGAGCAAGATGCGGATATAGTAATCATGCTCTACCGCGATGATTACTATAACACCGATACTCCTGATAGAGGAATTGCCGAGGTCATCATAGCTAAACACCGCAACGGGCCAACCGGGACTGTTAAACTTTTGTTCGATCCACAGTTTACAAAGTTTAAAAACTTAGCTAGACCCAACACTCATTAAATTGGTTGACAGTTGACAGTTGACTGTTAGCTGTTAACTAACTCCCAACAACTCCACTTCAAAAATCAGTGTGGCGTTGGGAGGAATCACACCACCAGCACCACTAGAACCATAAGCTAAATCTGGGGGAATGATTAACTTACGCTTACCGCCGACTTTCATCGTGCTAATTCCTTCGTCCCAGCCTTTGATGACTTGTCCAACGCCGAGTTTGAATTTGAAGGGGGTATTGCGATCGAGTGAACTATCAAACTTAGTACCATTTTCCAAAGTACCGACGTAGTTAACCTTGACTGTTTCTCCAGTTTGAGGAGTCGCCCCAGTCCCCTCCGTGAGGTCGGTGTATTTTAGTCCAGAAGGTGTGGTGACGACTTTGTCATTAGACATTTTGTTGCTCGCAATTAAAGTATTGTTGTCAGTTGCAGTGATGGGTGCTGGTGTAGTTTCGGTCACCGCAGTAGCAATGGCAGACTCTTGTTTACTGCCACCGATTTGTGCAACCACCAAAACCACAACACAAAGTAGCATGAAACCCATGCTCAGTAAAATCGCTTTCAAAATCAGCCCTCTCTACTTAGCTAGTCCATATCCATCAGGTAACATTATTACCTATAGGACAGAATATAGTTTAAACCAGAAAGTACAATCTAACGCCAAAGCTTATTTTCTAAATCGCGCACCTGACGCTCTAAACGGTCAATCCTACCGCGCAGCTCGTCTACTTCTGACTGGCGAGGAACACCCCACTCTTGCATCATATTTCGCAGCTGACGTTGCATTTGGGTATCCCAGTTTCCCTGCTCGGACTTTAACTGATCGACAAAATCATCCATTACTGCTTTGGCTTGCTCAGGATTGAGCTTACCATCTTTGACCAATTCATCGCTGACTTCTCGCAGTTTGTCTGCGACTAAAGATGTTGTACCGATACCAAGCATTAATACTTGTTTCATCCAGTTGTTGCTATCCATACTCTTTTCCTATGACTTTTTCTAAAGATAATGACTCTAGACTACAGATCTATTCTGGCAGACGCATATCAGCAAAAGGTGTGGTTATCACCCGAAGATGAAGGTTCCGCCCAAACGATGAGAAAAATACATTCGGTAAGTGACTAACAAGACTTGATATTAAGCTTATATTTATCTCCTAGTTCCCCTGCAATTGAAAAAAGTTCTTGATAGCTTTAAAAAATTTAAGCGAACCTAGGGGTATACTCCTTAACGGAAAGAGCTCAAGAGTCAAGAGTCAGGAGCCAGTAACAACAATCAATTCTGGTTACTGGCAGATGAAGAAAGAGGTTTAAAAGCCCATCTAACCGATCCTGACGAATGTATCCTTTTTTACCCACGCGTATATTCTGTTCTAAAGATCTCAATACATGCTGAATTACAAAAACCGGGGCCGCTTACTGAAGGTTTATGGGCAATCTGTGTTGAAGTACACCACGCCCAAAAAAATTGCCAATGCACTGCGTACCGAGATGGCTTATCGACAGCGCATGATTGATGTGCAGTCTATGCCGTATTTAATCAATGTTGAACCACTTTACTATTGCAATCTCGAATGCCCACTTTGCGATCGCCAAATTTTCCCTTTTGCACGCAAAGGCAAAGAAGCAGGGAAGCTTTCCCTAGAACTATGGGATCAGATCTTGGACGAGGTGGGTGACTACCTGTTCCAGTGTCAAATTTTTGGGCAGGGTGAACCCTTGCTAGATTGGAAACTGACTAAAGAAATCATTGGTCGCGCACACAAAAAGCGGATTTTTACTCTACTTTCGACCAACTGCACCCTAGTCACTCCGGAAATCGCCGCCGAGATACCTTCTACAGGGCTCGATTATCTCGTATGCGCGATCGACGGTATTAGTCAGGAAAGCTACAGTCGATACCGGGTTGGGGGGAAAGTGGAAGACGCTTTAGCCGGTCTGCGCCTGTTTGTGGATGAGCGAAACCGCCAGAAAAGCTCCATGGAGATTGAATGGCAGTTTCTCGTCCACAAACACAATCTCCATGAGCTAGAAACTGCTCAGCGGATGGCAGATGAGTTGGGTATTTTTCTCCGCTTCTCGGCGCTACATGGGATGGAGTACGATCCTAAACTCCAAGCGGACTGGTTGCCCGATGACGACTCGCCGTGGACAGATGGTCGCTTGGCTTACGGTCAAGTGCGCCATGATTTTCCCTGCTACTTCTTGTGGAGAGCGCTCATACTCAACTCCAATGGTAAGATGGCACGTTGTCTGATTTATCAAAACGTTGCTGAGTATGGCGACGTTCACACCCAGACAGTGCGGGAGATTTACAATGGCCCATCCATGCAACGAGCTAGGGCTCTATTTGCAAAAGGGCCAGTGGCAGAGGGAAATTTTCCTGCTCCCTGCAGCACCTGCTCTTTCTACAAACGAGAGCATGGAGGACCTTACCTGGATAAGCACGAGAGCCTAGGTTTAAGGGCTGCCAGGAAATAAAATCCATCAAAGATAGACTGATGATATCGTACCGTTGGTAAGGGCGGGGTTATCCCGCCCCCAATACTGCGTAGGTTTTGGAATTTCTAGGTTGAGACAAGCAGTATAAGAGCAGGGGCAGAAATGGAGGCAGGGGGGGAATTTTGGCTTCCCCTGCTTCCCCTGCTTATCCGAGCAGTATTGATCCCGCCCCTACATCATGAGCAAGTACGCAAGTTTGCGAAAAAGAAAGGAGAAATTCGCAGAAGTTAGAGGAATCAACTAGCAGACTTCAGCATTGCAACTGGATAATCAGGATTAGCTGGGTTCGGTATCAACCGCTGGTTTTTACAATCTACTAGTAAATCTAATTTTTCTAAAATCACCTGACCAACCAACACTTCATTACCCACAACTAATGCCTCATCTACAGTCTTACGTCCTTGGCACTCAATACTTACAGGACCAGTAACTCCCACCATTTCCTCACTCCCATTTGCGTACTGCGCAATCCGTCGATCTCTAATTCGTAAACCTAATTGTTCTACTATCTCTGCTCGAATTACTAGGGAAACTGCGCCTGTATCTGCTAATCCTTGAGTCTCGCATTCTCGCAATAATCCAGGTGCAAGCAATCCTCGATTTACTAACTCTTCATCTACAGAATTTGTTAACTTTACTTGAGCCCTTACTGCTCCCATCATTTTGAATAAACAAAGGTTTTTGATTGTTTATTATTTTACTTGATTAGCAATATAATATGCTATAGCATTTTGGAAAGAATACGATCAAAGCACGCGAGGCAAGAAATGGGATTGGATCAGATAAGAATTATTTTGATGGAACCAAGCGGGCCAATTAATGTGGGATCAATTGCACGGGTGATGAAAAATTTTGGGTTCCATCATTTAGTCCTAGTCAATCCCCAATGCGATCCGCGTTCGGTTGAAGCAACACAGATGGCGGTTCATGGCAAGGATGTTTTAGAATCTGCTGTCACAGTGGCAACTTTGCCAGAAGCATTACGGGGATGTACACGGGCGATCGCCACAACTGCTCGTGTTCGCGACTGGGAAACACCTCTAGAAGGGCCCCGCGATGCACTACCCTGGTTACTAGACGAACCAACACAATCAGTAGCACTCATTTTTGGTAGGGAAGACCGGGGCTTAAGTAATGAAGAGTTAAACTATGCTCAACGGTTTGTTTGCGTTCCTACCAATTCTAGTTATCCAACCCTGAATCTGGCGACTGCTGTAGCAATATGCTGTTATGAACTAGCCCAAAGTGCCGACATCCACTCAACAGATCACACAAACAGGAAAGTTTTGATGTCTGGGTATGAACAGGCGTCTTTAGATGTTCTAGAAGGATATTACCAGCAATTAGAATCCCTACTGCTTAAAATCGGTTATCTTTATCCCCATACAGCGGCTAGCCGGATGGAAAAACTCCGGCAAATATATAATCGGACTGGTCTACAAACTACGGAAGTCGCCATGTTGCGAGGAATTTTGCGGCAGGTAGAATGGGCACTAGGAAGCTTGAATAGTGAAAATTTGTAACTCATTGTTGACTGGAAACCCAATCATGCTTCCAAAAGGGATAACTATGTTTTAAACTAAACACAAAGTTTGGAGAACGAAAGTAAAGTAGATACTATATATCAAGCAAACATAAGGATGACTCACTTCCCGCTGTAAAATTACTGAAGCGTTTTCTGCCCTCCTACTCCCCTACTCCCCTGCCCCCCTGCTACCTTTATGGAAACGAAAGCCAATTTAACAAGTTTTTGGCGACGCCAACCCCCTAGCCGTCGTCAGCCTCCTTTGCGCAAAGTCCAAAAGTTGGGACAGAATAAAGCCAGAGTAACCGGAGAGCAGCAGCAGCGTTCTTCTTCTAAAATGAGCTATCCCCTCACCACTGCTAAACCGATCAAAAGACCAGGGGTGATAGTACCAGTCACCAAACCAATGAGTCCCAGTCAAGGGAAGATCCCACCCTTCAACCCAGCTGTTAAGGGAATGATTCCACCCTTCAACCCCAATGCAACTAGGTTAAAGAAGGTACGGGCGCGGAAGCAGGCATTGCCAAAAAAAACGGGTCGCTCCCGAAAAACGCGATTAAAACCCATAGCAAGAACCATTTTGTATGTTATGCGGTTGTTAATTGTTGGGGTTGGTATCGGCGCGATCGTCGGTACGGTGTTGTCTGTATTCGACCCTGCTTCTCGCATCACGCCAGCAGGATCACAATCTAATACTACGGTTGAACAAGCACAGTCACAACAGAATTCAAATAATTCTGCTTCTGGTGTGTCTTTATCGGAAGAAATTGTCCCTTTAAAAACTGCTTTGCAAAATGTGGCAGCTGGCAACCCCAATCTTATACCAGGAATTTTTTTAGTAGATTTGGATAATGGGGCTTATGTAGATATAAATTCCTCCTCAACTTTTCCCGCTGCTAGCACGATTAAGGTTCCTATTCTTGTTGCCTTTTTCCAAGATGTGGATGCAGGAAAAATCCATCTGGATGAGACAATGACTATGCAACGAGAGATGGTTGTGGGCGGTTCCGGAGATTTGCAGTACAAACATGTAGGAACTAAGTTTACGGTGCTGGAACTTGTTACCAAGATGATTACCATCAGCGATAACACAGCAGCCAATATGTTGATGACACGACTAGGTGGGATGGAGTCACTTAATCAGCGTTTCCAAAGTTGGGGGTTGACAAACACAGCTGTTCGCAGCCCACTTCCTGATTTACAGGGTACGAATAGCACGAGTCCCAAAGATTTGGGAACTTTGATGGCAATGGTCAGTAAGGGGAATTTGGTGAGTATGCCATCCCGCGATCGCATTCTTGATATCATGCGTCACACTGTGAGAAGCAATCTACTGCCAACTGGATTAGGGCCACGTGCAACTATTGCCCACAAAACAGGAGACATTGGTACAATGCTCGCAGATGCAGGTTTAGTCGATCTGCCCACTGGCAAGCGCTACATCATCTCTGTGATGGTACAACGTCCTAATAATGACGTCCGTGCTGAAAAGCTGATTGGCTCAATTTCTCGTGCGGCTTACCAACAATTTAGTCCAAATACGACCGCACCCAGTAACACAGGCAGCACTATACCCACAAATGGTTACCAGTCTCCAGCGATCAATCCAACTCTTCGCACCAATACAGGAAACTTGCCTGTCACTGGTTATCAGCCGCCGATGGTCAGTGCGCCTCAATACAACGGCACTCTGCCCATGCCTGTCACTGGCTATCAACCGCCGATGGTCAGTGCGCCTCAATACAATGGCAATCTGCCCATGCCTGTCACTGGTTATCAGCCGCCGATGATCAATCAGCAGTATTATTATCCTTATCAACGTTGAAAAAGCCCTTACGTTATTTTTATCTCGCACAATAGTCTAGATTCAGAAAAATATATGAATAGGCATTCTGCGTGAACCACTTATTCCAAACTTGTCTAAACCCTGGACTGTCAATATAATTATTCACTGTATCCTGCCACTGTAGATCGTTAGCCGACAAAATCATGCTATAGGGGTCGCAGCTCAACGGTCCTTTAGGAGTGAGGGGATAATCGCTTAAGGGGAGGTTTTGTTTAGCAGCTTCTGCACGAAGCAAAATGCCATCGCTGACGAAAGCATCGATACTACCATTTGCTAGGGCTTTGACTCCTTGCGATCGCCCCGTAGTCCCACCAAAACTGATAATCTTCGTTCTAGGATAGCGCCGATGAACAAAAGCCTCCGTTGTCGATCCCTCCACAACACCAACTCGAATCCCACTGAGATCGGTCAAGGGGTTGACTCGCGCTTGCTCACTGGAACGGATGAGAAAATGAGCACCAGTTAAGAAAAAAGGTGTGCTAAACGCAACACCGGAAATATCATTACGGGTAGTGTTGGGACCACACTCCAGATAGACAGTATTGTTACGAACAATCTCAAATCGATTTTCCAGTGTAGATGGTATCGTGATTTGCAACCTCACTGGGGTATTGAGTTGTTGCTGAAGTTGGGCGGCTAGACTGTTCAATGCATCTACACAAAACCCATTTGGCTGTCCGTTTGCACCGATAAAACCAAAGGGGGCAGCATCTTGGCGAATCCCAACCCGCAACACACCTGTGCGAGCAATTTCTTGAAGGATGGGTTGCGTTTGTTTAGGTACAGGCTTACTAGCCAGTTGCGCCACAATTGGAGTGGGGGGAGTTTTTTTGCCAAATGCCTGTTTGAGTTCAGTAGGAGTGAGGGAATACACTAAGTCTAATTTGAGAGATTTTTTACTCACAAACTGAGCATAGCCAGAACTAAGATAAGCTTTGTACTCTGGACGATGCGCTAAATAGGTTTGCATAAATGCCAGACTTAACTCCCGAACATACTCTCGTGCTTGACGAGGATCGGGGCCTGAGAGTATCTGATCCAGGCTACCAGGGGCTGGATTTCGATCGCCACCTGTTGCATCTGCATAGCTATGAACACTAGGAATACTCAGCGCCAAATATTTTTCTGGTGTGGTAAGCCAAATAAATGGATGAATCTGTTCTTGGACAACGGAGGCGACAAAATCATGACTACCCCCCATAAGCATAGTTGGAATTTTAATTTTGCCCAGGTTTTCCGGGCCTAAGACGATACTCGTAATCGGGCTAATGGCAAAGACGGCTTTGATTCGAGGGTCACCCAGATGGTAGTTGAATGGAGGTAGGCGAGTGGCAAGACACTGTAGCGCCGGAGATGCATTGATTCCAGGTGGAAGATTTTGGCACTGTTGGCGCAGTCGTTCATTGTTGGGGTCAGCCCCTGCCAATGCCAAAACCGTGTAGCCGCCAAAGGAATGACCTATCGCCCCGACATTTTGGAGATTCATCCTTCCTCTCATGGTCGGATCGGTTTGAGACATTTGCTCTAGTTGATCCAAGACGTATTTAATATCGAGGGGGCGATCAATAAAGTCTACTGGGTTGACATTACTACTAAAAATTCCCTTCAGTAATCCTTCTTGGTGCGTCGCATCACTGCCCAAATGTTGGGGGATCACTGCCACAAATCCATGGGATGCTAGATGTTTTCCTAAGTAGGCAAAAGCATCGGGGCTAGAACCCAAACCGTGGGAGATGACCACGACTGGGGCAGGCTGAGACAAGCCTTTAGGCAAGTACAGATCTACGATAAATCGACGCTCAACTTCGACTCCTTGGAGGGTTTGGCGATCGCGATTCATTTGCAATCTTTGGTAAGAAACCTGAAATGAACCCGGTTGTTCCAGATGGGGGAGTTTTGAGAAATCTACCGCAGGACTGGAGGCAATTTCGGTTTGCATTTGGTGAGCGATCGCCCTCAGTGCTGCATCTCGATACGCCACCCCATCGCCAACCTGCTGTTTGAGTTCTAAGAGTTGTGCCAAGTTTATTCGGATATTGTCAGATGGAAAGCGACGAATAATATTCAGCATTGTCAATCCTTCGCGATCCCTGGCGGCTAAGATTAACGCAGCCCGAAGCCCATAAAACCCTTCTTGATGAGCATCAGTACGGATGATATATCCTAACCCACGCAGTCCTTGCTCTGCGATCGGAGAGTAGGTCAATTGCGACACCACGAGCGGACTGAAATCGAAACGTTTTTGCAGAAGCTGCCGCAGTTGTGCTAAGGTCTGTTTATCAGCAAACTTGGCAAAAAGTTTCAAATCTCCAGTCATCTTGCCCGACTCAACAAAGGTTTGCAGCGACAAGAGCGAAAAGGAAAATTCAAACAGCCCGTAAGACACCTTGACAGCTTCCGCTGCTGAGACAGGTTGGGGTTTGAAAGCGATAGGGGCTACCCCAAAACCAAGTAAACAACTTATAGAGACAAGGTGCAGGAATCCTTGCTGCCCATACCGGAGAATAGCATGGAACGGGTTACTTAAACGTGAAGTCATCAAAGAAAGCATACCCAAGCAGTCGTATTGTTTACGGCATTGTTGTGCCTAACCCCACTGTACAATTGAAGTGTCTTTTCCTTTTAGACGCTTAATTGGGAAAAAATAGCCAGGTTTTGACCCCACTATGCAGACACCACAAACAGGGCAGACAGCGAGAAGAAGAAAGTATGGTCTCTATGAAACTGACTTCTGGGCTTGGACTCAAGAACAGGCGAACCTTCTGCGTCATTGTGAATGGAACCAGCTTGACTTGCCGAATTTAATTGAGGAAATCGAATCCTTGGGAAGAAAGGAACGTCAAGAATTGAGAAATCGCCTCAGTATTTTAATTGGACACTTGCTCAAGTGGGAATATCAACCAGAGCAACGCAGTCGGAGTTGGTTGGCAACGATTAGAGTGCAACGGCGGGAAACCCTAATGTTGTTGGGCGAAAACCCTAGTTTGAAGCCTTATCTTGAAGAAGCACTACAGAACGCCTATACAAACGGGAGGGATTTAGCATCAGGAGAAACGAACTTGCCA
>CAIVAU010000010.1 GCA_903903925.1 uncultured cyanobacterium
CCAACTACGATGGCAATTACACTTATGGCTCAGAGCCAAAAGGTGTATATCGTCAACAAACAACAGATGTAGGCAGTTTTCCACCCAACGATTTTGGCTTATACGACATGCACGGCAATGTTTTTGAGTGGTGTGCAGATACTTGGCATGATAATTACCAGGGAGCCTCTAGTAATGGAAGTGCGTGGATTAATGATAATAATTCTGAATCGCGAGTGCTGCGTGGTGGTTCGTGGCTCAACGGTCCTGGGAGTTGCCGTTCTGCGCGTCGCCACAGGTTCAACGCCCACAACTACGCTTTCGGTTTTCGGGTTGTGTGCGGTCTTTCGCCGAGGGCTCTTAGCCCTTGACACTTTAGCCCTTTAGCCCTCTGCTCTTATTTTCTTAGCCCTTTTGGAGTGTAGCGGAGCGGAACGATAAATTTTTTTTCAGACTGGCGAAGCTCAAGGTTTATGAGGCAAAGGCAACTTTAGATGCTAATAAGCATAGCATCTAAATCTTTTGGTTTTGGAAAAATAATGGAAGAATTGCCCATTACTCAAAAAATATTACACCTACACAGACACCACTGCTTGATGACGGCTTAACCATCCTATTGCCACCGTTGCTAAAGACTGTCCAGGGGCTTTAGCAAAGCTGATCGCCCCATACCGTTTAGGACAAAAGCTTAAAGAGAAGACCAAACACTACGACTGTTGAAGGGATGCGCGTGTTCCCATAAGTTTTCTAGCGCAGTTTAGCATACAATTAATCACGTTTTCAAGCTTGGTTGTAAATTATTTACAAGGTTAGAGTAGGCAGGGCTTCGGAGGGGAAAGGCAGGTCAACTCAAATCTTATTTTACAAAATCGGCTATAAATAAAATAATATTGAAAACTCACTGCCTTATTTCATAGCACTAAAATAAGACTCCTACTCATTTGGTTATATTATGCGAAGTGGTCAATATGTAAAACAAGTTGAAGGCTATAGTGCATTTATCCCGGCTCCCTTGCCTCCAGATCCGCCGATAAAAATGGATGATCCAGAACTGGTGTGTCTACTATCAGATGCTGATCGTGCTTTAGGCAGACTTGATGGTTCTACCTTTATTCTGCCCAATCCTAACTTGTTTGTAGCAATGTATGTCCGTCAAGAAGCGGTACTAAGTTCACAGATTGAAGGGACTCAAAGCACCTTAGAAGACGTGCTTCAGTTTGAAATTGATGTTAGCGGTCAGGAGATTCCTAAAGATGTGGAAGAGGTTGTCAATTATATCCGAGCTATGAATTATGGGTTGGAACGCCTGAAGAGTTTTCCGCTTTGTCTGCGCCTGATTCGAGAGATCCACAGCCATTTAGTTGACGGAGTCAGGGGAGGAGATCGAACTCCTGGTGAGTTCCGTACAAGCCAGAACTGGATTGGCGCAGCAGGCTGTAACCTAGCTACTGCTTCTTTTGTCCCACCGCCAATTCTAGAGATGAACCAAGCTCTAGACAACCTGGAGAAATTTCTGCACGACAAGAAATCTTTTCCTGTACTTATCCTTTGTGGGCTAGCTCACGCGCAGTTTGAGACTATCCACCCTTTCTTAGATGGTAATGGGCGTATTGGACGCTTGCTAATCACCTTTTTACTCTGTGAGCGAGAAATTTTACAGCGACCCCTTTTGTACCTCAGTCATTACCTAAAAGCCCATAGAATGGAATACTATGACAGACTGATGGCTATCCGTACAGATGGGGATTGGGAAGGATGGTTAAAATTTTTTCTGCGAGGCATTCTTGAGGTAAGTCAGTCTGCAACTACAACCGCTCGTTCAATTCTTGAGCTCCGTGAAGCTCACCGTGAAATCATCAGTCAGAAAGTTTTTAGCAGTAATTATGGCTTGCGCTTATTAGACTTTCTCTTTCAGCAACCGATTGTGACTGTAAGGTTAGTCGAAAAAAATCTTCAGTGTGCTTACGTTACAGCCAACAAAACAATAGAGCAGTTTGTCGAACTTGGATTTCTGAAGGAAATTACTGGTTGGCAGCGAAATCGATTGTATCGTTATCAACCATACCTCACGCTTTTTCAGCCACTGAAGTTAACTACACCACCGCAAAGTGACATTTAAACCCCCCCGGATTTCTCACAAGCCGCAGCGATCACTATTACCAAACCTTTATCCTGCTCACGATTTTACGGGTTTTAGACTCTGGTACAAATCATCGCAGTATGGGATGGTGGTATTTTATCTCAAGTCCAGACGGTATAAGCATTCCAGGCTTATTGTCGAAATTTTTGTGAGAAATCCGGGTTACGCATTGACAAATAGTCTGGGTACAATTTGATTAGACATAGGTAAGCGTGATCTTCCATGACTCCAGCAACCGATATTCGTAGAAGAGCGATCAAACTGATTGAGCAGTTGTCAGAAGAGAGGTTAACTGCGGTAGTTCAATTATAAGGGAAATGCCGAAAACCTCTGAGGAGCAGGTGCGTAGCACCGTACTCCGTACTTCAGGCTCTTGATGAAGGCTAGCTGCATCCTTTAGGATGCCTTGGTGTTATCTTCCTTTAATTCTGGCAAGCTATCTATCCATTCGTCAAATAAACTTGCTACCGACCTTTCTGTTTTTCTGGCTAATAAGGTTAGCTTATTGTACCTGCGCTCTGTTACCCGAAAATCGAATCTTTTAGTTTTCATAATC
>CAIVAU010000011.1 GCA_903903925.1 uncultured cyanobacterium
GAGATATACTGTTTCATAAGCGGCGGCGGCGGGGCTCCTTCATATATATATATAGAGAGAGAGAGAGAGAGAGAGAGAGAGAAAGGTATGCACGTGAGAAAGAACGAGAAACTGAGAGTGAGGAGGGGTGGAGAAAGTGTAAAGCAGGGAAAAAGTCACAAAAAATAGGCGCAGAGGGAAAGTGGGAGCACAAGGAATGTAAGAGAGAGAATAAACCAGAGAGAACAAACGAGAGAAGAATGAGGAATGGAAAGAATGTTTGTGCAGGTGTCTGAACGATGTTTTGTGATGGTGTGTGAAAGAGATACAAAGTGTGCACGTAAGTGAGAGTGAGAGTTAGATAGATAGATATGAGAGAGAGTGAGCGGGAGAGAGAGAGAGAGAGAGTCAGGAGTCAGGAGTCAGAATGAAGAAGAATAGGTTCGGCAGACTTAAACTATTAGACTGCCTTCTTAATTTTTAAAAACTACAAGCCTCTCTTAGCCAGTCAGCTTCACTGGTTTCCAAAGTTGGAGAGAGCTTCTCCACAATAGTAGCATGGTAATTCAACAGCCACTGACGTTGCCGCAGTTCCAGTTGGTTCAGTGCAATTAGGCGTTTGTCAAAGGGAATGTATGTCAGAGGTTCAAAGCCATACCAAGTCGTTTTGGGCGGATCTACCTGAGATGGCGTTTCTGGAGTGAGATTTTTGACTACGTAGAGATTTTCAATCCGAATTCCACCCCAACCTGGTGCGTAGAAACCAGGTTCAATACTCGTCACCATACCCGGTTCCAAAGCCTCAATGGCACGCTTACTGATCCCATTCGGTCCTTCGTGGACATTTAAGAAAGCACCCACTCCATGTCCAGTGCCATGACCATAGTCGAGTTCAACCATCCACATGTCAGATCGCGTTATCCCATCCAGATGAACACCTGTCGTGCCTTTGGGAAACCGCTGCATGGCACAGTTAATGTGAGCCTTTAACACGTCAGTATAGCGTTCAATCTGTTCATCGGTCGGGTCTCCGACAATCAGCGTCCGGGTATCATCGGTGGTTCCCATCAGGTATTGGGCACCCGAATCTAGGAGGAACAATTGACCAGCACTCAGCACGGTTTCAGAACTGGGGGTACTGTAGTGGACAATTGAACTATTCGCCCCTGTGGCAGCGATCGTGCTAAAGCTCAAACCCTGAAAGTTAGACTCTTCAGCATAAAACTGCTCGATACGAAGGGCAACGTCTAACTCCGTTAGCGTCTGCTTATTGGCAAGCTGTTCCTGAACCCATTTAATCGTGCGCACCTTAGCGCGACTGGCTTTGAGGTTAGCCTGCTGCATCTGCTCAATTTCAATTGCATTCTTGCGGGCTTTCATCCCCTCAATGGGATTGTTTGCTGTTACGATAGTCACCTTGTCCCCATTCTTTACTTTCTCCAAGATTTGGTAAGTCCCTTGGGTGGTATGTTTTGGGTCTACCAAGACACGGACAGGTTGCAGATTGGAAACTAGGGTTGTCAGGGTTTGATGGTACTGTTCATAGGGCAGGAGGGTAACGTGATTGTGTAAAGCTTCCTGAACCTGAGCATCAATCCGTTGCAAATTGGTAAACAAATAGGCTGCATCTAGCGTGACTATAGCATAGGCGATAAAGACCGGATTGTAAGGAACATCGCTACCGCGCAAGTTAAACAACCAAGCAATCTGATCCAGTTTGGTAATTGGTAGCACGTTTGTTTTAGATTTTTGCAACGCCTCTCTTACCCGCGCCAGCTTTTGAACCGTTGTTTCCCCTGTTACTGTGTCGGGCAAAGGAAATAACAGTGAGGTGGCATAGGTTGATAACAGGTCTAATTCTCCCTCATCCTGTCGATCGCGAACCTGATCCACCAAGTTTTCTGCCACACTCACCAACTGGACGCCAGCGGCTTCCACCTGTTTCTGAAAATCGAGAAACTGCTCAACCGCCAAGGTAAAGGGGTCAAATCCTAGGCGGAAACGGAAACCTTTGTTGTCGTGTTCCTGTCCTAAGGTTTCCAGCAGTTCCACTAAAGTCTTGTGCCCTTCCAACCCTAACTTGGAAACTTGAATCAGGGATGCATCGACCTGCAAGTCTGCTTGCTCATGATAGCGGGAATCAACAAACAACCATCCCCACTCCCATCCCACAAGAAGATCTCCAGCAGAACCTGTAAAGCCGCTGAACCAGATCCGCCGCTGCTTGGCTTCTGGCAGATACTCGTTTAGGTGTTCATCGGCAGAGGGAATCAGGTAAGCGTCCAAGTGATGTTCTTCCATCAGCGCACGTAGATCTGTCAACTTTGCCTGAAGCGAACTGACAGGGGCGGAAGCGGTTAACAAGTCTGGAGGAGTCATGAATGAAAGGGTTTGATATATCGGTTTCTCAATTCTAACCATTCTAAAATGGATCTATATCCATGAACGACTTACCAAGAAATTAACAAAAATGTCTGCATCTAAATTGCCTAACGGACCCCAAACACCACCCTTAATCCAGACGTTTGAGTGGATGGCTCGTCCCCTAGAATATATGGAAGCCTGTACTCAACGCTATGGTGATATTTTCACCCTCCGCGTTGGTCCAGTTTTTACACCTCAGGTATTTATTAGTAACCCTCAGGCGATTCAGCAGATTTTTACCACCGATCCAAAACAGTTGGACTCTGGTGAGCCTGCAGGTATTAAATTTCCCTTGTTGGGAAAGCAATCACTGCTGGCGCTAGAAGGAAAGCCCCACCAAAGGCAACGAAAGCTGTTGACTCCCCCCTTGCATGGAGAAAGGATGCTGGCTTATGGGGAGTTAATCCGCGATATCACCAAGCAAGTGACTAGTCGATGGCGAGTTGGTGAACCCTTTTCAGTCTTACCATCGATGCAAGAAATTTCCTTTCAGGTGATTTTAAAAGCAGTCTTTGGTTTAGAGGATGGACCGCGTTACGAAAGGCTTAAATTAGTCCTGATTGCGCTCATGAACCCGAAAAAGCCCCTAATGAGAACCCTCATGATTCTTTTTCCAATACTGCAACAGGATTTAGGATCGTGGAGTCCTTGGGGAATTTTTAAGCGCCAAAGACAGCAAATTGACGAACTCATCTATGCCGAGATTCGGGAACGCAAAGAGCAACCAGATCCTAGTCGGAGTGATATCCTCTCTTTAATGATGTTGGCTCGCGATGAAGAGGGTCAGCCGATGACGGATGTAGAGTTACGGGATGAATTAATCACTATGTTGGTGGCGGGTCATGAGACTACTGCGACTGTCTTAGCCTGGGCATTTTACTGGATTCACCGTGTCCCTCAAGTGCGTGAGAAACTACTGCAAGAACTGGATACCCTTGGCGATCGCCCCGATCCTAATGCCCTCATGCGATCGCCCTATTTAAATGCTGTCTGTAGTGAAACACTGCGCCTTTACCCAGTGGCGATGTTAGCATTAAATCGATTAGTCAAATCACCGTTAGAAATCATGGGTTATCAGTTAGAGCCTGGTACTTTGGTAATTCCTTCTATCTATTTGACTCATCATCGGGAAGATTTATATCCCCAGTCGAAGCAGTTTAAGCCAGAGCGTTTTCTGGAACGTCAGTTTACCCAGTATGAGTATTTGCCCTTTGGAGGCGGTAACCGTCGCTGCATCGGGATGGCATTTGCTTTGTTTGAAATGAAAATGGTTTTGGCGACTGTGCTGTCTTCCTGGCAGATGGAACTGGCAGATGACAAACCAGTACAACCAGTGCGTAAGGGCGCTTTGTTGGGTCCATCAGACGGGGTGTGGATGATAGTTAGGGGGATGCGTCCTCAAAATCAGCTAATCCTTGAGACTAGCTTGCGTTGAGCTTGTAGAATAACTTCATTGCCACTATAGTAAGTTACTGTGTTTGAGATCAGACAGGCTTTCCAGCGGATACAGACAGTATTTTATTTTGAATTCCGAAGCTAAAATGTTAAAGATTCTGATACACAGGCTTTTTGTATAGTGGCTATAACAGAATCTGCTAATAACTCTGCTGTCTTAGCACTGACCACAGGAACTACATGAGCAAAACTACAAAATACCTGTTCATGAAAAGTTACCACACCCAGCCATAAACAAGCGCCCATTAAATGCACTCCTGGGACAAAATATAGGCTTTTCATTTTAAAAATTCCATATTCATTTAAAAATTTTGTCTGACCAAGATTTGAAATATGTAGAGCTTCATTTCTACCGTTTTGCTCCTCTGAAATTTTTATAATTAAATCCTTATCAAGGTTACGTAATTTATCTTGAATAGGAAATCCACGACTAATAGAATAGCTAATTTTTGATTTACATTCCCGTGCCAAGTCCCAAAAATTGGTAGTTTGATCCAAGGTGTGATGTTCCGTAACGACTAGTGCGAAGTCGCCGATGTATTCATCATTGACCTCTGGTTCACAAAACTTTCGCACATTCACACTGGAACCGCAGGATAAACTGTGTGGTGTATCAGTGAAAGCAATTTTTGCTGTGCCCAATAACATTGCAGCACACAAAGCACCATGTATGGTAGTTTTCTCTTGTTTATAACGTTCTTTGAGCTTCAGAGTCATCTCCGGACTCAGAATTCGAGTCACAAGACGGGTGCGGCGCTGGCTAGGAGGTACTTCTCCCTCAATGATTAACTTTGGTATTGGGATTTCCTTATGAGTTTTTTCTGGAGTCTCTTCAACTTTATTTTGATGAGTGAGACTGCTTGCAAGCAGATTTTCGAGGGGAGGAAGTAGTTCCATTGTGGCTACTTCGGATATATGCTCTCCATCAGCAATTTGCTGACAATAGGACAATAGATCATGGATAAAACACATGCATGACATCCCATCAGTAATAGCGTGGTGAAACGTTGCAATGATTTCACTGATGCCGTTACTCGTAGAAGAACGAAGAAAAGTGACTCGACAAAGAGGCTCACACAGCGCTGAGAATTTTTGGTGCAACTCGGATTCAGCAATATTAAGCCATTGATACTCATGTTGCTTGTCTATAAAGCGTAAAGGAATTTTCAGTGTTCCCACCGATTGAAAATAAGTGCCATCTGGTAAGTCAACGATGTGAACTTGAAGCATAGGATGACGCTTTTGCACCAAATTGAGAGCCTGTTGGAGGATATCGGGTGTGAGTGTTCCTTCAATCTGGGCAACATTCACAAGAATCATGCCTCCCAAATCATGGAGAATCTTAAACAGGTTCTCAACTAAACCAAGTTCTCTATTTAGGTAGTCGATAATAGTGCTTCCGGAGTATATTAATTTTTTTAGCAAAAGCCTATTTTATCACTTGTAAGCTGCTTCAGCAGTTGCTGAAAACGTTGCAACACCAAGCTGAAGGCTTCAATAAGCAGAAAAAATCCTTTATTGCTGTGTTTAAGCTAAGACAGGCTTCCCGGTAGATACAGCTTGTTCCACAATATCAGCAGCTCGACTGACTCCACCTGCAAGACGAATCGCCTCTTGTAACCTGGATGCATTCTTTTTATAAGAATCCTCCGTCAGTACCTGCTGTATAGTGGTTCGCAGCTTAGGAACACTCAAACGAGACAGGGGTAAAAATTCTCCAGTACCTGTCCACGCTATACGCGCCGCTACTCCTGGCTGGTCATTGGCAATGGGAAGGGCAACCATTGGCACTCCATTGCTTAAGGATTCTAAAGTGGTATTCATTCCTGCATGGGTAATTGTGAGGCTAGTTTTTTTCAGCAATTCTAACTGGGGTGCATATTTGACAACTATTGGTTCCCCAGGTAATTGTCGCAGCGCTTCTGGGTCGAGTGAGCCCCCCAGAGAAATTACCAGTTGGACATCCAACCCCTCACAAGCCTCCGCAATACAAGGGAAAATATACTGTAGGCGATTTTGTATAGTTCCCATAGAAGCGTAAACCAGGGGTTGCCCAGTTAGCTTTTCATACGGGAAATCAACTCTTCGCCGCCCTGTAGAGTCATAGTATGGTCCGGTGAAATGGAACCATTGGGGCAGATACCGCCGAGGAAATTCAAACTCAGCAGGCTGTTGACTCAAAATCGCTAGTTTGGAAGAAAGTTCGTTAGAACTAGAGTATAGGGGTAACTTCCATTGTCGGCGATACTCGTCTATCACCTCCCGGATTGGTCGAGCGATCCGACGAAGCACAGACAGACCAGCTTGATTGCGTAAACGCGCCCACCAGGCTGGATTATAACTCCAGGTTGTAAACAATGGAGGAATATAGTCTTCCTGATAAAGTACCAAGGCACAGCAGACAGTAACAAAGGGAATACCCAGGTATTCTGCCACACTCCCTCCCGCTGATGTAGTTTCGTCTACAAGCAATGCTTCTACACCAGCATCCCTAATTGCTTTAGGTGCTTCCTGCAGGAGTTGAGCAGTTGAATCTTTGAACAGACTGACAGTATAACCGAATGCCGCAAGCCCATTCTTTTTCCCTAGCTGGGTAAACAATCTCGCCATCGTCCCTGCAGGAGACTCAGATTCTGCGATCGCCTGAAATCCCAAGCCTGCTGCTAACGCATTAGGTTGGGCATCGAGTATCCCAAAAATTGTGACTCGATGACCACGCCGTTGCAGTTCACGTCCCAAGGCTGTCATCGGGTTGAGGTGTCCATTTGCGGTAGGGCAGATAATCCCAAAATGGATCATTGTACACTTTCCTCATCTTGTACTTATTGTTAAACTGACTTTTTCTGCGCTCTTTTTTCAAGCTGATATGAGTTTGACAATCACTAGGTCATTCTTAATAGTTGTCACTAAACGTGACTTATGCAGTTTATCTGATTCGCCCAACAAATAAGAAAATACCTCAATCCACTTGATAACCCGTGAAAAGTCAGCCTCTACTTAAGCTTCAGAAACTTATCCAACGCTACCACCATACTAGGAGGCCAACGGCGGACATTTGCCACCCAATTGATATCTTTATAACGTCCATCCAATCCGACGACTGACACCCAATTACTTTCAGCTTCACCTTTTTGTCCCTGCACCCAATAAGCAGCAGTGAGGGCAGCACGCATATCGGCAAACTGGGAATATTTGCGCACAATATTCCGCATTTCCCGAATTGCTTTGTCTATTTGACCAGTTTCATAAAGGGCAAGGGCGTAGTTGGCACGGGCAAAAGCAAAATTTGGGGCAATTTCAGCAGATTTTTTGTAGTCGGCGATCGCCTCTTCCCATCTTCCCAAACCCGCATGAGCATTGCCTCGATTGTTGTATGCCATCGCATCCTTCGGATCAAGTTCCAGAACATGATCATAATCTGCGATCGCCTCCTCCCACCTTCCCAAACCCTCCAACGCTGCACCACGATTCAAGTAAGGGTCAGTTGCATTCGGTGCCAATTCTATCGCCTTATTATAATCCACCAGGGCATCTTGCAACTTATTTTGACTCACCCTCGAATTTCCTCGGTTACTCCAAACAGCTGCATTATCAGGAAATTGCTCAATAATTTTTGTCCAGTACCGTTCAGCCCTAGCAAAATCACCCTCATTGGTAGCATTAAAAGCCTCAGTCGCCAACCGATCCCGTTGCTGTAACTGCTGCTCCTGAATTAAACTGGACCCTTGGGTTTGTGCCATAACTGGCTCACCCCACCCAAATATCAGCAACAGACTAAAAAAAACAATAATAAACTTCTTCATCTGCGTCGAGGGTGTGTTCATCTGCGGTTCCAAATCCATATCCCAAAAGCCACCATAAATCCTCACGGGAATAAAGACAACTGCTCATTAGGGGGTTTAAAACCTAAATGCTTGTAAGCAGCCGGTGTCGCTACCCTACCACGGAAAGTCCGATGCAAATACCCAATCTGCATCAAATAAGGTTCATAAACTTCCTCAATTGTTTGAGTATCCTCACCTGTCGCCGCTGCGATCGTTTCTAACCCTACTGGTCCACCATTAAATTGTTCAATAATGACACTCAGCATCCGGCGGTCTGTCCAATCCAAACCGCAAGGATCGACTTGGAATAGTTGCAACGCCTCAGCCGCAACCCCTTCATTAACTTCCTTTAACAATTTAACTTCCGCGTAATCACGTACACGTTTAAGTAGCCTATTTGCTATCCGTGGCGTTCCTCGCGATCGCCGCGCAATTTCTGTTGCACCATCCTCACTCACGGCTGTTTGGAGTAACTGGGCAGTACGCAATACTATTTTGCTGAGTTCATCCACTTCATAAAATCTTAATTTTTGAATTAAGCCAAAGCGATCGCGTAGTGGGGATGTTAGTGCGCCTACACGGGTTGTTGCTCCCACTAAGGTAAACTTTGATAGTTCTAAACTCCGAGTTCGAGCACTAGAACCTTTACCTATCGTGATATCTAAGCGATAATCCTCCATTGCTGGGTATAAAATTTCTTCCGTCATCCGTGACAGGCGATGAATCTCATCGATAAACAGAACATCTCCCGGCTTGAGATTGACGAGTAGTCCAACAATATCTCTAGGACGTTCCAGGGCTGGGGCGCTGGTAATTTTGCAGTTAACCCCCATTTCCGATGCTAAAATCATCGCCATCGTGGTTTTACCTAGCCCTGGAGGACCATACAGCAGCAGGTGATCGAGTACCTCTCCCCTGGACTTAGCCGCTTTGATGGCAATGTCCAGCACATCTTTTAAGTCTTTTTGCCCAATATAATCGGCAAATCGCTGCGGTCGAATACTCTCGTCTTGCTTACTTTGCTCATCGACAGCAGCTTCAGGTTTCAAGAGATTATCCTGTGCAGGTGCTTTCACCGATTCCCGACTCTGCTTTGGTTGTTCATTTGGTTCTTGCGGCTGTTTTTTTGATGAGATAATCGCCATAATTATTGGGGATTGGGGACTGGGGACTGGGGATTGGGGACTGGTGACTGGTGACTGGTGACTGGTAACTGGTGACTGGGTAGGATCTAGCCCAATACCCAATACCCAATCCCCAATCCCCAATCATGATGTGTAAAAATTTTCGGTTGAGAATCCTCTCTCCAATTTAAAATTTAATTTCCGGGTAATTACTCAGGAGTGTAAGAATACTCATGCTGGCTAAAAGAATCTTACCGTGTCTGGATGTGAAGGCGGGACGGGTTGTTAAGGGAGTTAACTTTGTTAACTTGGCTGATGCGGGCGATCCGGTAGAACTGGCAAAGGTTTACAACGAAGCTGGTGCTGATGAGTTAGTGTTTCTAGATATTACAGCGTCTCATGAAAACCGGGATATCATTGTAGATGTGGTGTACCGCACTGCTGAACAGGTCTTTATTCCGTTAACGGTGGGTGGTGGAATTCAATCCTTAGAAAATGTTAAAAATCTGTTACGAGCTGGAGCAGATAAGGTTAGTATTAATTCTGCGGGTGTGCGCGATCCTGATCTGATCAATCGGGCGAGCGATCGCTTTGGCAATCAGTGCATAGTCATTGCGATAGATGCCAAACTTAGACAAGACCCTAACAATCCTGGCTGGGATGTCTATGTGCGCGGTGGAAGAGAAAACACAGGTCTAGATGCGTTACTTTGGGCGAAAGAAGTCGAACAACGGGGCGCAGGAGAACTTTTGGTGACAAGTATGGACGCCGATGGCACTCAAACAGGTTATGACTTAGCTTTAACACGGGCGATCGCTGAATCTGTACAAATTCCAGTTATTGCATCTGGTGGTGCAGGCAATTGCGAACATATTCATGCTGCCTTAACCAAGGGAAGGGCAGAAGCAGCACTATTGGCATCGCTTTTACATTATGGGCAACTCAGTGTGGCAGAAATTAAAACTTATTTGCATGCTCATCAAGTTTCAGTCAGAATGGCTTCCTAATTGGCAAACCCTGATATCAACCAGATATCCAGCAGTCCTACACAGTTTTCAAAAACGATGTTAAGATTGGTTACAAAGAATTAAAAAATATTAAGAAATATGTTGATTCCTATTTTAGTGTTTGATGTCGCGCTAGTGGCGTGGTCTCTCCATTTAATGGAGAGAGCCTTCGCGAATAAGGAATTTTCGATGATGTTGGCTGGTACGTTAGTTGCCCTCGCTGCTGCTGCTATGTTAGTAGTCTACTTTCTCATGGGGCACTGTATGAGCTATCTACTAGAAGCGTCTTAAGAGCACCCCACTGGCGGCGCATCACCCGTTATCAGTGGAAGAAACACCACCATTCCTGCAAGGGGGGGGAGAAGAGCACCCCTACGAACGGACAATACCCAATGCCCATGTTTCTTTAAAGCGCCCCACCGCCGGCGCACCACCCGTTATGAATGAAAGAAACTCCCCCTGCTCCCTGCTCCCTGCTCCCTGCTCCCTGCTCCCTGCTCCCTGCTCCCTCTTATTGCATTAAACTAGCAATGGGCGCACGAGGAAAAAGCTAGCAATTGATTTAGCATCTACTGGTTCACCCTGTACTATTGCTTTCTCCAACTCTTCAGGAGTGAAAAGCAATGTTTCAATATCTTCATCTGCGTCTTGTGCTGGTGGTGTTTCCAGCTTCTCTAAATCTTGTGCTAAATAAGCGTAGATAATTTCATCAGAATAGCCGGGAGCTAAGAAAAACTCTCCTAATTTTTGCCACTTGTGAGCGCGGTAGCCAGTTTCTTCCTGTATTTCACGCTGAATCGTCACCAGTGGGTCTTCATTTGGTTCTAAAGTGCCAGCAGGAAACTCTAAAACCCGTCCCTGAGCCGCAAAACGATACTGGCGCACGAGTATAAGTTGACCTTCTGCCGTTACAGGGACAGCCAGCGCTCCACCAGGGTGACGAATACACTCCCATTCTCCCTCCGATGTATTCGGCAAACGCAAGCTGTTGACCTCAAAATTAAACTTGCGTCCTTTGTAGAATAAGCGTTGTCTCAGTAATTGCGGTAATTCTCTACCTAATGGCATAGTTCTATTTTAGTGAGGAGTGAGGAGTGAGGAGTGGGGAGTTTTGTTTTTTTACTTTTGACTTCTCTCCGGGCAGTGGGGAGATGCTCAAAAATACTTGATCCCAGTGAAATTAATTAATCATTACATCGAATGGTAGGATAACACAAATCTGGTACACTAACAGAATATTTTTGCAATGGTTTGGTAGCAGATGCTGGGAGCGAGAAATAGACGTGGTAAAGTTTGCCTCTTGGTTCAAGGAAAGATCAAATAAGTTGAGTGCCGCTAATAAGAAAAACCCGGTATTGCCGTCCAATAATCGTCATGAAAACGAGGAATCAACAAATGAAAGCTTACCTCCAACGAATCAGGTAAAGGAAAAGCAAAAGCCTCGCCTTCATGAGAGCCAATCCTCTGAAGGAATCGCCAAACGACGGAGTCACAAACCGTTTTACCGTCGCTATTTGTTTTGGTTAGCCTTTGGTGTGGGCGGTTGTGGAATTATTGCTGTGTCTTACCTTATCGGATCAATAGATAAGACTTTACCAGATAAAGCTGAACTGAATGCTGTTGCCCGAGAGCAAACAATAACCATCAAAGCGGCTGATGGTAGAGTGTTGCAGCAGCAAGGAGATGCGACTAGAGAACAGCTAAAGCTAGATCAAATACCAGATCACCTGAAAAAAGCTTTTATCGCCTCTGAAGACAGAAGGTTTAGTCAACATCACGGTGTAGATTATCAGGGAATTGTCAGAGCAGTTTTAAATAACTTGCGATCGCAAGACGTCGTAGAAGGTGGTAGCACGATCACGCAACAGCTAGCGCGAATTCTCTTTCTCAAACAAGAACGGACAATCTGGCGCAAGCTCAAGGAGGCTCGTTTAGCCCAGAAACTGGAAGAGACGTTGACCAAAGAAGAGATTCTAGAGCGCTACCTCAATCTGGTTTATTTGGGTTCAGGAGCTTACGGTGTAGCGGATGCGGCACAGGTGTACTTCAGTAAATCCGTAGATCAACTCACCCTAAGCGAAATGGCAACAATTGCCGCATTACCTCCCGCCCCAAATCGGTTTTCGCCACAAGTAAATAAAGATGCAGCCAAACAGCGACGGAATCTGGTGTTGCAGCGGATGCTGGAAGATGGGTATATTACAGCCGCCGAAAAACAAGCAGCAATGGTGGAACCATTAACACTGAAACCCACACGACCTCAGCGATGGCAAGTAGAGTCTCCCTACTTTATCGGCTACATCCAGAAAGAATTGCCGAAATATGTTTCCCCCAAAGTGCTACAAGCTGGCGGTCTCACAGTAGAAACCTCCCTGAACCGGACCTGGGAAAAGTTGGCAGAAGATGCTGTGAGCAAAACCCTACGAAATCAAGGACGTTGGGAGAACTTTAAGCAAGCAGCAATGGTTGTCATCGACCCCCGCAATGGTGAAATTCAGGCAATGGTTGGGGGCAAAGACTTTGGGAAGAACCAGTTTAATCGCGTTACCCAGGCACAGCGTCAGCCAGGGTCAACTTTTAAAGGGTTTGTATACGCTGCTGCGATCGCCAGTGGGAAGAACCCCTACGATACCTACCTCGATGAACCCTTCAAAGTGGATGGCTATGAACCGAAAAATTTTAGTAAAAACTTCCACGGCGAGATAGACATGATAAGTGCCCTCACCAAATCAATCAACATAGTAGCGGTGAAGGTATTGATCAGTGTGGGATTTAAGCCTACCATCAAACTTGCCCATGATATGGGGATTAAATCTAACCTCAATCCCAACTATTCCTTGGCTTTGGGTTCCAACGAAGTGAATCTGCTGGAGTTGACCAGCGCTTATGGTAGCTTTGCAACTGGAGGGTTACACGCAGAACCTCACGGTATTCGACGCATTCTTGATCGCGGGGGTAAGGTGATCTGGTCAGCCGACTTCAAACCAAACCGTGCGATCGACGCCGATAGTGCCGCGATTATGACTTGGATGCTACGCAATGTCGTGACTGATGGGACTGGTCGCGCTGCTCAGTTAGACCGACCTGTTGCTGGGAAGACAGGCACGACAGATGAAGCCCGCGATTTATGGTTTATTGGTTATATTCCCCAATTGGTGACCGGTGTTTGGCTAGGTAACGACAACAATAATCCCACCGATGGGAGTAGTGGGAGTGCCGCCTACACTTGGCATGAATTTATGGAAAAAGCTGTCAAGGGTATGCCCGTAGAAAAGTTTCCAGCAAGACCCAAGCTCGAAGGTCGCAAAGGTACAATCAAGGCAGAAGCTGTTAAACCTAAACGAATTGTTAATAGTGTTGCTTCTACCGACGATGAATCAGATCAGCGCAATCAACATGGAAGTTCCGATGATGGCGATGACGCACGCGATCGCCACAGAAGCAGACACTCTTCGGAGGAAAATCAGGATCAACAACAAGAAGAAGTCACTTCAACACATAGAAGGCGACACTCTGACGAACAAAACAACGATAGCAGAAGCCACAGTCATAGATCTCACAGTGAAGAATCAGGTTCTGGAGGGTCTTCCTCAGAGTCATCTCATTCACGCCGGTCTAGACAAGCAGAAACAAATTCCTCCTCGACTACAGCGAAATTGCCTTCCTCAAAAAAATCCTCTGTTAACTCAGCGTCTTCATCGTCGCAACATATCTCCTGGCATGATCGACTTAAACCTACCTCATTAAGTGGAAATTAAAGAAGAATACAGGAGTCAGGAGTCAGCTTGGGAATTCTGGCTCCTGATTCATAAGTTCTTTCCCCCATTTCCTCCCCGTCTTTCCTTCTAGCGATGGATGTAGGTGATACGCTATTTGTATAAGGTCTTAATAAGTAGTGTTGGTTACTAACAGGGGGATATACTCATGCATTTGTTTATGCAAGCGGCAGCGCAAGCAGTGGAAAATGGACCTCATTTTCCTTGGTCAGCAGCTATTGTATATGTAGTTGGTTTTATCGCTGCTGTGTCGATAGGTTCAATTGCTTGGTACAATTCTAAGCGTCCCGCTGGCTGGGAAAATAAAGAGCGTCCTGACATTGTACCGAAGATTAACAAAGATGAAACTCCATAAACAGTGAGGAGTTAGGAGTTAGGAGTACCCCTGTTAAGGTGAAGTTTTTTCCAACGCATTAATCAGGGTTTCACCTTTGCACCAATTAAAATCTGAAAGCAAAAAATCATGTTTGCGCTTAATTTTAGGGTTTACAAGCTAGGAACACAACGTAAGAATAAGGCTTCCGACTAGTACTCTGGTATTGACGAGGGAATTTCCCTGCGCAATAACTGAGTCTTCAGAATTGCGCGGGGAAATTTGATCGGGTCTTGTAGGAACACGAAGTGTTCGCCTATACAAACTTGCCAAACATGACAATATTGCTAGATTTATGAAAGATCTTGGTGCAATTGGCGCCAAGAATCAGTCAACTTACTACCGTGGTCTATGGGTACTTGTTGTATGTCCCCTGTACGCTACCCTGGAACCATGAGCGTGCAGTTGATAGGGTCAATGCTCCAGTGGTCGGGGTAAATGCGATGCATCCTAGTACTCCGCCGTTGAGTTCTATTCTATAGTTGTTATCATCAATTCGGATCGCCGTTACTGCCGGTTCGTTGCTAGCCTCTTTGCTCACCCATAGACGCGAACGCTTGTCGGTATATATACTAAATACGCTATCAACTCCATAAAATGACGTCCTTGTGGTCAAGGTGCCAGCAAATGAAGTTCCCGGTGGTGCGATAACTGCTATTTCTACTGGTTGTCCGCTGGTAGATGAATGTGCAATTCCACCGACTAGTACTGGCACAGTGGGAGTTGCAAATGCTGGTGCTGCTGCGAACAGTGAAGTTGTTAGGATGACAACAGCTGCTATTAATGTCAGAATTCTTTTCATTTTTTTGAACCCTTAGTTTTTTGGACTTTGGACAAAAAGAAGCTTGTGTTTAAGCCTTTACTGTTTAGACGTTTCCCAACCTCATATTGTGAAATTTTTCGAGTTAGGGGTGAAATGAGCAGTGAAGCGCCCCTACCAAGGCTTTCGGGCAACGGACTATGTGTATTAAATCTTAAAATCCACAGGAAAGAACTCTTAACTTTTTTTTAAACGCACCATAAAAAAGCCATCCATATCCTGTTGATGGGGCCATACTTTGATCCAGCCCTGGGGTGTGGAATACTCACGGGCAGGTGAATCAATACTGGGATGCTCTATTTCCCAATTTGGATGCTCAGTTAAAAATGATGAAATCACACCTTCATTTTCTGCGGGATGTAACGTACAGGTGGCATAAACTAGTAGCCCTCCGGGCTTGACAAAAGTTGATACATGTGATAACAACTCTTTCTGGAGTATTGAGAGTTCTTGAACCGTTTCTGGTGTCTGTCGCCAACGTGCATCAGCGTGGCGGTGCATAGTTCCCAAACCAGAACAAGGAGCATCGAGTAACACACGGTCAGCACAGTTGCGAAACTGGGGTAAGTTGCGACTATCACCGGTGCAAATTTGGATAGATTGCAATTTTAACCGTTGGGCGTTTTCTTCAAGTTTGCGTAACCGAGAGGGAGTGCGATCGCAAGCCCAAATCTTTCCTTCATCCCCCATTAATTCTGCAATGTGGGTTGTCTTACCGCCTGGTGCGGCGCAAGCATCAATCACCACTTCACCAGATTGCGGGTCAAGCAAATAACCTACCAATTGAGCACTACTATCTTGTACAGTCCACCAACCCTCGCTAAAACCGGGTAGATTTTGAATTGAACCAGTGCTACCAATCAATCGTAAAGCCTGCGGTAGGAGAGGAAAGGGTTTTGATAAAACACCAACAGACTGTAACGCAGTATGAACTTCCTCTCTTGAAGTGCGTAGGGGGTTAACGCGCAGGTCTATCGTTGGAGTTTTGTTCATCCATTGACACAGTTGTTCTGTTTGTGCGAAGCCCAGTTGTTCTACCCAGACTTGAATTATCCAGTCAGGAAAGCTGTGAACAATACCCAAGCGTTCTACTGGATTAGGGCATTGGGGAAAATCCCATACCCCATGTTCTTCTGCCATCCTGATATACTGCCGTAATAAACCATTCACAAATCCTGTCAGTCCGGGAAAGCCGTTTTCTTTAGCCAGTTGAACAGTGGTATTAACAGAAGCACTGTTGGGAATTCTTTCTTGGTAGCGCAGTTGGTATAAGCCTAAGTGTAGGATGGTGCGGAGATCTTTTGGTTGTTGGTGAGATTTCTTTTTACCAAGTTGATCGATGAGAACATCGAGAGTCCGTTGTCTTCTGACACAGCCATAAACTAATTCTGTGACTAGGCGGCGATCGTGATCGGGTAAATTAACTTTTTGCAGCACTCGGTCTAGGGCAATATCAACATAAGCTCCTTTGTGAACATCTCTCAGGGCAATAAAAGCTAGTTGACGGGGGTTGGACAAAAACAGAAGTTCTGGTGGCATATACTTAGAAATGATAGAACCGTTAAACAACGTATATCCAACCTCAGAAGCAAGAGAAATGGAGATGAGTTCATCAAAGACGGTACAGCAATTGCGGGCAGAATGGATAACGTCAGAGAATTTTCGTCGCTATGGACAGGTGATTTTTCCTGATAAAGACGGTAGATTATTTGATGCAGAAGATGCTCAATTAGTACTAGACAAAGGTATCCCTCGCTTTTATATCATGCAATTGCAACGCACAGGACAGAAATTTCGCAGTATTACTCGTCATGTGCAATGTACTCAATGTCTAGGTTCTCTGGAAGGGAAGGACTGGTTCATAGCGGTTTGTCCGCCGAATAATAATGTTGATGAACCAGCTATGGAAGATCTTGCAGCTTTCCGCATTCCAGGAAATTGCTTTATTAAGTTAGAGGTTGGTACTTGGCACGCAGGACCATTGTTTGAACACGAGGTTGTGAATTTTTACAATTTGGAATTGAATAACACCAATGAGGTAGATCATTTCACTCACGATTTTCTGAAGAGCCATAATTTAGAGTTTGAGATGGTTTAAGAACTTCCAAAAGTCCCTAAATACTTGATCTGGCAATTTGGCAACCACTCCGATTCAAAGGAGAGTACCGTTTGAGTCAAATCAGCTTTAGTTTGACGCTTGATTTTCAGCCCAGCTTTCTGCTGGCGCTTTTATTTTTGGTCAGAATACTTCAATAGTAGTTTGTGTCATGAATTCTCACGGGTTGAGAAGTTCGTAGTAAGGACTTTAGTCCTTAACGCTGTCAAGATTAAATTGATGGGTAGTGCGAGCCGGAAAGCTCGCGTCGTGAGCGAGACGCTCACACTACCAACCCACCAAAATTAATGACACAGAGCACTATTTCAAAATATGAAATGCTGAAAGCAGTGTGTAATCCTTGCTAGTTGCAACTTTAGCAACGCCCTCTGCGAATAATGGTGCAAGCAATAGAGGGTTGCGCAACCCGGTGAAGACATGAACGAGTTGATAGGCGACTGCTGTACCTGTGATCCCGCAGCCAACAACATTCGATTCTTCAAATCCTGTTAATATTGATGTTGATTGCTCCGCGCCTCCTACATGACTAATGACTAATGACTAATGACTCATACTGCCCAATATTCCTATGGAAATCACAACACCTAAGACTCCTCGCTGGTTCGTTCGCAGAGATATAGATGGTTTATTTGGGCTGGCTCTCGACAATTTTATTCAAATTTTGCTAATTGTCAGTTTGTGCCAAGGGTTACTTGGGTTTCCTGCCTCCTTAGTTTATGGGCGTATTTTACCAGGAATTGCTTTAAGCTTGCTTGTTGGTAACTTTTATTACAGTTGGTTAGCCTACCAAAAAGGTCAACGGGAACAGCGGGATGATATAACTGCTCTCCCCTATGGGATCAACACTGTCAGCCTTTTTGCCTTCGTCTTTCTGGTGATGTTGCCTGTTCGGTTGACAGCGATCGCTCAAGGTGCATCTTCAGATCAAGCGGCTGACCTAGCTTGGCAAGCAGGGCTGGTGGGTTGTTTGGGTTCAGGCTTGATTGAATTAGTGGGATCTTTGGTGGGCAATCCTCTGCGCCGCCTTGTTCCCCGTGCAGCGATGCTTTCAACTTTGGGTGGTATTGCCATCACCTTTATTGCCATTGGCTTTTTGTTTCGGACCTTTGCCAATCCCGTAGTGGGTTTTGTACCCTTAGGCGTCATTTTGATCACCTATTTTGGACGAGTCCGATTTGCCCTCCCTGGTGGTTTGCTTGCAGTTCTGTTGGGAATTGGTCTGGCGTGGGGAACAGGGCTGGTAAGTTGGGAGCACACCAAGTTCGTCGCTGCACTCCAACCGATTGGAGTTTACTTACCAGAGTTGTGGTTAGGACAGTTGTGGAATAGCCGCTCAGTATTAGTGGAATATTTTAGTATCATCCTACCAATGGGACTTTTTAACCTTGTTGGTAGCCTCCAGAATTTAGAGAGTGCTGAAGCAGCTGGAGATGCTTATCCTGTTGGCCCAAGTCTTGCCGCTAATGGCATTGGTACAATTGTTGCAGCGATGTGTGGTTCCTGTTTTCCAACCACTATTTACATCGGTCACCCCGGCTGGAAAGCTTTAGGGGCAAGAGTGGGTTACTCTATCCTTAACGGCATGATTATGGGCTTGATCTGCCTGAGTGGGACTGTTGCCATGCTAGCTTACTTTGTCCCCATTGAAGCTGGGATGGCAATTGTGTTATGGATTGGTATTGTGATTGTGGCTCAAAGCTTTACAGCAACTCCATCACATCATACCCCAGCAGTTGTTGTGGGTTTGTTACCAGGTATTGCAGGGTGGGGTGCTTTAATTGCTAAAAATGCGCTACGGGCTGCTGGTTTAGGCACTCCAGAAAAGCCTTTTACACCAGCCTTGATCTCGCAGTTTAAGCTGAGTGATACCTATATTGACGGCGCTTTTGCCCTAGAGCAAGGGTTTATTTTTTCAGCAATGATTTTGGCTGCGATTACAGTCTACATTATTGAGCGAGACTTTCGCAAAGCCGCTTATTGGTCTATTGGCGCTGCTTTGCTGTCTTGGGTTGGCTTGATGCATAGCTATCGTTGGACAGTGGCGGATACCGTTATCAATTTAGGCTTTGGAACTGGAATGCGTTGGGCAGTTGGCTACATTTTGCTGGCAATTCTCTTTTTTTATACCGAATGGCAAGTACGCCATCACCAAGGAAATCAAAAGTTTGTTCCACCTTCATCGGAAGAAAAGGTAAATGGAGAATAGGAGACTCGAACCCCTGACCTCTGCGGTGCGATCGCAGCACTCTACCAACTGAGCTAATTCCCCATGCGAAGCAAACGTTTATTCTAGCATTCACCAGTCCCACCTTGCAACTCTTTTTGTGAAAAAACTTCCTGCACCCGTTCAAGTTCCAATTGGTTAAGATAATCCACACTCCAGTTGCAGCAGCGCTGAAGCATATGGAATGGGTAAGTATTTGCCACACCTACAACCTGCATGAGAGCACGTTTCGCTGCTTGTATACCTGCTAGAGTATCTTCAATTACCAGACACTCTTGTGGTTGAAGATTTAAATCCGGGTATTCCTGATTCAAGCGTTGTACTGCCAATAAATAACCATCGGGTTCTGGTTTACTGGTGGTAATCTCATCACCTGCAACTATCACTTTAAAATATTCAGCTAGGTTACTACGATAGAGTACCAATTCTATTTCTTTGCGAATTGCACCACTCACTACCGCTAATTTGAGATTGCGCGATCGCACCTGAAATATCAAATCATCTAAACCAGGATACAAAGGCAGTTTTTCGATTTTTTCCAGTTGCAAAGCGTACATGAGTGCTTTTCGGTTGAGGAGATCAGTTAAATATGTCTCACTGACGACACGACCGCGACTCGCAAGCAAATCCCGTAGACAAGTGCGACCGCTACGTCCTAAACAAATTCTCCGATACTCTCCTGGTTTGAGGGTAAGATTCTCCTCAAGCAGAATTTGCTCTGTAATTTGCTCGTGGATTGGCTCATCATGGATGATAATGCCATTAAAATCAAATAGAACTGCCTTTAAACTCATGGCATTGTTTCAAAAGCTGGAGATGGAAGACCCTGTAAATTATTATCTATCGGTGTTGGGGTGTAATGCCGTACATTTCTTTGGGTATGGAGATCTTCAGTTAAGATGGGTTTTACACCGCTAGTTAACTGATTGATCCACCAGACATCTTGGGTTTGCACTGCTGCAAATCCGGCTGCACCCATACTCGCATCTACACTACCAGAAGCATATTCACGGATGTACGGTTCCTCGAAAACATTATTGAGCCATTCTAATTGACGCAAAGTTTTTTGATTCCCATCTAGAATCAAAACCTGTCCACCCACGACAAGCAACCGGAAGCTTTCCCGCAAAATTGCTTGGGATACATCGGTAGGTGTTTCGTGAAATAACAAAGAAGCTGTCACCAAATCAAAAGAATCACTCTTAAACTTCGTTTGTTCAGCATTCCCATGTCGCCAAGTTACATCTAAACCAGCACTTTCAGCCTTGTGTTGTGCCCTGACCAACATATAGGGCGATAAGTCCAACCCAATCACCTCTGCTTCTGGGAAAGCTTGCTTTAACATTAGGGTTGTTGAACCTGTTCCACAGCCTAAGTCTAGTATACGTCGTGGTCGTACCTTAATCGCATCAACTAAAGCCTGACGAACCACAGTTTCTTTTGGTGGCAAAACATATTGAGTAATCGGATCGTAGCTAACCGCAGCATTCGAGTTCAGATATCCACCCTGAATGCCGTGGAAGTTTTGATTACTGTAGTATGCGGGTATGACAACATCAGCACGTTGGAGGCGATCGCTTTCTTTCTCCCAGTCAACACTTTCAGCGTAACGCCGCAAAGAGTCTTCATCAATCAAAAGACGCACTACAGGTGATAAAAACCGTTCCCAGATTGTGTCTTGACGAACTCCCATAGATTTTTGTCACCCCACATCGGTTTATGTAGACTAGTGTCCTTTTATTTACAAATTTTAATATATTTTTCCAAAATATGTGGGTTCACTCTTTTAGACAAAGCTGTCTGGTAACCATTCACAAGTATAGAACACTGCCTAAATTCTAAACCTTGAAGCGTGCCGTGTTTTCCGCTAGGATGCAAAAAAAACTATGGTAAGATTCAAGACTATGCACGAGAAACTTGGTTGACCAACTTTGTCGTCTGTCAGAAGTTCTTACCCCTTCTCACTCGGGGAGACGCACTCGCATTCGGGGAAGCAAGCTACCAATAGCTGCCTTTCTTGATCAATAGTAATTATGGCTAATTTTGCACCTAATTCCACAAAACTACAAGCACAACTGGCTGAAAAATACTTCGGGTTACACCCTTGTGTTCAAAAAATTATCCAGTTGTTTTCGATAATTTATGCACCGATAGACAAAAATTCATTCCTAAGTTGTCTCAGCAAAACTGGTGCGTTCGATGAAAACAAGAAGCCTTGGGTGACTAAAACCATCAGCAACCAGATTGATAAATTGTTAACAACAGGCTTGTTAGTGCAGGAAAAGCGACAAAATCCTGAATGCCATCCACTCCTCACAGAAATTGCGACTCGTCATGCTGTAAAAACTGGACAATTTGATATATTAGTCACAGTTGTAGAAGAAAAACTACCGATACGTAATCATTGGAACAAAGATTCTCGGGTTTTCTCCAACCTGCGCCAGTGTATCAGAGAAATCCGCATTGGTATTTATCGTCAAGATACTAGTTTTATTAATAAGCAAATTGAAGATTACCAGAAGTACGGTAATAACGGGGAAACATTAGTCATAGAAAATATCTTCTTTCAGATATCTAATAACCCATTTGATGTAGATTGGTTTAACACCTTACCACAAAAATTATATGAAAGCTGCATATCGAGTATCCTCTTCAAGTCAGCATTAACATTGTCTGCCTCTGAAGATGCATTTACACTACTGGAAGAAGAATGCTCTAAACTTGGAAAATATTCCTCAGATTATCTGCACTTGGTTTTAACAGAAGAACTGCTGCTACGGGGTTTTCTTGAAGAAGCACAGCAATCTTTAGAACGGATATCTGATGAATATCAACATAATGCTGCTATCTTTTGGGGTTGGTTGAGTTTTCTGCGGGGAGAGAACAACAAAGCTATTAAATATTACACAGATGCCCTTAAAGCCGTGACAAAGGCTAAAGGCAAACACCAAATATATTTCAATACAACAAGCGGCTTATTTTTCATCCTGGCATTGTTAAAAGATGGTTCAGTGCAACGCCTCCTTGAAGCAGAAGAATACACCAGCCTGATGTCCCGTCAACCAGATCATTGGTTCAGTTCTATTTATGCCAGACTGAAAATGGTCATGCAAATCCAGCAAGGTGATATTACCCAAAAACAATTTTTAGTGAACGCCCATATTTCTTCCGTGGAAGAAGAAAATAGCTTACAAACATTGTTTTGTTCACTATGTCTTTACTGGATGGATGCTAACAGTGCGAAAAAACGCTTACCTAATTTATTAGAACCATTATATCGGCGATCGCTCGCATCCGGTCATCATTGGCTGGCAATGGAAACAGCAGAACTCCTATCCCGACTCGAACCAATTAGCAACTATAAAAAACAAGCAGATACCCTGCGAGAAAATAGCAACATCCAAACCATCGTAGACCTAATTGAACCTCAGGAAGCTTGGGAAATGTGCCTCAAGGCCCTAGCCAACGTCCAAAAAGAACCGCAAACACTAGGGAAACTAGAGTCAGAACTACGTTTAGCATGGTTCATTACCTTCTATCCCAGCAGATGTGTCTTGCAACCACGGGAACAAAAAGTGAATGCCAAAGGAGAGTGGAGTAAAGGTCGCCCCATAGCCCTGAAGCGTCTGATCAGTGGATTAGCTGAGTTTGATTACGTCACACCCCAAGATATGCGGGTCTGTAATTGTATTGAAGCATACAATGATGGCTCTTATTACGGTAAGATCGAGTACATCTTTAGTGAAAAAGCCATTTGTGCTTTAATTGGACACCCGTTGGTTTTTTGGGAAGATACGCCCACTATCCGTGTAGAAATTGTCAAGGGAGAACCGGAACTACTTGTTAAAAAAGAGAAACGTGACCGTCTCACCTTAGAATTTTCTCCCAAATTAACAGAATCACAGAATATTCTGAATATCAAAGAAACTCCCACCCGGATCAAAGTCATTGAAATTACTCCCCAACACCGACGCATTGCTGAAATCATCGGCAAAGACAATCAGTTAAATGTACCCGCCATTGCCGAAAAGCAAGTTTTGGCAGCCATTAATGCTGTCTCTGGCATCGTGACTGTGCATTCTGACATTGGTGGCGGACTAGAAGAAACACAAGCTGAGACTCTACCCCATATTCACCTCTTACCTGCCAATGCTGGATTGAAAGTTACCCTTTTATCCCGTCCCTTTGCCCAAGGTGGTCCTTACTTCCGTCCTGGGACAGGTGGTGAAACTGTCATTGCAGAGATTGACGGTAAACGTCTCCAAACCAGACGAAATCTGTTTGATGAGAAGAAACTTGCCTTAGAAGTTGTAGCAGCCTGCCCCACCTTGACTCGAACTGAACAACAAGATGGTGAATGGGTTATAGAAAACCCAGAGGACTGTTTAGAACTGCTGCTAGAACTGCAATCATTGGGAAGTGGCGTAGTCATTGAATGGCCAGAAGGAGAAAAACTGCGTGTTAGTTACAATGCTGACCTCAAAGACTTTAATTTATCAATTAAACGTCAACAAGACTGGTTTGCAGCTACTGGTGAGTTGAAATTAAATGACGAACTGGTGCTGGATATGCAACAACTCCTAGGACTATTGGAGAAAACCCCCAGTCGTTTTATCCCCCTCGGTAATGGTCAATTTTTGGCTTTAACCCAAGCATTTCGGAAACGCCTCGACGAATTGCGGACTTTTTCGGAAAAACATAGTAAGGGTATCCGTTTCCACCCTCTGGCAACATTAGGGTTAGAGGATTTTGTAGACGAAGTCGGTAAGCTTAAAACAGATAAACACTGGAAGGAACATAGAGAACGTCTCAAGGAGGTGCATAACCTCGAACCCGAACTCCCATCTACATTTCAGGCAGAACTCCGTGATTATCAAATGGACGGTTTCCGTTGGTTGGCACGTCTAGCACATTGGGGTGTGGGGGCCTGCTTGGCAGACCAAATGGGTCTGGGTAAAACAGTACAAGCATTGGCTGTGATCCTGAAGCATGCCCATGAAGGGCCAACTCTAATTGTTGCCCCAACTTCTGTGTGTATGAATTGGGTGAGTGAGGCGCAAAAGTTTGCTCCTACTCTCAATATCGTCCAATTTGGAGGCACTAACCGCCAAAATCTACTAGATGCTCTACAACCATTTGATATGCTGGTCTGCAGCTATGGTCTGTTGCAGCAGGAAGAAGTCTCCCAAATGCTTTCCCAGGTACAATGGCAAACCATTGTGCTAGATGAAGCCCAGGCAATTAAAAATATTACCACCAAACGGTCTCAGGCAGCGATGAACCTTAAAGGTAGTTTCAAACTGATTACTACCGGAACCCCCATTGAAAACCACCTCGGCGAACTGTGGAATTTGTTCCGCTTTATCAATCCTGGGCTTCTAGGTTCCTTTGAAAGCTTCAATCAACACTTTGCTATCCCCATTGAGAAATTGCAGGATCAAGTCTCACGCAACAAATTGAAAAAACTTATTCAACCATTCCTATTGCGTCGCACGAAGAATCAGGTATTGGCAGAATTGCCCTCCCGTACCGAAATTCTGTTGCATGTGGAGTTGAGTCGGGAGGAAATGGCTTTTTATGAAGCATTGCGTCGCGAGGCAATATCTAAACTGACCGAAACTGAAGCAACGGCTGGTCAGAAACATCTGCAAGTGCTGGCAGAAATTATGAAACTGCGCCGGGCTTGCTGTCATCCTAGTTTGGTGATGCCTGATACTCAACTATCCAGCTCAAAACTACAACTTTTTGCTGAGGTGCTGTTTGAACTACTGGAGAATCGCCATAAAGCCCTTGTGTTTAGTCAGTTTGTTGACCATTTACGCATCATCCGCAATTATCTCGATGAGCAAGGTATTAATTATCAATACTTAGATGGCAGTACCCCCGCCCCAGAACGGAAAAAACGGGTAGACGCATTCCAAGCTGGGTCAGGAGATGTCTTTTTAATCAGCCTCAAGGCTGGGGGTACTGGTCTCAATCTTACTGCTGCCGATTACGTCATTCACATGGACCCTTGGTGGAATCCCGCCGTAGAAGACCAAGCCTCCGACCGTGCCCATCGGATCGGACAGCATCGCCCAGTCACTATCTATCGCTTAGTCGCTAAGGATACGATAGAAGATAAGATTGTGGACTTGCACCGCCACAAGCGAGATTTAGCAGACAATCTGCTTGAAGGTGCTGATGTCAGTGGCAAAATTTCAACGGAGGCGTTACTTGAATTGCTGACTGAAGGTTAATCAAGGATGATTATTGGGAACAACGCAACCCAACTAGAACCCAGAACAATGTCTTACAGTAAATTTACTCTCACTTCCGTAAAACGCGCTTTCGGCTTGCAAACTCAAGAAAGCCGGGACATTTTCGCAAACCTTCCTTCCACTGATATTAGTGCTTGGCTTAAAGAGACTTACTCCTACGGGCTGGATGCAGCGATCGCCAGCGACAGTGAAAAAGCTCGTTCTGAGATGATCATCACCCCAATGCTACTTGAACTCAAAAACCAGGCTGGTAATATCAACCTGTTTTCTGGAATTGATTTCAACGTGGACGAAGAAATCGGGCTGAATGGGGTCTGTGATTTTTTAATCACTTCTTCTAAAGAAACTTTGGCGGTGGAAGCACCGGTGCTTGTGGTTGTAGAAGCTAAAAAAGAAAATATTGCTGGCGGTTTGGGACAGTGTATTGCTGAAATGTATGCTGCAAAGCTGTTTAACGAAAAGGATGATTTTTACGTATCAGCCATTCATGGCGTGGTAACAACCGGTAGTGCGTGGAAATTTTTACGGTTGGCAGAATCTTCTGTGCTGATTGACACCAGCGAATATTTCATTAATGATCCTGCTAAAATTCTTGGCATTTTGCTCAACTTCATTAACTTCAGTCAAAATCCTTCATTAAAAAGTCAGGCTAAGATAAGCTAAGAAGATGTCTATTGACTCTATTGATCATGGAAGTTGTCAAACTGACTACTAAAACTGATGAATCTGGTTGTTTGAATCTGAAGATTCCGACACAATTAGTAGCAGTCGAGGTAAATGTTGTTATCGTATGAGCGATCGCCTAGACCAGATAGAAGCAATCTTGCTGCAAGTCTCCCAGCAGCAACAGATCAACACGGAAGCTATCAACCAGTTGCAACAGTCTCAATTAGCACTACAGGAATCTATTGCACGAGTAGACCACCATTTGCAAGAAAGTGTTACTGACTTAGTTAATATGATCGTCCAGACGATAACCGATGCTGGGGTTGACCGAGAAGCATTCCAAGCTGAAATTCGGCGGATCTGGGAATACCTCTTACAGCAGGGCGGTAACGGTAGGGGTTAACGAAACTGTGTTGGTCAGCGTTCCTGAGATCTTCCACCATTCTCAACAAGGCGAGAGAAACCGGGTTGATCAACGATAAATTAATGGTTTCAGCTTTACTGATTCGTAAGAAACCCGGTTTCTGGGGGTGGTGCAAGATGTAAGATTCGCCCTACCTTACTGTTGTTGTCTTCAACTCAAAAATTTTCTCAATCACATCTTCTACCACCTTGTCAGGTGTAGAAGCACCAGAGGTAATTCCTACAACAATTTCCCCATCAGGTAACCAGTTTTCTGTGATTTCTAACTCTCCATTTAATTGCCGATGTTCGATATAATTTCCTGACTTAATTCGCTCAACACTATCAATATGATATGAAGTTATTTTGTTCTGAATGGCAATCTGTTGCAATTGTGTCGTATTAGATGAATTAAACCCACCAATGACTACCATCAAATCTAGCTTCTGCTCTACTATTTCCAACATGGCATCTTGTCTTTCTTGGGTAGCGTCGCAGATGGTGTTGAAGGTTTGGAAATGCTGATTGAGCTCATGGGGCCCATACTTTTTCATCATTGTATGCTCAAACAGCTTACCAAGCTTCTCTGTTTCGCCTTTGAGCATCGTTGTTTGGTTAGCAATGCCAATTCTGTCTAGGTCTTGGTCAGGGTCAAATCCGGCTGAAACGGCTTTACTAAATTTTGCCAGAAATTCGTCACGATTTCCACCATTGAGAATGTAGTCAGCAACATATTCTCCTTCTTGTAAATTCAGAACAATGAGATACTTGCCCGCAAAAGAACTGGTGGCAATAGTTTCTTCGTGCTTATATTTGCCGTGTATAATTGAAGTATAATCGCCTTTTTTATGTTTTTCTACTGTATTCCAAACTTTAGAAACCCAAGGGCA
Source organism: uncultured cyanobacterium (assembly GCA_903903925.1). Classification (GTDB taxonomy): domain Bacteria; phylum Cyanobacteriota; class Cyanobacteriia; order Cyanobacteriales; family Nostocaceae; genus Stigonema. The sequence continues at coordinate 27,341 of CAIVAU010000011.1, forward strand.
AGTTGTATCAACAATTTTGCAACTTTTATTGTTAAGTATCTGCATTTCTTGGACGCTTGCGCCAAAAGCTGGAAGAATAACAACATCATCAGCTTCAACAACGGAAAAGTCTTTTTTGCCAGCTTCAACGGGGATAAATGCGACTTCCATCTCACGCATCCGCTGATTGACAGAAGGGTTATGAATAATCTCGTTAGTTATCCAGATGCGCTCGTTGGGGAAGTGCTTGCGAGTTTCATAGGCCATTGCGACAGCACGCTCAACGCCCCAACAAAAACCGAAGGCTTGTGCAAGTCTAATAGTAACATTACCACGATTCAGAGAATAGTTATTGTTACGAATTTGCCCAATCAAGTCGCTTTGATACTCAGACTCCAACTGAGTCGCGATTTCTGCTTGGTGACCGAATCCTTTGCGATGGTAGTTTTCTGAATGTTGGAGCGATCGCTTAAAAGCTTTTGTATCCATTGGTTTTTTCTAAAATGACTAGTTTTTATTCTCTCGCGCCTTGGCGTGATTGATCCTCTTTTTTTGAGGCTGATCTTGCTGAGTTTCTCGCTCGGTTTGGTTGTATAATTGTAAAGCGGAACTCCAGACTAAATAGCCTTGGGGATTTAAGTGTAAACCATCGCTGCTAAGTTCAGGGCGGAGTTCTCCTTGCTCATCGGTAAACAGGGGATGCAAGTTTAAATATTTGACGCTTTGTTTTGCAGCTATGCGTTGCAGTTGCTGATCCAACTGACGAATACGACTATTGGGGATCCCTAGCAGTTTTTCTCGACCTTCCCATATCACTTGTTTTGCTCCATGTGGCAAAATCGACTGGATGATAATTTGGGTTTTTGGATGCATCCTTTGTAGGTAAAGTATAATCTGCTGCTGATTTGTCAAAATTGTCTCATCGCTGACTCCTTGGATGAGGTCATTAATGCCAATCATCACCAAAATTGTTTCTGGAGTGGTGCGATCGATGAGTTCTAATCTTTTCAATAGTCCAGCACTGGTTTCTCCAGAGATCCCCTGATTCAACCAATTTCTATCTTTGGGTAGTAACTCTGTGGGAAACCACAAACTTAGAGAATCTCCTAATAGTATTGTTAAATGCTGAGGATGATTCTGTGCTGCTGCCTTGGCTTCTTGCTTGAGAATGTCTAACCATTGCTGATAAGTCAGTTGGTGATGCGGGCCTATTTGCGGTGTCATTGCTTCGGGTTGACGATTTGAGTTGACTTGGCTTGAGAAGATGCACCCTAAAAAAGCGGTGCATCCATGCTGTCGAAAAATGAGCAGGATGACCGCCAAAATCAGTATGAAATTGGTTGCTAAGGATAAAAATGCCCAGGTAGGGAGGTTTTTTGCTGGAGTGGACACAGATTGGGGACTGGTGATTGGGGACTGGCGATTGGGGATTGGCGATTGGGGATTGGATACAAATCCTGCCCAATCCCCAATACCCAATACCCAATACCCAATCTCTTATACTACTTGCTACTAATACTAATGCGCTCTCCAAATTCTTGGTTGTAACCTTCTTCCCCGTGTTCGTTAATATCCATGCCTTGCAGTTCGGCTTCTTCGCTGATCCGCAGACCGACTGTGACATCTAGAACTTTTAAAATGACCCAAGTGCCAGCTGCTGCAATGACGTAGGATACGAGAATTGCTCCGATTTGGATCAGCACTTGCTGTGGATGACCAAACAGCAAACCATCTGCACCTCCTGAGTTGACTGCCTTGGTAGCAAAAATTCCTGTGAGAATTGCACCTGTTGTACCGCCAATACCATGTACAGGATATGTATCTAGAGCATCATCTACCTGCACTTTGTGCTTGAAACTCACGGCGTAAAAACAAACACAGGAGGTAATCGCACCCACTAAGATTGATGCGAGGGGTGTCACAAATCCTGCGGCTGGGGTGATACCGACTAAGCCCGCAACTGCTCCTGTGGCTGCACCAACTGCTGTCGGTTTACCACGCAGTACTTTTTCTAGGATGAGCCACATTAAAGCCGCTGCGGCTGCAGCTGTATTGGTGGCAACAAAAGCGGCTGTTGCTAACTGACCAGAAGCTAGGGCACTGCCAGCGTTGAAGCCGAACCAACCAAACCATAGTAAGCCTGCTCCCAGTAGAATGAAGGGAACGTTGTGAGGAGGGCTAAGGCGGTCAGGATAGGTTTTTCGAGGGCCGAGGTAAATAGCTGCTACTAGAGCAGAAACTCCAGAGCTAATGTGGACGACTGTCCCGCCAGCAAAGTCGAGGGCTCCTAAACCACCGTACAAGCCTAAAAATCCACCTTTGGCCCATACCATGTGGGCAAGGGGAGAGTAAACAAACGTTGACCAGAGCAAGACAAATAAAGAGTAAGCGGTGAAGTTCATCCGCTCGGCGATCGCCCCAGAAATCAGCGCTGGGGTGATGATGGCAAACATGGCTTGATAGATCATGAATGCCTGGTGAGGAATTGTCGGTGCATAGGAAACCACATCCGCAGGCTTTGAACCATTGAGATAATTAGTTAACTCATATCCGACATGATTCAAACCTAACCACTGCAAACCACCGATGAACGAGTTACCGGGAGCAAAGGCGAGGCTATAGCCCCAGAGAATCCAGGTCACCCCAACGATCGCCATCAGCACAAAGCTCATCATCAAGGTGTTGAGGATGTTGCGCGATCGGACAAATCCACCATAGAAAAAGGCGAGTCCTGGTGTCATTAGCAAAACAAGGGCTGCTGATATCAGCATAAATGCTGTGTCAGCAGCAGTTTGAGCATTAGAAATCGCCGCGTTGACATCACTGGGTGCAGCGAAGGCATTGCCCATCAGTGGTCCACTGAGAAGTAGTAGGGCAGATGCCCCGATGATCAAAATTTTCTTTAGCACTTCTTTTGGTTCCTCAGCGCCAACAATTTTGTGTGTTTTATTATGTGAATAAATTTCAGCAATTTTTGACAATACTTTTCCGTATAAAAAGTCACAAATTCTTTAAAATCCTGAAATCTTAATAAGAATATACCTCTTTTTGCAGTTGCAAAATGTTAAACACTTGTGTGATAATAGGGGATAAAAAATTTTTACATATCAATAAAAATTGGCCCTGAGACTAAACATCAGAGCCAATATTGGGCATTGGGCATTGTAAAGACTGATAATTCCCCCTGCTAAGAGCTCCCTACCCCTAACACTTTTACCTTTCCAGTATTGAGGTCGTGTCTAGTGGGAACTCTTTAGGCACAGACGAACTTCGATCTGTGATGGGAAAATCAGGGTAAGCCAAAACACCTGTTTCAGGAATGTCTAAGCCTTCAATCTCAACCTCAGGTGAGACACGCAGCTTCACAACTCGATCAAGGAGTTTGAAGAACACATAGGACAGACCAAAAGCCCAAACGATCACTGTAATGCAACCAATGATCTGAGCAACAAGCTGACCACCGTCTCCGTAAAACAGCCCTTTGACGGTACCAGAGACGTTGTTCCAGGTTCCACCGTAGAAGGCTGTTCCGTCAGCAAACAGACCAACGGCGAGTACGCCCCACAAACCGCAAACACCGTGTACAGATATAGCACCTACTGGGTCATCAATTCTTAACCTGTCAAAGAACTCTACAGCGACACAGACGAGTACACCAGCGATCGCCCCAATGATAAAGCCTGCTGTTGCACCGACAAATCCTGATGGGGCAGTAATAGCAACCAACCCAGCTAACATCCCGTTGGCTACCATTGTTGGGTCAGGTTTACCAGCCTTCCAGAGCAAGTAAAGTGACGCCGATAGTCCGCCGCCAACACTGGCGATCATCGTCACAGCGGCGATAATACCTACCCGATCCAATCCACCACCTGCGACACCCAGTGTACTTCCAGGGTTGAAACCAAACCAACCAAATGCCAGGATTAACGTCCCTAATATTCCCATCGGAATATGGTGTCCTGGTATAGGGTTAACTGTTCCATCCTCGTTGTATTTGCCAATCCGTGGACCCAGTGCGATCGCACCTGCCAAACCGCAAAGACCACCGACAGCATGGACAACACCCGAACCTGCGAAGTCAACGTAACCATGTCCTAAATTGAAGTTTGCCCCAAGCTGAGATAGCCAGCCACCACCCCAAGCCCAATTTCCAAACAGTGGGTAAATAATCATGGACATAAAGAAGCCATAGACAGCGAACGACTTCAAAGTCCAGCGTTCAGCCATAGCACCAGTGGGAATGGTTGCCGCTGTATCCATAAACACCGTTTGAAACAGGAAGATGGTATAAACGCCAACATCGTAGACATTACCACCCAAGAACCAACCATTAGTAGCAAATAGACCGAAGGGCTTACCGAAGAGATTAAGGACGAACTCCTTAGTAGCATCCAATCCGGCAGTACCTCCCAAGGACGCGACAGGTTGGGCACCATACATCAGGGCAAAGCCGACACTCCAGAAACCCGTCACACCAATGACGTAAATTAAAAGGTTCATCATCATTGTGTGGGAGGCATTTTTGGCTCGGCAAAATCCCGTTTCTACCAAAGCGAACCCTGCCTGCATGAACATGACCAAGAAGCCTGTGATCAGAGTCCAACTAATGTTGATTGCAGTCTGATTCTGACCAACCGACTCACCTAACTTGGCAGCCAAAGGTTCTTTTTCTGCCTGTCCTTTATATTCTTGATAGGCTTTCAACTGATCAGCATATTTGGGATCTTTCTTATCAGTTGGCTCCGGCGGTGCAAAAGCATTACCCTGAGCATCTTGGATATTAGCGACAGTTCCTGTTTTATTGCCGCCTGGGTCTCCAGCAAAAGCCCTTTGAGCCCCGATTACAGTCAACGCAATGAGAATAACCGTGACCAGCATCTTAGCAAAACGCTTGGTGGGTGTCGCGATGGGACTACGGCGAACCGACCTACTTGACTGACTGGCTTGCCTATTCAATATTTCACCCTCCTTAATTTAGACGTTAGATATTTAAAGAAGAATTCACGAGTCAGGAGTCAGGAGTCAGAATGAATTGGATAGGGGTTTAAACATGCGCTTAACCCACGCAAAAGTGCGACTCCCCTACTTGTCTTTCAAAAATCAAGTAGGAATCCTATATTCTCTTTTGGCGATTCAGTGATTTATTTTTCCTAGACTGGTGATTTTTTAATCTCAACAACCCTGATTATGCAACAGCATATACACATTTTTTACATAATCTATGACATTTAAAGTCTATTGAAAACTGGAAACTATGGTGAAATTACTAGTGAAACAAATTTTACTAGAATTTTGTATTTAGGACAACTAAAAATCTGTATTTTAAAACACAATTTGCTTTGCTTTGGCAGATGCTAGGAGCATCCCAATCTTGAGATTAAACCATGCATCCCTTGCTGCTCCTATTTTTTTATTTACTGTAAATAAAAGTATTAATTTTATCTAAAAAATCTTTACAATTTGTTATGGAAAGAACTCAAGAGTCAGAATTCAGCTTGGGTATTCTTTAGACTGGTCACGTCTACACATAAATGGGGATTTAAATCCCCAACCAATTCATTCTGACTCCTGACTCCTGACTCCTAAATTCTTCTTTAAATATTGCTCATAGCCTAGTTGTTCTAAGTTAGCTTGCTTTGCCATTACCGATTCGGATAGACTTTGGCGATACTGTAGGACTCTAGTCAGTAATTCTTGTTGCTGAGTAGCAAGAATTTGTACTGCCAAAAGCCCAGCATTTTTAGCATTGCCTATGGCAACAGTTGCGACTGGTATACCAGCAGGCATCTGTACAATTGAATACAAAGAATCAACTCCTTGTAAATGACGGCTGGGTACGGGAACACCAATCACAGGAAGTGGGGTTAAAGATGCTACCATCCCAGGGAGATGAGCTGCACCACCCGCACCAGCAATAATGACTTTAATCCCACGCTGGTGAGCAGACTTGGCATATTCTACCATGCGTTCTGGGGTACGGTGGGCACTCACGATCGCCACCTCAGTTGCTACACCAAATTCCTCACAAATTGCGATCGCATCTTGCATAGTCGGTAGATCAGAATCGCTACCCATGATAATGCTGACAATAGGTCGAGTCATAGGATTGTTAGTTGTTAGTTAGGTAGTGTGAGCGTCTCGCTCACTGTCAAATTCATTTTGACAGGTTGGCAGTGTGAGCGTCTCGCTCACTGTCAAATTCATTTTGACAGGTTGGAGTGTGAGCGTCTCGCTCACTGTCAAATTCATTTTGACAGGTTGGCAGTGTGAGCGTCTCGCTCACGAAGCGAGCAAGATGCTAGTCCAGCGAGACAGAAATAACTAGATAGTTAGAAACAGGTATATATATTATGTATTCTTCTCTCCTAGCTCCTAACTCCTAACTCCCCACACTCCCCAGCCATTTTCGATTTAAAATCAGGTCAGTTGTAGCTATTTTCTCGTCAAGGTGATGACTGAAATAACACAAGTAGACATTATCAATGCTCGAGTGATCGGTTACAAAGGTTTGCAGATGCTCTTAATTAACTCTGAGGGCATCATAGAGCAAATCCTGCCAATGGATACAGTTTTCACACGGGTTACACCAAACGACGATGTCCAAGTGTTGGATGTTGCTGGTGACTGGATTTCCTTGGGTGGGGTGGATTTACAGATTAACGGCGCGTTGGGATTGGCATTTCCTGATTTAACTCTGACAAATTCGCATTTTTTAGTGAATATCGCTCAATATTTGTGGGAACTGGGCGTAGATGCCTTTTTTCCTACTATTGTTACCACTTCGGTAGAAAATATTCAGCGATCGCTGGCAATCATAGCTGATTTTGTGCAAAGTCAAAAAGAGAAGGTGGAGAGATTAGCACAAGCACAAAAGGACCAGGGACAGGAAGAACTCTCCTTGTCCCTGGTCTCCCCGCCCCCTTCTGTTCCCATTACCAGTTCAATTGGCTGTGCCCAGATTTTAGGAGTGCATCTAGAAGGACCATGGCTCAATTTTCAAAAACGCGGGGCACATCCAGGAGAATACTTACTACCACTAAATCTTGAAGAAGTCAAGGGAATTTTGGGTGATTATGCTGACATTGTGAAAATTATCACCCTAGCACCAGAGTTAGACTCTACTGGAGAAGTGATTCCCTATTTACGTTCCCTTGGGATCACCGTGAGTTTAGGACATTCTCAAGCCACAGCAGCCGAAGCGCGACATGCCTTTGAACTAGGCGCAACAATGGTGACTCATGCATTTAATGCAATGCCATTATTACATCACCGCGAACCGGGATTACTAGGGGCAGCAATTACCCGTCCTGACGTGAAGTGTGGTTTCATCGCTGATGGTCAGCACATTTCCCCAACAATGCTTCAAGTTCTACTCCGCGCCAGTGGTGACGAACAAGGACTATTCCTGGTCAGTGATGCCCTGGCACCTCTAGGACTTCCTGATGGCGTCTATCATTGGGACAGTCGGCAAATTGAAGTGAACAACGGCACCGCAAGACTGCCAGATGGAACCTTAGTGGGAACGACTTTACCCTTATTAGCAGGGGTTCAAAATTTGGTGCAATGGGGAATATGTGACGTAGAGTGGGCGATCGCACTTGCCACTGTTGCACCTCGCCTAGCAGTTGGTTTACCAGGAATTCTCCAGGGACAACCTGCCAACTTATTGCGGTGGCACTTTGACGAAGCTACCAACTCACTATTTTGGCAAAGAATAGAAGCGCCAGAAGAGCCAGAAGACCCAGCAAGTGAAGTAGACGACGCCGAACCCCCGTGTACTGATTCTCCGGTAGAGCAATTCTCTGATAACCTAGGAAACACTTAGCCAGATGGTCCCTTTGGGAAAGTCAAAAGTCAAAAGTCAAAAGAATTCTATTCTATTTAAAATAGAGAGTTTCATGAAAGTAGCCGACGATAAAACGATAGTTAAAGAATATTTCAATTCCACAGGCTTTGACCGATGGAAGCGGATTTACGGGAATGGTGAAGTCAACAAAGTCCAACTAGACATTCGCTATGGACATCAGCAAACTGTCGATAAAGTTCTAGACTGGCTCAAAGCTGATGGCAATTTAGCTGGACTATCAATCTGCGATGCGGGGTGTGGTGTAGGTAGCCTCAGCATTCCCTTAGCAGAAGTTGGCGCAAAAGTCTATGCCAGCGATATTTCGGAAAAAATGGTAGCAGAGGCAAAGGAAAGATCTGAGAAAATTTTCGGAAATAATGACAATCCTACTTTTGCAGTGCAGGATTTAGAAACCTTAGGTGGCAGCTACGATACAGTCATTTGTCTAGATGTTCTGATTCACTACCCCCAGGAAAAGGCAGATGAAATGATCTCTCACCTGTGTTCTATGGCGCAGTCACGGTTAATTCTCAGTTTTGCGCCAAAAACCTGTGCTCTAAGCTTGTTGAAGAAAATAGGTAGTTTCTTTCCAGGCGCAAGTAAAGCGACTCGCGCTTATCTACATCGAGAGGCTGATGTGGTGAAGATTTTGGCGAGTCAAGGCTTTTCGGTTCAACGACAGTCAATGACTAAAACCCGCTTCTATTTTTCCCGACTACTGGAAGCTACACGTAAGGGAGGTTAGAATCGCAAACAAGGCCTAAATCTGAGGTAGAACCATGAAGACTGCTGAAAAATTATCAACGGGTTGGCTGCTGACACTCGGATTCATGTTTATGACGTTATCAGTCTCTGCGATGATAGAAAAAAACACTATCCTACAGCCAATCTCACCAGGCATAGAAGAGTATGCACCAGATTATGTGAATCAAGATGCTGTTTATATACTTGATAATACTGCTCTGTATAGTTTGATTTTGGGCGTTCCTACCTCAGTTTTGGGGATATGGATGGCATTGGGATTGTATCGTCACAGTCAGCAAGAGAAAAAAGCGATGAGGCTAGAGGCAAGCGATCGCTTACAATCGGTTTTTTATCGTCTGATTCAAGAAAATCATGGGCGCGTCACTGTTTTAAGCTTTGCAATGCAATCACAACTACCAGCCACCACGGCAAAGAAATATCTAGATGAACAGGCTAAACAATTCAATGCTCACTTTCAGGTAAATGAAGACGGGGCAGTCTCATATCATTTTGACGTCTAATGTGAGACTCTCCCTTCATAGGTCAAATTGCAAACAGCTAATAGCGTATTGCCTTGCTACATTAGCTATTAGCCGTTTGCATTGAATAAGAAATAAGATGACGCAAATTTTTTTAAGCCTAGGAGCGATTCTAGGCGGTTTATCTGTTGCCGCTGGAGCCTTCGCTTCCCATGCCTTGCGCTCAAAAATTAGCGATCGCTCTCTGGAAATTTTTGAAACTGGTACTCGTTACCAAATGTACCACGCTCTGGCACTATTGCTAGTAGCACTACTACTAAGTCGCACCGACTCTCCCTCACCTACGTTGATAGCAACTGGTTGGCTGTTCATCATTGGCATTGTTATTTTCTCTGGGAGTTTGTATGCTCTGAGTTTAACTGGTGTTAAGTCTTTAGGCGCAATTGCACCAATAGGTGGAGCAGCATTTATTGCTGGTTGGGGTGCTTTAGCGTTTGCTGCTTGGAGCGTGAAGTAATCATATTGACTTTTGACTTCCGCACAGTGGTACTAGCCCTCACCTGACAGCCAAGGTGGGGGCACATTGCTGAATACACAGTCATTATACTTAGGCAATCTAGCTCAAGCGTGATTTTATGAGGTACAGTGGAGTGTTTATTATGTTTTATCGGCTCACGTTGAGGATTGTGTGAACAAAGCAATCCATCATGCAAAGCAATCGGAGGTTCAATGACATTATCTCAACCCACCAGCAACAAGACCATTCTCCAAGAGAGCAATGAAGGTCGCTTAGAAATACAGCACTTGCAAGAAGCAAATTTAATAGTTTCGCCTCATGCTGGAGTTGATGTGATTAAGGGATTAAATAAAACACCCAAATCGCTGCCGGCTCGCTACTTTTACGATGACCGTGGCTCCGAGCTATTCGAGCAAATCTGTGAGTTACAAGAATACTATCCCACTCGGACGGAAATGTCAATTTTACAACAGTACGCTGGTGAAATTGCTCAAACTACGAGTGCTTGCGAACTGGTGGAACTTGGTAGTGGCAGCTCTACCAAAACCCGTACTTTACTTAATGCATACCATCAGCTAAATTATCCCCTACGCTATCTACCAATTGACGTCAGTGCAGGTATATTGGAGAGCAGTGCAAGGCAACTTTTGGTAGATTATCCGGGATTACAAGTTCATGCACTAGCTGGAACCTATGAACTGGCATTAGAGCACCTCCTACCGTCGCAATTACCCAATCGCATGATTTGTTTTATTGGTAGCTCTTTGGGTAATTTAAATTCTCAAGAGTTTGATGTGTTCTTCTCCCACATTACATCTGCTCTCCAGTCAGGAGAGTATTTCTTATTGGGGATAGATTTGCAAAAACCAAAGCACCTGTTGGAAGCAGCTTATAATGATCGCCTAGGAGTCACCGCAGCATTTAACCTCAACATGCTGGAGCATTTAAATTGGCGATTTGATGGTAATTTTGACATCCCGCAATTTGAACACTGGGCTTTTTATAATGAAACAGAGCAGCGAATAGAGATGCATTTACGCAGCTTGCGATCGCAAACTGTAGAATTACGCGCTCTCAATCTCACCGTTGATTTTGACGAGAATGAAACAATCCTCACTGAAATTTCTCGTAAGTTTAACCTTGATACCCTCCAGCAGGAACTAAAAGCAAAGGGTTTAGTCACACAAAAGGTGTGGACTGACGTTAATCAATGGGTTGGTTTATTGCTCTGCCAGTTCCAAGGATGAAAAGGTTTTAGGGTCTAGGGTGTGGGGTGTGGGGTATACAGAAGGTAAGCAAGGGGAAGAAGGAGAGAAAGACATTACTCCCCCCTCTCCCCACACTCTCCCCTCCCTACCCTTGCCAGAGTGACACTTGCTGTCTCAGTTCCAACATATCTAAATAATCACTCTTCAATGCTTTTTGTAAGAGTGTATCAGGGATAAATTCATCATATTTTTGTCTCTCCAAAGGTTCCCAATGACTTAATAAATTCTCAGATGTAATTCTTTGTTTACATAAGGAAACTATTTCCGAATAAAGATATTCACACTTGTCTTTTGACAACTTAATTGTCAAAAAATAGGGATTAACCCCACGAATGCTTCTAATTTCCAAAGACTCTCTACAAAAACAGTTGAGTAATCTTTCCAAAGTACGGTATCCTACAGTACCCATCCAAGGAAAAATACAGCAATGACCTTTTTCTAGTAGTAAAATATTTTGTTGATCTAATCCAGCCTTTCGCGTCAGCCTTCGGACAGTTTGCAACCGTTTTAGAGCATTACTTTGCAAGTAACTATACTCCACATCTTCAAACAGAATTTGCCGCATTCGTTGCAAGATTCTTGTATGAATCGTGCCACTACCACCACGCCAATAATTACTGGCTTTCCCTTCTACCTGCTTAACAAAAATGCTCTTTTTTTTTAAATCAATGTCTAAAACTTCCCAAGATTTACCTGCCAATGCAAATTGATTTCCAGCAGGCAAAGGTTTGACAATACTACCAATTTGAACATTTCCTTGCTTGACAATATATTCTTGACTATCAGGAAAAACAGCGTAAAACTGAAATTTTCCTACCACCCTTTCCCCAGCTAAACCAAGAATCAATGTACCTTTCTCTGTTTTCTGAATATGGTCAATATCAATTAAATAGCGCAGCAATATTTTTAAATCGTCTTTGCTAATAGCAGTAAAAGTTGGTAGACTTAAAACCTGTTTTGCCAGCGCAGCAGGTGAAATTTCTCTAGTTGCTGCTAAAATACTCATTGTTTGTTGATATAACAAACTCAAAGGATATTTCAGAGGCTTAATCGGTTCAATCCAACGCTCCTCTAAATAAAGTTGGATAATCGCAATACACTGCAAAAGTTGCCAAGGAATTTGTTCTGGAAGCGTTGCTTCCGGTGACAGTTCATCTTCATTACAAACAAACCGCATATCAGCAGCTTCGCCTCGTCTTCCAGTGCGTCCTAAGCGCTGTAAAAAACTAGCAACAGACAGAGGTGACTCTAACTGAATCACTCTCTCTAAATGACCGATATCTACACCTAATTCCAAAGTTAGAGTAGCAGCAGTCACCGCCGGATTATTAGGTTCACGCATAGCAGCTTCAGCGACGTGCCGCAAACCAGCAGATATACTACCATGATGTACATGATAGATATCTGGATATCCTTCATCTGTAGCAACTTGACGCAAAGATGCAATGACAGATTCAGTTTGAGATTTATTATTAGCAAAAATGAGACATTTGCGTCCTTTGCTTAAATTGAAAATATATTGGTCGCATGCACTTATACTTACTTTATCAGTTGAATTATGCAACTTGATAACATTAACATCACCGCCTACTTTCTCCCTTTCTCTTCTCTCCGTGTTCTCCGCGTCTCTGCGGTTCTTCTCACTCAAACTCTCGTCATCACTACGAACATAAAAATGTTCCACAGCAAGTTTAATTTTCCGTTTCCCTGCCTCAACTTTGGACGTAATTACCGACCTTTCAGTTCCAGAACGTAACCACTCTTCAGCCATTGAATAATCACCAAGAGTAGCCGATAAACCAATTCTTCGAGGTTGTGTTTGAGTGATTTTCTCTAACCTTGTTAATTGGCAAAGAATCTGACAACCCCGTTCTGAACCCATAAAGGCATGAATTTCATCAATAACGACAAACTGCAAATGACCAAATAGGCGCAATAGGTCATGATTTTTGTTGATTAACAAACTTTCTAGAGATTCCGGTGTAATTTGCAGAATACCTTTAGGGTTTTTGAGCAGCTTATCTTTATGACTTTGATAAACATCACCATGCCAGTGACAAACTGGGATATCTGCTTCTTTTAGTAAATCATTAAGACGTTCAAATTGGTCATTAATTAAGGCTTTAATGGGACCAATATATAATGCTCCTATGGTAGCAACGGGGTTTTCCTGTAATAAAGTCAAAATTGGCAGAAACGCAGCTTCTGTTTTTCCCGAAGCCGTTCCAGCAGTAACAAGCAAGTGAGCATCGGTGTTAAAAATCACTTGACAAGCTTCTATTTGGACTGGTCGTAATTCAGTCCAGTTGTGGCTGTATATATACTCTTGGATAAAGGGGGCGAGTCTGGAAAATGTTTGTCGGGCTTCGCTCATCAATTTTGGAGCCATGAATTTTTGATTTTGAACCGCAGATGGAGAGAAGTCCATTGCTAACTACCCATTTTTAACCAACCAAAAACTTGTTCAACAGTTAATGCTAGTTCAATCTCAGGTAGGACGGGTAAAGAATCTTTTCCCTGGAGCAACTGTGGCTGTTGCTCTGGTAAAAATACTAAAATACTGAAATCGTCAGGGTCAAGAAACCGTCCCAAGCGGCTACCATACTTCAGACAGTGCAGAATGTTGCCAATCACTTTATTGGGTTTTTGTTCTGGAGAAAAAATTTCAATTGTCCAGTCTGGAGGGAGTTCAAAGTTATCAGGAACTTCATCATCAACAGTAAATGGTATGCGCTTCCATTGAAATACAGCCACATCGGGTACGATGGAGCGTGACCCAAAGCTACACCGCAATTCAGGAAACGCATAGGCAATTCTGCGATCCTCTGCAACTTCATTGACCGCAGCACAGAGTTTACCTTGCAAACGGCTGTGTCTCCCTTTTGGCATTGGCTTTTGAATGATTTCACCGTTGATATATTCGCTAGCAGGCTTCGTTTCTGGGATCTGAAGAAATTCTTCTAGGGTGAGGGGTTGGGCAGTTGTGGCGCTCATAGCTCCAAAAATCCTGCGTGAGCAAATATATTTTTAGTCTAGTAGAAAGTTGGAATATTATGTAAACGTTCACAGGGGTACAAGGTTACTCAAAAGAAAAACGGTTTGCGGATTTTGGTGATTTTGAACTACCGGAAATTACCAGAGAACCTATTAGAACAATACCTAGTTTTGAAGAAACCGAAGTATGAAAATAGTTCTTGATACTAATGTACTGTCAGAACTAAAGTCATTGAAGTTAGGGGGAAAAAGTTGTTTACTGGGTGGATACTTGATGCTAACGGTACTTTGAAGCTTGCAACCCCATTCTCAGGATTTGCAAAGTAGTGATAAGTTACAGGAGTAGAAAATCATGACGCTTGAACAATACACCGTAGTCCAGCTTCTCACTAATCGTTACCAGGATAGGGGGGTCAAAGCTGAAGCTATAGGAACCATCCTTGATGTGTATGGTGATGAGGCTTACGAAGTTGAATTTTCTCGTGGAGATGGTACAACCATTGCCTGGTTTGCAGTTCAGCAAAATGAGGTTCAACCCTACACTGAGTCAGATGTACTCAAAGCCTCTTGATGGGACGGGGTTAAAAATTCGGAGGTTAAACGCAGTCAGAAACCCATCAAATACGGAGTGATTTTTTGATGTGCTATGAAGCTGGTACAAGATGTCACCTATGTAGATGTTTGTGCATGATATCACAATAGAGGTGGTTTGCTAACAAGGCTATTTGATTCTACACTCTTTGCCTTGACTTGCTTTGTCCTGAAGCAGATGATGGTGGGGCGATCGCCATGAATCACCTAATCTGTGCTACGCGCCGGGAGTACCAAAAAATGGGTAAGATGGAGATGTAGTGGTGCCCAGAGTTTTTGTCCAAAGTTCAAACCCAAGACTCAAAGGGAAAAATTAGGTTTTAATCTCCTCAGTCGGCTGAATAGTTTTTGGAGGATAAGAAACAAAAGTTTTAGTACTTTTCTTCTCTTGTTCTTTGATATTGTGGTAAATTGCCCATAAATCGTAATTAAATTCAGCTGCATGGGCTTCTCGCACTTGTCTTACTTCTTGTACGATTGAGTCTTCTAGCATTGCTTTACAGTTATAATTTTGGCTCCTAGAAGTGAGTTACTGTTACACTAAATTTTCTACTACCAGTGGCATCGAGTGGAGGAACCTTGGAAATACCGAATGGATCTCTTGGTTCAGGTGTCTGATTCGGCTGTTCCTGAAACAATTTTTTAAGGCTAGTAGATGGATCTTTTAAAAAATCAAGCGGGTTAATTGATTGAGATGGTTGACTATGTACTGCTGAAATTGAGTTAGAAATTTTTTTTAGTCTGTTATTTTGGTCACTGATATCATCTGTACTTTGATTAATTGTGGCTGGTTGAGTAACTAGAGTAGCGGCTTGACCAGGAGTCTGACTAGGAGCAGTTTCGTTATGAGAAGCATTGACTTCTTGGGCGGAAGCTCTCTGAATTATCGTGATAGCGCTAAATACAACTAAGGCTAAAGTTAAGTATTTCATAGTAGATCTACTCTTATGATATTTTCTAGGTAATTCAATCGTTCTATCGGTAACTGACCGGAGTGCACCATTCTCAATCAGCCCGATATCCCTAGGTTACCATTAGAGATGCGATTGTAGCAGGCATGCCTCACATCGCCTGCCCAAAGGGGGCGACACATTCAAGTTGAAGACTTTTGTATTCTCACGGATAATGGTGAGAATCAGACTCCTTTATTCCCAGATATTTAGCACTGTGACAGAAACTGGAAGCTACAAAGATACTGTAAACTTGCCCAAGACTAACTTTGATATGCGGGCAAACGCGATCAAGCGCGAACCCGAGATCCAAAAATTTTGGGAAGAAAATAAAACTTACGATCGCCTATCCCGCAACAATCCAGGCGACTTATTTATACTGCACGACGGGCCCCCCTATGCCAATGGTTCTCTGCATATTGGTCATGCTTTAAATAAAATTCTCAAAGACTTTATTAACCGCTACCAACTTTTGCAAGGGCGTAAAGTTTGTTATGTGCCTGGTTGGGACTGCCACGGCTTACCAATTGAACTGAAAGTTTTGCAGAATATGAAACCTGCAGAACGGCAAAACTTGACGCCTCTGCAACTACGGCAAAAAGCAAAAGAATTTGCCCTAGCTGCGGTAGAGGAGCAAAGCCAATGCTTCCAACGCTATGGGGTTTGGGGTGATTGGGAAAATCCCTACTTGACGTTGAAGCCAGAATATGAAGCGGCTCAGATTGGCGTTTTCGGTGAGATGATGTTAAAAGGCTACATCTATCGTGGTTTGAAACCAGTACACTGGAGTCCCAGTTCTAAAACCGCTTTGGCAGAAGCTGAGTTGGAATATCCTGAAGGTCATACTTCCCGCAGTATCTATGTTGCTTTCCCGATGACAAGTTTGTCGGTAGAGGCAAAACCTGAACTAGGTGAGTTTTTGCCGGAGTTGGGTGTAGCAATCTGGACGACGACACCGTGGACAATTCCTGCAAACTTAGGAGTTGCTGTTAATCCAGACCTTAATTATGTCGTGGTGGAAGTCTCACGTAAAAATGAAGAGGCGACTGGGCATAGATATCTCATTGTGGCTGCTGATTTGGTGGAACGTCTATCAACCACACTGGGAAATGATCTCACTGTAAAAGCCACAGTCAAAGGTAAAGATTTAGAACATTCCACCTATCGTCATCCTTTATTTGACCGCGAAAGTCCAATTGTCATTGGCGGTGATTATGTAACGACTGAGTCTGGTACTGGATTGGTCCATACAGCCCCTGGTCATGGTCAAGAAGACTACATGGTTGGTCAGCGTTACGGTTTACCAATTCTCGCACCTGTGGATGATAATGGCAACTTTACTGAAGAAGCAGGACAATTTGCGGGTTTAAATGTGCTGGGTGATGGGAATCAGGCGGTGATTGATGCACTGACGGCATCTGGTGCGCTGCTGAAGGAAGAAGCCTACATCCATAAGTATCCGTACGATTGGCGAACCAAGAAACCAACGATTTTCCGTGCTACAGAACAGTGGTTTGCTTCGGTGGAGGGATTTCGCGATCAGGCGCTAGAAGCGATCGCTTCCGTAAAATGGATTCCACCTCAAGGTGAAAATCGCATCACCCCAATGATTGCTGAACGTTCTGATTGGTGCATCTCCCGTCAGCGTAGTTGGGGTGTGCCAATTCCTGTTTTCTATGACGAAGAAACTGGAGAACCGGTGCTAAATGAGGAAACCATCTCTCATGTTCAGGCGATTATTGCCCAAAAGGGTTCTGATGCTTGGTGGGAACTTTCCGTAGAGGAGTTGTTGCCAGAAACCTACCGTAACAACAATCGCTCTTACCGTAAAGGGACTGATACGATGGATGTGTGGTTCGATTCTGGCTCATCTTGGGCGGCTGTGCTACAGCAACGACCAGAATTGCGCTACCCAGCGGATATGTATTTGGAAGGTTCAGACCAGCATCGGGGTTGGTTTCAGTCGAGTTTACTCACCAGTGTGGCGGTTAACAACTGTGCGCCTTATAAAACTGTGTTGACTCATGGTTTTGCTTTGGATGAACAAGGGCGTAAGCAGAGTAAGTCGCTAGGTAATGTGGTTGATCCCAAAATCGTGATTGACGGTGGGAAAAATCAAAAAGAAGAACCAGCCTATGGTGTGGATGTGTTGCGATTGTGGGTTTCGTCGGTAGATTACACCTCAGACGTCCCCTTGGGTAAAAATATTCTCAAGCAACTGGCAGATGTGCGGAATAAAATTCGCAATACGGCACGGTTCTTGTTGGGTAATTTGCATGATTTTGATCCACAAAAAGATGCTGTTCCTTTCGAGGAATTGCCAGAACTGGATCGCTATATGCTGCACCGGATGACGGAAGTGTTCAACGAAATTACGAAAGCGTTTGAAAGTTTCCAATTCTTCCGGTTTTTCCAAACTGTGCAGAATTTCTGTGTGGTGGATTTATCGAACTTTTATCTCGATATTGCCAAGGATAGGCTGTATATCAGTTCTACGAATAGCTTCCGCCGTCGCAGTTGTCAAACAGTGCTGGCGATCGCCTTGGAAAACTTAACTCGTGCGATCGCGCCTGTGCTGTGCCACATGGCAGAAGATATTTGGCAATATCTTCCCTACGAAACACCTCATAAGTCCGTGTTTGAATCTGGTTGGATGCAGTTAGATCAACGGTGGTACAATCCAGAATTGGCAGAATTCTGGCAACAGCTGCGCCAAGTCCGCACTGAAGTCAATAAGGTGCTAGAACAAGCACGGGTAGAAAAAATGATTGGTTCTTCCTTGGAAGCTAAGGTGTTACTATTCGTACCAGATGAACAGTTGCGTTCTTCAGTAAAATCATTTAGTAAAAGCAACGGTGTGGACGAACTGCGTTACCTGTTTATTACCTCCCAGGCAGATTTGTTGGATTCTTCTGAAGAACTGCAAGGATTGAAGTACAGTGTGAAATTAGATACCTGGGAAATTGGCGTGGTGACAGCAGAAGGGCACAAGTGCGATCGCTGCTGGAACTACTCAACTCATGTCGGCGAATCGGTTGAACATCCTCTGATTTGCGAACGGTGCATTGCAGCTTTAGCTCTTGAGTTTTAAGGGGTGTGGGGAGTGTGGGGAGGGTGGGGAGTGTGGGGAGTGTGGGGAGTGTGAAGAGAGTGTGGGGAGTGTGGGGAGAAAAGTGATCATGGAATTCCTTTTAAAACCTGGTTAATCGTAACTACTCCCTACACCTCCCACACCTCCCACACCTCCCACACCTCCCACACTCCCCCCTCTCCCTCCTCCCACACCTCCCACACTCCCCCCTCCCTCATTTAAGCCACTGTTGCAGTTTGTTGTATATAAACGCTAAGGAAAATGGGTCAAAAAAATTATGATCAGGTAGCGGTAGCGCAGACGGTGGAAGTTCAATCATCTCTGGGAGACTATGAGATAAAGACATAGCTGCTGAACAATCCAACTGGAAGAGTTGAATGCAATAAGATGATGTTTGAATATCTTTCACTAATCGCAGTGAATGTGTATCCGTGAGCGTCTCGCTGATCAGTTTTGCTCCGAATGGAAGAAGCCAGTCGAAATGTGTGCGTTCCGGTTCTTTATTTACTCTATGGGCGTGGGCTGTGAGTAAATAGCCACCGGGAGCGAGGGCATTCACCAGCTTGCGGGCGACTGTTTGCAGCTCTGTCTGACCACCGATATAGTAAAGCACCTCGCTACAGACAATGAGATCGCAACCCATAGGAAGTAGGTCTGTAGTCAGATCAAGGCGTAAATAGCAAACATTCTCTAATCTCTGGACGGTGCAATTTTTAGCAGCCCGATCAAGTGCAATCTGGGAAATATCGGCAGCGATTAGGTGGTCAACGCGGGTCGCAAGTGATCCCGTTAAGTAGCCTTCGGCACATCCCAGTTCTAGTGCCTGCTTAATTGGGATGGATGGTAACAACTTTATGGTCTGCTCATATTTAGTCTGCTGATACAGGCTGGTATAGTTCCAAGGGTCTCGTCCGAGTACAAAGGTCATCTCAAAAATGAATCTTTGCCAAAAACTGAATATGTTGCGCTTAATTTGATTCATTTGTTAAAGAAAATATTGAATCCCAAACTATGATAAATTTATAAAAAAACTATATAGCTATTAAGTAAAAGAGTGAGGTGTGGGGGAAGAAACCTTTTTCATGCATGGGGGTGAGGATTTTTTCATTGGGACTGCCTTGACGATAGCGGAATTAATGGGTAAAAATTCAGGAGTCAGGAGTCAGAATTCAGAATTTATCAATTTATCAGGGTTTAGTACCTATCTTTAGGCTCTTGACGACATCGTGTTATCTCCCGATTGTTTAACAATTCTGACTCCTGTATTCTGACTCCTGAATTCTTACCAATATCATCAAAGTTTTTGCAACAACTCTTGGGTTAACTGAGTGAATGCTTTTGAACCAGATGATTGGGGGGCGTTTAAAACAACAGGCATAAAACTGTCAACTGACTTAGCAACATTCACATCAACTGGTATTTGTGTCTGACAAATTTTTTCTGTGCCAAAATCTTGCTGAACGCGCTGTATCACTTGTTTGTAGTATCTTCCAGTTAAAATGTTACTATTGGACATTGTGAATACAATTCCCAGCATTCGTATATCCATCTTGGCTTCAGGTTCGTGACTTTCTTTTAACTTAGCAATACGTCTTTCCAGCAACTGAATACCAATTACAGATAAAGGTTCTGGTTTTGCAGGAAGGATATAGAAATTACTGGTTGCCAAAGCGCTACGAGTCAAAAGATTATATCCTGGGGCGCAATCCAGCAGGATAAAATCATATTCTTGCTGAATTGGTTCTAAGATTTTAGTCAACAAAACTCTTTCAAACCGATTCCAAATTGTTTCAAAGTCTAGTGCCCCCAAGGCAACTGCTTGTTGATGGAGCATTTCTGAGACAACAAATTCATCGTAAAGGTCAATATCTCCCGGTAATAAATCTAGCCCTTTTAGATTACATACTTTGGGCTGAATTATATCTTGAATTGCCAATTTTTGCTTTTGGTTAGGATTGAGAACTTCGTCTATCAGATACCTCAATGTTTGTTTTTGTTTTCGGCGCTTAGCAAAATCCAAAGGTGACATAAGACTGAGTGTGGCACTAATTTGGCTATCTAAGTCAAGAACAAGCACCCGCTTACCATGCTCTTTTGCTAAACAGGTAGCTATGTTGACGGTGAGGGTGGTTTTGCCAACGCCGCCTTTCATATTTGCAGTTGCAATCACATATCCCATTGGTTAAGTCCTCTAATGACGCATTCCCATCTAAGTGGCGTACACATCTGGTGATTGAGCAAAAATTTTTGCTCTTATTTAAGAATTTCGGTGACTCATAAAAATGATTTCCGTGATACTCCCCTGATTGAAGCAGTCAGATTATAGCAGTGAGGGGTGCATTGCTAGAGGAAATCGATTTAATTTCGTGTTATGGATGACGTTGTAAAAATTTGTGATGAAGTTAGTACTTTTGTCAGGGTATCGACGTGACTTTTTTCCCATGCAATGACTAGGAGGGATTTTTAAGATTGATGGTTAGTATACGCAGAATCACACCCAACCCACGTTTAAAGATGGGCTGGGTATTTTTTATTGGGGACGTTTACAGATTACTGCCTTCCCCTGTAAGATTACTGACGTCAATTCTGCTCCCCTGCCCCTCTGCTTCCTGGTGCGCTTAGATCAAAGCTTAGGTGAGCCGAGTGTCTTCAGTAGTAGCAGTGACCATGGCACTTTAAGATCGGGTATGAGCCACGAGTACTTTTTCAGCATGGGTAATGCAGAGGGCATGATAAAACGCAGAGAGCGTAATGATACAGGACGCTCTCCGTCCTGATCTACCAGTCCATATTGCCTAGCCAGTTCCGCAACAATGACAACACGTCCTGTACGAAGGATTACATTTGGATCAGCAGCAAGCGTAGCAATGACCCGTCCCGTTAGCAAGGGAGTTTCCCAGTTGTAGCCGTCACCGAACAAAGAGTGCTTCTTTTCGGTAGCATTTTTTGCGTCCATGTCGGACGCAAAACGGGAAATGTGTTCAGTCCCAACAATACCTGGCCAAATTGAGATAGAAGCGACGTTGTGTGATTTTAGCTCAACAGCCATATCAGCTGCTAGGCGATCGCATGCTGCTTTACCTGTACCGTATGCAACATTAAAAATATATGACATGCCACCCCACGAAGAAATGGTGCAAATCAGCCCTTGGCGACGCTTAGTCATTATCCTGGCAGCATAAACACTCGAAACATAGTGGCTACGAAGACCGACATTGTTACCAGCATCCCAAAGACTCGGTTCACAATCCCAGAAGGGCTGCCCATAAACGTCTCTTAATGCCTGGACTCCTGAGTAAGCATTATTGACCAGTAAGTCGAGATGTCCATCCTGCTCATCCTGGATGCGCTCAAAGAGCAAACGCACCTGCTCATCTTCGCTGTGGTCTACCTGAACTGGAATACAAACACCACCGACCTTCTCAACAGCGGCTTGGGTTTCCCTAAGACTGCCTGAGATGTCATCACCGGAATTAGAATTTTCAAGGCTGCGACCCGTGACGTACACAGTCGCACCCGCCTCACCAAGACCAATAGCAATTCCCTTGCCAATGCCCCGCGTAGCACCTGTAACCAATGTCACTTTACCCTCAAGGTGTTTCATCATTGCTGTGGGGATAGGGTGGACGGTTTGATATTGAACTAAATTATAGCTTAGTTACATTTTGTTTATCTAGCCTGCGGGCTGATATTTTCTGATCTCGGATAGCGCTAAAAAATCGCCTTATCCACCGTATAAACACTGTAATCACTTTTATTTTTGTTGCAAAAATAAAAGTGATTTTTAATACTCAAAAAAGTTAAGTTATGCCATAATCGAATAGGTATTAGGTTCTTGCTAATAAGCATAGTTTTATAAAGGTAGGAGAAGATTGTCTTTTAATCCTGAGCTTTGCCGTAACGAAAGCGAAGTTGAAAGCAAACTCATAGTCCAATATTTGCTACCACAGTTAGGTTACACTCCAGACACTTGGCATCAAGAAGTTGCGATCGGTAGTATCCGCTTGGATTTTTTAGCATTTGCTGTACAAGTTATCCCCTTCATCTTAGACGCTAACTCTCCGTTAAGTGTCGTCATGGAGGCAAAGCACCCGAAGCAAAACTTAAATAATCATCTTCCCCGACTCAGGCATTACCTCACAAGTTTGAATGCGCTTCATGGACTGCTCACTAATGGCAAAGAACTCAGAATTTATCAAAAATCTAAAGATGGTATTCAGCTAGTATTTCAATGTAAGGGCGAAGAAGTTGATACAAAAATAGATAAAATTAAACATTTGATCGGCAGAAATAGTCTCAACGAAAGACAGATAAAAAATAACTCATTTACTCACATACCAGCTAATAATTTAAATTCTAAATTCACGAGGGAATATTCAATGAGAACAATCGCAGTCTATCATAATAAAGGCGGTGTTGGTAAAACTACTGTTTCAGTAAACCTCGCAGCTGCATTAAGTAAAAAAGGTAAAAAGATACTTTTGATTGACATTGATGCTCAGTCAAATGAAGAAACATTTCACCTCTTTAAGTGATGTAGTAAAACGGGTAAAAGTCACAAGTGGTAAAAAACAGGTGACAGCTATAACTAGCGATAAAATGGTCGATATAATTGATAGTTGGTCACGACTTTTATTTCTTTAATAATCTGCGTTACCTAACAATTAAAACTGACCATCTGGGGTAACCCATAACCGTCAGAATCACTCTACTTGTAAATACTCCGCGAGTGTGAAAACAGACAGCATATTTTATCGCCTATTTCAAGAATTCCCCAACATATTCTTTGAACTCATTGGCAATTCTCCCGAAACAGCCAAAGGGTATCAATTCTCATCAGTTGAAGTCAAGCAAACATCTTTCCGCATCGATGGTGTATTTCTCCCAGAAACGGAGGAACTACCAGTTTACTTCGTCGAAGTCCAGTTTCAAAAAGACCCGGAAATTTACTTACGGTTGTTTACAGAAATTAATTTATACCTACGCCAAAACCAACCAGAGAATGATTGGGTTGCTGTGGTTATTTACCCAACTCGCGGCATCGACACCGCAAAAACCAAGCACTACCGCGAGTCTTTTGTTTCAGGGAGAGTCACCCGTATTTATTTAGATGAGTTAGGAGAAAATGCATCCTTACCTATTGGCATTGCTACGATCAAATTAGTGATTGAAAATGAAGATAAGGCAATACAAGAAGCCAAGGAGTTAATTACTAGAACCAGTCAAGAACTGGATTCAGTACAACAGCAGCAACAATTGTTACAATTAATCGAGACGATTTTGGTTTATAAATTCCCCAGCATGAAGATCGAGGAGATACAAGAAATGTTTGGATTAAGCGATTTGAAACAAACACGAGTCTATCAGCAAGCTTTTGCAGAAGGTGAACAAAAAGGAGAAC
>CAIVAU010000012.1 GCA_903903925.1 uncultured cyanobacterium
CAGGTATGGGAGGTGTTAGAATTTTTGGGTGAGACTAAACAACGAGATACTGCTCTGGTTCACATCCTCAGCCACGGGTTGAGGGCAGGGGAAATTGTAGACTTGAATGTGGGCGCATTTGACGGTAGGCTGCTATTTTTAGCCGATACGAAAACTGATGAACCACGGCTGGTTCCGCTGCGCTTTGAAAGCTGTGAAGCACTTCGGAATTACCTATTATGGCGAGAGAAACATCTTCTTGAGGTGATTACAAGCGATCGCCCACTAATTATTTCCCATCACAATTCACGTAAGGGGGAACGATTAAGCTATCACGGTATATATTTTGCCGTGGAGAAGATTGGAGAATTAGCGGATATTCCTGATTTGCATCCCCACCAGTTCCGCCATACCTACGCTACGGATTTATTGCTAAAAGGGATTGACCCCAGCCATGCAAGACGGTTGACTGGGCATACTAGCGAAAAAGCGTTTCGCCGATATACGCTGCGGAGTGAGCAGGAAGCGGCGATCGCGGCGTACTATCGTGCGATCGGAGAAGAACCAACTAAGAGCTGTTAAGGGCGTACCGCTAAAAAAGCAGGAATCAAGAGTGAGAACATAGGAGTTTGGAAATTACCAGCCTCTACACCAGCCCTCTAAATATTGACAAATAACATATTTTATGGTATTACTTCACGGAATGGCATCTTGAGCGGCTTTGTAGTGCTTGAGCTTTCGAGCAGTGGAACAGTGGGGATGTTTGCCATCAAAGGAAAGTGGTGGTCGCTTCTTTTTGGGACTTCTGGGATGCTTGCGAAAAGATTTAAGATGTACTTTGGTTGCTAGATGTTGGAGAACCTCTACCATCTGAATGTTGGTAAAATCCTCAAAGCATTGCCAATGAACCGGAGGAATCGCAATCATCATGCCGCGATAAATGCCGTGAATATCATCTACCAAGTAAAAATCTGATAGTCCGGCTTCGATTTTGTCTACCCCATATACACTGCTGGTCGTACTGCTTTGATTGTCGCTAAAAGATTGTAGGCTGACAATGCCATAGAATAGGAGAATAAGGCGGCTTTGGGATAAGCTAAGGTTTCAATCTCCCCATGAAAGTTTTGGGTGACAGTTTGGAATAAAGTTTCCACACTCCACCGCCCTTGATAAAGTTCTGCCACCAGAATGCCGTCTGCGTCAGTTGGTGGTAAATTGGTAAAAATGGCAATTTCCAATTCTTGGTCACGAGTGGGACGCATCAACTTGACTACGATACGGCGACACCGAAAAGTCTGTCCCTCATGAACAATTTCTACCTGTTGTTCAAACACAGTTCCTGTTTGGCACAATCCAACAGCTTGTAACTCGCTCACAGGCTCGTATCCTAAACCCCCGTGTTGACGAATCACAAAAAACGCTTCAAGTTTCGCAATCGTATTGAGAAATCCTGCGGTACAGAAGTTGCGGTCGGCAATCCATACCTGTTGGGGTTGTACTTGTGCCAAAATCTGATTAAACAAGGCGCGTTCTTGGGCATGACCGTCTTCACAAGGAATGACATCAACAGTTTTGTTTGCGGGTCTAGAATGGCGATAGTTTTTCCTGGCAACGGTTTGGCTGCATGGGGGCGTAGCGCCGCTAGTCGTCGCTCGGTACCAGCCAAGCAACTACCATCCACAATCCGAAGCCAATATTCTTTTCCAAGAGGACTGGGGCGTTCCACATTCAAGCTCCTGAGCAACTCCTGGAGGTCGGATGCTGTCTCATGCACTAATGCCCGACTTACAGGCAGTTCAATCCGTTGTAGTTTGTTGTATAGTGCTGTGGCGCTGACACTTACCTCCACTGCCTTCTTCTGATAGGCTGCATGAACCGATGGATACATCCCACACACCACTAGACTGATCAAATCCACAATCGTCGAAAACAGTAACTCTTGTTCGTATTGACGTTCACTGTAAGTCTTGAACAGCTGATTCATCCGTGAGGAGTTAAAAATATTTTCCATCAGGACTCGCATCATGACGCGCTCTGGGGCTGGCTTCTACAAATGCATCAAATACGGGAGATAGCATAAGCACTCTTTGTGTAGTTTCAGTCTTACCTCCTTAGAAAGATCACATAGTGTACTATTTGTCAATATTGAGAGGGCTGGTAATCTTACACCGGGAAGGGAGTATGCATGACTAACTTAATTGTTTGTATACACCGTTAATAAATTCTAGGCGTTTCAACAAATGTGCTACCTTTGCTTCCAACCCCATCTTTCTTGCAAGAGCAATTCCATTATAAATTGCTTTTTCAGCGCTCATGTAGTACTCGTCTAATTCTTGCTTATCCCCACAATCGTAGAACAAATCATAATAATGTTCCGCGTTTGCTTCAAAAGTCTTTAGCAATTCTTCATTAAATGAAAAATATGGAAATTTTCCTTCTGCAAACGATTCAAAAACTTCCTTGTAGTAACGATACGTAGGGAGAGAAATACATGGTTCCATTAATAAAATTTGTGCTCTTCTAATACAAAATTCTCTTTCTCCATACAACCATGCACATTCAAGTATCATTCGCATTTTTTGTTGAGATACATTTGTCAATTGAAATACACGCTGTTTTTGACTTTGCCATATTTCATGGAATAACTTGCCTGTCAAATAATATCTACAAATGAGTTCCATCATTATGCGAATATCTGTTAATTGTAATTCTACTAAAAACGATAAAGCTTCAACATATTGTCCGTTTTCAATTAAACTTATAGCATATTTTATTTGCCATACACAAACATAATTACTTTGTTCTTTTGAAGAAAATATTGTGATATGTTTGTCGGCTATTTTTACAGATGTTTCAAAATCCATAGCACCAATTGATATCAAATAAAAACACATTGCGGACACTTGAATCTCATTGTCCGTTTTTGATAGTTTATATGCTTCAATGTTGCAATCAAAAGACTTTTTAAAATCATCTAACAGAAAATAAGCTTGAGCCAAACGACATATTTGACTGGACTCTTGAAGAATATTGGTACTAAAACACAAATTTGCTAAAAAAGATATTGCTTCTTTATCTGATGATTGATTATTTTTTTCTATTAGACTGACTAAACAAATTAAATACAAATCTATAAATTCCGCAACTATATCCCTAGATATTTTTTCAGCAAACATACCATCAGCGTGATGAATAAAATCAGAATGTTTATCTTTATTATTTCCAAGGCTAATTTGATAAGAGTTAAGGTTGGGGTTTTCTATGAGTTGACTAAAAACAGAATTAACAGACTTTATATCACCTAAAACATCGTGTATTGTATTAATAACTTCAATATGATTATGTAGAGCCAATAGATTCCTAGCCTTATTGTAGTAAATTGGCCATCCTATATTAAGTAAAATCACTGAACTCCCTCTTCCTTGAGTCTTCCATTCATAATTTATCTCCAAATCATGCATAAGGTGAAAAAGCATATTATTAGACTTAAACTTGAAAGATGATTTCTCTAGAGACTGACCGATATAAACTCCCTCAAAAGCTAAACATACCTTTTCCTTGAAGCGATGAATTAATTCTTTAGGTGTAGGTCGTTTAGATGGATCTACAGATACACAAGTTTTTATTATGTCAGAGATCCAGTGTAAATCTGACTCTACTGGCTTTAGCTTTTGAAGAGAAATTTTTGAAGAAATTGTTTGAGCTAATTCTTTGGGATTACGGAAATCCAATTCCTTTTGGAAAGAAATGTATGGGTGTTGATTTGTAAGAATTTCCCACGCAATTAATCCCCATGACCAAACATCTACGCTAGGAGATATCGATACACAATGACTTGTTAAAGTTACTTGCGCGATTGCCCGAAAGACAGTGTGTTCAGCACAATCATACTAGCAGTGAATCGAAGTAACAAACGAAAGGATAAAAAGAAATCTTCACTTCAAGGGTTTTGTCCTTTTTTGAAATGGTTGGGTATGTCAGAAGGTTTAACTCCATTGGTCTGGTCAACGATTGCTCAGTATGGTGCCATTGCAGGTTCCTTTGAAGCTGCATGTACAATTTTGATAGATTGGGGAATTAATACCCACATTCCGCACAGATTAAAGCGGATTTAATAATTATGAATTTTAAAAATAAAAGGCTGTAATGATTGACTAGTAATCATTACAGTCTTTTTTCGGATAAAATAATCGAGTTAGGTAGAAAGAGGAAAAAACGATGAATGAGCCAATTGAAGCAATAAAAGTCCTAAATATAGACCATTTAGGAATAATAGCGGGAATAATAGACGAGATGGAATTAGTAGAAGAAGTCAATAAAAAAGTAGGAATAAAAGAAAAAGAAACCTTAAGTCCAGGACAAGTAATGAAAGCGATGATTTTGAATGGATTAGGATTTTTGAGCGCCCCATTATACCTATTTGAAGAATTTTTCATAGGAAAAGCAACCGAACATCTAATAGGAACGGGAGTATTACCAGAGCATTTAAATGATGACAGATTAGGGAGAGCATTGGACAAATATTATGAAGCGGGGACAACCAAATTATTTACAGCAGTCGCTATAAAAGCCGCTCATAAGTTCCAAGTAAAAATGAATAGTGTTCATTTAGATGGGACTTCAATGTGTGTAGAGGGAGAGTACATTAAAGTTGGGGAGGAAATAAATGAAATCAAACAAGAAGCAGAATTAAATAAAAAAGAACTAGAGCCAGAGATGAAACCAATAGAAATTGTCTATGGATACTCAAGAGATAAGAGACCAGACCTGAAACAATTTATTGTTGACATGATTGTAACAGGAGATGGAGATGTCCCATTATATTTAAAAATAGACTCAGGAAACGTAGATGATAAAAGTGTCTTTGTAGAAAGATTAAAAGAATTTAAAAAACAATGGACATTTGAAGGAATATGTGTAGCAG
>CAIVAU010000013.1 GCA_903903925.1 uncultured cyanobacterium
CGCGGTATAATATGATTTCGCAAGGTTCGGATTATCTGTAGCTTTGGCGGGGATAAAATAAAATAAATCCTGTTCCTGTTCTCCTTCTTCAAACTCTTTGTTCAACCAAATGTCTTTTACCCATTGATGACCCAGTCCTCCAGGGTTGCTTCCTGCAATAAACTTTACTCCTGATAAATTTGACCATCGCAGCCTTGTCCTTAAAAAATTGAAAGTATCTTTTGAATTTTTTGTCAACTCATCCACTGCTATAACCGCGAACTCGGAAGACTGATATTTTGAAGTATCGTCAAGGTTTCTAAAACAAATCACTCCTCCTCCGTAACATGGTGCCAATGTAAATTCTTTATCGTGTGTATTAAATGTGCCAAGATATGTCGGGAACTCTGTCTTTACTTTGCTTAAATGTCTATCTTGAAGAGCAGGATAATCTTCACAAAATAATCCAACCCTAACTCCGCGTTTTCCTTCCTTTGCAAATTGCATTAACAATCTCACAAGCATCCAGCGCAACCAATAAGACTTTCCACCACCCATTGCTCCTCCGAATAAAATGTACTTATATTTTTCAACTGCCCTTTCAGCTTCCTTTTGTCTTTCAGTAAAATGAGCTAACGCATCCCACGTTATAGATGGCTTGCCTTCTGCGGTTAATTCCATTTTATAAAATAATTATCGGTACTTCTCCGTCAATGTGAAGATCTTGTTTATTGGCATGCAACTTATCCATTGCCTTCATTACAATTTTTTCCTTGAGATCTTTTAGCAACATAATTAATAACCTCAATTAGAGGAACTCTCAACGCAATTTAGTTAATAATTCACAGTTGAACTGCTGTGGAAGAATTCAGGAATCAGGAATCAGGAGTCAGAATTTATCTTTCTTTTGGTATCTGTTTTCACTTTTCAAAGGAAGGCTCTTGTTGTCTCCTGATTCTTTAACAATGCTGGCTCCTGAATTCTTACACAGCTTTCATCATCGACTTTTATTTATAAGTGATCCTGATTAATCCTTTATTCAGCGCGATCGCGCACAGGGTTCAATTTTTGCCACACCTTCTCTGCTATTCGACCTTCCAGATTTCCAGATGAGTAAACATCAAATAACACGATGGAAGGTTACGTTGAACAGACTGAGATCACAAAGACCATCAAAGTCCACTCTTAAAATCGACAATGAAATATTTAATTACAGTAATTGCAGCAATGATATCTATTTTTCCGTTTTGATTGACAATCATTGATAGCAGGTCTAGCAGAAATTAACTTGGCTATTCTACGTCTATCATTCTAAAACCTTACCTCGTTGTTTATACCAAGTTTTATTTTCTTCACTAATTCTTCATTTAAATCATCCTATTTTCTTCACAAATTCTTTATTTAAAAATATACAAGAAGTCTAAAATCATTGATTTGATTTTAAACTTCCTCATGTATAAACTTACGCATAATCAAATATCATGGGAACACCCTTTCAAAGGTCGTTCTGCTAACTAATTAATATTGCTATTATTTTGTGAAGACATAGAAACAGCTTGATTTTATTGATACCTTTTTGTTTACCATCAATTTTCTAATACTTGTATGTATTTTGTTTAAGTAGCCCTCCTGAACTATGTACACCAGTACGCCAGAAAATTAAGGTGCTTTTTTTCTGCCGTCATTGACTAGGTAGAAAGAATCACTTGCACTCCAACAATGATAAATTCAACACTACAATCTAGAACAGAAATATCTCTGTTGTCAAGTGGCTACAACTTTTTATTAATCCCTTCATTAAGTCTCAAAAGCCCATCACCGTGCGATAATGAGCTTCAATTTGGGAGACAGTCTGAGATTTGCGGTTTGTCTCCCACTGACTATGGTTAAATAGTGCATACCGTAACTCATCCATGTTGATGGTAGTAACTTTACCCTCAGCGATGATCTGCTTACCGTTTACCCATACACTATCTACAACATTGGTAGGACGACCAAGAACTAGCAACCCAATGGGATCTGTACGTGGTAGCAGTGACAAGTTGGTAAGGTCATAGAGTACCAAATCAGCTTTTTTACCTACACTCAGGGAACCAAGTTGATCTGCCATATTCAGTCCCTTTACACCGCCCAAAGATGCCATTTCTAAAGCTTGTCGAGGTGTAAGCCAGTGCCGATAATCCAAATCAGTCACATTGTGTAATATAGAACCAATCTTTATGGCTTCTAGTAGATCTTGGGAGTCGTTACTAGAGGCACCATCACAGCCAAAAGTGACATTGACTCCAGCCTGACGATATTTCAAAATAGGAGCGATGCCACTGCCTAAACGCAAGTTACTTAAGGGGTTATGAACGACTGTAGATTTGGTTTCGGCAAGCATGGCGATGTCTTTGTCAGTGAGCCAGACGCAGTGTGCTAGTGTAGTGACTTCGCCCAAATAACCAATTTGCTTGAGATGTTCAACCCCAGAACAACCGTATTTCTCTTGTGCTAGCTTTTCTTGTGCTTTGGTTTCTAGTAAATGGGAGTGACGGCAAAGATTGTAGCGATCGCTTAACTCAATACAACCCTCAAATAAGGTATCAGAACAAAGCTGTATTCCCGTAGGTGCAACTAAAATACTCACACCCTCATCTGGACGATGAAACTGCCTTACCGCTTCTTCGATCAGTTCTAAAGTTGTAGCAGTTGAGAGAAAATAAGGATCATGAGTTTGTGACGTTCCTCCAGATGGAATACCAGCCGTGAGAGATTCATCTTGAATCAGAGGTGCAACAAACGCACGAATCCCAATTTCTCTATAAGCGCGAACCGCCGTAGCGATGGTTTCTAATTCCTTACCAGGTATGAGCACGAGATGATCTACCACACTCGTACCACCAGAAAGCAAAGTTTCCACCGCCGTTCCCAAAGCGCTGAGATAAACTTTCTCTGGATCAAGAGGGGCAAAGTCGTACATTTCCGCCAGCCATAATTCTAGAGGGAAATTTGACATAATACCTCGTTGCCACATTTCCGAGGAGTGAGTGTGGGCGTT
Source organism: uncultured cyanobacterium (assembly GCA_903903925.1). Taxonomy (GTDB): domain Bacteria; phylum Cyanobacteriota; class Cyanobacteriia; order Cyanobacteriales; family Nostocaceae; genus Stigonema. Next base: position 3,020 of record CAIVAU010000013.1, read on the forward strand.
GACGAATCCTGGTAGAAGCAGTTTATTGTCACCGTTGATTAACGTACCAACAACATCTAGACTAGGTGCAATAGCGACGATAGTTCCATCTAAAACCTGGACATCAACTTTTGCGTAACCATCCTCAACGGCAATTAACACATTCTGAATATTAAAGTTCACGATTTCAACCTTGATTAACTAATGCAACATTCTTGAGATTTTCTAGCTAAAAAATGAAGAATGGTATTGGGGATTGGGGATTGGGGATTGGGGATTGGGGATTGGGAAATAGGCAATGGGCAATGGGCAACAGGCAATGAAAGACTGATAATTGCTCCCCTGCTCCCCTGCTCCCCTGCTCCCCTGCTCCCCTACTCCCCTGCTCCCCTGCTCCCCTGCCCAATCCCCAATCCCCTTATGATTTTACCTCTTCGGATTTTAGGAGTTCAACCAAACGCTTGGGCGGTCAATCATGAGATCGCAGACATTACTCGTACTCAAGAGACTCCACAAGCTGTTATCTTACCAACAGAAACCAAAACCCTACGCCTAGACCTAGCAAAAACTGCCATTCTCGTCATCGATCTGCAAAATGACTTTTGCCACCCTGATGGCTGGTTGGCCCATATTGGCGTGGATATTACAAGAGCGCGTACTCCCATCGAACCTCTGAAAACCTTATTACCTGCATTGCGGACTATTGGTGTTCCTGTAGTGTGGGTAAATTGGGGCAATCGTCCCGACTTACTCAATATTAGTGCGAATTTGCACCATGTCTACAACCCCACAGGGGAAGGTGTGGGATTAGGCGATCCACTACCTAGCAATGGTGCTAAAGTACTCATGGCTGGTAGTTGGGCAGCAGCGGTGGTAGACGAACTAGAACAGGTTCCCCAGGATATTCGGATCGACAAATACCGCATGAGTGGCTTTTGGGATACCCCCTTAGATAGTATTCTACGGAACTTGGGCAGAACAACACTATTTTTTGCTGGTGTCAACGCTGACCAATGTGTCATGACAACCTTGTGTGATGCCAACTTCTTGGGATATGACTGTGTATTAGTTAAGGACTGCACCGCCACAACTTCTCCTGAGTATTGTTGGCTAGCGACGCTGTACAACGTCAAGCAATGCTTTGGCTTTGTGACGGACTCACAAGCTATCTTGAAAGCCCTTGAGTAAGCTCAAACAAACAGGAGGAGATCACTAATGCAAGCCGCTCGTTGTATGATTGCTGTTGTCAAATCACTGAAAGATTACCAAGCATATCGCATCACTCCCAATGACACAAATCGCTTGGCGATTATATTCGATACAGCAAGCGCTAATACTTCCTTGACTTGTTGCTTAGAAATTTTTGATGTTGGTGGAAAAACACCGCCAAATCGCCATCAGTGGGCAGTAGAAATGTTTTTTGTCCTTAAAGGAGAAGGAATCGCAACTTGTGACGGCAAGATTATCCGAATTCAAGCAGGAGATAGTTTACTAGTGCCGCCCACAGGCACTCATGTGATTCAAAATACAGGGCTTAGTCGCTTGTATACACTAACTATTATGGTTCCCAATGAAGATTTTTCTGAATTAATTCGCAGCGGCACGCCAGTAGAATTGGATATGGAAGACATGGCAGTTTTGGGGCGACTGGAGTCGGGAGTTAGGAGTTAGGAGTCAGAATGGGTGGAAAATCAAGGGTAGTATGGCTGCTTGATTTTCTTCTATCTTTTTCTGTCAATGCATAAGTCCTATCTATGTTGGAATTCTGGACAAATCTGTTTACAGCAGGGCCGTTTATCCCCCACGGACATTGCTACCTCTGGAAGCCAGAGTTGGTATGGCTGCATATTATATCCGACGCGCTGATTGCGCTAGCTTATTACTCAATCCCAATCATGCTACTGTATTTTATCCGGGAGCGGCATGATCTGCCCTTTAACTGGATATTCATGCTGTTTAGCATCTTCATTGTCGCTTGTGGTACGACTCATGTCATGGAGGTGTGGACACTCTGGCATCCAACCTATTGGCTGTCAGGGCTGCTCAAAGCCATTACAGCATTTGTCTCAGTTTACACAGCACTGTCTTTAATCCCACTAGTACCGAAAGCAATTGCGCTTCCCAGTCCAGCGCTGCTAGAGGACAATAATCGACAACTGAAGCATCAAATTACAGAACGCCAACGAGCAGAGGATGCTCTGCAATTAGCTAACCAACAGTTAGAAACTAGGGTAAAGCAGCGGACTTTAGAACTAGCAAGGATCAACGAAGAATTGAAAACTGAAATTGTAGAACGTCAGCGAGTGGAGTTAGATCTCAGGGCGAGCGAGGAGCGATTTCGGGCTACATTTAATTCTGCAGCCGTCGGCATGGCTCATGTGGATACAGATGGCAGATGGCTACTGGTAAACCAAAAGCTTTGTGACATTCTTGGTTATACGCCTTCTGAACTACAGTCGCAAACTTTTCAGGCTATTACCTACCCCGACGATCTTGATGCTGATCTGAAGTATTTTCAGCAAGTGTTAGCGGCTGAAATCCCAACTTACTCTTTAGAAAAGCGATACTTTCGCAAAGACGGTTCCTTAGTTTGGATTCATGTCACTGTGTCGCTTGTACGTGAGCCAGATGGAGAGCCAAAGTATTTCATTGCCGTGATCAAAGACATCTCTTCGCGCAAGCGGGCAGAGGAGATACAGCTAAAGACACAGGAACGGCTGCAAACCCTCTCTAGCAAGTTACTTGAGGCACAGGAGACTGAACGGCGTCACCTTGCCCGCGAATTACATGATGAAATTGGCCAAGTATTGACAGCAGTGAAAATTAATTTGCAAGCTTTACAGCAATCATCATCTGTCAGTAACATGACATCGCCACTACAGGAAAGTATAAATATTGTTGAAGTTGCACTCCAGCAGGTACGCAGTCTCTCGCTTGACCTGCGACCCTCACTACTAGATGACCTAGGACTAGAGGCAGCGTTACGGTGGTATATAGCCCGCCAAACTCAACGAGCTGGAATCATCGGGGAATTTGTGCGGGAGCCTTTAGAAACCAAGCTGTCGTCAAACTTGGAAACCACCTGCTTTCGCATTGTCCAAGAGGCCTTGACAAATGTCATACGGCATGCAGAAGCACAACGAGTCACTATTGAATTGAAGCAACGGGAAACTCAGTTACACCTAGTCATCCGCGATGATGGCGTCGGGTTTGATGTAGATGCAGCACGAGAACGAGCTACTAGCGGTGGGAGTTTAGGTTTGTTGGGGATGGAGGAGCGTGTTGTGCTTGTCGGTGGTCAAATCAAGATTGAATCTATGCATCAGCAAGGCACTGAGATTCACGCTAGCTTCCCGGTTTTTTGTTGACCAACAACGGGGTGTGGGGTCACTGCATAAGTAGACTCTGATTTCATCTATATAAGCTAATACACTTGCTTAAATGAGACGTGACAGGCTAAATGACTGCGACTTCAAAATTAATTCGCGTTTTACTAGCAGATAATCATACCCTCGTCCGCGCCGGATTGCGTGCGCTCCTAGAAAATATCGAGGGTATACAAGTAGTTGCAGAAGCAAGTAATGGGCGTGAGGCTTTGCGCTTGATTGCAGATTATCAACCTGATGTAGTACTGATGGACGTTGCAATGCCAGAGATGAATGGCTTAGAGGCAGCGGCACGTGTGGTGAAGGAATTTCCTCACGTGCGGGTGATTATCCTGTCTATGCACGCAAATGAAGAATACGTGTTGCAGGCATTACGTCTAGGTGCAATGGGTTACGTACTTAAGGACTCTGGAACAAATGAATTGGAATTGGCAGTCAAAGCGAGCTTTCAGGGTGAAACCTATCTAAGTCCGGCAGTTTCTAAGCATGTTATTAGCGATTACTTACAAAGAGTAGGTGATGAGTCTAGTTCTCTTGCACAATTAACATCACGCCAGCGCGAAGTTTTGCAGTTGATTGCAGAAGGGCAAACCACGAAAGAGATTGCTGAGTTGCTGTTCATTAGTGTGAAAACAGTTGAGACCCATCGGATGCAACTGATGAAACGGCTCTCTATTTATGATGTAGCAGGTCTAGTACGCTATGCCATTCGCATAGGGCTGGTAACTTCAGAGGATTAACTGGGAGTGGGCAAGTCAGGACCGCATTCAGGACTTTTCTCTTCTAATCTCAGGATTTTCCTGATTGCATTCTCATTTGATTCAACGTAATCTATTTTTGCAAGTGCAAGCGCGTAGGCATATTAGCTTAAAGGCTGCTTCAGAAATTTCGAGTCCTGAATGCAAAATCTACAGACTTCGTACTTAATACAAAAACTATGAACTTTCTATTTACTAGTGATTTTAAGACAGTTGCTGCCCAATACGCATCTCTGGTTTTTCCAACAATTCAGTTTCAAGTGTTATGTAAAAAAATCGGAAGTGGAAATGTAGCTATTATTTTTAAAAATCATAAATATTTTGCAGATAATTTTAGAATAAAATTTTTCCCACGACTCAAAAAAATAACTATTTCTGGATACTCTAAAGAAGGAATATTTCAGTTGAATTATTCTCCAGAGAATAATTACGAATGGCAGAATGGAAGTAATAGTTTAATTAATAAACCTGCTTGTGTAGGCGACAAATTTGAACTTTTTGCCAGGAAATTTTACACTCTATTACAAGAATTTTTTCTGAGTGAAGGTTTTGGTTTTGATGATTTATCTATTTTTTCTGAGTTTGAAACTGCTGCTACTGAAATTGCAGTTCGAGCTTTCCCTTTGTTTCATTTCAGATTAAGTTACTCTAAAAATAGACAAAAGGAACTTAACCTTAATTTCAGAGGTGATAGAAGACTTGAAATAAGAAGCTTAAGAATTGAAACATTAGCATTTCATAAACCAGAATCCATCTTGTTCAATATTGATTTTCTTAGTCAGGCAAAGTGCCTAGTTCTCAACGTAAAATGGGAGAGCGATCAATATTTACTTTTTTACAATTCTAGCGGCTACTTATCTTGGAGTAAACTGCATTTTAAAAATATCAATCCTCCTGCGGTATTTGGAAAAGAATTTGAGACAATAGCAATCCAAATTTATCCACTTTTGCAAGAATTTTTTCCAGGATGAATGCCTCAGTAGTTCGAGGGGGGGCAGGGGAGCAGGGGGGCAGGCGAGCTTCTCCACGTCAGCCCAATCATTAGATTATTCAGTAACGCCGATGACCGTTGGAGGCTAGGAAGATTTTGGAAATATCGGCAAGATTGAGTATACTGATAGCAAAGAGAGAATCTTGTTGCTCCTCCTCTCAGTTAATATAATTAAATTAGTCATTCAAGAGGACTGACGCTAATTACCACTAAGTGTATCTCGCCACTCGAAGATCATGCTGCAACAATTTGATAAAAAACTACATTTTGCACCCGCTATGACTTTAGGGCGAACCAGTGAGCAAATTAAAGCAGAAATTCAGGCTACATTTGGTTTTATTCCGCCCTTTTTTGAGCCAGCAGCACAAACGCCACAAGTGCTGGAAAGTCTATGGCAACAGACGCTTTGTGGGTATGTCAATAATCCGATACCAGACTTGTTTAAGGAAAAACTTTCTGCCTACCTCTCGCGCTTTTGTGCTGTTCCTTACAGCATGATCTGCCATAGTTGTGCCTTACGTCCTCTGGGAATGAGTGGAAGGCAGGTGTTGCAGTTGCTTGAATCTCCCTTTCCAACCGCAACAGACATTGATCAACACCTGAAGGTACTAGCAGCACAGCCTCATTCCTTGACGGTCTGGCCAGAGTCAAACTCGACCCTAGAAACGAGTCTTCTCTACTGTGCAATATTTATGGCTCTGGCATCAGACCAAGCTACCCATTGTCGTCAGGAAATACGCCGGATTCTGACACCAGAAAACTATCAGTATCTCGTCACGTTGATTGCTTACATCAGGATGTGTCATGTGTGGATGGAAGCCCACTCGGAAGTACCGTATGAAGCAGATCAGTGGGTTATTGCTCATCTAGCCTCCTTACTTGATGAAGAGCCTGACTTGGCTGAGTTCTTCCATCACTACCAAGAAAGGGTTAAGCGTGAATACCAGAATCGGGCAGTACATCTGGCTGAACGAGCTGTGTTACAAGGTCAAGATGAACTCTGGAGACAGCAAGCTGAACGAGAGCGACTTGTAGCACAGATGGCTCAACGTATTCGCCAGTCTCTTAACCTGGAAGAGATTCTAAACACCACAGTGTCTGAAGTCCGGCAGTTTCTTCAGACTGAGCGAGTGTTTATTTACCGCTTCAAAGCTAATTGGAGTGGCTTTGTGACAGTAGAATCTGTTGCTCCTGGCTGGGTACCGATCCTAGGAAAAAAAATCACAGACTCTTTCTTTGCAGCAGCTAATGGTCGAAATCTCTACAAAGAGGGACGAATCCAAGCTATAGAGGATATTTACACAGCAGGTTTAGCTCAATGTCATGTTGATTTACTGGTTCGGCTTCAGGTCAGGAGCAACTTAGTCATCCCGATAGTGCAAGGCGAGAAATTATGGGGATTGCTGGTAGCGAACCACTGTTCAGAACCACGACAGTGGCAGCAGTTGGAGATTGATTTGCTTAAGCACTTAGCAACGCAAGTGGCGATCGCCATTCAGCAATCCATACTTTTCCAGCAGGTTCAAAGTGAACTCATAGAACGCCAACGGTCAGAGGAAAAAATCCGCGAACAAGCAGCCTTGCTTAATGTTGCTACTGATGCAATTATGGTGCAAGCTTTAGACAACCAAATCCGATTTTGGAACAAAAGTGCTGAGCGTCTGTACGGTTGGAAGGCTGCTGAAGCCCTTGGCAAAAACGCCCATCAGCTTCTTTTCCAAGAAATTTCGCCTCAAATCCAACAAGCACAGCAGTGTGTCGTTGAGTGTGGGTCGTGGCAAGGTGAGTTAACCCAAGTACAAAAAGAAGGTCAGGAAATCATCGTTGAAAGTCGATGGACACTTGTACTTGATATAACAGGGCGACCCCAATCAATACTGATTGTCAATACTGATATTACAGAGAAAAAACAACTTGAAGCACAATTTCTCCGTGCCCAGCGCCTAGAGAGCATCGGTACCCTTGCTGGTGGTATTGCCCACGACTTGAACAATGTACTGACACCAATTATTATGTCATCTCAACTGCTGCTGAAAACACAAATTAAGGGCAACAAGCGGCAGCAATTGCTGACAACTATTGAGAAAAGTGCTAAACGTGGGGCAGCTTTGGTCACACAGGTTCTGTCTTTTGCTCGCGGTCTGGAAGGTAAGCGCACCTTGTTGCAAGTGAGCCACCTACTTTGGGAAATTCGTAATATTATCAAAGAGACATTCCCAAAATCTATTGAAGTTGAAATCGACATATCCTCAGACCTTTGGGTTGTCTCTGGAGATGCAACACAACTGCATCAAATTCTGATGAACCTAGTTGTTAATGCTCGCGATGCCATGCCCAATGGTGGGACTCTAAAGCTAAAGGCTGAGAATCTTTCCATTGATGAAAACTATGCCAGGATGAACAGTAATGCTTCTGTTGGGCCTCACTGTGTCATTACTGTTTCAGATACAGGAACTGGCATGACACCAGAAATCTTATCAAGAATTTTCGAGCCTTTTTTCACAACCAAAGAACAAGGCAAAGGTACGGGGCTTGGTCTTTCAACAGTCCTAAATATTATAACTAGCCACAGTGGTTTTGTCACTGTAGAAAGTAAGGTCGGAAAAGGAACCCAATTTCAGGTGTATTTACCAGCGGGATCAGGAACCCAAACACTGCTTACTCTTGAACAAGAACTACCAAAAGGACAGGGAGAATTAATTCTGATTGTCGATGACGAAGCTGCCATTTGTGAGATTACTCAGACATCTCTGGAAACATCAAATTATCACGTACTCACAGCTCATGATGGGATCGAGGCGATCGCACTTTATGTGCAGCATAGAAATCACATAAATGCTGTACTGATGGATATGATGATGCCAGATATGGACGGGTTAACTACCATCCGGATGTTAAAACAAGTGAATCCCGATGTCTTAATCATTACCGTCAGCGGACTCGCCGAAAGTACTCAAGTGAATGAAGCCATGAATATGGGCGTTCAAGCATTTTTGCCCAAGCCCTACACGCTACACGAATTACTGAAAACTTTACATTCAGTACTGAGGAGGGAGCAGGGAGCAGGGAGCAGGGAGCAGGGAGCAGGGAGTAGGGAGCAGGGAGCAGGGAGTAGGGAGTAGGGAGTAGGGAGAAGGGAGTAGGGAGTAGGGAGCAGGGAGCAGGGAGCAGGGAGTAGGGAGTAGGGAGTACTGAGGAGGGAGCAGGGAGCAGGGAGTAGGGAGTAGGGGAACCCACGGCTTAAGGGATGGGATTGGAACCGGGACGCCGTATTTCTTGCGTCCTTCGGGTGACGCTTGAGTACTCGCTACCGCAACGCTAACGCTATCATCGACCCCACTCCCAATACTGCTCGGATAAGCAGGGGAAGCAAAACTCTTCCCCTACCTCAATTTCTCCCCCTGCTCCCCCTGCTTGTCTCAACCAAGAAATTCCTTAACCTAGCAGTATTGACCCCACTCCCTCATCAACAAGCGCGGTTGATATTGGTTGGGGGTCAATTCGTCATTGCCCACTATCCATCCCCGCCTTAAGAAGACGGGGAATTCCGTGAAATATGTTAAAAAAGTCAGCTTTTTATACCTACAACTGAAGTTTTTTTCTTTCCCTGCTCCCTGCTCCCTGCTCCCTGCTCCCTCTACGCTGGCAACAAACGCTTCACACCTTGCTTAACAAAAGTTTGCAATGAAGCAATTTGCTGGTTCTGCTGAAAACATGAAAGCAAAGTCTGGCTGATTTGGTTGAGATTCAATCCAGTTCCAGAAGTGATTGCAATGTCCTGCTGTTGGAAATACTCAACTAAGGTCAATCCGGCGATCCGAGTCAGATAAGCTGCACTCACTCCCTGTACTACCCCACCTGCAACAAAAGTGACAGCATTACTCTTGAGGATAGTACTGATCGCCTGGGAAGAAAGTTCCACTAAACCCAACTTCAACATTAAACTTCCCATGGTTACAGCGACAGTTTGCGCTTGGTCAAGGGCAAATTTCTGCTGATAGATTCCACCCAAATCCATCACCATTTGAGCATTGATCGCTGCTGTTGCCAAGAGATCAAGTGCTGGTACGGGGTTAGCGAATGCAGCACCAGCAGCTATCCACTGGTATTGTTCAATGACTGGGTTGGCGCGATCGCGTCTCCTCTCATTCAACAAGTTTTTCGCTGTAGTTTTCAGCCCCAAAGCTTTCCTGATGGTAGTTGCCCATACTAGCTGTTGTCCATGAGTCGTCAAAATTTCACCCAGTTGCTGCGTCAACTGTTGGATATCTGGTGCTGGGATCTCTAGCCACTCTTGCACGGAACCATCTTCTTGATGCTTGCGGACTTTGATTGGAAGGGGAGACGCGGCGATCGCCACTACATTTTCCTGCATCCGCTGTTTCAGGGACATCAACACACTCGCACGTTCCTCTGGCAAATACTGGTCTTGTTTGTTAAACACCAGCATTGTGCTTTGCTTGGCGGCTTTTAGCTGCTGCAACGTCTGAAATTCTGAATCTGTTAAATCACCATTGGTGAGGAACAGGACAAAATCAGAGGCGATCGCTTCTTCTAGCGCTGCTGCATCTGACTTATCGCCAGCTTTTGTAAACAAAGGCGGTGTCTCGTGGAAATGTAGAGACGTGATTGATCCTGTCTCTACATTTTGCTGGTTCTCTGATAGCACTTGAATCAAAGTCGTCTTACCCACCGACTTCCCACCAGTCACAGCCAGATTGATCTCTTGCCTATTTAATTCATCTGTTAAATGGGCAATTTGTTCTTGTAGTAAAGACGTTGCATGCAAAGTCTCTACATGGTTTGTTGCTTCTTGCGCCAACTGATCTACCACAACTTTGGCAATGGATATCGCGCCTTCTGCCGTCGCCCGGTCTACAGGTAGAGTATCTAGCTGTTTTGAAACGGCTTTAGTCCGGTTTTGCTTGAGTAACCACAAGCCCCCGCCGACTACCAACAGACTGAACAAACTTAACTCACCCACTTGCACCATTGTCTGATGCCAACTTTGTAACATCCATAGGGAAAAGGACAGTCCCAATCCTCCCAATAATATCGGTCGCTGCAACTTCACAAAAATGATTCTCCCCGCTCGTTGGATGGCTTTTACTGTTTTACATTAGATTAGCTCGAAATGAGAATGTGAAAATGTAAAAAAACCCAGCAAACTTTGAGGGTTGCTGGGTTTTTTTATCTTTTATTTGGTGGCGGGAAGTGGATTTGAACCACTGACCTTCGGGTTATGAGCCCGACGAGCTACCAGGCTGCTCTATCCCGCGTCGTCTCCTTTACTATAACTGCTAAATCAAAATTTGGCAACTATAAAATCGATAATTCTCCAATTACTTCTAAACGCTTGTATTTACCTAAGTTCATAAACTTTTCTGACAGGGTTTCGGCAGATGTAGGACTAATCCAGCCCAACTGCCGCAGTAAGTGAATAGCAACAGCGTATTTTGCTCGCTTCGCCCCATCCATGACTTTAATTGCTAATCCCATGCCTTCACCAAGTCTAGAGATGCACTGCACTCCCTCAGCACCTGCCTTACTTACCAATTCCCTTGGAGTGAGGCGCATGAGTTCCGTGTCAAATTCTCCGTCTCCTGCTACCATACCTGGATAATTAGTCATAGCACGGACAATGCGCTCTAGATCCAAATTGCTCCGTGAAGCTAGATGGGCATACAGAGTCGCCATTTGACCGATTTGCATGAGATAAGTGGGTGCGCCACAGTCATCGTGGGCGCTGATAAATTCTTCTGCTGGCATTCGCAGCAATTCTGATACTTTGCCTAAAATCAGTTGCTGCACTGGGTGTTTACGCTCTAAATAGTTATTTAAGGGCCAATGGCATTGCTGACAAACAGCGAGCATCCCGGCGTGCTTACCAGAGCAATTATGTTCCAAACGACTGTGTTTTCCTTCGGGAATGGGACACTGAAGTGCCAAGGGGTCAACATCAGCCCGCCAAAGGATGTTAAATGCCTGTCGAACCTGGTCTATTGTTCCTTTATGGGAACTTGTGATCATTGCTAAGTCGCGATCGCCTAGATCGTAGCGATCGAGCGTACCTGTGGTCGTGACAGCAAGTGCCTGGAATGGTTTGAGCGCTGAACGGACAAATGTGGCAGTTTCGGCGTTTCCGGCAACGGATAGGACCCGTCCTCGTTCGTCGCACACCACAGCGTGGACTGTATGCCTTGATTCAAGAATGCCTTCCCGCAACAACCTCACTTCTAAAGTAGCTGCTTGAGTTCGTTTTCCCATTGTCATGGGTTTATTTTTAAGTTATAAGTTACACCAAGTGCCAAACTATAGTACCAGCAACGAACAACACTGCCAAGCCTAAAAAGGTGATTTGCAACCGCTGGATGACAGGTTGGATTTGGTAGGTGACAATCAGGCGATCGCGATCAAGGACTTCTTGGGGTTTTGTCCAAGTTTGACCGTCGTACCACCCCGATTCTTCATAGAAAATGACTCGGCTTACGAGGCGATCGCGGACATAAGACCAGCCCAAATACAATCGTAGCAGTGCCAATAATACCCCGATGCTTGCTCCTGCAGCACTACAGAGAATAAATTGTGCGATTTGTTTGTGGGGGTTAAAGCTTGTCGCCACCACGGGGAAAGCCACTAACCCAGACAAACCCCAAATCCAGACTATTTTCGTCATATATTCGCCCCAACCGGACGTACTATCGCGAAATAGCCAGGACGACCTTAATTCTTCGTACTCATTTAGCGGTTGTTGTTCATTGGGAACTGGACAATTTGACACCGAAGACTTTATCATATTGATTTACCCCCCACTGTCAACGGATTTTGGCAACTCAATACGTTCCGCGTGGCCCCAGAACGCTTCTAAATTATAGAACTCCCGTTCCCTTGGCATCATAATATGAACGATCAGTTCGCCGTAGTCTTGTAGCACCCAACTTCCTTCAGATTTCCCCTCTGTCCGTAAGGGACGGCGTTGCCACTCAGTTTCTACTTTGTGTTCTATTGCTTCAGCGATCGCTCTTACTTGTGCCTTGGAATAGCCAGTTATGACCAAAAAGTAATCTGCTAGGTAGGATACATCCGCTACAAACAGGATTAAAACATCACCTGCTTTCCTGTCTGCGGCTGCATCAGCCATAGTTAAAGCTATTTCTCTCGTCACATCGTCGTTATGGTTCCCTGATGTGGTATTATTTCCACTTTTTGTCACTGCAACAGATTGTAATGGTATATTTGCTTGGGAATAATCAGACATTAAACCTCAGATGCTTGATTTTTTTGTAACACTTTTTTACAATGATTAACAAATAATGTAAGAATTCAGGAGTCAGGAGTCAGGAGTCAGAATGTATAAGGGGTCGGTATCTGTCTAGGATGTATTCTTACTAACAATTTAATTCAAACTGTGTAGGTTGTTTTTTTGCATCTTAACAAAAAAAACAGCGCTTATGTTGTTGATTCCATAATCAACAGTTCAGGTTTTGCTCTGATAACAAACCAATTCCGGGTGGCGATCGCTCGTGGATGAATCAAACGAGTGCCTTCCATCAACAGTTTAAGAGTATAATCGCTCGTCTTCCACACAGCCTGATTGATATTTTGATAACACATTTGTCGTAAAGCTTGTAATTCCAACGTATCGCCTCGTCCTGGCTCCAAGCTATCCGCTAAGAATACAATACAACTAAGCAGACTCATACCAGGTCTACCCAAAGTATGATTGGCGATCGCCCGTAACACTTCTTCATCCTTCACGCCAAAAACATCTCTAGCGACAATAGCACCCACATCTGCATGTAATAAACGGGGATTTGCCTCCAACACCTCATCGACCTCCAACCCATCAGCCCTCGCCATTTGCAAAAGTTGTTGAGGCTGAAAATTTTTCGCTAAATCATGCATTAAACCAGCCTCCCCTGCCTTAAAACGATCCACATTGTGATGAACAGCCAAATCCATCGCCATCTGTTCAACCCTGAGAATATGGTTAATCCTATTCAATGGAACATTTTCTGCCAACCAAGCTAGGACTTGTTCACGCATAATTGTTATGGAAGGAGAATAAAAGCTTGAAGAGACTTTCCCCTATTTTAGCTTTTTCCCAAATTATTGTTCGTTCGTAGTTGCGCTTTAGCGCACGGAGTGTAAAAGCCCACAACAAATGATAAGGAGAGCCGCCGCGAACACTTATGGCATTTGCTACCAATAGGAATTGGTTCAACGGATGTCCCGACTAGTGCAGTTGATCCTGATACTGAGTACCGTCTAAAGTCACCAACAGATGTCCACCCAAACACTGATAAGGCTTTAAGTCCCCATCCCTCTGCAATGATTGGTAAACCCAGATGAACACCCGAAATAATTCCTTAGCTACGAGCTTGTCCAGAATATTCCGAATTTGAGGTGTGGTCGGAATTTGTCTCAAGCTAAACAAACTTTGGGCATTATCTTGCCCATGACGATTGTGCATCTGACGTTGATGTTCCAAAAACGACTCACATTGCATGAAATTTTCTTAATTATCCTGTGATCGTAAATAGACATTGCTGCAGGGGCACAGCAATGCTGTGCCCTTACGAAAGATATGGTTTTTAACCTTACTTATATTTGGTATTTATTGTCAATCCATAAGTCCTAAATAGTCCTAAATAGAAGTTTAGTTTTTCTGAATTCCATAACAAAAACGACCAATTAACCAATTATTATTTTCACTCTTATTGGATTTTCCTGCCTGTAGTGTTTCTGTTCTATTTTTCAGTCCAATTAAAAATTCCTCCAAATTATGTGTTTTTGAGCCATCTTGCTCATCGCTTCTGGATTGCCAGTCCCATTCTTTCCACCAAATAGGTGCTTGTAAAACCTGAGCAAAGACATCAAATTTAAATTTATAAACACCTGGATTTGGAAATTTACCAGGTTCAATCAGTACCGAAAAAGTTAACTGATTTTTATCACTGATTTTCCAATTTTGCAATTTAATAATACTATTAACATCTGAACTATTAACGGCTTTAAACTTTTTATCAAATTGGTCAAACTTTTCAACTTCGACTTTTGAAGTAATAAAGTTTTTATCAGTATTAATAAATAAGCTATATTGAGCCGGAGAAAAAGGCACACTATAATCAATCGTAAAACTTTCCTTTTGCCGATTGTCTATTTGCAAGAGTTCAGAGGGAGTATTATCCTTCGTGACAGAAACTCTATCTTTGACAAGAGAGATAGGTCGAGTAACCAATTTAGGTATACTTACTGGCAAAGTTTCTAAAGTTGAGATATTTTGAATTATCTTCTCAGGATAAAAAATCATTAAATTACTATTAGCAATTAACCGCTGTGAATCAAATTTTTGTAATTGCTCAAAGTAATATTGAATATCGTTATATCGGCCTAAAAACAGAATGTAGAATGGTCTAAACTTCTCAGATGTATTTCCAGAATTGTATGCAAAGCTTTTTAGATTATTTAGCTCTTCTACATACAAATTCCCATTAAACTCGCTTTTAATCGCCCAAATACCAACCGCATAATCTTTTTTATCTTCATTAAAGTAAGCATCTTGTATTTTTTTATTTAGCTTAGTGACATCACCGCTATTTTGTTCTAAATCGGTTACAATAACCGTCATCTTATTCTCATCTTTTGCTGGAGCAATAATGGCAGCATCAATGGGACTAGATACACCTTTGAATTTGGCATTACTGCCATCATAAAATACGGGAACTCCTGTATAACTATAATATTCACTTCCTGTAATCTTTTGGTTGGGATTACCAATGCGATAGTATTCAACTGGTAATTTACCAGTTAATTCAAATACGTTTCTAATAGCATTTAAAGCTTTGACATAATTAGTTTTTCCATCTTTGACATACCCCAGCATGGAACCACTACCATCAACATAAATCGCTACCTTAAGATTATCAGACTTAGAAGAGTAACTATTAACAACAGGTTTTTCACAGGTTAACTTATCCTTAACAGCGACTGGGGTGCAAGATGTCACAAAAAATATTACAAGTGCTACAACAAACCATCTAGATTCCATCATTTTTTTTCCTGAATAAATATTAGCTATAGGAGGGTCTTTGAAAAGTCGGACAAGTTGTAAAAAGCTCTCTCAGTATAAGCTGTAAATAGATAATAGACAGCACTCCTGTGAGCAACATGAGTAAAGCATACCCCAGTAATTTGACCCATGCCCAATACGAATTTCTGAGTGACATGATTCCAGAACCCAAACCTGGTGGAAGCGGGCAATTTATGACAGTAGATACCTTGGGGTTAGTCTTGCGGGTCTTAGTCACGGCAGCGAATATAGGTGAGCGTGAAGGTGGTAAGTAAGTTCTCAAACGAGTCAAGCAGTCTCAGGAGCAAGTATGTCGTTTGACAAGCAATTTGGGTGGATGGCGGCTTTGACGGTGAGCCTTTCATGCAGTGGGTGATGGATTTTTGTCGTTGGATTGTACAGGTCGTTCCGCGACCAGAACAGACAAAGGGCTTTGTCCTGCTCAAAAAACGTTGGGTGGTGGAGCGTACTTACGAGAAAGTTGATGGGGTGCCGACGATTGGTTAGAGACTATGAGTTATTGCCCGAAACATCGGAGACGTTTATTTACCTTGCCATGATCCGGATCATGGTGAGGCGACTGGCATAAAATTTGACCCCTCAAAACTTTTCAAACATCCTCTAAAGTTTCAGTAATTTTACGGTACTTTCAGCCGCTAGAGAGATAGCAAAATATTGAGTATATCAAAAAATATAGGTGCTTTGTTTAAACACAAGATTTACGCAAAATATCAAGAATCTGAATGCAAAAAAACAATAAGGAGAGCTAATGAAGCCGTGGGAAATAATTAGGATCATCATTTTTAGCGTTATTGGTGCTGCACTCATGTTTTTGGGGCAGCGACTTATATACGAAAATCAAATTATACCTATCCAAAAGATACCTTTTGATACTTGGCTTGGCAGTGACTATATCACAGCATCACTAATCATGTTTGGGGTTTCTATGCTCTCAACCATTATTTGGTGTGTATTAGCAGCTACCAACCGATTTACTAATGGAAATAGTACTGGTTTTTGGACTTTGACTTGGTGGTTATTAGGACTGCTACCAATGGCTAGCATTGGTTTTACTGTGTTTTACATTAACAGAAGCGACGAAGCTCAGTTTTCTCTAATGGGATTTTTCCTCTTAGATGCTGTATGGCTGTATTGGTTAAGTACAGCTACTAGTTCTCCTGAAGTAGTGAAATATATTCCACCAGGAGCTTTTTTTATACGTCATAAGCTGATGGGAGATTAATAAATGTCAATTTATGTAATTGGGATTGGCGGTACAGGTGCTAAGTGCATAGAAGCTATTATTCAATTAGCAGCAATAGGGTTATTTAGCGAAGAAACCCTACATATATTATTTGTTGATGCTGACGAAAATAATGGCAATTTAGAACGGTCGCTCAAAAGCCTAAAAATTTATCAAGATTGCCATAACTTAAGTCTGGCAGATAAACATCCCTGGATGAAAACCAAAATTGAATCCTTTGGTTTATGGTCGCCATTTGCTAACACCAGCATCAATAACAATCTTGGTTCATTCTTTGAATACAACATTCTCAAAGATGACGAACCAGCGTTAGGTAATTTATTTGATGTTCTTTATACTTCAGAAGAGCGAGATGCTAATTTAGATGTTGGTTTTCGCGGTAGACCAGCGATTGGCGCTGCGGTGATGAGTCAAGTTAAACTCGATTTAGACTATGACTCATGGGGAAAAATGATGAATCAACTGCAAAAGGACACAGGAGCAGGAAAGCGCCCAAAAGTATTTTTATGTGGATCGATTTTTGGCGGTACAGGTGCTTCTGGATTACCAACACTTGGGCGTTTAATTCATAATAATTTAGAGAATCTAAGAATCAGAAGCAAAATTGATCTGGGCTGCTTATTTGTCTTACCTTATTTCGGTTTTACCTCTACCTTGGGATACAATTTAGAGACAGTATATGCTCGTTCTGAACAGTTTTTGCTGAATACGGAAGCAGCACTGCGTTACTATGGCAGTCAAACACAAGAAACTTTTGACACTGTATATTTGTTGGGTAATCAAAATTTATCTCCGGTTAAAAAATTTAGTGTTGGCAAAAATACACAATGCAACGACCCCCATTTTATTGAATTCTATGGCGCTTTAGCCGCACGAGAATTTTTATTAAACCCAACTCACGGACAGAAAAAAGTTGTTTTGATGAATCGGGAAAAGCTGAAAAATCTTACCTGGAAAGATATTCCCGACCAGAAAGAAGTTAATGTAGAATTAGTCAACGCTACTCGTTTTAGTTTTACTTGGTTAGCTGATATTGCTCCAAAATTAGCAGAAGCGAAACGAATTGGAGTTAAAGATTTTCAGCGAGGTATAGAAGGTGCTTGGTTTGTTAAATTTTTCCCTGAGCGTGGTCAGAAAAAAGAAGTAGATTTTAATGATCAAGATCAGCAAAGAGCTATAGAAATAATTACTGAATGGTGTCGAGATTATTTACGCTGGTTGTCACAAGTTCATCAATGCGTTGACGAAAAAATTCAATTATTCAATGCTAATTATTTCATTAATAGTAACTTGATGCCTCAGAATTTATCAGATTTGATTGCTGGGCAAGGTGACAGTCGAGGCAAAGACCAAAAATCAAAAGATACAATTCAAAAACTTAAAGAACGTTTGCATCCTCCAGCTATCAGTCTGCCCAATCAAGGCATATTAGGACTTGCAAAAGCTTTATATCTTGTTTCTCGATTATAGAAGGAAAGTTAATAATGACCAGTGCATATACTACCAACCAGTCTGCTTTATTGCTACCAAAACTCAAAGATGATTGTGATGTAAAATCTGGGAATCCTGGTATTTGGGATTCTCAAGCAACAAAGGCTTTTAACGATGTTGCCTCCAGCCTAGATTACAAAGCACCAGGAGAGGTTAAAAGCGTTAGTTCAGTTCCCACAGTGTGGGCACGTCCCTTATCAATGGAAATGGCATTACATAACGATGCTTATCCGATTCGGGAACAAATGATTGTTCAATGGCAGGGAATGTTAGCAGCATTAGCATTAGCAGAGGTGCGCGGTTTTCCGATTAAAGCCCAACTTTTGGAACTGGGGACAAAAAAAGGTTCTCATGTCTTTGCCCGTTCTCTTTATGAACTATTACCAGATGATGGTAACAGACTTTATACATTTAATGATAGAAAACATCCTTGGGAAGATCTTTATATTTTTACTTGGAATAATCAACCCGTAGGGATGACTTCTCCAAGTACATTAGTTGTCCCTTCTGAACAAGGGATTTGGGATGGTTTGGCTTGGTGGAATGCTAATACATTGCAGTTCCAACCAGTACATGATTATCTCAATAATCCCGAAAAAGCTCAACTAGTATTTTGGTTAGATAATCTTCGCAGAGAAATTAAAGGGCATAACGGCGATAGTAAAGCTGTTGACAGAATTGTTGGTTTAGTCAATGGGTTTATTAATAGTTTAGGTGTGACATCTACACCTAATGTTCAATTTAGTGATAATCTCGCTTTTTTTGACATAGAAATAAATCGAGGAGCATTAGTTGCTCTCAATCTTCCTGTTAAGGTTGAATCACAAGAATCTAATGTTCGGGTTATTCCGAGTTTAGGTAAACCCAATCTTCCCCCACTTTTGATTATTGATTCAGCTATTGCTACTGCTTGGAATGAACCACCACAAAATATTTGGGTTTATGAAGGTAAAACTCTAGCAGCTTTCCGTCCTGAAGATTTAGAAATTTGGAACAAGAGCAGAAAAGTAATTTGTCTACAATCAAAAGATTTATTTTTACCAGATTTAAAATTTATTGACGAAGAGGGAATTTTACCAGGCGCTTTACTTCCAGAAGGTACACAAAATTTATTATTTAAAGGAAGAAATATTACACCTCTAATTCCTTTAAATTCGATTTTGGTAAACTACTTCACACCAGAAGATTTAACGAGGAAACTGAAACTACAACTGGTTAATAATGGTGCTGGAGGTTCACAGATTCGGGTAACTTTAACCCTACCTCTTTATGGAGTCAAAGGAGGAAAAGCACCACAAAACTTCTTTTTAATCAAAGACTATCCTCTGCTAGAGGAAAACATTATTTACCAAGTGCCTGTTTTAGAGGTATGGCCTGACTTCCGTGCTGAAGGTTGGAAGGAATATTACGGATTTTACTATGATGCTGAATATGGGGAAGAAACATTTCAGATTAGTTTCCCTACAGCCACAGTTAAGAATATTCATAGCTTCAAAGAAGGTAAAGGCTTCTATCAAGTAGTACGGTTAGAAGAATTTCCAAATTACATTGAGTGTAAAGATATTTATACTAACACTATTGGTCTGATTCTATTGCAGACTCCAGAACAAATTAGTATCAATGGTGAATGGGTTGTTGGTGTTGACTTTGGCACTTCTTTTACTAATGTTTATGTCAATAAAAATGACAGAGTTGTAGAGCGTCTAAATTTAGAAAACCTACACAAAAAAGTTACAGACGTTTCTATTGATACTCGCTTTCCTGTTTTGTTTGAGTTCTTTATTCCTGAAAGTTTTATTCCCATAGATAAACCTTTCCCAATGTCCACTGTATTAACAACTAGGGGTAAAACAAACGCCAGAGATGAAGATTCTTCTCCAATTTTTGATGGTAGGCTTTACGTTCCTGACCGTAATCGGTTTTCACCTCAAGAAACATGGATTAAAACTAATCTCAAGTGGTCAGATAATCGGTCAGATAATCAACTATTTTTGAAACATTTGGCACTACATATTTCAGCTATGGCTGCTAAAAATGGTGTTAAAAAAATTCAGTGGTCTTTATCATTCCCTTCAGCTTTTTCCTCTAAAGAACAACAGAATTATGCAATTAATTGGCAAAGATTAACTGAACAACTGGAAGCAAAAACAGGAATTCAACATAGCAGTCCAGGTAAAGATAATACTACTTATTTCCGTACTGAAAGTTTAGCAGTTGCTCAATATTTTGCTGAAAATGAAGGACACGATCTGGTAAGTACCACTTGTATTGATATAGGGGGTGGGACATCAGATATTTCTATTTGGCAAGATGACAAGCTATTGCATCAATGTTCTGTACAGTTAGCAGGCCGCGATCTGTTCTCTCAATTTATTGAGATGAATCCTAACTTCCTGAAAATTTTTGAACTTAATACTAATGATTGGACAAAAATAAAAGGGTCGGCTTTCAATGCCAAACTAGATGTCTGGATGCGTCTAGAAGCTGCTACTTGGTTAGAGAAAAAGAGAGATACTTTTGAGGAAAACCCAGACTTTCAAGGACTAGTTCGCCTGATGGCAATTGGTGTATCTGGCTTGTACTTCTATGTTGGTCAAATTCTCTCAGTTTTACACCAAGAGAGTAAATATACTCTTGATGAAATTACTCCAGTATATATAGGAGGTAATGCTTCTCGGTTATTGCATTGGCTGGCAGAGGGAGGTAGATTTGACCGGAATTCACAAATAAATAGCTTACTCAGTCGGATGATGAGTGTAGCTTCTGGTTTTCCTGATACAGAACAACTTACACGCCTGAGTCAAAACCCAAAAGATGAAGTTGCTTGTGGTCTAGTTTTGAGAGATAGAAAATTACAGGGATTAGATAGAAGAGAAATAGATCATGTAATTACTGGTGAAGATTGTAAAATTAACGATCAAGAGTTTGGTTGGCAAAAACGATTAGATTTTAGAGGAAAAAGTATTAGTAAATATGAAATTCCTGAATTAACTCAGTTAAAGTTATTTCTTACTAGTTTTCATGCTAGTTTAGATGATTTAAGGATTGATAGTATTCAACCATTACAAGGTTATGAATTTGAACAGGAATATCCAGATGATCCTGATGCAGAATATAATCAAAAGCTCTGGCGGGAAACAGAAAGAGAACTCAGAAATTCTTTAAATGCGATTAGAGGTGGTGTTGATGATATTCGTGAAGAACCGCCTTTTATTCTTGGGCTAAAAGCATTACTTAGGGTTTTAGGTAAAAGGTGGGCTGGTAAATAACAATAAATTTATAAAATATGGGCGATGAAATTCGCCCAAACTAATTATACTCAAAGGTGAAAAATATGGGACAGCAAATTTGTAGAGTCTGTGGTACAGAAAATCCTGAAGGTGAAATTGAATGCAAAATATGTCATTGGCCTATCAGTGCTGATAGTCCAGATGATAGAGAACAAAAAATACTAAAGTGGGCGCAAAATACATGGGAATCACACTCTAAAATTCAACAGGAATTAGAGCATTTAAAAAGACAAAATACTAACTATAGTAATTTCTCTTCATCAGCACTAGAAAATTCTTTACAATCTTTAGTAGATCATCAATTATCACAAATAAGTTTACTACAAGATCAAAATAATTACTTAAGGCAATTATCTTCAGAAGTTACTTATATTAAAGAACAGTTTCCTTCAAGTTATTCTGCTTTTAAGCAAGCACAAAATCAAGAATCTGTCAGTAGCGAAGAAGGTTTATATAGTCAGGTATCTGAGGAAGATAATACAAATATATTAGAATCTGAAATTAGCCAATTAAATGATACTCCAGAAGCTATGAGAATAGTGGAAAATTACAACCAACTAATAGATTTTCCAGATAGACTAGAAGTTTCAGAAACAGATAATAGTAAATCTGAACGCAGGACTGGTAATAAATCATCAGCTATTTTTGAACGCAGTAAAAGTAAACGGGGTCAATACTGGGTAACTAATCATACTTATTTAGTACCTAAACGCAATCAGAAAATAAATGAATTTAATTATGAAACAGTCTCGATATTCTTTGAATGTCTAAATTATGATAAGCGTTCAACGGATAATTTTATGCTAATAAAACCTGCCAAAGTTACTTGTTTAAATACTGACGAGAAATGGCAGTTTGAAGAAAGGGGTATTATAGAATTTTTGTAATCATCATAGGTGAATAATGCGGAAAAATAACATTTTCTTTATCATTGTACCAATAATTTTATCAATTAATTTCCTTTTAGGAACGGAAATAGCTGCTATCGTTAGGGATACGAATAGTAATAAACACAAGAGCAATGAGCAGACAACACCCCAACAATCAGTAAAAAGCTATTCAAATCGAAAGGATAAAGTTATTAATGCAAAGCATGATAATTTAGCTCCACAGTCTAAGCAAATAGAATCTCAGATTGGAGAAATGAAAAATCAGATAAAAATTTTATTTGTAATTGTATATATTCTTGGGCTTATTATTTTTGTTGTGCTAGTATTATTCTTTTATAATTTTTATCTACCCGTCAATATATCAAATAAAAATGTAAATAATCAGAGCAATCATGATAATAAACCAAAATTTATTGATATAGAGCATTTCCAGATAGAACTAAATGAGATTTCCAAACAGTTCAAGAAATTCGATGAGCAATTGACAGAATTAAAACTTGGTTATCAAAATCGAAATAATGAAAATTATAAATCTACGTATACAGATGTTATCACAACTCAATCTGTTAAGCCTATCAAGGAAGCTAGTTATCCCAAAAAAACAGTTAAGACTAATTTGTATTCACCACCTAGTATATCTAATTCTGATAGTAATTTATTATTAGCATATAATCTTGATTCTCGTTCTCTTTCCACAAGAACAATCACAGTTTCTGAAAGTGATCACACAGCAGAACAACGTCGTCTTGGCCGTAGTGTTTCACCTATTCTAGAATTTGATTCTAGAGGAAGTTATTGGATTTTAAAAGAAGGTAACAATGAATATCTTTTTCCCAAAGCAAATTTGAAAATTAATGAACATAACTACAATACCATAGCAACATTTTTTGAATGCGTAGGTTATCAACCTGGTGCTTTAAATAATTTTACTGTTGTTAAATTGGCAAAGGTATCTTCTATTGATGAACGGTGGGAGTTAAGGGAAACTGGTCAATTAAATTTTTATCAATAATTTATGAATTGCTATGCAAGCTAATCATGTTGTTAAGGTCGATTTTTCAGAAAAAGAATTAATTATTTTATACAATTATATTCCCCGCTTAATTGAGAAATCTGCAATATTAGTTAATTTATCTCCTAACTATTATACAAATGGTAAACAAGAAATATTGCTAACAGAAAATGCTAGAGGAAATTACTGGATTATTGCAACTGATTATGATATTTATTGGCTGTTTCCTGTTGTGAAACTCAATGCCAGAGTTAACCCCCGTGTTAATGAAGCATTTAATTTACTTTTTAAATTTCAAAATTACGAAAATTCAGATTCCCGTGAATTTATCCTGAAAAAACCAGCTAAAGTTAATCTTGCACAAAGTCGGGAAGATTGGATTCTAGAAGAAGCGGGATTTCTAGATTTTGGTAATTCACCGTTATTATTTATTGATGCATTAAATGGAAAAGTCGAAAAATTACCATTAATACAAGAAGATTCAATTCCACAGGTATCGCGGAAAGATTTAGAGGAGTATATAGATAAAGTTAACGTAGAAATTAATCAATTAAAAACGCGAGTTCAACAGTTAACCGAAGCGCGAGAACAAATTAAAAACGAAATAAAAGAAATTAAGGTTCAGTATAGTAGCTTACAAACTCAGCTACTAGTGAGAGAAGAACATGGCAGTTCTACCAATCAGAATGTTGAGACTTCCCAACAGGAAACCACATCAAATCAGCATCATTCAATTACATCTAATAGCTTAAATCTCACTCCTGAAGAATTACGAATTGTTGAAAATTATAATTCTAACCCTGTGATAATTTCACAGCAAGCAAGACAAGTGGCTGAAACAAATGCCAGTATTGAAAAACGTAGTCATGGTAGTCATGAAGCAGTATTCTTAGAAAGACAACCGCAAGGTCATTACTGGTTAGTTGGTACAGAGACATTATATGTTATGCCTAAAAAAGGTTTGAACATAAATCGTTCAACTGTAGATAGTTTAAAAGCCTTGTTTAAATGTCAAGGAAGTAAAGTAATAAGTAGGTTTAAATTAATCAAACCTGCTAAAGTATCTATGATAAGTAATTCACAAACTTGGCAACTTAATGAACCGGGTATTATTGAGTTTGAATAAGATTAAACTAATACTAGCTGTAGTATCTAAGCCAGCTAAAGATTGGATCAATAAATAATGGCAATACAAAAAGTTGATGAACTTGTCCACAAGTTTAATGAGTTAAGACAACTTTGTTATCAAAACTTTGCAGTTAGAATTACAGCAATAGAAAATTATTTATCTACACTGAGTGACAGAGTTGTAGATGGAAGTGTGATAATTAATGGTGCTTTTGCGTCAGAAAAAATTAGCCCGCTTAAGATTTCTGAGTCGGAGTTAGTACAAGTTTACAATGATGTTCCTAAAGTTTTATTTAAAAATTCTATTATTACCGAACTAACCTCTAAAAGTTATCGTGATGTAAATGAACCAATATTCCTCGAAAATGATGAAAGTGGTAAGTATTGGATTATTACAACTGATAGAGATAAATTTTTCCTCGTACCAAGCATAAATATTAAATCAAATATTTATAAACTAAAAACTGTAGAAAAGTTGTTTAATTTTTGCGGTGATACTCCGTCAGCAGAGAGTCATTTTATATTGCTTAAGCCCGCAAAGGTTTCTAGCCAATCCAGTGGGAAGCAATGGAAGCTAGAAGAAAGGGGAATATTAGAATTCAATAATCCTTTCTTGCAACTTTCATTGGAATTAGAAGGGAATATATTAGAGTTTCCAGATATTCAGATAAATACGGAAGATTCTAATTTAGAAATCAAAAAAATGGCTAAACGGTTAGATGATTTGAGGCTTGAGTTTAAGCAGTCTCAGCAAGAGAGGAATAAATTAGAGTCGCAAATAGATGATTTGAGGTTTGAGTTTAAGCAGTCTCAAAAAGAGAGGGAAAAATTGGAGTTGCAAATAGAACAATTATCCGATAGATTTAATGATTTGAATGTTAAGCTAAATCAGTTTCAGCAAGATGGGAAGATGTTAGAGTCACAAATAAACAAAATTCCTATTCTGCGAGATTTTGTTTATTTGCAAATAGATTTACTTAAAGTACGATTAGATTCTTTGGAAAATCGTAATAGTTGATTTTTCAGTCGTTCAAATCATCAGGAGGAGATAAGGATTATTCCAATATTCATCAACTCGGCTTGCCATTTCTAACTCGTCAGTTAGCCATATGCTAAATTGGCGAAAGAAGATATCAGCATTACTTAAGGCAGCTTTGTCAAATAATTGAAAATCGAGGAAAGCAACACGCTTACCCCGGATTTCTCACAAGCACTGTGATCGCTATGACAAAACCTTTATCCTACATAGGTTTTGAGCGCTTTAGACCCAGTACAGATCATGACAGGATGTTGACGGGGTATTTTACCTCAAGCCCAGATAGCATAGACATTTTGGGCTTATTGTTAAAATCTTTGTGAGAAATCCGGGTTACCTGCATTCACAGCAGGGCGAGAGAACAAAGAACTAGTATTTGAGCAAACTGTTGGTGTATTTTCAGTGTTGTTATCTTCTAAGACAATAACGCGGATACTTTTGCCTTCCCAATCATCGCTGTACTGAGACTGAAGGGTAACAACACCGTTATAGATAGTGGTCTTAAATTCAATTGCTTGCATAGCTTACTTCGGTGTGATATTTCTGGGTGGGTATGAACTTACTGATAGTGATAGGCTTGCGATCTGTAATTATACAAACTGTTCAGGCAACACCATAGTTTGTGTAAGGACGCTTGTAGGGAGCATGTAAACCCAAGATAATGTCTGATGGTGGTACACCTCTAGCAACTAATTCTTGCCCTAAATCAATTTCTGTCATATTGTGCTGAATCCAAATTTTACCATCTTTAATGTCAATATGAACATAGCAAGCATAAATGCGCTGTAAACCTTGCCATCCAATATCTACTAGTTGATAATGGTCATGCTCTGTATCATAAATAACTTGACTTTCGATATTTGGGTCATTGTTTGTAGCATGTTCAGCTAATAGCTCGCGGACGATTTGACGATAGTTTTCTAATGTCGCCATTCTACAATCTCCTCTAAACTATACGAATTGTTAATGGGTCACTGGTAATCATCCATCCGTCTTTGGTTAAGGCTGTTTTTACAGATTGATGGAATAAATCTTTAGCCATCATGGAAGAAGTGTTTAAACATTTATCAACGGCGTTCATGCAGCATGTCCCGTGTGAACCGAGGAGCATTCATTGGAATTGGGTTTTGCTGCATTCGCTCAATTAGCGATTTCAAAAACTGTCGTTTGGTTTCCAAATCAGAAATTGGCGGTGCTTCAACTTGAGGAGACTGAATTAACAATTCAACCTCAGTCCCTTCCAGCAACTCAAAAGCTGTTTGGAGGATAAACCTACCATTACGGTAAATTGCTTTGTCAGCTTGATGCATAGGGAAAACTCCATGCTAATGACTTAATTATGCCTTCTCGTATAGCCGATTGCCGATCACACCCTCAATACCACTGTCGTTCAAAGTGGTAATAACTTTACCATCGAGTACATTCATGGTAGTGCTTATGGTATACGGTAGGCTTCCCTCATACTTATTGGAGTAATTTTTTATACCCTTAATTAGGTCATCTTAGCTTAATGCGTTTGCTCTTGAGACAAGAACCAGCAGGAGTTGCGTTAGTTTAACAACTGCTTTACAATAAATCAACTAGCAATAATAAATTAATAATTATGAGTAGCACAAACAAAGACATCATAGTCCAATCAGAATTCACGCATTTTAGTAAGGAACTGGAGAGACTGGCACGAGTTGGCGTACAAAGAGAAATTGCCAAGCACAAAGCTAAGGGTCATTCAATATTTTATTCTAGAAATGGCATACCTATCATGGAGCAACCAGATGGTCGCTGTTTTGAATATCGACACTTAGAAGACGGGACAAGAGAAATTATCAGAGAAGTTAAACCACGTTTCATTAAATAAAAATAATATCTACAAAGAATAGAGTCTTCAAATCAGATCATTTCATCTCTATTCTTCAATAGCAGTTATTAAGATTTTCTAAGTTGGTAGAAATGACAATAATAAAACCAACATTAACGATAATCGCAGGACCAAATGGCTCTGGAAAAAGTACATTTACCCGTAATACAAAAGAGTCTTTGAATGTACCATCTATCGACCCAGATGAGGAAGCCAGAAAAATCAGACCTGAAGCGCCAGAATTAGCATCAGTCGCTGCTGGTAAACAAGCTATCAAAAAAGCTCGCAATTATCTAGATAACAACCAAAGTTTTGCCATTGAAACTACACTTTCAGGTAATACATACCTGAAAATGATGAGGGAAGCAAAACAAAAAGGATGGGTCATAAACCTCATCTATATTGGTATTGATAACGTAGAACTTAACATTGATCGTGTAGCTCAAAGGGTAGTAGACGGCGGACATCATGTTCCAATTGAAGACATCAAGCGTAGGTATGAGCGCAGTTTAAAAAATCTGCCAATAGCATTGAAAATAGCAGACAATACTTCGATATATGACAATTCAAACCCCGAAGGTCCTGAGAATCTACTGACTATCGAAAATGGAAGAATCAACCAACAAGTGTCAGAACTTCCTCAATGGTTAACAAGAGTATTACTCATCGATTAAGTAAAGCTTGGGGCATAGGGAAAACTCCATGCTGATGACTTAACTTCATAATCCAATTGACTTATATAAACCATCTAGCTGCGCTTGTGCATTTAGCGGAATAGCAGTAAAATGAACATAAAAACTTCTATTCTCTCCCATCTTCTTCAAGACTTTAGCATAGATATCCTCCGTAGGTGCTCCTGGATTATTCACTGTAAATAAATTCAGCTTAAGATTGCTCAACTCAGGTGGAAAACCCTCCTCTCTAGGATCAAGAGAGCGAATCTCAGCTCCCTTAGCTGAAAGTTTGATTAAACTTCCCCGGAAAATGACATTATTAATATGTTTTCCTTGTAAAATCGTGTATTGCAGCGAAATCGGTTCAGGAACGGGAATGAATACGTCCTCTTCTTTAGGGAGATAAAGGTTGTAGAATCCACTCACTCCATAGACTTCATAAATAGTAATCGGCTGTTTAAATCCTTTCGGTTGTACCTGCTTTTGCGCTTCGATCTTCACATCAGATCCTGCCTCTTTTAAGGTTTGCTGCGTAATCAGAATTTGACCCCCACGGGTGTAAGATTCAATGCGATAAGTCAGGTTCACCTGGCTACCAACGATCCCATACTTAGTCCGCTTCTCGGAACCAATATTTCCCACTACGACTTCACCCGTATGGATAGCGATTCCCATTTCTAATCCGGGTAAGCCCAACTCTTTCATCTTTTGGTTAACTGCGCCCATCGCCAACTGCATTGCACAAGCGCAGGCGACTGCCCTAATAGCATCATTTTCTCTGGCTATGGGCGCACCAAACAGTACCAGAATTCCATCCCCCATAAACTCATCAATAGTACCGTGGTATTTACTGATGACATCTGCCATGTACTCCAGATAGAAGTTGAGGATGTTAATCACCTCTTCTGGCTGCAATTGTTCTGATAGGGTTGTAAATCCTCTTAAGTCAGAGGTGAGGATCGTGATTCGGCGTCGTTCGCCACCGAGTTTCAATCCTTCAGGGTTTTCTAGCAAGTTGGCTACAACGTTATTGCTTAAGTACCGTCCAAAGATCTGGCGAATCAGTCTGTTCCTTTGATCTAAGTCAGCGTTAGCATCTAGTAATTCGGCAGTGCGTTCCCTCACACGATCTTCTAACTCCTTTGCCATTTGACGCAGCCTCCCAAATACCAAGCTTAATCCTGAAAGTCCCAAAACGGATATTCCCCCTAACATGAAGAAGCTTCCTTGAAGATCGTTGTGACTGATATCGAACAAGGCGTCTAGGGACTGATTGATCTCCCACACACCTGCCACATCCCCTACTTCCCAGTCTTTCTTGGGACTTTTTGGATCACTGTTGTGACAAGCGATACAACTGGGCTTCATGATACTGGCTTCCCCGTATCGCAACCAAGTATGCCCATCACGTTTTTCAAGGCGATGATATTTCTCATGGGAATTTCGTCTCAAGAACTTGAGCGCCGATCGCTCAAAATCATCTCTTGGACCCCCTTTCGCTTTTCGCCCAGGATAAGGGTAGTCACTATAAAGTTTAACCAGCATCTCAGTATTGTTTTCACTGATGCGGTCTCCCAGTTCGATCGCAAAAGTTGAAGGTACTGGAATTGCCCCATTATGAACGAGGTAATCATCAGTGACGATAATCCCCTTCACGTTTTTGGCTCGATCAACTGCTGCGGTGCTGTAAAGGTCAATTGCCTGATTCAAAGATTGAGTATATAATGTTGCACTTTGAATAGCTTGTGATTGAATCAGGCTCGACGAGAAAAAAAACATGTTCGCTAATGCTATACCGAGTGCAACACAGAACATAAGTGTTAGCACAAGAATAATCCGCTTGAGGAGTAGGCTGAGAAACCAGTTCCTGGCTTGAGAAATTAACTGGGGCATAACATCCTGAACTGAAAAGATATTTGCTAATACACAAATGGCTTGACCACTTCCTGGCTTGTGAATTTAACTGGTGTCTTTGGACAAATTATGCACGAATTTTTTTGCTGTTGTTTAAAATGTTACATACAAGTAAAGAGTTGCTCGACCACCCAAAGGCAAAGTTAGGACTTAAGAATTGACAAACATTGAGTTTTGTGTATTAAGTCCTACCTAAGAAGCTCGACGGGAGTTAAGCCTGCTATAGTCTTATATAAGTGTAACAATGCATTAACTTATGCACTCTTGGAGGAGTCAGGAGTCAGGAGTCAGGAGTCAGGAGTCAGGAGTCAGGAGTCAGGAGTCAGGAGTCAGAATTCAGGATACACGTAGGGTGGGCAGTGCCTACCAAAACTTGGATGTAGTCAGCAAAATACATAACCACTGCCCACCCTACACCTGCTGTTTTTTTGGTAGTGTAACTGTGGGGTCTATTGTAGAAATAGCTAAACTTAGAGAGTGCTGATATTTATCTCATTCTACGCTTAAACTTCTAAGCATATTTAACTTCTGTAATTTTAGAAATGGATCTTGAAAAAGCACTCGCATTTACGGATGCTTTAGTTTTTGCCAAGTCAGGGGTGCATTTAAGTGACCTCCAACAAGCCATGCTGCGAGAGTCATGGTCATGGCAGCGCCAAAGTTACGAGCAAATTGCTGATACCTACGGCTATTCTCCGACTTACTTAAAGCATGATGTTGGGCCTAAGTTATGGAAATTTCTTTCAGAAGTTTTAGGGGAAAAAGTCAATAAAAAGAGTTTTCGGGCGGCAATTGAACGGCAGTTTATCCTTGATCATGAGACTTCTCAGCCAGAGCAAAGCTTTGGGCAAATCCCCTCTGAAACAGTTTCACAGATCGAAGAACAAACTAGAACCAAAGAACCATCTCAAATCCCTAACACGATAAATGAGGTAGCTACCAAAGAACGCCAGGATTGGGGAGAAGTGCTTGATGTCAGTTTCTTCTACGGGCGTCAACAAGAACTAGCACAGTTGCAGCAGTTTGTTTTGGTTGAGGGTTGTCGGCTGGTTGCACTGTTGGGTTTGGGCGGGATGGGGAAAACCTCGCTATCGTTAAAGCTGGCGCAACAATTACAAAGTCAGTTTGAACTGGTGATTTGGCGATCGCTGCGTAATGCACCACCGATATCGGATATTTTATCTCAATTGCTCCAATTCCTCTCTAACCAACAGGAAATTGATTACCCAGAAACTGTTGAAGGGAAAATTTCGCGTCTGCTGCATTATTTAAGATCGCACCGCTGCTTGTTGATCCTCGATAACTTTGAGACAATCTTGCAAGGCAATGATACACCAGATAATACGAGAAACTACTCTGATGGCTATGAAGGATATGGCGAGCTACTGAAACAGGTTGGAGAAAATATACATCAAAGCTGCTTAATCTTGACGAGTCGAGAGAAGCCCCAAGAAATTCTGCTTTTAGAAGGAGCAAAGCTACCGGTTCGCTCTTTGCAACTAGGTGGTTTAAAGAAAACAGAAGGGCAGGAACTTTTGAGACTAAAGGGTGATTTCCAAGGCACAGAAACCGAATGGAGTCAGTTGATCGATTACTATTCTGGGAATCCCTTGGCGTTAAAAATTATCTCAACGACCATTCAAAATTTGTTTGATGGCAGTATTTCTGATTTTTTACAGCAAGATGCCTTCGTTTTTGGAAATATTCGCAATCTGATCGAGCAACAGTTTGAACGCTTGTCAGATTCTGAGAAAACAGTCATTTATTGGCTAGCAATTTATCGCGATCCTGCTTCATTTTCTGACCTAAGAGCCGATATCTTTCCACCAATATCTCCACAAAAACTGATCGAAGTTCTTGACTCTTTGGAACAGCGATGTTTGATCGACAAAGCTACGCCTACACTGATTGCAAAAAGTGGGGCACGTTTCTCACTCCAGCCTGTAGTGATGGAATATGTTACCACTCGATTTGTTGAACAGATTTGTCAAGAAGTTAGGAGTCAGGAGTCAGGAGTCAGGAGTCAGAAGTCAGGAGTCAGGAGTCAGGAGTCAGGAGTTAGGAGTCAGGAGTCAGGAGTGGGGCGTTTTCAAGAGAAAAATTCACTCTTTCTAAGTCATGCACTGCTGAAGGCGCAAGCAAAAGATTATGTGCGAGAAACTCAAGTTCGCTTCATTGTCAAACCTGTACTCCAGCGTCTACTGACTCATAAACCCAGTCACATTACCCTTGAAGCCATGCTGACTGGGCTATTAACAAAACTACGAGGTAAAACGCCACTTGAAACTGGATACGTGGGCGGAAATGTTCTGAATCTACTTTGTCAACAACAAACGCTTTTAAGTGGCTATGACTTTTCCCAACTCACAGTTTGGCAAGCCTACTTACAGCAGACAAATTTGCATGAGATCAATTTCGCCCATGCTGACTTATCTGGATCGGTGTTTGCGGAAACCTTAGGCATTGTTTTTGCGGTGGCATTTAGCCCTGATGGCAAGCTGTTAGCAACTGGTGATGCTGAGGGTGGGCTTCGCCTCTGGCAAGTTGCGAATGGTCAGCTGCTTTTGAATTTTGAAGGTCATGTGGGTTGGGTTTGGTCGGTTGCTTTTAGTGCGGATGGTCAAACGTTGGCAAGCTGTAGTAGTGACAAAATGATCCGCTTGTGGGATGTGAATACGGGTAAGTGCCTGAAAATACTCCAAGGACACACGAGTTCAATTTGGTCGGTTGCTTTTAGTGCCGATGGTCTGACCCTTGCAAGTGGGGGTGATGAACCAACAGTTAGACTTTGGGATGTCAGTACTGGAGAATGTCGCAATATTTTGGCAGGTCACACGGGTAGTATCCTCTCAGTTGCCTTTAGTGCGGATGGTCAAAGCTTGGCAAGTGGCAGCGGAGATCAAAGCATCAGGCTCTGGAATGTTAACACAGGACTTTGTTATCATGTCTGCAATGGTCATACGGAGCGAATCTGGTCTGTCGCTTTCAGTTCTGATGGAGTGACCCTAGCAAGTGGGAGTGCAGATCGAAGCTTAAGGTTATGGTCTGTCAGTACTGGGCAATGCCTGAAAATTTTGCAGGAACATAGTGATGTGGTGCGGTCTGTGGCGTTCAGTCTTAATGCTCAAACCCTAGTCAGTGCCAGTAGTGACAAGACGGTGAGAGTTTGGGATGTCGGCACAGGTGAGTGTCTAAATATCCTGCGAGGACATACAAATTCTGTCTTTTCCGTCGCCTTCAATGCAGATGGTCAGACCCTAGTCAGTGGTGGGACTGACCAAACTGTGAGATTCTGGAATGTGAATTTAGGTCAATGCCTCAAAAGTTTGAAGGGCTATACCAATTCAATATTTTCAGTCGCCTTCAATCCTCAAGGCAATACCCTCGCGAGTGGCAGTACTGACCAAAATATCAGGCTTTGGGATGTGAGTACAGGTGAGTGCCGGAAAATTTTAACGGGACACCGCAATTGGGTGTATTCGGTGGCGTTTCATCCTCAAGGGCA
This sequence comes from uncultured cyanobacterium, assembly GCA_903903925.1. GTDB lineage: Bacteria > Cyanobacteriota > Cyanobacteriia > Cyanobacteriales > Nostocaceae > Stigonema. The sequence continues at coordinate 36,265 of CAIVAU010000013.1, forward strand.
TTTGCTTGCCAGCAGTAGTGTTGATCAAACCATCAACTTGTGGTCGGTCAGTTCCGGACAATGCCTGAAAACGTTGCAGGGGCACACCAATTGGGTTTTGTCCGTCGCTTTCAGCCCCAGTGGTGAAATTCTAGCCAGTGGTAGTGATGATCAAACGATTCGCTTATGGTCTGTGAGTACTGGGGAATGCCTGAATACGTTGCACGGTCACTCTAGTTGGATTTGGTCTGTGATCTTTAGCCCAGATGGTCAAATGCTCGCAAGCAGTAGTGAAGACCAAACAATTTGCCTGTGGTCAGTGAGTACTGGGCAATGTCTCCAAATCCTAGAGGGACACACAAGTCGGGTTCAATCGATCGCTTTCAGTCCAGATGGTCAAACTCTCAGTAGTGCTAGCGGTGATGGAACTGTGCGCCTGTGGTCAGTCAGTACCGGTCAATGCTTCAATATCCTTGAGGGACATAGTAATAGTGTGTGGTCAGTTGCCTTTAGTCCTGATGGTCATATTCTGGCAAGTGCTAGCTTAGACCAAACGATAAGACTGTGGGATCTGCCCACGGGCACTTGTTTCAACACGTTACCTGTCTTCACCCATTCGGTGCGATCGTCTATTGCCTTTCGTCCTGTAGCAGCCGAAGCTCAATCTCACACCCTAGCTAGTGGTAGCCAAGATGGAACTATTCAGATTTGGGATGTTGAAACGGGTCAGTGTTTGAAAACCCTCAGTCCTGACAAACCATATAAGAATACTAACATTACAGGTGTGACTGGAATAACGGCGGCTCAAAAGGCTGCTCTCAAAGCTTTGGGAGCAATAGAAAAAGTAGAAGGTAATTAACTGTCGCTTCCCCTCCGCTAAACGATGATAACCTAATGTTTCTATATAGCTCAGTGATGAGACTGTTCATTTGACCCATAGCGCGATCGCATCAGCAGGATTTCTATACTCATAGGTTAAACCAAAACCAAAATGAGCTTATGCACTACGAGATTTGGCAGAAGAACGCTGTTTGTGAGGGCGATCGCACTGATATTATATTTATATGAAGTCTAATTTAATTGGCATGGAAGTTTTAAAACTGACTACAAAAATTGATGAATCGGGTTATTTAAATATTAATATTCCGACCCAGTTAGCGGCAGTGGAGGTGAACGTTGTTGTTGTTTTGAATCCAGTTCCAGCAGCCGGTAAGCAGAACTTCAAGTATGATTTTTCTGATTTGGTGGGACGGTTAATCTGGCAGGGAGATGCAGTAACGATGCAGAGGATTTTACGAGATGAGTGGTAATCGCTACCTGTTGGATACGAATGCGATCGTGTCCCTGCTGCAAGGAACTCCCCAACCAATTCAATTACTACAAAATGCTGATTGGATAGCAATTTCAGTTATTAGTCAAATTGAGTTTCTGGCTTTTTCTGGGCTAGGACAAAACGATCGCCAACTTTTTCAACAGTTCATTCAGCGTGTTGAAGTTATCGGTTTAGTAGCAAATAACACAGTTTTGATTGAGAAAATTATTGAAATTCGTCAACAATTTCGGTTAAAATTACCTGATGCAATAATTGCGGCAATGGCAATCCAAAATTCTGCAAGTTTGGTAACTGCTGACCAAGAATTTGCGAAAGTAACGGCTCTCACGGTAATCAATTGGTAGCGATCACACTACAAAATTAGGCGATTGCCTTCGGCACTGGCGGAGCCAATCGCTCTTTCGCTGTCCCCTAATCGCTCCCTGTGGCTAGGAGTTTCTTCACCTACTTTAACCGTTCAATCAGATGCTCCCCAACTCGTAGGGCATTCGCAATAATCGTCAAAGCGGGGCTGACTCCAGAACTAGACGGGAAGAAACTACCATCCACGACATAGAGATTGTCTACATCATGGGTGCGACAATTAAGGTCAAGAACAGATGTTGTCGGATCTTCCCCAAAGCGACAAGTGCCGCACTGATGTGCTACTACTGGAGTCGGCATCTCACTATAGGGGTAAATACCTTTTGCAAAAACCGCGTTTTCTGCGGTTTGGTCTACTGTTTTCAGCACATCCATCCAGCGATGAATGAGGCGATCGTGGGCCTCGATGTTATTAGGTGTGTAATCTAAATACAGATGAGAACCCACACTCCGCACCCGATTGTTCAGATTGGGCAAATCTTCTGTCTGCAACCACCAACCAACTAAACGGTTCGCCACCTGCTGCAATCCAAATCCTGGCATCAATCTCATCAACAGAGACAGCAAAGGCGGTGCAGCTACAGGAATCATTTCCTGGAGAATGTGACCAGTGTTCTGGATGTGACCCATAGGATAGGGAAATTCCGAGTCTCCCCAGTAAAAATCATTGACGCAAATCGTCTTAGGAAACACGGTAGAGTTGAGTGTTGGGCCTAGCTGTACCATTGCGGTCATCAACTGTTTCATGAGGTTGCGTCCTACCAAATCGGAACTATTGGCAAGCCCGTTAGGATGCTTTTCATTTGCCGATCGCAACAACAACGCCGCTGAGTTCACCGCACCACAGGAGAGTACGACAATATCGCCGAAAAATAGATGGGATTGTCCGCCGATTTCCGCATCGACAGCCTTTACCTCAGTACCGGAAGGACTGGTGTATAAACGCCCTACTTTGGCTTGAGTTAAAAGCGTGACGTTGGGATATTTCAGGGCTGGGATAATTCCCTCCACCTCAGCATCAGCTTTAGCATCAATTTTGCAGGGAAATCCATCACAGGTTTTGCAGCGGACGCAATCACTCTGATTTGAATCATCCTCATTAAGTTTTAGCCCTAAAGGCAGATGAAAAGGATGTAGCCCTTGCTTTGCGATCGCATCACAAATTTTCTGGATTCGCGCTTCGTGACTGACAGCCGGATAGGGATAAACTTCACTCCGAGAAGGTTCTGTTGGGTCGTTTCCCTGTTGACCATGAACGTGGTAAAGCTTTTCTGCTTCAGTATAGTAAGGCTCAAAGTCCTGGTATTTGAGGGGCCACTTTGGAGAAATACCATCCTGATGTTTGACTTCCTCAAAATCTCGTTCCCGCATTCTCAACAAAGCCGCACCATATACCTTCGTATTACCACCTACCCAGTAGTTAGTTTGAGGGCGAAACGGGTCACCTGCACTGTCATACCACTGTTCGTGAGTGTGATAGCGCTCTTGAACAAAAACTTCCTTAGCACTCCAGTTGTCATCTTCTTTAGGCAAGAAGCCGCCGCGTTCTAAAATTAGAATCTTCTTACCCGTCGGTGCAAGTTTGGCTGCTAACGTACCCCCACCTGCACCTGTGCCAACGATAATCAAGTCATAGTATTGGTCATCGATAATCATTTCAAGTTTCCTCACTGCCAAATATAGAGAAGGACAAACAAAATAATCCAGATTACATCAACAAAGTGCCAGAATAAGGAGGTTGCATTCACGCCAAAGTGACTTGAATTGTAGTTGCCTGGGATGAAAGAGCGAGCAAGAATAATCGTCTGCAACAGGATGCCTGTAAAGACGTGCAGACCGTGGAACCCTGTGAGTAAGTAAAACATCCCACCAAATACGCCTGAGGTAAAGCTAAAGGAGAGGCTACTCCATTCAGTTGCTTGTCCAACCAGAAAATAGGTTCCCATCGCCATGGTTGCTAACAGAAACAGACGAAATCTCATCAGGTGATGACGACTGAGAGCGTGTTCTGCTAAGTAGATGACAAAGCTACTAGAAACAAGAATCACTGTGTTGATTGCAGGTTCTTTAATTTCTAGTCCTGAAACGCCGGGCGGGAGCCAGTTAGGTGTCGTTAATTTGTAGGCGATATATCCGAGGAAAAAACTGAGGAAAATGACGCTCTCGGAAAGTAGAAATACGACAAAGCCAAACATGCTGTTGCCTTCTTCGTCGTGGGTATGTTCGGAAGTGATAGAACTGTCCATAATTGTGTTGATGGTTATACGATTTACTCTGTGTTCTCTGTGCCTCTGCGGTTAAATAAAATATCTTTTTACCGCCGAGACGCAGAGGGCGCAGAGAGAAAAAAGAGATTTCACAAGTCACGATTTGCCGTAGCCGTAGGGTTCGGAAATGACGGTGGGAATTTCCTCAAAGTTCTCTACTGGGGGCGGAGAGGAAACGAGCCATTCGAGTCCAATTGCTCGCCAAGGATTGTCAGTCGCTTTTTTGCCTTCCATCCAGGAGCTAATCATGTTCAAGATGAAGGGTAGGGTAGATATTCCTAGTAGGAAGCCTCCGAGACTGGCGATGACGTTCCAGAATGTGTACTGGGGATCGTAGGAGGAGACTCGACGTAACATCCCTTGCAATCCTAATGGATGCATTGGCAAAAAGTTAAGGTTGGTGCCGATGAATGCTAAGAGGAAGTGCAATTTGCCTAAGTTTTCGTAGTACATTCGCCCGGTCATTTTCGGGAACCAGTGGTAGATGGCGGCATATATGCCCATTGTCACTGTGCCGTAGAGGACGTAATGGAAGTGACCTACGACGAAGTAAGTATTGTTGACGTGAATATCAACGGGAACGGAAGAGAGCATAATCCCGGTGATGCCTGCAAATACAAACATCACTAATCCACCTAGGGCAAACAACATTGGGGTATTGAGCCGCAGTTTACCTCCCCAAATGGTTGCAGTCCACGCAAATACTTTAATTCCAGTAGGTACAGAGACGCACATTGTAGAGATCATGAAGATGATCCGCATCCACCCTGGTGTCCCACTGGCATACATGTGGTGTACCCAAACAAGGGCGCTGACTCCAGCGATGAGGAGGGATGAGATGGCGACTACTTTATAGCCAAATAGGGGTTTGCGAGCGTAGACAGGAAAGATTTCGGAAAAAATGCCGAAGACGGGTAGAATGATGACGTAAACGGCGGGGTGGGAGTAGAACCAGAAATAGTGCTGGAAGAAAATCGGATTGCCTCCCTTGGCGGGGTCAAAAAAGCTTGTGCCAACTGTGAGGTCGAATAGTAGCATGACTGCACCGGCAGTTAGTGCGGGCAGTCCAAATAGTTGGATAATCTGGGCGCTTAATACTGCCCAGACAAATAAAGGCATTCGGAAAAAGGTCATCCCTGGTGCCCGCATCCGCACAATTGTGGTGACAAAGTTGACTGCCCCCATAATTGAGGATACCCCTGATATTGCTACAGCTAGAAGCCAGAGGACTTGACCGTTGATTAAGTGACCTGTGGGGTTCTGGAGGCTGACTGGTGGGTAAGACCACCAGCCTGCTTGAGCTGGCCCATCTGGGAGCAGGAAGCTTCCCATCAGGAGAATTCCGACGACTGGCACCATCCAGAAGGCAACGGCATTCAGGCGCGGAAATGCCATATCTCGTGCGCCAATCATCAATGGCACGAGGTAGTTGGCAAGACCAACTAAGGATGGGAATGTCCACAGGAACAGCATCACGGTGCCGTGCATGGTGAACATTGCATTGTAAACGGTGCGGTTAATGAGATCTGACTCAGGGGTGATCAGTTCCGCCCGCATGACCATGGCGAATATACCGCCAATCAGAAAGAAAATAAACGAGGTGACGAGGTATTGAATACCAATAACTTTATGGTCGGTGCTAAAGCTGAAGTATTGTTGCCAGCCTGTTGGGGTTTCGTGGTGAGGTTTTTCTCTGGCAATGCTGATGTCTTCGACATGAATATTTGTCATGAATGACTTTCCTTTTTACCAGAATAATTGACTAGAGGAGGCGTTGCTGGTGCAACTGTTGGATAGCCAGTTTTAAATGTTTTATCTGTTTGTGATGTGTGGAAGTACTCGCTTGCTGCCTGATTGTAAGCTGGTACTCGGTGGTAGGTTTTTACTTTGGCAAGCCATTGATCGTAGTCTTGAGGTGACTCAACAACTACATCTGCCTGCATTGTGGCGAAGTAAGTGCCGCTGTATTGAGAATCGGTCAGGCGATATTTACCAATGCGGATGGGGGTGAATTCAAAGTCAATTGTTTGGTTGGGAATGATGTCTTGCTTGAGTCGAAAGGCAGGTATGTAGAAGCCGTGGATCACGTCCTCTGAACGCAGTGCCAGACGAATGCGCTGATTGGCAGGTACGTGTAATTCAGTGCTGGTGATATCTTGGTCTGGGTAGCGGAAGACCCAAGCCCACTGTTTCGCAAGAACTTCGATTTTTTCGACGGGTTTTGTGTTGGAAGTTGGTGCAGCGTTGGCTGATTCCATTCCCATTGGCATGTGGAGGTGTATGATCTCCATCGGACCTCGAATTGCCATTTGTACATAGACGTTGTAGCTGTAACTAGCAATCCAAACAACTAATAGGATTGGGATTGCTGTCCAGACAATTTCTAGGGTGACATTGCCCTCAATTGGCGGACCATCGCTGGTGTCATACTTACTTGCCCGTTGAAAGAGAACTGAATAGGTCAAGGTTCCAGTGACTCCAAGGAAGATGAATGTGCCTAATGTCACTAGGAAGCTAAAGAGTTCATCAATCAGCTTGGATTCTGCTGCTGCTTGTGGCGGGAACCAAGAGTAGGCTTGCTGTCCCATCCAAAGGCTGGCGGCAATTAGGGCGATCGCGATCGCCATCAAGATCACAATTTGCCGGATTTTCATAAAGTTGGTTGTTAGTTGGTTGGTAAGAATTCAGGAGCCGTTTAAGAAGAGTGAACAGAGATACCAAAAGAAAGATAATTTCTGACTCCTGACTCCTGACTCCTGACTCCTGAATGAATTATCTCAGCAGCAAGTTGGGGTTTTTGCCTAATCGCAGTAGACTATCGGCGGTGTTGTGTACCCCAAACTCCGCAGCAAGTTGTGCTCCCAGTGTCCCGTGGATGTACATGAGAAACATGATCAATAGTCCAGTCAGTAGATAACTCCACTGCACTTGTTGGCTTGTGTGCTTGCGCCAAAGGTAGCGCTGAAATCCTCGCCATACCGTCATGGCGACGATCAGCGCTAATAGGAAGACGCCACCTGCACCATGCCAAAGCATTGTCTCCATCGCCTGCAATCCCCAAGCACTCTTCACATTTGCTGGCGGATTTGCCAACATGATTTCGTAAAAGCCAGCTGCAACTGTGAAAAACGTGATGATTGCTGAAGCTAGCATGTTGTACCAACCAACATCAAAGAAGTTGGAACGAACGGCGGCGATCGCCAAAAATTTAAAGATTGGTTTTTCTAGGGGGAATAGGACACCAACAAGATCAAAGCCAATCCCCACAATGAACAGACCCAAGGTGAGATGGACTAAGTTTGGGTGGATAGGGATAGGGTAGGGTAGTCCGTTAGCGCCAAGTTGCGTTTTCAACTGGTCAATGAGTTCAAAGTTCATCGCAAAACACCCTCCTTAATTGCTTCAACAACTGGCACAGTATGCAGTCCATATACCCAAACAAGTTCGTCTCCAAGATAAACTTGTAAAAAGACCAGACAAGTTAAAAGCAATCCCACTCCGAGGTAAGGAATCGGTACACTCAGTGGGTTGCGAGAACGGATCACATAGCGCCAAGCTGTAATGGCAGTGATAATTCCTGAAAGCGACCAGCCAAGCAATGTATGAAAATTCAGCACTGGCTCAACCGCGTTATAAGGTTCTGCTATACCTGCTTCAATTTGACCAAAAATAATCGCGATAAAGATGGAAATTGTGGCGAAAAACATATTCCACCAACTCACCTCAAATAAACGGGAGTTACGAGTCAGATAGCCAATAACATCACAGATAAAGGCAAACAACACCATCGCAATCACGAAGTGGACGATAATCGGATGAACCGTATCGGGATACGGTAAATTATGATCGTTTAAAGACGGAAGGTACTTAAGCATAAGTCAGGAGTCAGGAGTCAGGAGTCAGGAGTCAGGAGTCAGGAGTCAGGAGTCAGGAGTCAGGAATCAGGAGTCAGGAGTCATTATTCTCCCCACACCCCCCACACTTCCCACACCCTGTTTTTGGTCAAGGAAGAATAGC
>CAIVAU010000014.1 GCA_903903925.1 uncultured cyanobacterium
AAAATAGCAAAGTCATCTTCAAAACTATGAGCAGTTGAAGTTGAAGTATCAGTTTCAGTTACACTACCTAAAATTGTACCACCGTTCCATGAGAATTGATTTGGAAAATTGATAGTTCCATTTGCCGCACCATAACCTGTTATGATAGTTGATTTTCCAGCAAAAATCATCAAGGCTGTATTTGGCATTAGTTGTTAGTCAGGAATCAGAATTGTTAAAGAATCGGGAGATGATAAGATCTGTTGTCAGATGTGGAGACAGATCCCAAACCCTTATAAGTCCTAACTCCTGACTCCTGACTCCTGACTCCTGAATTCTGTAATAAATTATATCAACCAGCCTTTTAAGCGTTTTGCTATATGAGGACGCCGCAATTTCCGCATAGCTTTACTTTGAATTTGTCGCACTCGTTCTCGGGAGAGATTGAACATGTTTCCGACTTCTTCTAGGGTGCATGGTTCGCTTGTGACTAAACCATAGCGTAGCGAAATCACGTCTTTCTCTCGTGGAGTGAGCACGTCGCCCAATACTTCCCAAATCTCCTGACGCATCATGTTTTCGTTCATTTTTGCTTCTGGAGATTGGTTATCTTCATCTTCTAGCAAATCCATCAATTCCGTGTCTTCTTCTTTACCAACGCGGTGGTTGAGGGAAAGTGCTTGGCGTCGTAGTTGTTGCAACTGGCGCAGTTGTTGGGGAGGAATTTCTAAAGCCTCCGCCATTTCTACTTCGGTAGGATTGCGACCTAGTTGTTGCTTTAGTTCTCTTTGTGCTTTTTTGAGTTTATTTAGCTTTTCTACAATGTGGATAGGCAAGCGGATAGTCCGTGCATCGTTGGCGATCGCCCGCGTAATAGCTTGTCTTATCCACCAATAAGCGTAGGTCGAAAACTTATATCCTTTATCTGGATCAAACTTTTCCGTAGCACGATTTAAACCCATTGCTCCCTCCTGAATTAAATCCAGGAAAGGAACTCCGCGATTCAGATATCGCTTGGCAATAGATACTACCAACCGTAGGTTTGAGCGAATCATTTTGCGTTTCGCGACCCGACCCTGATACAAGCGATGTTCTAGTTGCTTTTCCGTCAGACCTAGTTCTGAGGATACATTTGCTCGACTTATTGAGTCTCCCAGTTTTTCTTGCAAGGAAGCTTGTAGTTCCCTGACTTCTTCTAAAAACCGCACTCGCCGCGCTAACTCCACCTCTTCATCTGGTTTTAAGAGCGGATAACGAGCCATCTCTTTAAAAAATGCACCTACAGCGTCGTCATGCTCGGTTTTATTGTAACCAGACGGTCGCGCTGCAGCCATCGCATCCCCATCGCGTTCCTCTGTCTCTAGATTTTCTATAGTTGGGGAATCTTCATCTGCCACTACATCTAATCTGTTGAAAGACTGTTCTTGATGATCAACAGCATTTTCTAGCATTTCCATTGTTCCCAATTCAGCAATATTCATGGTTTACTCTAAGGATGGTTGCTTTGTTTGGTACATAATTGAGTGACCGCCGCTCTAAGATACTTGGTATTTTTTTCGTGTTTTTTCAGGAACAGATACATTATTTTAATAGCAAAATACAAGTTCCTGTCAACGTTCTATGATCTAGAGACATCACTATACATCTTTCACTAGCGTCATGCTTGCTTGGTAAAACAAGCAGTCATCTATCTGTTGACTTCACGGCTTGTTTGGAAGTAGGTTAAAATCACAGATAATACTATAATTAACATCTTGAAAAAATCTCGTCCGGCTTCCAACTCATATCTGTTATCTTCCTGAATGAAAATTTCTTAATCTTCACAAATATAAAAAGGACATTTAAGGTTCTCCAATTCTTAAATATTCATGTGGGTTTCGCTGCTTTTTGCCTTTTTCTGCATTGCATATCTTCATAAAATCAATACCTCCAGTGCTGCTGTACTTGAGATATTTATATCCTCCCCTAAACAATACCAATTCGGCAAGTCAAACTTTGGCAATCTATTCTCTTGATAAAGGATCTCATATACGGAAAGCCGTGAATATCTATCTCTAGGGGGAAAAGCTGTCTTATTTAGCAAACAGAGAATAACTAATTCCGGAAAAAAGCTGAAATTGTTTAAAGTTGCCAAATTGGCAGAAAAATTTGTGAGGACACAAAGTTAACATGAATTTGTCTGCGGGATTACATAAGAGGAAACTTATCAAGTATTATGTCAGACGACAGTATTGCGAAATACATTTTTTGTAAAGGGATGTAGACAGATTGAATTAAGTTAGCCAAAATATTATTGAAAAGCCGTGTGAGGGAATTATCTGTCTAATAATTCAAAAAGTATGTATATGAATGGCTTAAGTTTGTCTCCAATGGTAGTGGCAGAACCTAACGGCTCTTATAACAAGTCCCTCAAAGCTGAAAATCGGTGGATTGAAGTACTCGTGGACTGTCCAGGAAAATCAGGAGTCTTTACTTATCGATTGCCACATGACTTAGAAGTGAAACTAGGCGATATTTTAAGTGTGCCATTTAATACCCAAGTGTTAGGAGGCATAGCTATTCGTTTTCTAACACATCCTCCAATAGATCTACCACAAGAAAAAATTCGGGATGTGGAAGATGTTATAAGCAGGGGCTTCTTTCAAACTACTTATTGGGAACTTTTGCATCGGATAGCTGCATACTACTACACACCATTAATTCAGGTGATCCGGATGGCATTACCACCTGGGTTACTGGGGCGATCGCAACATCGCCTTCGACTCAAATCAAAAAACATTCCCAATGGTGCTGATCAATTCCTGAATGGAGCAGCCCGTCAAATACTAACAATCCTCCAGTCACAAACGGACGGCGATTATAGCATTCAATTTCTCAAGCGTCAAGTGAAAGGATTTGAGTGGGGAAAGAGGCAAATACTCCAAAGCGGTTGGGTAGAAAGCTACGTACAACTACCCAGACACTCTCGACCCCAGACGAAACCAATGGTAACGTTGATTGTGAGTGCACCGCCCATAGATCTCACTAAGCGCCAACGAGAAATTTTAGATGTGCTGCGCCGTTGTGGCGGTGAGTTGTGGCTAAACGAGTTCCTAGAAGTTTGTAAGACAACGACTCCTACCTTGAAAGGGCTAGAAAACAAAGGCTATATTGTCATTGAGGAACGGGAAGTATTGCGAACCGAACAGGGTGAGGTATTGCCTCAGGATCAGCCAAAGTCTTTGAATTCAGATCAGTCCCAGGCATTAAGAAGAATTACTCAGTTAGATAGATACGCTTGTGTCCTGTTGCACGGGGTGACAGGTTCGGGAAAAACCGAGGTGTATTTGCAGGCGATCGCACCAATACTAGTGCGAGGCAAATCTGCTTTGGTGTTAGTGCCAGAAATTGGACTAACACCCCAATTAACTGACCGTTTCCGCGCCCGTTTCGGCAACAAAGTGAGCGTATCCCATAGTGCGCTCTCGGATGGTGAACGTTATGACACTTGGCGACAAATGGTTACAGGGGAACCCCAAGTTGTGATTGGGACGCGAAGTGCCATTTTCGCCCCTTTACCAAACTTGGGTTTAATCATCTTAGATGAAGAACACGACAGCAGCTTTAAGCAAGATGCCCCCATCCCTACCTATCACGCCCGTACCGTCGCCCAATGGCGAGCAGAGTTGGAAAATTGCCCTCTGGTGTTAGGTTCAGCAACACCATCTTTAGAAAGTTGGGTTGCTTCTCAGGGAATAGGGAATAGCCAAACGACTCACTCCTCACTCTCCCACTACCTTTCTCTTCCTGAACGGATCAACTCCCGTCCGTTACCGCCTGTGGAGGTGGTAGATATGCGGCAAGAGTTGCATCTGGGAAATAGGTCAATCTTCAGCCGATCGCTCCAAAATGCTCTACGGCAGATGCAAGAAAGGCGTCAACAAGGAATTTTATTTATTAATCGTCGGGGACACAGTACTTTTGTCTCTTGCCGCAGTTGTGGATATGTGATAGAATGCCCTCACTGTGACGTCTCATTGGCATATCATCATACACAGGAGAATGCACCGGAGTTATTGCGGTGTCATTACTGTAATTTCGTGCGATCGCATCCGAGAAATTGCCCAGAATGCAGTTCTCCTTACTTGAAATATTTTGGTAGTGGGACTCAAAGAGTGGCGGAGGAGTTCGCGAAGCAGTTTCCTGAATTGAGTTTTATTCGCTTTGATAGCGACACCACTCGGACGAAGGGCGCACACCGGACATTGCTAACTAAGTTTGCTAACGGTGAAGCAGATTTGCTGATTGGTACGCAAATGCTGACGAAGGGGTTGGATTTGGCTCAAGTGACACTTGTGGGTGTTGTTGCAGCTGATGGACTACTACATCTGTCAGACTATCGTGCTAGTGAACGGGCATTTCAAACCCTGACACAGGTTGCTGGACGTGCTGGTAGAGGAGAAGATCCTGGAAGGGTCATTATCCAAACTTACACCCCAGAGCATCCAGTCATTGAGGCGGTGCAACACCACGATTATCAGTCTTTCATTCAAACAGAATTAGAACAACGGCAAGCACTTAATTATCCTCCTTATGGACGGTTAATTTTATTACGCTTGAGTAGCCTTGATCCAATTCACGTACAGAATGTTGCCCAGATTATAGCAACAGCTTTATCTAAACAAGATGGGTTAGAGATATTAGGTCCAGCACCTGCGAGTGTTTTACGGGTAGCTAATCGTTATCGCTGGCAAATATTACTAAAATTTTCCCCACAATCTCTACCACAATTACCAGATTGGGAAGAAATTAGAGCGCTTTGTCCTCAGTCTGTCAGTTTGACAATTGATGTAGATCCATTGAATATGATTTGAACCACAGAGGCGCAGAGAACACAGAGAGGACAGCTACAAGCTTTGATGCTACTCAGGCTTTTATTCACGCTTTATCTTCCAACCCCTCTCGCTCAACAGTTCTGCAAAAACTGCCACAGGTCAATCTTTCAGCTAGTCAAACCTCAGGAGAGCCTTTAAAGTTTACTCCTGACGGTGAGCGACAAAGCCAACCGATCCTTGTTAAGGTTGAAGGCGGTAAGTTCGTGCAATTGCCATAGCCCTTGAGGAGAGGACGAATCGCTTCGGATGTTTTAGTGCTACGCCCTCAGAGCTACAAAATTACAGTCCAAGTGTTAGTCTTTTGCAGAATAGCAACCGGACAGCGTTAATCAGAATAGAATTAAAGTAACAGATCTATAGCTCAGTAGATGAGCGAAATTAAAAATCAGGGTGCTAACTATTGGTCATTGATGATTTATCAAATATGGACGGTGTAATTTTTTACTACCGCTCCATGAGACATGGTCAATGACGACTCTAATTTGTTACGTTTATTTGTGCCTACCTACTCAGCAATATTGAATTGCCTTGCCGTAAGATTTGGAAAGTAGAGCAATCTATTTTTAGGTTTTAAGAAGATATTCAACCAGGAAAACTATTACTGGTTCTGAATTTAACACCCCAGTAATGACGCAATTAATAGTTAAAAAATGAAGTAATGGAGATTAAAACTGGAGGTTTCTCGTATGTATAATTCATATTTCTTGCGATATGTATTAACAGGAAATCATGTGAATCAAACATCCCAAATCGAAGTCCAAGCGGTTCTAGCAGTTGATAATACTACCAAACCGCCTATCCATAGGCCTGATGTGCTACTGCTTTTTGCTGCCGTTTTCTTGATGGTTCTTGGGCCAATTGTGGCTGTTATGTTTCGCTCAAATGTGCAAAAGCCTCCCAAAAATGGTACAATAAATAACAATCCTCTCAAGCAAGTTCCCTGTAGAAACTGTCAGTTTTTTAAAGATAACCATTATCTTAATTGTGCGGTACAGCCTTCTATAGTACTAACGAAACAAGCCCTCAACTGCTCTGACTATTTGCCTAACAGTAGCACAAAAGAATCGGAATTTACTGATGATCATCTCCTCTGACACATACATCCCCTTTCCACGTCCCCTCGTTTACACCACTTATCGCGACAATCTCGTTGAACTTGTGTCCTACTTGCAAAATGTGCAACAGATCGAGATCAAGTCGCGCCGTGAGGAGGGCGGACTTGTTCACCTTGTGAACGAGTGGCACGGTGGCGGCGAAATTCCGACTGTAGCGCGTGCCATAATTAGCGAAGCGATGCTCTCGTGGACCGATTTTGCCACCTGGAAAGAGTCTGAATTTAGTACTGAATGGCGTATTAAGACACACGCATTTACAGAAGCTGTTCACTGCGCGGGAAAGAACCGCTTTCTTGAGAAAGATGGTGGTACCCTGATTGAAAGCCGAGGCGAACTCACTATCGACACCCAACAGATCAAGAATGTACCGCAGTTTCTTGTGGGCCCAGTAGGACGGACAGTCGAGGATTTCCTCAGCAAAAAGATTGAGCCGAATTTACAGCAAGTGGGTGAGGGAGTGCGTCTCTACTTACAAAGAGTTAGGAGTTAGGAGTTAGGAGTTAGGAGTGGGCATTGTCCGTGTGTAGAGGCGGGGTCCAGAAAATCAAAGATCCCAAACATAGACCAATCAATCCTATCATTCCTAAGGGCGAAGTTAACTCACCCCTACAATTTAGGATAATTTATTTCTTGGTATTCCCTAACTCCTAACTCCTAACTCTAAAATGAAGAACTTCTCTCGTTATCGTTCAGGCGATCGCCTAAACCCACGGAAAAAGTCACAGGTAAACACAAAAGGATTTTATCGAAAAGCAATCAAAGATGCCTTTGTTAAACTCAATCCCAAGTATGCGATTAAAAATCCGGTGATGTTGCTGGTTTGGGTTGGTACCATCATTAGCTTATTTGCGACGATTGATCCCTACTTATTTGGTCCAGTTTCAGGCAAGAACTTGCGACTATTCAATGGATTAATCACAGGGATTTTGTTTTTCACTGTTTTACTTGCCAACTTTGCTGAAGCTGTGGCTGAAGGACGGGGTAAGGCACAAGCCGATGCCTTAAGATCAACTAAGAGTGAAACCATCGCCAAAAAACTCTCGCCCGAAGGTTCCATCAGTGAAGTTCCTTCCACCAGCTTGCGTCAGGGTGATTATGTGTATGTCGCTGCTGGTGATATTATCCCTGCCGATGGAGAAGTGGTTATGGGTGTTGCTTCGGTGGACGAGTCGGCGATTACTGGAGAGTCAGCACCAGTACTGAAGGAAACAGCTTCAGACATAGCTAGTTCCATAACTGGCGGTACGCGCATCATCTCTGATGAACTGATCATCCGCGTTACAGCAGACCCAGGCAAAGGGTTTATTGATCGGATGATTGCCTTGGTGGAAGGCGCAGAACGGACAAAAACACCAAACGAAATTGCTTTAACGGTGTTACTAGCAGTTCTAACCTTAGTCTTTCTATTTGTCATTGCAACATTGCCTGCGATCGCCTCCTATGTCAACAGTCCAGTGAGTGTCGTCATGTTGATTGCCCTATTAGTCGCGTTGATTCCTACAACAATTGGAGGCTTACTCAGCGCCATTGGGATCGCTGGTATGGACCGAGTCGCCCAGTTTAATGTTATAGCTACTTCAGGAAGAGCGGTAGAAGCATGTGGCGATGTCAATACTCTAGTGCTTGACAAAACGGGTACAATTACCATTGGCAATCGCTTGGCAGAGGAATTTATTCCCATCAATGGACACTCGATCGAGGAACTTGCCAATGTAGCTTTATCTGGAAGCGTATTTGATGCTACCCCTGAAGGAAAATCAATTGTGCGACTGGCAGAAAAATTCAATGCCAAGGTTGATTTCGACCTTAACAAAGCTGAAGGAGTAGAGTTTTCTGCCAAAACTCGCATGAGTGGCACAAACTTACCAAACGGAAACCAAGTGCGAAAGGGCGCAGTCTCATCAATTAAGGGATTCGTACGTTCTCGCAACGTACAGGATACACCAGAACTTGATGCTGCATACGAACGAGTTTCACAACTGGGAGGGACACCCCTAGGAGTAGCCCTTGGTGGTGAACTCTACGGTGTTATTTATCTCAAAGACATTGTTAAACCTGGTATTCGAGAACGCTTTGACCAATTACGGCAGATGGGAGTACGTACCATCATGCTGACTGGGGATAACCGAATTACGGCTTCTGTCATCGCCCAAGAAGCTGGTTTGGATAACTTCATTGCTGAAGCCACTCCAGAAGACAAAATTACCGTGATTCAACGGGAGCAAGCACAAGGTAAAATAGTGGCAATGGCGGGGGATGGTACTAACGATGCACCAGCGTTAGCCCAAGCAAATGTTGGAGTAGCAATGAATAGTGGTACTCAAGCAGCAAAAGAAGCCGCCAATATGGTAGATTTGGACTCTGACCCCACAAAGCTGATTGATATTGTTGCTATTAGTAAACAACTGCTGATTACTCGAGGGGCTTTGACTACATTTTCTGTGGCTAATGATATTGCTAAATACTTTGCAATTATTCCTGTGTTATTTGCCTCGGCTAACCTGCAAAGTCTAAACATTATGAAGTTAACCAGCACAAATTCTGCTGTGCTGTCTGCATTGATTTATAACGCTTTAATTATTCCCGCTTTGATTCCCTTAGCACTAACAGGTGTGAAGTTTAGACCCCTGTCCGCGAACCATCTATTGCAACGAAATATTTTGATTTATGGTTTAGGTGGTGTGATTGCGCCGTTTATTGCGATTAAGTTAATTGATATGGTGATTACATTAATAGGTCTGGCGTAAGGAGTTAGGAGTTTGGCGTAAGGAGTTATAGTAACAACTAACAATTAACAACTAACAACTAACAACCATTTTTTATGTTTATTCTTAGAGAAGCAACCAGAGCAATTCGCATAACGTTAATGCTTTGGGTAATAACCGCAATTGTCTATCCTCTATTGATACTTATAGTGGCTCAAGTCCCAATCCTTAACGAAAAAGCTAACGGCAGTATAATGCATAATATCCAGGGACAACCCATTGGTTCAGCTTTGATTGGTCAACAGTTCAGAACTGATAGATATTTTCACGGTCGCCCCAGTACTGTTAAATACAGTCAAGGGAAAGAAGCGAAATCAACTGGCATATCTGGGGCAAGCAATCTTGCTCCCAGCAATCCAGACTTACTTAACCGAGTTGAAGGAACGGCAAACCGACTTAGAGAGGAAAATATTCAACCCATAGCAGATCTAATTTACACTTCTGGCTCTGGCTTAGATCCGCATATTTCGGTAAAAGCTGCACAGGAACAGTTAGCTAGGGTTGCTAGTGTTCGTGGCGTCAGACCAGAGGAGTTACTTCCTTTAATATATAAGTACACAGAGGGAAGATTTTTAGATATTTTTGGAGAGCCTGGAGTCAATGTTCTAAAATTGAATTACGCTCTTGACCTTGATGAGTTTAATCGTCAGCAAAATAAATAAATTGGTAAGAATACAGAAGTCAGGAGTCGGAATACAGGAGTCAGAATTGTTAAAGAATCAGGAGACAACAGGAAGCATCTTTGACTCTCGATCTAGATACCAAAAGAAAGATAAATTCTGACTCCTGAATCCTGACTCCTGACTCCTGACTCCTAACTCCTAACTCCTAACTTTATGATTAAGAAGCATGATCTGAGCGGTGATACTAACTCACAAAAGATAAGTAGTACATTTGTATCTCCTATACCTTATGATTTGGGTCCTTCCCGACGAGGCAAGCATAAAATCTTCATAGGTATGGCACCGGGAGTAGGTAAAACCTATAAAATGCTGGAAGAAGCCCATGCACTCAAGAATGAAGGAATTGATGTTGTGATTGGGCTGTTGGAAACTCACGGACGGAAGGAGACAGCGCAAAAGGCGGAGGGATTGGAGATCGTACCTCGCAAGCAAATTCCTCGGAGTGGATTGACGCTGACAGAAATGGATACAGACGGGATTTTAGCGCGATCGCCCCACCTGGTGTTAGTTGATGAACTAGCACATACCAATGCCCCAGGTTCGTTACGAGAAAAGCGCTACCAAGATGTAGAAGTTATTCTGGCAGCCGGGATCGATGTCTACTCTACCATGAATATTCAGCATCTGGAAAGTCTCAATGACTTAGTAGCACGGATCACTAGTGTGGTAGTGAGAGAACGTGTTCCTGACCGCATCTTGGACGATGCGGATGAGGTAGTGGTGATAGATGTTACGCCAGAAACATTGCAAGAACGTTTGCAAGAAGGCAAAATCTACGCACCGCAAAAAATTCAAGAATCACTCGATAACTTTTTTCAACGCCGTAACCTAATTGCTTTGCGGGAGTTGGCACTAAGGGAAGTGGCTGATAACGTTGAAGAAAATGCGATCGCCTCCAGTCCCCAAGGTCCGGTTTGTAATGTTCACGAGCGAGTTTTGGTGTGCATATCGACCTATCCTAACTCAGTGCAACTCTTACGTCGAGGGGCAAGGATTGCCGGTTACATGAATGCCCCGCTTTATGCGATGTTTGTCGCCGATCCAAACCGCTTTCTGAGTAAGGAAGAAAGCCTATACGTGGAAACCTGTGAACAGCTTTGTAAAGAATTTGGTGGTACATTTATCCGTACTACAGGCACCGACGTAGCCCAGGCGATCTCAGAATTAGCTGAAAAATATCGTATTACCCAGATTGTTATTGGGACTAGTCAGCGATCGCGCTGGCAAACACTCTTCCGAGGGTCTTTAACTCATAAATTGTTGCAATCACTAAAAAACATTGATTTACATATCATTTCTGCCGAGAAAAATAATAAGCCCCCTAGTCGGATGGCAATGGACGACTAGCACCGCTGCGCGGAAGTCAAGATTATGGGTGTAGGGACATTTGGCACTGACAACATGGGCACTCTTCCAGCCATGCCATGATAAATCCGATACGCACAAAGGCGGCACAATTATAAAGATAGGGTAAAAAGCTGATTTTTGGTTCGGAAGACAGCGAGAATCGGCTGTTGTAGAATAAAGCAACAGTAAAAACTTAGTCTTTGCAGTTTATAGCCGTTTGATTATATGTATGTCTGAGCCAAGCACTGCTATTAGTCCTGACCTTGCTACATTGTATACAGTAGTAGATGAAGGAAAAGTCATGGACTTTATAATTTAACATCCTAAAATTATCTCTCTTTTAGTAGAGGCTAATAAAGAAATTAGGAAGTATTTTCCACGCGAAAAGCTTAGCCTGGAAGTATCTTCTGAGTATAATGATACTAAGTGGAAAAAACTCGCACTTTCTATTTGGACTAGTGTAGATCATTCAGACGATGCATTTGGAAGGCTTTCTCATTTAGATAAAAGTTGGTGGCTAGAGGCTTCTAGCGGGGTAGGTATAAATCTTTATATTGGTTTGGAATTTGAATGAAGTTTGACTGGTCAAATTATCTAGCCCTTGCAGAGGCTTATTTAAACGAAGTCAATACTGTTTTAAGCCAGGAAAACAGTTCTTCATCTCCCACAAATAATATCTTGTTCAATG
Source organism: uncultured cyanobacterium (assembly GCA_903903925.1). Classification (GTDB taxonomy): domain Bacteria; phylum Cyanobacteriota; class Cyanobacteriia; order Cyanobacteriales; family Nostocaceae; genus Stigonema. Next base: position 11,452 of record CAIVAU010000014.1, read on the forward strand.
AAGCTAAGTTACGTTGTGTAATTAGTCGAGCTTAATATTCAGCGTTTTGTTTAGCTAGAAACTATTTATTAGATGTTAAAGAAGATGTTGAGTTGAAGAAATGGAAAGAATATGATTTACAGGTTCATACTTATGTGGCAGAGAAATTTCGAGAAAGTAAAGACCAACAATATAAAGAAATAGGTGTTATCTTAGAACGAATACGAAAAATAAGGAATAAAGCTGATTATCAAGATATTATCAATTTTAACATACTTCTTGCGGAAGCTAAAAACTCTGTTAAATCAGCTAAGTATGTTATTCAATTATTAGAAACTTTGAAAAAAAATAATTAAGTTATATAAGTAATTTGAACTGACTTGTCCAACTCGCTCTGCTTGTGTCTGTTATTTATTGAAACCGAGTACCTCTGCCAAGTATTTTGCCACTGGTTTATTGAAGAGTACTAGGAAAATTTTAGGTTTTAGATTTAGGATTTAGAATTAATCCTAAATCTAAAATCCAATGACTCATGTAATAGGTTTAATAAGTGGCACGTCCGTAGATGGCATAGACGCTGCCTTGATAGATATTTCTGGTCAAGATTTAGATATCAAAATAGATTTAGTTGCAAGTGCAACATATCCCTACCCACATGACCTCAGAGAGCGCATTTTAGCAGTTTGTGCCGGTGCAGCTATCTCAATGGCAGAGTTTGCCGAATTAGATGATGCGATCGCCCTAGCCTTTGCCCAATCAGCCCAAAATATTCAAACGACTCACCAAAAGGCTACTTTAATTGGCTCCCACGGTCAAACAGTTTACCACCGACCACCTTTAGGGGGAGCAGGGGAGCTCTTGAGCAGAGGAGAATTAATTTCCTCGCCCCTTGGCTATTCTCTCCAACTTGGTCGTGGTGCTGTCATTGCCAATTTGACTGGGATCACGACTGTGAGTAACTTCCGTGTAGCAGATATTGCTGCTGGTGGTCAGGGTGCGCCCCTTGTACCTCGTGTAGATGCGGCTTTACTGAGTCATCCCCAAAAAGATCGTTGTGTTCAAAATATTGGTGGCATTGGTAATGTTACTTATATACCACCTCGGAACGAAAACTGGTTGACAGAAATTCGTGCTTGGGATACTGGACCAGGAAATAGCTTATTGGATCTGGCGGTGGAGCATTTAAGCGCAGGTGCTAAAAACTATGATGAAGATGGCTGTTGGGCAGCAAGTGGAACTCCATGCCATCCTTTGGTGGAACAATGGCTGAGCCAAGACTACTTTCATCTACCACCGCCTAAATCTACAGGTCGAGAGTTATTCGGTGTGACTTACCTTCATCAGTGCTTAAAAGACGCCGAAACTTACCAACTTAGTTCAGCCGACGTGCTGGCAACTCTGACGGAACTAACAGCGGCTTCGATCGTTCACAGTTACCGTACTTTTTTGCCGCAAATGCCACAGCAGGTTCTATTGTGTGGTGGTGGTGGTCGCAATCTTTATCTGAAACAGCGGTTACAGATGCTTTTAGCACCAGTACCAGTGTTAACTACAGATGAAGTTGGTTTAAATGCTGATTTTAAAGAGGCGATCGCCTTTGCAGTTTTAGCTTACTGGCGACAGTTGGGTGTTCCTGGTAACTTACCAACCGCAACTGGGGCATCTCAAGAAGTGCTTTTGGGAGAGGTGCATGAGGTAAGTAAGTCCGCCTAGAAATAAATTTCTAGGCTCAAAGCTCAAGCCTGCTTAAGTAGACTAGGTAAGGTTTTTAGTCCGTTTTAACGGACTTGAACTCTCAGCCTTAAACTGAAGTTCAAGGCGCAACTACGAACCCTAAATCTGCTTAAATTTATGCATTGCAGCTTTCAGGAACTGACTATGTGGCTAAGAGGATTGCACGCCAAACTCGATCACGAACAGCGACAACTTCTAGTGATTATACTCTTTCTCATCACAGGCAGCTGCTTGAGATTGCTGTGGGCAGGAGATATGGAGTGGAAGAGTGAAGAAAAATGGATGTTTGAGCAGGCTCAACTGATTGCCCGTGGTGCTGCGCCTCTTCCCATAGTCGGGATGCGGAGTGGAGTGAGTCTCCCGAACCCAGGAATGACAGTTTGGTGGTTTGCAATGATTGCAAATTTTGCCCATGACCCAATTTCAATGGTGCGTTGGGTGCAAGCCCTAAATATTCTGACAATTTGGCTATTCTTTGGATTTGTCATCTGGCAAATTGCACCGAAAAACCAGAAACCATGGCTGTGGGGGTTGGCGATCGCCAGTGTGAATCCCTTAGCTGTTGTTTTGTCCAGAAAAATCTGGATACCGGATTTACTGACTCCCTTTTGTTTCCTAGTATTCCTGGGTCACTGGTTCAGAAAAAAGCGCTGGGGAAGTTTCCTCTGGGGAATAGCTGGCGCTTTTATTGGGCAAGTTCACATGGGTGGATTCTTTTTTGCCTTAGGACTCTTGCTGTGGACGATCTGGCACGATTACAAACGTCAAACGCTCAAAGAAACAGTATGGGCTAGTTGGTTTGTGGGTAGTGTGTTAGGAAGCATTCCACTTATACCTTGGGCTTGGGTCGTCCTACCCCAAATGGGACACTACACCCGTTCAATTGTTGGTCTTCTTGTACCCAAATTCTACGTCCAGTGGATGAGTACGGCGGTAGGAATTAATCTCAGTAATCCGCTGGTGAAAGTTTTCTGGCGAAATTTTCTGTGCGAACCTCTGATCTTTGGCATTCCCACCTATTTAATGATTCCAGCTCATCTATTTTTGTTGGGTATTGGTCTATATCCAGTCTACAGATTTTTCAAGTCTAGAAAAAACTCTCACCTTCAGGCTTCTTCAGGGGAAGTGGACTCAGAGCTAAATTTTTACCTTAAGGCATTAGCCTTTGGTGTCGGCGGTGTTTTTACCTTATCAGGGGTGAATGTGCAGCCTTACTACATTATCGTAGTGTTTCCATTCCTCTATATCTGGCTAGCTTTGGTTTATCAGAACCAGGTCAAGCTACTGACAACAATTGCTTTAGTGCAGCTATTCATTACCTTCACGTTTTTGGTCTTTATTCACCGTACAGGCGGCTTTCCTGGGCCAGGTTATGGCATAGTTTATCGGCTTCAGGTTGAGCAGTTACAATTTCTTCATCCTTACCCCCCCCAAGTCTCTGCTGCTGATTAAGTAAACAGATTTGCCAAAAACGACTGCCACCGCTATTCTTAGTCAATAGGGACTTTTTCTTCAGGGTAAGCTATGAAATTACTAATTACAAAGAAAGACATTTCGCTAGTATTTAGCGCCTCAATTTTACTGCTAGCAGTAATTATCGCTGGGTGGCTAATTCTAGGTGAAACTGTTTTATTTGTTTCGGCAGTACTTTCTAATGTACTAATATTATTAGTGCTTTTAGAAGTGTACCGTAAATTGAGTAAGAATGAAGACTATCAGCACAATAATTGGGACGAAGCCAAAGAACAAGCTTCAACAGTTGTATTGACTGAAGAATCGGGGAATGCTCCCAAAGAACAAGCTTCAACAGTTGTATTGACTGAAGAATCGGGGAATGCTCCCAAAGAGAATCGAGATTACCAACTCAATCAAGACTACCTACAGATTGAGGCACTATTCTCATTGTTCTTCACTTTAAAGCCAAGTTTACCTCTTCCGAATACGAGAGGTTGGGCTATTTCGCCAGATTTGCTTAAGAAGATAACAGAAGTGATTTTAATTGAAAGACCTAGCCTTATAGTAGAACTTGGCAGCGGAGTATCTACACTTATAATCGCCTATTGCCTTAAACAGTTGGGCAAGGGTAAGGTTATTTCTCTAGAGCATAATGATGAATATGTCGCTATTAGCCAAAACTTTATTTCATCTCATAAACTTGAGGAGATAGCAACGATCATATATGCACCTTTAAAGACATTTGAGATCGATGAAGAAACATGGCTTTGGTACAACACAGATTGTTTAAAAATTGAGCAGCCTATCGATCTTTTGGTTGTCGATGGTCCTCCAAAAAACGTTCAAAAGCTATCCAGATATCCGGCATTACCATTACTTTACAAGGATTTGAACGAACACTCAATCATTATATTAGATGACGGTGACAGAGAGGACGAGAAAAAAATAATTGAGATGTGGAAAAAGGAATTCAGCCAGATTTCATCTGAGTTTATTGATACAGAAAAAGGGGCATATATCATATACAAAAATCACAAGACAAGGTATCACACGAAGGATAATTCATCTGGAGTAGGACTTACAAATTGACAGAAAAGTAACGTTCATGCTAAGGCAATTTACAATAATTCTTCAATTTGAGCTAATACTTTTTTGAAATCCTTTGGTAATTGTTTTACAAAAAAACAGGGAACTCTTCCTGTGTTTTCTCATGTGACATTGAGGATCAAGTGCGACCGGTCATCCGTTCATACACTAGATGAGACATGTTTGGAAAAATTTTCCCGTCTTGGGCATATGCTTTGTCAGCACCAAAAATCGCCAAAATATAAACAGTTCGGTCATCTGGTGTTGTCACCAAGGCTACCTCGTGTCGCGCACGAGAAGTCCAACCAGCCTTGGAATATAACTGAACACCAGTGCCAGTTAAAGACTCGCCAAAAAAGGCTCTGACAGGGTTAAATTCCAGACCTTCTTGTGCTGGTTTGTCCCAAACAGCGGGATTTAAATCTCTTTTTAACCAGCTACACATTTTTTGGCTAGCTATTTTTGAAACAGCCTGACCTGCGTAACAGATTTCATACATGAGTCTGGCAGCATGTTCAGTTGTGATCAGATTCCGAAACGGCTTCTTTGGCTGCTGCAGAATTTTTTGGAGCCGCGAATCGTTACCTATAGGTTCATTGGCTTTGAGGTAGTTAATTGGAAATGTCTTTTGGCTAACAATAATATCTCTATAGCCTGCTTGCTGGAAAAATCGACTTATTTGTAGGCGTTGATGAAGCCACTTGTTTAATTCTTCACTCTTAAGCTCTGGTACAGATTCCGTCTTTGTAATTTCGTCAAGAATAAAGCTTGCTGCATCATTGTTAGACTCTCCAATCATCTTAGCGATATATGGATAAAAATCTTGTTCTGATGTCCAGAAACCTCCTTCTATTTCGGCATACAAAACCACCATCCAAAAGATTTTGACCACACTAGCTGGGTATTTCAGTTCATGTTCCTGATATCCCGCAGTTTCACCAGTTTTTGGGTCTATCAAGGTAATTGATAAAGACTTTTTCGGAAATCTATGAGCACTGGCAAAAGTAACAACCTCATCCACTATTCTTTGCAGATGTTGGCTGTGGGTCAACTGTGGAGGTGTTTGAAGGTTGTAGGCAATTTCTGAAAGATCCCGATCTAGTTGACGAGAGGGGGCTGGTAATGATTCTGCTATAGCCCAAGCAGGACGTGCTGGAGGTTTAGAAGCTTGTGGGATTTGAGAGACAGAGACAGATGGTGTTGGAGTGGGATTGCTGACTGGCGCAGGTTTTGAACGAATAATCCTTCCCGCCGTAAATAAGATCAAGCTGGCAGTAATGGTAGTGACTATAGCAACAAATAGCAGATGCGGAAGTTGATTGACAGAATTTTGAGGTAAAGGCTGTCTGCGTTTTCGGACTTTTTTTTTACCTGTGGGTGTGGGGTTCTATTCTTTAAGCGGGCATCCGGATTTCTTTGTAGAGGTAAGTGGGACACCCTAGAATTGAGGGGTGTCTCTAAACGGCGATCGCCTCTTTGGACGGTGTCTGTACGCGCTTTTTGAAAGTAAGTCTTTTCCCACCGTAGCTGGGCAATGATTTGATAAGCATGCTCCAGCTCTGCTTCTAGCCGAGCAATTTGTATGTCGCGATGATCACAATGAGGTAATTTTTGACCCATTAGCTGCACCTTTTCAAAAAGCATGTTGTCTATGATACACAACTTATGGTACAGAAAAAAGCGATCACATCAACAGAATGCGATCGCTTTTTTCTGTAGCATTTACTACCTATGAGTTTTGATTAGGGTCACTTGATGGTGCTTCCTCAGGCGGAGCAATTTCTTCAACAGGAAGTGATATTTTTTCCTCACTCACCCTCTGTGCTTGGGTCGATGAAGTTGGGGAGTGCAGTTCAAGAGTCGCTGTATCTGCTTTTGCCGCTTCTACCAATTCTGGAGATGGGGTATTTGGCGGAATGAGTTCAGGTACACTCTCGGTTTTTGATTTGGGAGTACGCTGATCGAGAGAATCACCAGTTTTTGGGGTTGCAGGTGTTTTTTGACTCACCGTTTGTTGAACCCGGTCTTTGACGCCAGTGAAGGTGTTAACAATACCCTTTTGCAACTGGGCAAGGCTTTGTGGAAGGGAAAACTTGGTAACCTGCTGCTGAATGGTAGTTTTTACTGTATCAGCGCTAGGTATTTGGGTTTGTTGTGCTGTTGGTATCAGTTGCTGACGTAATGAAAGTGTTTGCCAGCCAAACCAATATAAAAGAGCGACACTAGCTACATGACCCAGCAAAAGACCTCCGGTTATGCGTTGTGCGAACACCCATAAAACTAGGGCGTAGAATAGCCCTACACCACTCCAAATAAAATCGTTCTTGCGGTGGATTTCTGGGAAGAAGAAGGCTGCTAAGTAAATTGCTATACTACCAAGACCGATTGCCAGTGCTAGGACATATGCCAGCATGTTATGGTTACTCCTTTTGACCAAAAACGAGGTGTGGGGTATAGGGAAAGACAAAACAACCACACCCCTTCAGGGTACAAGATATCCTTCTTGTTGAGTTGGATGTAAATAGAAATTAATTATCCGTCTTGTGTGTATTGTGTGTATCTTTACTGTATATATTAACTCTTAATCTCTTCTTTAGGGGAGAAGCAAAAATCTCAGACTACCCTAAAGATAAAAGGATCTGCAAGAGTTAGCCAAGAAAATCTATGACACAGCAAAGCTTTGGTGTGATTGGTTTAGCAGTTATGGGTGAAAACCTAGCTCTAAATGTCGAGCGAAATGGCTTCCCAATCGCAGTCTACAACCGCTCTCGTGATAAAACTGATGTTTTTATGGCAGAGCGTGCTCAGGGAAGAAACGTCAAAGCTGCTTATACCCTTGAAGAATTTGTTGCAGCCTTGGAACGTCCCCGGAAAATCTTGATTATGGTCAAAGCTGGTGCACCAGTAGATGCGGTGATTGATCAGCTTAAACCGATGCTAGATGAGGGCGACATCATTATGGATGGTGGCAACTCTCTATATGAAGATACGGAACGACGTACCCGCGAATTAGAACCACAGGGTTTTCGCTTTATCGGCATGGGCGTCAGTGGCGGTGAAGAAGGGGCGCTGAATGGTCCATCGTTGATGCCTGGAGGTACAAAAAGTTCCTATCAGTATTTGGAACCAATTTTCACAAAAATTGCTGCCCAAGTTGATGATGGTCCTTGTGTAACATATATTGGTCCTGGTGGTGCAGGTCACTATGTCAAAATGGTACACAACGGCATTGAGTATGGCGACATGCAGCTGATTGCCGAGGCATACGACTTGCTAAAAAATGTCGCTGGACTTGACCATAATCAGCTCCATGAAGTTTTTGCTGAATGGAATAAAACTGACGAACTCAATTCGTTTTTGATTGAGATTACGGCAAATATTTTTCCCTACATTGACCCAGATACAAATCTACCCCTAGTTGATTTGGTTATGGACGCAGCCGGGCAAAAGGGAACTGGACGCTGGACGGTGCAGAGTGCTTTAGAGTTGGGAGTTTCTATTCCGACAATTATAGCTGCAGTCAATGCCCGGATTATCTCTTCCTACAAAAAAGAGCGGGTGGCTGCATCCAAGATCCTCACAGGTCCAACTGGCAAGTTTGAGGGAGATACCAAAGCTTTTATCAACATGGTGCGGGATGCCCTCTACTGTTCCAAGATCTGTTCTTACGCTCAGGGAATGGCGCTTTTGGGTACAGCGTCTCATACGTATAATTACGATTTGAATCTGGCTGAAATGGCGCGGATTTGGAAGGGTGGCTGTATTATTCGCGCTGGATTCTTAAATAAGATTAAGAATGCTTTTAATACAAATCCAGCGCTGCCTAACCTTTTATTGGCTCCTGAATTTAAGCAGACGATTCTCGACCGACAAACCGCTTGGCGTGAAGTATTGATGACAGCAGCAAGACTCGGAATTCCAGTGCCAGCGTTTAGTGCGTCTTTAGATTATTTTGATAGCTATCGGCGCGATCGCTTGCCTCAAAATCTGACTCAAGCCCAGCGCGACTACTTCGGTGCCCATACTTACGAACGTGTGGATAAGCCCGGAGTTTTCCATACTGAATGGACGCCAATTGCTGAGGCTTCTGTGCAAACTTCAACCCCAGAAAAGCTACAGGCTAAGTAACTAATTATACCTTTCTCATCTAAATGATGCTTAGAAAGTTTTAGTTGCGAATTTTGAGAGTGACTCTGATTTTGAGAGTCACTTTTTTATCAATGAAGGCAGGAGGTAGGAGAAAAACTACCCTCTGTCTCCGGCTGCGACTCCTTGGGAGCAAGGGTTTAAGACCCCCAGTGAGTTCTGATTCAGTGGCTTCAATTCAGGAGGGGTCGAATCCCCTTCTAAATTGCTCCTTCTGCCTCCTGCCTTCTTCATTATTTCCACTTATTCAAATCAATGTCGTAATACTTCTTCAGGTTATTCGGGCGATAATCAGACAGATCTCGCCAACGGTTTTTCGTACTTTCGTGAAGCTCCTGAAAGCTATTAGGAGGGATTTCACGCTGTTTTTCCCCTAGCAATTTGTAGATACCTTCTACTGTGTTGTCAAACTTGCTCTTATGATCAGCTTCAATGCCGTCCTCTATCACATCTCGATTAAACTCCAGTTTCAGTCCAAGATCTGCAATTTGATCCATCATCCATTTCAACGCTGTATTCGATAGCCTAGATTCTTCTTTGCTACCACCACCTACACAACCATGACCACCGGGAAACCAAATTTCATTTAATGGCTGCTTGTCATCTTCCTGTCTGTACATGTGAGTGACGTCAAAAACTTTACGGATCTCATCGATAGCCACAGCGTGAAGCGCATGTCGAATTCTTTTACTCAAACATAAGTCATGGAATGCATATTTTTTATTTATGTACTGGCTGAGTATAGGTAATTGATTGGGTACACCCAGTGAACCGACAGTATCCCAACAGGCGAGTAGAGTAATATCTGTATCTTGCAGCTTCAGTGGGTTACCCTTTTCAGGAAGCTGCTTGAGTAATTCGTTGACTTTTCTCTCTTTTTGCTCCAAATCTTGTTGGGATTTTTCTGTATCCTTTTCAGCTTCTTTGTACGAGATAAAACTGCGATCGCTATAAATCTTATGTGCCTCATCTCTATACTTTTTCATTTCGTTGAAGTGAGGGCTATAAGCTTTAGGTATCGGGAAATGGAGAAACTTTCTCTTTTCTTTCAAGGTCAGCTTGATATCTCGATAAATATCGTATAAAGCAGGTGCATTACGGATTTCCGAAAGGGGCAATAAACCTTCTGAACAGTTGATTAATCCAGCTAAGCTACGCACTGTGTAAGCACCACGGCTAAAGCCGAAAAGATAAATTTCATCGCCTACGTCATAATTCAGGCAAAGGAAACGATAGGCATCCTGAATGTTGTTATCAATTCCTAGCCCAAAAGCTCCACCAAGAATTTGGTCAGCCTTGGCGAGAAATTTTTCAGCCGCGTTTCCTGCGCCAACACCTTCATCATAAAATACGATTTGAGATGTTCCGTCTTTGCTAGAAGAAGGCTTGATTGCTTGAGCAATTTTAACCACGTTAGTCGGATAAGGACTAGAGAGTTTTTGCCACGTTCCATCACAACAAACTATAAGGCGCTTCATGTTTCCCCATCCTCAACTTTATTGATGTGGACATTCTACAGCAAAGATCATGCTCATCAAAAGACAAGAGTCACAATTGTTAAAGAATTAGGAAACATTAAGAGGGAGCAGGGATCTCCCGCCCCGAAGGGATATGGTCACCGTCTTAGCTAGTGAAGACAGGTAAGAAACCCTGATAAATTCTGAGTTCTGGGTTTTGAATCCTGAATTATTACGTTAAATAAACCTTTCTCATTCATGTATGGCGGTGAAACTTATTTCATTAGACATCATCAAAAAAAAAACTTCGTTAGAAGAATATAAAAATGTGTTTTTTACCATGAAATAGCCATGGAGTAGACCAGGTCTGCTGATTAATTTTGAGGGTGATTAGTGCCAAGGTATTGAGCTTTAAGTTCCTCTAACTCTTCGTCGAGAGTGCTGTCACTGGCGGGCTTAGGTTTTGGAGGTGGGATTTGAGTGTTAATGTTACTTTTGGGTTGACTACCTTGAAGAAATATTGTTTTCATTTCCTCTAATTCTTGATCAAGGGAGTCGGGAGTTTTGGTGGAAGATAATGTGGGTGTAAGAGTTGGGGATATCGCTGGTGGTTTGGGATTTAAGTCTTGGAGGACTTCATCTGCTATTTGGTAGCGCTGAAGGACGGTGTTTTCTAACATTTTGTTTAGGATATCATTTAACTTTTTGCTCACAGGAGTCTTTACGTATTGTGGCCAAATCCAAGTATTGTTGTGAATGTCGTATAGATCAAAGGGCGATCGCTCAGTCAATAAACGAATACAAGTAGCACCTAAACTGTAAATATCGCTAGCAAACACAGCTTTTCCTCTTGTTTGTTCAGGTGCAACATATTCAGGACTACCAATGGTAGTGCCAATGCTGTTTAAAGCTGTGTGGGTAGCAATTTTAGCAGCGCCAAAATCCACTAGAACAAGATCCCCTAGGAGAGATCGACGAATAATATTTTCCGGTTTAATATCTCGGTGGATGACCTGTTTTTTATAGCAAAATTGCAGCACTGGCAATAAATTGTTCAGCAATTGCCAAATTTGAACCTCACCAAAAGCACCGTTTTTTGCCAACTCCTGCTCTAAGTTTTGCCCATCAATAAATTCCTGTACAAGGTATTGTCTATCGTCTTGGGTAAAATATGCTAGCAGTTCCGGAATTTGGGGATGTTTGCCCAACTCATCCAAGCGTGTCGCCTCTTGGATAAACAACTCTTCTGCTTTCTGGACAGTGCGCGTACCCTGAACCTGAGGATAAAATTGCTTAATCACACAGCGCGGTTTAGAGGGTTTATCCTCATCCACCGCCAAGAAGGTTCTGCCAAAACCACCTTGTCCTATAGGTTTAATTGCACGATAGCGTTCTTTAAGAAGTAGCTTAGAACCACAACTTTGGCAAAACTTTTCATTATTTGTATTTTCAGGCTTTGGACAACGGGGATTGAGGCAGTAACTCATGTTGAAAACTTAGAAATACCTACTTCCATTTTGCCTTGCTCTAGGAGACTGGGGAGTGTGGGGGGTGTGGGGAGAATTCAGTACCTCCCACACCTCCCTCCCAATACTGCTCTTATACTGCTTGCTTCAACCAAGAAATTCCAAAACCTACGCAGTATTGCCAGACCTCCCACACTCCCCACCCTTGTGAGAAATCCGGGGTAGGATCTCGGTTCCAATCGCCAATCCCAAGTACGAATATCATTAAAGAATGCCCCACCTGACCGCGCAAATGCCACAACCCGATCGCCTTCCTCCGCCTCTGGACCCGAAACTTGACCTGACTGCTCTTGCTCCTATGCAGGATGTGACGGATCTACGATTCATGAGCGTGATCGCCAACTATGGCAGTCCCGACTACTTCTTTACAGAGTATTTTCGCGTCTACCCCAATTCAGGTCTGAATCAAAACATTCTGCGCTCAATTACAGAGAACTCCACCCATCGCCCCATCTTTGCTCAGATCATCGGCGAGAGCATTCCCGACCTAGTACGCATTGCCCGACAGTTAAGCCACTACCCAATAGCCGGCATCGACCTTAATATGGGATGTCCAGCCCCAAGAATTTATCGCAAAAACGTTGGTGGTGGGCTGTTACGCGATCCTGAAAAGATCAACCGCATTCTTGGCGAGTTGCGATCTTCTGTTGACGGGTTGCTAACGGTCAAAATGCGAATAGGCTTTGAAAATACCAATTCCTTTGATCGTATCCTTGACCTCATCAACCTGTACGACATTGATTTGCTGAGCTTGCACGGTCGTACCGTTAAGGAAATGTATCATAGCGCCGTGCATTACGATCTCATTGCACACGCAGTAGAATGGGTGAATTGCCCGGTGTTGGCTAACGGTAACGTGACATCAGCGATCGCCGCTGCCACCGTACTCGACCGTACAGGAGCAACCGGGGTGATGATCGGTCGCTCCGCAATCCGAAACCCTTGGATTTTTAAGCAAATCCGCCAATACCTAAGCGGTCAACCTGTTTCAATCATTACTTTAGCTGAAGTGCGCGACTACATTGAGAAACTGCGTGGAATGACGAGTGCAACAACGATACCGGAACGTGCCCGTGTTAACCACATGAAGAAATATCTCAACTTCATTGGTCAGAGTGTAGATTCCGGCGGCGCTTTCTTAAGCCAGATGCGCCTTGCCCGGACTGAAGTTGAACTATTTGGGGTTTGCGATCGCTATTTATTAAGCCACCCAGACCGAGCATTTGCCTTGGAGCCTTATCCTGGACTTATAGCTCGTCCTAGCTGTGAAACTGCCCAGGAATCAGCAACTTGTTTATAGGTGATAAAGTAGTCTAGGTGTAATAATCATGCTGTTGAGAAATGAATCTGTATGGCAAGCTACCAATCCGAACAAGAAACAGTTGCAAATAAATCTGGATCAAACGATCAACTCGTGAATGAGTTTGTCGAGGAAACAACGGACATCAACCATGTGGAGATCATTGAAAACGTCATTGACAGTCTGGAACAAGATGATAGTGCGATGGTTAGCCAACCTCCAGAAGGCGGTTATCTCTGGAAGTTTAAGTACGGTAGCGTGGAAGTGTTTGTTCGGCTTACTGGGACTACTGATGAAGACCTGATCACGGTTTGGTCAGCAGTGCTCAAGTTACCTGCTAAGGATGAACCCAGGTTGATGAGGAAGCTATTGGAGATGAACTGCTCTAATACCTTTGAAGCCCGTTTTGGTATTATTGAAGGTCAAGTGGTTGTGATCTCGATACGTACTTTGGCAGAGTTGTCTCCCGGTGAAGTTTCTCGGCTGATTACCGTTGTGGCAACTATCGCTGATAACAATGACGAAACATTGCAATTTGAGTTTGGTGCAGCTTGACTTTAGTGTGGCGATTGATTCCATTGCTAGAAGCATCTGGCACTGTGCAGATGGCGATAGACCGTTGGTTGATAGAACAACACGCCGCCGGAAAGCATCCCCCGACTTTACGGTTTTACACTTGGTCGCCACCTGCTATTTCCCTTGGCTACCATCAACACAAATACCCCGAACGCTGGCACAGTCTATTTTGGCAAGGTCAAAAAGTAGATTTGGTAAGGCGTCCTACGGGTGGGAGAGCAGTGCTACATCAAGGTGACTTAACTTATGCTTTGGTGACTTCAGGACTAACAGGCGATCGCATCCTGGTGTACCACAAAATTTGTGAGTTTCTGATTCAGGGGTGGCGATCGCTTGGTGTAGAATTGCACTACGGTACAGTTGGGCGCGGCTATATTCACGACCCCAACTGTTTTAGCACTGCGACTGGTGCAGATTTAGTTTTACTCAATGGTAGCAAACTCATCGGTAGCGCCCAACTACGACGGGGAGGGGTAATTTTGCAACACGGTTCCATCTGTTTGCAACCGGATGCTGAGTTGTTTACCCAGGTATTTGGTACAGAATCTTTTACCCCAGCACAACTTCCCCAGGATCTGGGTATTGAAAAGATTATTGCAGCTTTGACGACCGCTGCTATTGATTGTTTTGGTATTCAGCTAGTTGAAAAACCTCTCTCTCAGTTTGAATGGGAGATAATTCTGGAAACGTAGAAGTATTGAGATTTATTAACTTTATGATGACAAAACGTTGGCAAGTATTAGCTGGGTTGATCTTGGCTATGGTTCTTTTTTTGTTTCCCCTAGAGGCACAAGCAGCCAGTTCTTCCACTATCAGCCGTTCCGCAAGCAGTGATCAACTCAGTCACCAAGATTTCTCTGGTCAAAGTTTAATCGCGGCTGAGTTTACCAATGTCAATCTGAAGAACAGTAATTTCAGTCATGCTAATTTGCGGGGTGGAGTTTTTAATGGTTCCTTATTACAGGGAGCAAATCTGCATGGTGCAGATTTCTCAAATGGGATCGCTTATCTTGCAGACTTTAAGGGCGCTGACTTAAGTGATGCAATTTTGGTAGAGGCAATGCTGTTGCGTTCTAAGTTTGATGATGTAGATGTCACAGGTGCTGACTTTACGGATGCTATTCTAGATCGTCCTCAGGTGACAAAACTCTGTGCTCATGCCAGTGGTGTTAATTCTAAAACTGGTGTTGATACTCGTGAGTCTTTAGGATGTAGGTAGTAGAAAGTTACTTCTGCCTCCCATGATCTGGAGAGGCAGAGCCGAAAATTGCAGCAAAAATAAGTGGCTGTTTTCAGTAACTAGGACTTACGCATTGACAACAATCTGATTATGTGAGCCAGACTTATTTGCTTTCCTTCGTTAATTAAGTGCAAGCACAATCAACTTATGCATTTTTGAAACGATATGCTGCTTTTGTAGATTCAAAGTAAACTTTTGAACCGCAGATTGAGAGAAGCCTGCGGTTGCAATTTTAGATGTTCGATGAGGAAAGCGTTGCTGCTTTTAATCTAAACTCTCACGAGTTGTTCTGCGGGTGTAGGGATTCCACACATCAAGTTCTGAATATGGACGACTGCGAAGTATGGCTCTATTCGCTTCACTGAGTCCTTGGACAAGGGTAAAATCTGCACCAGCAATACTATGAAGATGCTCCAACGCCACACCACTAAGATCTGCTGCTCGCAAATCCGCCATCCTTAAATCGGTTCCATTCAAGCGAACATCTCGTAAAAAAGCTCCCGTAAGATAGGCTTTACTCAGGTCGGCACCGCTTAAAGCCGCACCTTGTAAGTTGGCTCCCCTCAGATCAGCACCACTGAGGTAAGCCCCGCGCAGATTGCAAGCCTGCAAATCAGCATCCCGTAAATTTGCTGTATTCAGATAAGCAGCATTCAGGATGGCATGGGGACCTATCGCCCCGGAAGCTTTATAATTATAATCTTGGGGCCATTTAGTCTGGATATCGTAACGAGCAACTTGCAGCTTAGCTCCCGCCAAATTAGCCTCACTAAGATTTGCTTGCTGGAGATCAGATCTGTTGAGATAAGCTCCCTGTAAATTAGCTCCAGTCAAATCGGCTCCCCGCAAATTAGCCCCTCGGAGATCGGCAGCACTCAGATTAGCACCAATCAAAACTGCTCCGCTGAGATCAGCTTCAGCCAAATTAACTTGGCTCAGATTCGCTGCTCGCAAATCGATGTTTCTAAAATTAAATTTATACAAATCAACTTGCCCTAAGGCAACTCCTGCTTTGAGGGCTGTTAAGATTTCCGTCATTAGACAGGGGCTTTCACTATTTAAAATTGATTCAATTGTGTTGTTTGTCATCGGTTGATTTTAATGTACCTTTGTGAGTTATTCTACCTTTTATAAGTTAAGAGTTAGGAGTTTTATTCCTAACTCCTAACTCCTAACTCCTAACTCCTAACTTAATAAAACAGATGTATCTAATACAACCCTTAACAATGATCGACTTCTTTCGCAAAAGCGAAGGGGAATGGTTTACACAACGCTCAGTGCATCACTTTGATTCAGTAGCGGATGAGTCGGGAGAGTCGAATTTGACGATTAAAGTTCTGGAAAGGGATAATCCTCGAGTCAAAGAAGTTTGTGAGGCGCAAGGGATGGATCACAACAGAGCAATGGGAGGTGCTAGTTTTACATGGCAGGCAAACCTAGACTTAAGCTCACTTGATCCTTATAACGCTGCGATTCTGATTGATATTCCTAATGATGAGAGCAAACAAACTGGGAAACTCATCCGTAATCAAGGCTATGTTGAGAGCATTCCTGTTGTGAGTCGGTATCAGTTTACTGACGATGGAGTGCTGACAATTACTACTGACTATGCAAACAACCAGGGTCAAGAACGTTGCTGGTTTGTCACAGATGATTTTCGTGTCCGAGTTAGCACAGTGCGGATGATGAATGGAATCAACCTGATGACTTATTGCTCTGAGCGTCGTTGTGTTTCGCAAGAAGTGTTAGAGCAAATGATTAACCGCAATCTTGCTAGAGTAGGAGCAGATTCAATCCTGCTCGGTTAAGAAAATTTATCTGTTGACACGCAATCTGATTGCAGGGGAGGAGAAAAAGGATTATCCGAGTAGTATTGGGGGCGGATTTACACGCCCCACCTCACTCCGGATGACTCCGGTTGCAGAAAGCCGAAAAGACCTGCAAGCTTATTGCTGGAGCAAGTTTTCTAATGCAGCTGCTACAACTTGATGATCCTCATCGTGTCTAAGTTGGATCAGAGCTTCTTTGGCTTGCGGCTCGTCAAATCTTTTTAAAGCGTAGGCAACTCTCGCACGCATCCTCCCAGACTCTGCATCCTTTAACGTTAGGAGTAGGGACAATGCTACTGCATGTTGGTTAGAACCAGCTAGGCTACCGAGAGCATCAACTGCCGATTCCTGAACTGTTCGATCTTCATCCTTTAAAGCCTGAGTACAAACATCAAAGAGTTCATGTGGACAGTCCATCTCCGTTATAGCTCCTAAAATGCTGCGGCGGACTAGCCAGTGGTCATCCTGGTAAAAAGCTAGGACAAGATGAGAGACTGCGACTCTGCCAAACAGAGATAGAGAATTTGCTGCTTCAGCTCGTACGTTTGGAGTGTCATCAAATTTCATGATTCTCATTAATACAGCGAAAGAATCTGCCGTCTGTTGCTTACCCAAACCCATAGCCAAGAAAGAACGCACCAAAAATTCTGAATCTTTGAGTCTACTGGTCAATAGAGGGACTGCAACTTCTGAGTCATAATCCTTAAGGGCAGCGATCGCTTTCAGGCGGTACTGAAAATCTGGGTTTTTCAGGTCAGCTTCGATCTGATGAAGTTCCATATAACACTTGGCTCGCAAAGGTTATTTTTTTTACTTTATTTAACAGAATTTTACAGATTGCAAGAAGTCACGAGAGGGACTTCCAAATCAAAAAATCTCCAATTCATACAGTAATCCGTGCCGGAGTTACAAGCACCTCTCCCTTCCCTTGTTCAGACTTAAATCGGACTGCTATACTGCCGCTTTCTCTCTAAGTCAAAGAGGAAACCATGAATATACTCTTCTGTCCACTCTTCGCCGTAGAAACGCCTGAACATTCCCCGTGCCGGGTCTTTCTCTGACCGATACCTCAGGTATCGAAGTTGTGCTTGCTCAATAGCAGTCAGGGCTGGAGCATTGATCACTGACTCTGCCTTGTCTACAAAATCCAAGTATGCCTTGAGGTAGTCTTTAAACGCTGCGAACACATGGGTCTCTACAACGGCAGTCTCCTGAGGACGAGTCCAAAGAAAAGCGGGAGAGAAAAATGGTCGTGCTTCTTCCGGAAAATCCCCACCCCAAGTCAGATGCTGTTGATGAGCGTGGAAAATGGGCAGAATTGGTTCGGTATACTTTGCCTGATATACTAGATCATCCCGAAATAACGGTTGCATATCCAAGGCAATCAGATGCCCTCCTGGCAACGTCACAAGATCTGCACCAAAGAAAGGCAGATCGTAGTTCAGATGGGGAAAAATAACGAAGTTAAGCACCTGGAGTGATTGACCACCTTGCACATGGGCTGCCCGAATTTGTCGAATCTTTGGTGATTGGAAGGCATAACTGGTGGTAATAACTTCTTCCTGATTCTTGCCCTTGCCTGTGATTGCACTTTTATATTCAAACCCATCAGGGATGGGATACGGACTGAGTTCTAATCGCGATCGCAAATAGGCGATCGCATAGTCTAAAAAAGGCTGATAGAGAGTCACGTCGCTTCGCTCCGAATTCAAAAGTCAAAAGTCAAAAGTCAAAAATCATCGGATAAAGTGAACAAATGGCGAATCACCAATGACTAATGCTTAAAGACCACCTACTTTTTGGTAGCCCCAATCGCTAATGGCATTGCATCTTCAAACAAAAACTCGTGGAGAAAACGTTCTGACCATTCATGACCAAAGTAACTGCTGAACAGACCCGATGCCGGATCGCGCTCTGCACTGTACTGGTCATAATCTTTTTGCGCTTTGACGATGCGCTGAATGTCTTCTGGGTCTGTCAGTGGTTCTGCCTGATCTAACAGTTGCCAGTACAAATTTATGTAGTCTTTGAACGCTGCAAATAAGCGTGTGGTAACTGTTTTTGTATCAGTCTTGGCAAACAGCAAATACTTAGAGAAATACTGATTGGCATCATAAAACTTCATCTCCAGGTCTTGCGCCAAATCCGGATATCGAGCGTGCAGTAATTTGAGTGGTTCAATGTATTTTTGTTGATAAGCCTCATCCTGAAACAGAGGTTGAAAGTCCAGCACGACCAGATTTTTGACTTTGCCGAAGGAGAGAAAGTCTATTCCCAGCAGGGGTAAGTCGTAGTGATGACTGGGGTAAATGACGCTGTTGAAAATCTGGGCGCTTTCACCCGCATCAATATATGTATAGCGAATTTTCCGCAACTCTGGGCACTGGTAGCACCAGCTTTGGATAGTTGCCGGATTTCTACCCCGTTCGCTGAACTTAAACTCCAACTCATCAGGAATCGCTCGACGTTGTAAATCGAATTTGTGAAGTAACTCGTTTTCTAAATGTTGCAGAAAGGGCTTGTACATAGGGATTAACCCACTGTCGAGACTTTCTCAACAATACGGGATTCCGCATACACCTGTCCTAATTTCTGAAAGAGAAAGTAATAATCTGTAATAGGAGGGAGGGACAACCGCTGAGCGTTACATTATGCGTGGATGCATTAAAAAAGTGTTAAAGTGTTTGTCAATACGGTATGACTTGTCAGATTTCACGCCTAAAATACTGAAAGGAGATATCACTACGCCCTACAGGCAGACGTGGTGAGCCTGGGAACCCTAGTAGTAGGGATATATTCGCTGAAAAGCATGCACAAATCTCCGCTCCTCTAGGATGGAGAGTGTCAAAAATAGAGTGTTTAGGAAATAATAAAAATGGCTGAAACATCAGAACTTACCGCAGCCGATCAGGACACCGCGCAAGATCTAGCAGAGACAATTGAAGAACTTGAGCAATATCGGGAACGGCTG
Organism: uncultured cyanobacterium; assembly: GCA_903903925.1. GTDB lineage: Bacteria > Cyanobacteriota > Cyanobacteriia > Cyanobacteriales > Nostocaceae > Stigonema. The sequence goes on from CAIVAU010000014.1 coordinate 30,751, forward strand.
CTCCACGACACCCTAGAAATAGCGCAACGGGCTAAGGTGATGAAGTCAAAAGCACTCAATCAACTTAATCCTGACTTGGAGAAAATTGATGCCATACTTCAGGAACTCCGCAATCGGCAAGCAGCTTTGACTACCAGTGAAAGTTCGCAGTAAGCACTTTTTTCCTCCATAAGTATAACGATGAGTCATATGCTCAACTCCACAACAAAATCCGGGGACAATCCAAGTCTGCTCTCCCAGGCTGAGACAGATGCTCTACTTGAAGCAGTGAGCGAGCAACTAGACCTGGAGACCTTCGACACCAACGACCATCAACTTCTGAAGCAGATGGTTGAGTGTCTGGGCGATTCGCGGGGGATGGTGCGGCTGAGGGTTGCGGAAACACTCGGGGAAATTGGAGAATCGGCAACCCCTTTTTTGCTGGCAGCTTTGGCAAATCACCCAAATGTGGTTGTGCGGCGAGCATCTGCCAAAACTTTGACCATCATTGCTGACCCGACAGCCGTGCCGGACTTAGTCCATGCCCTCTTAAATGATGAAGATACTGTGGTCAAAGGCTCGTCGGTTGGAGCACTTGCTAGAACGGGTGAGGCAGCTGTGCCCCTCTTACTGGATATTCTAGCTTCACCAGAGCATCCAGAAAGTACTAAGGGACACGCGGCTTGGGCGTTAGCATTTATTGGGGCAGAGGGCAAAAAGTATTTGTATCAGTCGATCACGTCTGACTCAGCAGTGGTTCGTTCGGCAGTGGTGGGGGCGATCGCCAAGATCGCCCAAGAATCTCCTGAAGAAGAAGCAGCTTTTAGGACGTTAGTGAACGCCCTCTGTGATCCAGACGAGAATGTGCGCTGCGAAGCAGCGTCAGTCCTAGGTAATCTGACTTACCAACCAGCAATTCCCAATCTCGTGCAGTTACTCCATCAACCCCAATGGGAAAGCCGCAAAGCTGCTGCCCTGGCATTGATGAAGATTGGCGAAGCCTGCAGCAAGGATGCCGTCCAACGCACTGCAATCTTAGACTCCCTGCAAACCGCATTGACCCAAGAACCAGAAATAGCCGTCCAGGGGGTGATTAAGTTGGCAATTTCTCAGATTGAAAAAACGAGTATTCTTTAATTTTAGGCGTTAAAATTACCTGATACTTGGACTATGGAGCCTCTACTTACTGAATTAGTCAAAGAACTCATTGCAAAAGCTAGAATTGTCAGCTTCTCTGGCTGGCAGGCTACCCATCCATCTGCTGTCATTCCCCTATTCCAGGCAGCTGATGATCAGGGGCGATATCTGACTGATGACGATTTACAGCAGATCCAGACCCTTTCACCTGAGACCTCAGTATTGATTCCAGTAGTGCAGCAGCTGCGCGATCAAGTCACGGAAATTATTGATGATGCTAGGTCGCAAGTGCTGACAACCTTTCCTGACATTACCCAGCCTGGAGGAGGACTTTACCCACCAGAACGTGCCGAAGCCTGCTGGCGAGATTTCTGGCACTTCCTCCGCTGCATCACCTACGGAATTGGCGGTCAAAGCACTGAATATACCAGCCCTACGGGACTTTACTATCTCAATCTGCTGTATCAAGAATTACAAGTGCCTTTAGACGCAATGGTGGTCGGCTTGGAAGGCATCAAAATTGCCAGTTTGCAGCGAATAGAATCTGACCAACAAGCTGATCTTGCTCCCTATTTTGACCATCTCATCACCCAACTTAAGTTTTTTAAGAAACACGAGAGTTATTAGTCATTAGTCATTAGTCAGGAGTGGGGAGGTGTTTCTGTAATGAGTAACGGGTGGTGTACCCCCCCGTGGGGCGCTTTCAAGACAATCAGCGGATATTCCGAAGGAATCGAGACAGGTTGGAGCCTTTTCTAAGTTTTTTAACTTAATTTACGTCATAGAAGTTTACGATTTTTAATATTCTGAGTGACCACTGTGTATGAAGATAAAAAATGTGCAAAGTTTAGTTGAGAAAACTCATAAGTCTGAGAGTTTTCCTACACCCAGATTTTAAATTCTCAATTTTTGCTTGAAACAGAGATTCTGAAATTCTTGAATTCTTTCACGGAAAGATTAAAGAAACTCTGATTTGTCAATTTATTGACAGCATCACCGAGATTGTCTATAGGACTAGTATTTGATTTTTGAAAGACACGTAGGGTAGGCAATACCCACCCCACACGTAAGCTTTAAGTGTACGGAATCTTTTCAAAAATCAAACTGGATTTTTATAGGCTTGAACCTTCAGAATGACGGAGGCATATCCTTTGTATTCGTGATAGTTTCAGATTGAGTTTAGTCTGTCAATAGGGTTTAAACCGATAATTTTCTTTTTCCTTTTGGAAAACTTTTAATTGATCTGATTGAATCATCAGACTGATTGAAAAACTTTATCAAACAGAACAATAAAATCTACTCTAGGAGTTCCTCCCATGGCACTTTGGATTGCAGATGCAGAGACTGTTGAATTACGCCCCAGGGCTTCAGAAGATGATGTACAGGTAATCATACGAGCGGTTTATCGGCAAGTATTGGGCAATGTCCATGTGATGGAAAGCCAGCGTCTTACTAGCGCAGAATCTTTGCTACACAATGGTGATATCACGGTTCGAGGGTTTGTCAGAGCCGTTGCCCAGTCGGATATCTACCGCTCGTTGTTTTTTGAGACTTCGTCCCCCTACCGTTTTATTGAATTGAACTATAAGCATTTGTTGGGACGTGCTCCCGTTGATCAAGCAGAAATTGCAGAACACGTGCAGCGCTATAATGAGCAAGGCTATGCAGTGGATATTGACTCCTACATTGACAGCGATGAGTACTTGTTGAGCTTCGGTGAAAATGTGGTTCCCCATTCACGTAGCAATCATACTCAAATCGGCATTAAGAATATTGGCTTTAATCGCACATTTGCTCTAGATCGTGGATTTGCAGCCTATGATGCCGTTAGCAAACAGGCAAAATTGATCAGTGATGTTGCAGGTAATCTGCCGACTAAGATCGCCTTCCCCGCCTCTGGTTCTGGGGCCTACAGCAACACTGGTAAACGTTTCCGGATTACGATCACCAAAGCCAAATTTGGTCCCCGCGTGACCCAGAGCAATACCACATTTGAAGTGGGTTACAACCAGATGTCGCAGAAGATTCAAAATATTCAGAAAACAGGCGGCAAGATCCTCCGTATTACTGGAGTTGCTTAGGTAGCATAATTGGGAAATCAGCCAAAAGCTAGATTGCTGGCTTTTGGCTCTTGTCATTCATCTAGCGCTGCTAGTATGAGAAAAAAGCCCAAATCTGGATCGTCTTAAATGGGCGGCGAGGAGGCAAACAAAGACCCAAATAGTGGTATCTTGCAGGGAAAACACGTTGAATGAAACAGATGGATATTGTGCAGTTTGTTGAGCATTCGATAGGACGTTGGCGATCGCAGCGTAGTGCCCACCATTTAGCATTCAGACACTTTGAAAACGTGGAATCAGTCGTTGATATTGTTGCACTCTCACCCGATGATTCAACAGTTATCGACCTCTGTAAGTCCAATAACATTAACCCAGCCCAATCAGTATCTCCCTTTCGGATGACTTGGGAAGGGCAGTCCGATTGGGATGAGAAATCAGAACTGAAGGGGAGTTGTGTCTTAGTACCAATCCCTGATCCGACTGTCCCGAATCGGGGCAAGTTACTGCGGGATCAGGGATATGCCGAAACCATTGCGGCAGTGGGCGACTATCATCTGACAGAAGACGGAACGTTTGTGTTACTCACCACATACGACCGGGCTGCGGCTGAGGAAAAAATCTGGTTTGCCAATCCAAACTTGCGGTTTCGTGTTTCCCTGATCAAAACCAGTGGTGGAAGTGGAGTCGTTACAGCATCATTTGCGTCAGAAATTCGCTCACTTTCAGGTAATTAAAGATTCAGTAATCGCTCAGTTCATCTTTGAATACCTACTAGTTTTCCCTAGTTCGATTACATTCACAACTTTAATCATGACTCCAGTCACAACCAATGACTTAATGAAGCTGGCTCAGTGGATGGCGGGCGACTTCAGTAACTATAAACAATCCTTTGAAAAGCCACAACAATTTGCTCATATCCATATCTTTTTTCGCCCATTACCTTTTGAATTTTTCAATGCTATTGGGTTTTACTCCGAACAGGTTTACGACTATGATCTGTGGAGTCCTTATCGTCAGGGAGTCCATCGATTAGTTGACTGGGGAGAGCAAATTTATATCGAAAATTACAGTCTTAACGATCCATTACGATACGCTGGAGCAGCACGGGAATTAAGCATTCTCAAGACCATTACACCTGATTGTATTCAACGGCGCTATCACTGCTCCATGATTTTCACTAGAGTTGGGGAAATGTTTCGCGGCAGTGTAGAGCCAGGAAACAAGTGCCTGATTGAGCGAAATAACTGTATGACTTATTTAGTTAGTGATGTCGAGGTGACACAAACAACTTGGCTCAGTCTCGATCAAGGTATGGATGTTGATACCCATCAGCAGATCTGGGGGTCAACCTTCGGTGCTTTGAGATTTGAAAAACGTGAGAGTTTTGCTGGAGAATTAAGTACTTAGACAGAATTCGTTACACACATTACTATCGAGTTAAAAGTTAAGAGTCTCTATCAATGAATTTGATTTTGTCCAACTACTTACCTCTGAAGCAGCTTTGAGGAGTTGGTTGTATGAACACATTAGATGAGCAATTTGAGATTGGTGTAAAAGCGGGAATTCTGCCACCAGAGGCTCAAAAAAAGATGCAGTGTTGGATACGAAGCCGACATTTGATCTGTTCAGGGAATTTTTTTTTATTTGAGACAGTCGATTATGGTGCAGTTGAGCGATTTTCTAAGTGTATTGCTGCTCTAGGAGGAACGCTAATCGTAGTTGAACCTGTTGGCAAAATTTGGATGGGCGGTCATCGTCAGGTAATTCTTTATCAGGCGAAAGCAAGTTTACATACACCTCACCATGTCTTGAAACAATACTGGCTGAAATACGGTGGTTTTCGGACAAGATTTGATGAACGTGTTTAGCGGTGAGATCGTTTACGCTCTCTTATTTTTACTCAGCAGTTCCAAACGGGATAATGCACTCACTGCTGACTCACGCACATAGGAATCGGTAGATTCATCAGTGGTTAATGCTGTCAGCACGTCTACAGATCGCTCATCCCCCAAAGCAGCCAGTGTGTTTGCAATGACCACTTGCACTGCAACGTTATCGGTCGTTTGCAATGACTCAAGCAAAATATCAAAGGCAGGGGAACCCATCTCACCCAGTGCCATTACCGCTGCAATATGAACCACGGGATTGGGGTCATTGATTGCGGTTTTTAATCCCTGCAAGCCTTCTAGTGGAAAGGACATGTCTGGATGGTTGATGATGATCTGCGCCAGTGCTTTCGCGCAACTCCCCCGAACAGTCACATTGTCACTGTTGAGCAATGCCTCTACAGTGGGGGACACCGCATCTGGACCAATCACACCTAATGCCTTCACCGCTGCTCGACGATAGGTCACATCTTCCTCATCCAGAATACTGATCAGCTGAGGAATCGTCTTTTCATCACGAACTTCTGCCAGTTCTAGCATTGCCCGTTCGCGCATATGAGGGTTGGGGTGTTTTAGTTGTTCAAATAATGCTTCTGTAGTCATGAGTCCGTTATCAGTAGTTGGTTATCGGTTAAGTAAGAGGCAAGAGGCTATCCTGATACAGGAGAAAGGCTACACAGCTACTTGCTTTTGGCTGTTGGCTTTAGCTTGAATCAACCAGTCAGTGTCATTTGCCATCATATCCTGTCCAGAAGAATCACCTAAGCGCTCCAATGCTAAGAGGACTGAGTATTTCAACTCCCAAATTTTGGTTTCCAAGTTGGTTTTCAGCGCAAGGATAGCCCGTTCGTCGCCGAGTTCTCCCAAGGCGATCGCTGCTGCCGACCGAGATTTCTGAAACTGAGGTTCACGACTGTGCAACGCCTCAACTAGCAGATTATAAGCTGGGGCATACTTCAGCCATCCTAGGAGTTTGATCACATGGTAGTGAGCACCGTAGTCACTGTGGGCTTTATCAGTATAGGTTGTGAGGAGGGCTTCCCCTGCTGTTGCAGAATAGGACTCCAATAGGGTCTGGGTTGCTAGGTAACACCGCCCAAAATCGGTGTCGTAAAGTTCGTTGATCAGAAATTCCAAGGATGGGGTCTGGTCATATGCATGTACCAACGTCAGATCCCTCGGATGATCGTAAATGACCTGATTTAGTGACGGTTCGATATCCGCAAAGGCGATCGCACCTGCTGGAATACCCACTTCTGCCAACAGGCGAATCCCACGCAGGCGAAAGACAACCGATACTGGGCAACAGGCTATCTGAGGAATGGCATCATAATATCGAGCATCAATCAAATCTTGAATGCACAACCGCCGGGCATACACATTCGGGTGTTGGAGCATGGCAACGACCTTTTCCATAGGGGCGTAATCACCCGTGAATCGGCAGACGGCAGAGATTGCAGCGCTTGCCGTGGGTTTGTCATCGACGTCCATAAATTTGCGAATGCGCTCTAGTGCGGGCTTATAGTCTAACTTTGCTAAAGTATGGATAATCACCCGATAAGTTTGTACTGGCTTTTCCAGTAATTCCGCCATTTCTTCCAGAATGTCTGTGTTCTGGGTGCCAATTTCACCTATAGCCCAGGCTGCATTCTCCACTGTATAGCAGTCTTCATCTGCCAGACAGGTGCGGATCACAGGCAAAGCTTGCGTTGCTTGCAGTTTTCCCAGGGACTCAACTGACTTCCGTCGCACGATGCGGTTATCCAGAGAAGGCTCAGTATTTTGCACGGCCCGCATCAATGCATTGATTGAGCGCTCAGTTGGGAAGTTCGCCAAATGGAAGGCAGCAACATAGCGAGAGTCATCCTCTGCCAACTGGTCTAGGGGAGTATCTAAGAGGATAATGGCTTCTTCTTCTGTTAATTGAAAAAGGTTGGCAAAGCGCTTATTCATGAGTGCGATGATTTAAAAGGGAACAGGCAATAGACATCTCCAAAAATTAATGATGCGTTGGTAGGGGCGCAGCGGCCTTGCGCCCTTACATCATTTCCACGCCTATGTCTAATAGGCACTACAAAATGGGGCAAAAGCCCAAAATACAATTCATTCTTTTGACTTTGTGACTTCCGCGCAGCGCCACGCCTCTACCCAAATATCAAGCTGGGGATTCTCGAGCCAACACTTAACCTGACAATGGCAAAGTACTGTCTTAAGAATCCCCAAAGCTGAAGGATCTAAGCCTAATCAGCAAAGATGATAAAACGACCTATGACAGGGAGTTGATCACGTAGTCGAGAAGGGTATTGTACTCAACCAAAGCTTGAGCAGACATATCGCGAGGAGCACAACCACGGCTACGAGCAAAGCGAAGAGCCTCAACATAAGGAGCGGTGGGCAGATCTAGAGCGCGATAGACTTCACGACCACCGGCAATGCCCCACTCATCCAAAGGCCCTGTACCGCCGACAACCAAGCTGTACTGAACCAAGCGTAGATAGTGCTTGATGTCACGCGCACACTTTTCCTTCTTGACAGGAGTTTCGTTAGCTTCACCAGCGTTGTTGAGGTAAGGGTACTTCTTGATGGCAGCTTCATAGGCTTCCCTCGCAACGTTGTCGATATTGCTACCCAGCTTTTCAGCCGCTTCCAAACGCGCTGATGCACGCTGAATACAACCTTGAACGGACTCTAGATCAGAGGTGGTGGGAAAACGTCCTGCCGAATCTGCCGCACCAATAACGGTAGTTAAAAGTGATTTCATGTGTTATCTCCAGAATGGCTTTGATAAATTGCTTAGAAATGTTGGGGAATCGTTATGTGGCATGTATCTGACCGATAAACGCCAATTGCTCCCAATGACCAATTAGCTCAGCGATGAAATGACGCGATCAAAGTAGCTAGAAACTTCAGCAGTTAGAGCAGAGCAGTCGCCTTGGATGCTTCCCATTTTGCGGAACTTCTTACCAGCATTAGCCTCAGTGTTGGTGTCGGTGATGTGAGCAACCGCTTGAATTTTCATGATTTGAACGGCGCGTACTGTTGAGGTCGTGGGTACGCCCAGCGCCGAGTAGGTCTCCTTCAGACCGTTCAAGCAACGATCATCGAGAACGGAAGCATCACCAGACAATAGTGCGTAGGTCACATAGCGTAGGATAATTTCAGCATCACGCAGGCAAGCAGCCATACGACGGTTAGGATAGCAGTTACCACCGGCTTGGATCAACCCTTGATTTTCGCAGATCATCCCAGCTACAGCATCAGAAATCATACAGCTAGCGTTGCTTGCAATGGCGTTTACGGCGTCGAGGCGTTTGTTGCCAGAAGCAATGAAAGCTTTCAGTCCAGCCAGATCACTAACAACAGATGTACTTGCATCTGCGCTCACAACAGCTCTAGAGAATGCGTCGAGCATTGAAATCTCCTCGTATCATAAGGTCTTATATCTCTTGTCGTCTGACAAGTCACTTTTGAACATAAAAGAAAAGGCATCGTAGCGTCTCGTTTATGAAGAACAAAGTAATAATCTGTAATAATTAAAAACTCCCAGACTAGGAGAACCTTGCTGGGAGCTTTGAATTTAGGGAGATCTGACCAGACCTTAACGTTTGATTTTTTCACGAATGAGAGTGTTCCCATCCACTTTAGGGGGGCAAGACTACCGCGCCCCTACAAGTTTGCAACGACCATTCCCCGTTAATACACATGATGTCAAGTCGCTTCTCGAAAGTCAAAATTCAAAAACGGTTCAATTTGAGAGCGTGCGTAAGTCCTATATATTAAGTGTTCTATAGCAATCCATAGATATTTGAAATATCAACAGAAACAGTCTGGAAGGCTTATCAATCAAAGATTTGGGGAATATCCAGTTTGTCATTCATTGAGGATTGCTATAGTAGTCCTTCTCGTCAATTTTGCCTGGTAAGCTGATGCGCAGCTAGATTGTATAAGACAAAAACATAAAATTATTGTAGCCCACGTCCCATATCCAAAATTAAGTGCGCAACAGCTTAGCACTTCCCGTCGTCCCCGTCTCAGTCTAAACAAGCGCAATTTTCGGTTGGTCCAGCATCAAGTTCCCTCTAGTGGAAGACTTGCTCCCTTCTGCATTATCAAGTGCTTAATCACATTTTCTTTGATCATCAGCTGTCGCATAACTTCCAGCAGCAACTCCTGAGCTTGATCCTGATTCAGTCCTTTGACTTTTTTTTCATATGTCTTCAGGTTAAACTCTTGCTCCATGCTAAGTCTAAGGGGGATTTCCATGATTCATTCCTCAGATCGCGGTTGGTTAATTAGGGGTTAACGCAGATTAATGCTCAAGTTTCAGCTGCTATTCCGTGGAATCACGTTTTTGACCTGACGAGCGCTTTCTGCTAGTTGTTAACTAAGGTAACATAATCTTGACAAAAGATCCACTTTGCTAAATGTCGAACTCAAGACCGACGATGAACATGATATTGCTGTAATTGTTAAGTTATGTGAAGGAAAGGACGGCTTAACATAATAAATTGTAATAAAACAGAGGGCGTTGGCATAGTATAAAAATAATCTGGATGGAAAAAACAACAGTACAGGGTTGACAAAGTGCTGGAGTTATGCGGTTTTCTAGCTTCTCATAATCAGATAAAGTTTTGTAAAAAAAGTTTTAATCTGGAACCCTGCACAGCGTAGACTTGTACCTGAGATGTCTGTTGTAAACATTTCTCGACTGCCTAGGCAGTCTGACATCAAAAAAACTGAATGGTTCAGTTTTGAGTCCAAATGATTCTTGACCGAGCAAATTAGGAGATTGAAGCAATGGTTTTAGATGCATTTGCAAAAGTAGTTGCCCAAGCTGATACACGTGGTGAATATCTCACCGACGCACAGTTGGATGCTTTAAGCGAAATCGTCAAAGATGGCAACAAGCGTACAGATGCTGTTAACCGCATTACCAGCAACGCGTCTTCTCTAGTTGCTAGCGCAGCTCGTGATCTGTTCGCTGAACAACCCCAGTTGATCAACCCAGGTGGAAATGCTTACACCAACCGTCGCGCAGCTGCTTGTTTACGAGATCTAGAAATCATCCTCCGCTACGTTACCTATGCAATCTTTGCAGGTGATGCTAGTGTACTGGATGACCGCTGCTTAAACGGTCTGCGTGAAACATACTTGGCTTTGGGAACCCCTGGTGCTTCTGTGGCAGTAGCTGTTCAGAAACTCAAGGACGCTTCGCTCGCCCTTGTTAATGACCCCAACAACATCACCAGAGGAGATTGCAGCGCTTTGTCTTCTGAAATAGCTAGCTACTTTGATCGTGCTGCTTCAGCAGTATCATAAGCCTGCTCGTTGCTGTTATTGACTGAAATAATTGTCCATAGGACAAAACAGAGTTTCAACAGTTTCAACCAAAAATTTGTGAAAAGGGAGATACAAAAATGACAAAAACCCCTCTAACTGAAGCTATTTCAGCGGCAGATTCTCAGGGACGCTTTCTAAGCAGCACCGAAATTCAAATCGCTTTTGGTCGTTACCGCCAAGCTCCTGCTAGCTTACAAGCAGCAAAAGCCCTCAGCGCTAATGCTCAACGTTTGGCAGAAGGTGCAGCTCAAGCTGTGTACAACAAGTTCCCCTACACCACTCAACAGTCAGGCCCTAACTACGCTTCTAGCAGTACTGGTAAGCAGAAGTGTGTGCGTGACATCGGCTACTACTTGCGGATTGTTACCTACTCCCTAGTTGTTGGTGGTACAGGTCCGCTGGATGACTACCTAATTGCTGGTTTGTCTGAAATCAACCGTAGCTTTGAATTGTCCCCCAGCTGGTACATCGAAGCTCTCAAGTACATCAAGGCGAACCACGGTCTAAGTGGCGATCCTGCTGTTGAAGCTAATTCTTACATCGACTATGCAATTAACGCTCTAAGCTAGAGTGTTGATTTAGCCCGGAGAGGAAAACAGCTTCTATGTCAGGTAAGAAGTAGAAGTTGTTTATCTCTCCGGGCCGTTGAATTTTCAAGGAAAAAAGATTGCAACCAAGCTTGTGATTTGCAATTAATAACGGCGGGAGGTGAATATGGCAGCATCAAGATTAGGGATTAGCGCCTTTGAGGACTCAGGATTGGTGGAGCTGCGTACTGATAGGACAGAAGAAGAAGTAGAAATTGTCATCCGGGCAGCCTATCGTCAGGTTCTGGGCAATGAATATTTGATGGAAGCGGAGCGTCTCGTAAGTGCCGAATCTCTCTTGCGTCGGGGTACAATTACAGTGAGGGGCTTTGTACTAGCGATCACGAATTCAGAACTTTATCGAGAAAAGTTTTTTTACCGCTACTCTCAAGTTCGGTTTATCGAGCTAAATTATAAGCATTTATTGGGTCGTGCGCCCGAGGATGAATCAGAAATTTCATACCACGTCGAGCTTTACAACTCACAGGGCTATGAAGCAGAAATTAACTCCTACATTGACTCAGCGGAATATCTAGAGAACTTTGGCGAAAATATTGTCCCCTACTATCGGGGCTTTAAAAGCCAGACTGGTCTGAAAAACGTTGGCTTTGGTCGGATATTCCAACTATACCGAGGTTATGCCAATAGCGATCGCGCTCAAGGGCAGAAACAAGGAAAGTTGACATGGGAAGTGGCCAAAAACATCGCCTCACCAATCTACCCAGCTTCTGCGCAAGCCTTAGCGGGTCTCTCCAGCGGTAAGCGAGGAGACACCTACAGAATCAGGTTACTACAAAAGGCGAGTCCAAACTCGACGGTAGTGCGCCAAGGTACTATAGAATTGCTCGTGCCCTACGAGCAACTTTCGAGTAAGTTGCAGCAGATCAATCGTAAGGGCAATAAGGTACTTAGTATCACAGCAGTATAAACTGGTAGTGGTTAGTAGTTCGTTGTTAGTGGTGGTTTGTAACACTTAACGACTAATTACTACCAACTGCCAATCAATAATAAAGGAGAATTTAAAGGTGGCTATTACAACAGCAGCATCTCGCTTGGGAACTTCAGCTTTTACTGATGCTTCTCCAATAGAGTTGCGCCCGAAAGCAACGAAAGAAGAAGTGGAAATAGCAATTTTAGCCGTTTATCGTCAATTGCTAGGCAACGATTATTTGATGCAATCTGAGCGGCTCACAAGTGCTGAATCTATCCTCCGGGATGGGAAACTGACTGTGCAAGATTTCGTACGCCAAGTTGCTAAATCGGCTCTGTACAAATCCAAATTTTTCTACAACAATTTCCAAACTCGGGTCATTGAACTGAATTACAAACATTTGTTGGGTCGTGCGCCCTATGATGAGTCTGAGGTGGTTTATCACTTAGACTTGTATCAAAACAAGGGCTACGAAGCCGACATTGATTCATACATTGATTCACCAGAGTATCAGGAAAACTTTGGCGAAAACATCGTGCCATACTATCGGGGCTTTAAAACCCAAAGAGGACAGAAAACTGTAGGATTTCCCCGGATTTTTAAACTTTACCGGGGCTATGCCAATAGCGATCGCGCTCAACTTCAAGGTGATTACTCTCACCTAGCCCAGGAATTGGCACGCAATAGTGCTTCCACTATTGTTGGACCCTCTAGTCCCAACAGCGAGGGCTTTATCTACGTTCCCTCTAGGAAAGGTGTTACCCCCAGCAGTGCTTTTGGTGGAGGTGCAGCTTATGGAAAAGAAGGTAGACTCTACCGTGTTGAAGTAGCAGGCAGTGTTGGACGTGGATATCCTAAAGTGCGCCGCACCAACCAAGCTGTTGTCATCCCATACGAAGAACTATCGACCTACTTCCAGAGAGTTCTAAAACAAGGTGGCAAAATCGCTAGTGTGACGCCACTTTAGTTAGTGGTTAGTGGTTAGTGGTTAGTAGCAAATAACAACTAACCACTAACAAACAACTAACAAAAAGAAAATAAATAATTGGGAGTCAGTTATGCTTGGTCAAGTTATAGGTGGGAACTCTAGTAGTCGCTACTTTCGTTATGAAGTTGTCGGTCTACGTCAAAGCGAAGACACAAATAAAATAGACTATCCCATTCGCTCTAGTGGTAGTGTGTTTATCACAGTGCCTTACAACCGGATGAATCAAGAAATGCAACGAGTCACTCGCCTAGGCGGCAGGATCGTTAACATTCATCCACTAAACCCTGAGGCTGAAGTCGGTAACTAGCTTTTTTTGTTGTCCTCCTTCTCATGTCGAATTTCAGGTCGGAAAATTTTGCATCTTCACCATCGGCGGGGGAATCTGTCGATGGTGAATCCCTAACAGTAGAACAGGCTATCGTCAACCTTGAAAGTGCAGATTTAGGTTTGCGCTTTTATGCTGCATGGTGGTTAGGTAAATTTCGAGTGCGTGAGGAAGCTGCGGTTGTAGGACTCATTCGGGCATTAGAGGATGAAGCTGACCGGACACCAGAAGGTGGATATCCTTTACGCAGGAATGCAGCCAGGGCACTTGGGAAACTAGATGACAGGCTTGCAGTGCCAGCTTTAATCAAGAGTTTGGACTGCTCAGATTTTTATGTGCGGGAAGCTGCGGCTCAATCCCTAGAGATGTTAGGCGATCCGGTTTGTATACCAGCCCTGAACAAGTTATTGGCAGTTTGTTTACAATCCGAGAAGCTAGTTCCAAACCCTGACTTCTCCCAACCCTATGATGCCATCTTGGAAGCTTTAGGAACCCTTCAGGCAACTGAGAGTATACCTCTAGTACAGCCCTTTTTAGAGCATCCCATAGAAAGAGTGCAATATGCGGCAGCGCGAGCCATGTACCAACTCACCCAAGAACCAGTGTATGGAGAACGCCTCGTGCAGGCTTTGGCAGGTGAAAATTTGCAACTACGACGCACAGCACTTGCAGATTTGGGTGCTATTGGGTATTTGCCAGCAGCAGAGGCGATCGCCCAAACCCTCGCAGAGAATAGCCTGAAGCTTATGGCCCTTAAAGGATTGCTAGAATATCAGGTTAACCAAACAACCCCTCCTGCTTTATCAGAAGCTACGATTAAGGTGATGACTTTGATGGATTCACTCCTCTAACTCCTAACTCTTATGATTCCCTCCGCCCAAAAGCTTATTCATGCTGTTGAAGAGGCAGATTCCTCAGATCGGTTATTAGATGCAGTACAGCAGTTAGCGGCGTCTGGATTTAAGGAATCTATTCCTACTTTAATTGCAGCTTTAAACTACAACAATCCGGGAGCAGCGGTAGCAGCAGTCGATGGGCTGGTGCAGATGGGAGAGGCTGCTGTGCAACCATTGCTGGAACTGATTGATAATTATAATTATGGAGCTAGAGCTTGGGCTATTCGGGCTTTGGCGGGAATTGGTGACGTGCGTGCGCTGAATACTTTAATAGATGCGGCAAAAACAGATTTTTCCCTCAGTGTGCGGCGAGCAGCTACTAGAGGGTTGGGTACTTTACGTTGGCATGAGTTAACAACAGAGCAAGTACAATCGGTTCAAGCTCAAGCACTGGAAACGTTGCTACTGGTTTGCCAAGATTCTGAGTGGGTAGTACGCTATGCTGCTGTAACCGGTTTGGAGGCACTGGCGATCGCTCAGCCTGCTTTTGTACGAGGCATTATAGCTCAGCTTGAGCAAATGGTCAACACAGAGACAGATTTGGCAGTTTGTACCCGCATACGGATGGCGCAGCAACAACTGCAAAATTTAAGTGACAATTAGCACCAGAATCCTTGTTAGATTCAATATAGCAGCATTAGAAGATAAATCCCCGCAAGAAATTATTGATTTAGTGACTCAAACACACGCAAAAAAATAATTTATTATAGGTGTTGTTAGCGAGATTTAAAATGAAACATTCAAAAAAAATCTGAAATTATGACTAAAGTAGAATTTACTATTCCCGTTCATTCTATTAATAATACTATCAGAGAAGAAGCAGAAACTAAAGCCAAAGAAGCTTATGTAATGACTCTACTTAAATATGGAGAAATTAGCAGTGGTAAGGCTAGTCAATTACTAGGAATTTCTAGAATAGACGTAATAGATCTAATGTCTAAATATGACATATCTCTATTTGATGATAGTATGACTTTAGAAGAATTCGAGCAAGAGGTTAATCAGGCAAGAATCAAATTACAAGGCAATAATCTATGATTGTTGTCTCAGATACAACCCCATTAAGTGAACTTTCTAAAATTGGTAAATTAGACCTGCTTCAGGCTGTTTTTGGTAGAGTAATAATTACTGAACAAGTCTATACGGAATTAACAACGGGTGATCATCCCGCAGTTTTAGCTGTAAAATCAGCGTTATGGCTAGAAGTTTGTTCTATAAGTAATAACCAACTCATTGAACAATTGCGATTAGAAACAGACTTAGATTTAGGAGAATGTTCGGCAATTATTTTGGCAGAAGAATTAAAAGCGGATCAACTTTTAATTGATGAAAAAGCTGGCAGAAAAGTCGCTATTAGTAGAGGATTGCCAATTATTGGTTTAGTTGGAGTAATTATTTTAGCAAAAGAGCAAGGATTGATTGATAATGTCAAGGATATTTTAGATGATTTAATGAGTAAAGGGACAAGAATAAGCCCAAAAATTTATAATTATGCTCTGATTACAGCCAGAGACCTTTAAAGCAATCTGACAATGAACCTATCTCCAAGTGACTGGCTAGAAAATATCATCTCCCAACTTCGAGCCTTTACTCTTCTGCAAAACAACGGTTTTCGCTGGCTTTCCGATATAATAAAGAGGGAATGATTAGAGGTAGAAGATGACTAGCAAAGAATTATTAATTCAAGAAATAGAAACTTTACCACCAGAATTGCTAATAGAAGCACTCGACGTGATTCGTTCTATAAAACTTAATTCTACAAAAAAGGTGTTAGAACCTAACCCCTTAACTGATTCTAGAGAAACTTTTAGTCATCAAGAACAATTGACATACCGTCCTGCTTCCGGACGTTCCATCCTGCGACACGCCGGAACTTGGTCAGGTGATGATTTTGAAGAATGCCTGCAATCAGTATATGCTACCCGTGGTAAAGCTAAATTTGATGACGAAAACCCATTTGAATAATGTATTTATTAGATACGAATCATTGTAGTGCCATTATTTTAGGTGACCCAAATGTTATCCGTCGCGTCAGTGAACTTGGAGGTGGGGACATTGCTACTTGCGTAATTGCCCAGGGTGAACTGACATTCATGATGGAAAAATCCCAACGCCAGGAAACTAATCTAGCTCGCTTAACCGAATTTTTAGAAGATATTCGCGTGTACCATATAACAGAAAAAACAGCAAAAATTTACGGTGAAATAAAAGCAGCTTTATTCCATCAATTTGCACCCAAAGATAAAAACAAACGGCAAAAAACTAAAGTCACCGATTTAGGTTTTGATGAAAATGACATTTGGATAGCTGCTATTGCACTGCAAAATAATCTAACTGTTGTTTCTAGAGATAGTGACTTTTTGCGAATTCAACAGGTGAGAACGTTTTCCTTGGAATCTTGGGTTTGACTCGCAGCATTTATCGCTCGATTCCTTAACAATTCTGACTTCTGTATTCTGACTCCTGAGTTCTTACAAAATAGCATGATTTCGTAGCGTGTGATTGCATTAATAATGTGGGTTGGCTGATCAATATTTGAGTAATTTGTTGATAATAAGCTTTCAGAGGGTGCAATGAAGCGGGATCGAAACAAATTAAATTCTGCTTCAGAAACCCTTGCCCTAGGTCGTATCCCATTTGCTCAGCTAAGGACTGGAAAACTCCCACTTGAACACTTGCGAAACTTATGTGAGCGTCTTTTCCTGTAATTAAATCGGTTTCTCTGGTTAGATCAAACCCAAATATATCCTGTTCTTTTACTAGGCAACCATGAGACAGTACCTCTGTCTGATTAGTGTGAAGCATAGTAAATGCAAGTTCATCAGAGGGCTTTGGGCCTGTAGCTCTGCAAGCTTGATTATAAGTGACGTAGGTAAACCTTAGACCGCCCAAATTGACAGAATTTATACACCCCAAAAAAGGGGCTAGGGTTAACTGACAGGCAGTAGGGTGCATCCCATTGTCGTAAATTCGTAGTGCGAGCATCTTGCTCGCTCGTAGTACACGTGAGCAAGATGCTCACACTACTGATGGTCTTTGTGCAAAACTGGGATGCTCCCATATTAAGTACCTCGGTATCCGCATCTAAGAGTGCTGCAACAATCGGCTTGTTAACTTGTATTTCGCCACTAGTCAAGCGGGTTGCCAATATTGCAGCAGGAGAAAGACTATTGACGGCTTCCTTGAGCACTGCAAAGCTCGCACCCCAGATCACGGTGACCAGCAACAACACTGCAATACCCCAAGCATGGAGAGTTTTTGGTGATCTTTGAGAGTAATTATTTAATTCTATGGTCATTGAGATCCATAACCCTCTGGCTGTACGACGGAGAGTTCCCCAAGTTCTTATTTTGATTGGTCTATGAACTTTACCATCTCCTCCACTAATTTTCTTCCGCAAGAGGCGAGTATTTTCCGAGTCCTGGGTGGGGTATCTGTTCTAAGTAGGATACGTACTTTTTTTCGATGAATCTTATATTACCACTCCCAGATCTCTTTTTTTTGGGGACAGCATTATAAGATAAATCCCCGCAACAAATTATTGATTATGAAAATATTTGTGGAAGACAATCAGCCATGCTTGAATGGTAGATTTCAGTATAGCTCTTTCACTATCTTCAATACCTTGGGGATCATAGCGATCGCGGTAATGTAGTTCAATGATTAATGCCAAATCTTCAATTAAATCTGGGACAGGTAATTCTGCTTTCAGTCTGTTAATCCACTTTTTTAAAGACTCTGAAGGGTGACGGCTCAATCCTAACTCGTGCAATTTATTCTCAATTACATAAAAATCGTAATCTTTTTTAATCAGATCAGATTTAGTGACTTGTTTAGTCAATATGTGTTTTCTAGATAAACGATGTACTCTGTGATGAGAACGCAACTTCCACAACTGAAAAAATATCAATGACAAAATTAGCCACCACCCATATTGAGATAAATTGTTAGCTAAGCTAGAACGTAACCACCCTGAGAGTTTGAAAATAAAAAGTGACCATAAATCACAGAGAAATGCTAATTTGGGAGCGTTTGCATTCTCAAGATTTATCCAATCAGCAGGTGTTGTGTCAAACGCTTGCCATCTACTATCTATATATGCCAATGTCCAAGCATGAGCATGGCGACTACGAACTATATATTGGTTCTCTAATGAGCTAAATTCCTGAACCGAATACCCGACAGCATAACGAGATGGGATGCCAACTGCACGTAAAAGCAGTGTAGTTGCAGTGGCAAAATATTCACAGTGTCCAGAGCGAGTTTGCAATAAAAATGTTGATAAAGGCGTTGACTGATTGTTTTTGCCTGTAAGTTTTAAAGAGTAACGGAAATTCTGTTGAAAAAACCTATCTACGCGCTGTAAAATTGTTTGAGGTGATTTGCCAATAATATCCAGTTGGCTAACAATTCGATAAATTGCTTCTCTTTCAGATTTGGCTATTTGCAGGTCGTCTTCTGTGGGTAGACTATCTAAAGAAAGGTTATTATTAAACAGGACTTGGTAAGTGATCGCATCAACTTTTCCATTGACTTGTATCGTGCCATATTTGTTTTTCTCCATTTTGCTGACTGGTAATTCATCAATTTCAAATGTTCCATCAGCTAGCCTTAGCAGCCCTTGACCTTTATTAAGTGTTGTAGAAATGGTGAGTTTTGAGCTATGAGTTGGTTTATTTCCTAAACGCCAATTTTTACCATTAATGTCAGGTTTTATAGGAGTGAAAGTAGGATTTGATGCTATCCAAACAGAAGATTTATATTTATCATAAGTTGCTTCCCTAAGCAATCCAGGAGAAACAGTTGAAGTATCAGATGCTACTCGAAAAAGAATCTCATTTGACTGCTTCAAAACTCCAATTTCACCAATATTTGTTTGTTTTGTTTCTGAGTTTATGAATTGCCCGATACTATTAGCATTGCTTAACCATGCAACAACACTATCTTCTAACCGCTGTTGAAGTTGATACACTCCCATTTGTCCGATAAACCCAATATTTCCAGCAAGCAGAATTAGACTCACCCATAGAATAGGTGAAAATCGTTGCGATCGGATAAACCAAAGGGCAATGCTCGTAAGTACAAACATTCCCATATAAAAATATATACTCTTAGTATTAGCAGTTCCAGCACAGAAAATACAGAGAGCAAAATAGAAGTAGTTTAAATTAAAAGTAAAGTGGATTGATTCTTTTTTGATAAAAAAAAGTGTGAGAATATCAATACTTTCATTTATAGAGTAGGTTTGAGCAGCCAGCAGTGGAAAAAATACCAATGGAAACAACTGTAATATATTATAAACTAAGTAAATTGAGTGATTAGTCGTTAGCAGATAAACAAGTACAATAATCAGAATTATCAAACACAGATGAGCAATGTGTCGAAAATCATCATGAGAAAAATCCCACCGCCAGTTAATCAAGTGATATCCTGCTAAAATCACAGCCATTGGTATGGCAAAAAGCCACATTTCTGTCTGCCAACCCCAAAAGATTAAAGCAGCACTAAGGAGAAGTATTGGCGCTTTCATATGTGCATGAGTCCCTCTTGTATTTTGCCCAATTTTAAAATATGAAAAGTTGTGTGTTGATCATTTATAGAGTTGGAATCAAAGTTCTCTAATTGATCTTCTTGCTCTGTAATGATTAGTACCAAAGTATGAATACCCATACTGTTGAGATAATTCACTAATCTTTTTCTATCTTCATCCCAGCACAGAAATATACATATACAGCCACTCAACAGAGAAATTTTTTCAATCACTCCTGGAATAATAGAATCAAAAGCTTTGTCCCGACAGGCAACAACAGATGCTAGAATTTCCAGGATTCTGTCAGTATGGCTTAGTCCTCTGTCAAAGGTAAAAGAATAAGCTTCATTACCTACAAAAATCAAATCTAATAATGAATCTTGAGTTTGAACTTCACAAGCTAATGAAGCTGCAATGGATACTGCTTCTTCTAAAATTTCACTATAATTCACGCTTTGAAATGTATCTAAAATTAATGCGTGCCGGAGAAAAAATTCATCTTGTTCTTCTTTGACAACTGGTTTACCAATTTTTGCCCAGCTTTTCCAGTGAATTTTTCGTAGCGAATCTCCCGAACGATAATCGCGCAAAGACCTAAATTCTTCTGAATCTCCCACAGAAGATGCTAAAGCTAAATTACCAGATTGATATCCCTTTGCACCAGGAAGTTGAATGAGTGGCAGCTGATATAGCTTAGGTAAAATCAATAAAGATTGGGGTAAATAAATAGTTGTACAAGCATTAAAAAAACCAAAAGGATCGGGTCTAGCTACGGTCATACCCGTAAGCCGGATCACACCTCTGTGAGTAGGTATAATTTCACAAATAACTTCTGTCTTGCTATGAGCTGCAAGAGGGGGTAAATTTATGGGTTGAACTTTTCCACACTGCTTGAGAGAAATCAGCCAAAGCCAACGATAATATCCAAGAGATTGATTAAAATAATTACGTTGAGCTTTTCTGGTTGCAGATGTTTCGATAAACTCTGAAAAAGTTGGGCGATAATCGGCAAAATTTTCAAATAGTTTTAATCCCTTTTGAAGTTTGTTGCTTTTGTTATTAATGACAATCCGATACTTCAGTTTTATCCCCACAGTTGCCAGTCTTGGTAGACGTCGAGTAGCAATAAACCGATAGCGAAACAATAAACTATAAACTAGAGATATGAGCAGAAGAGATAACAGGAAAGAAAATATTTGATAGTTCATGCTTTGGCTGCTATCTCCGGTCAAAGCTGCCGCATTCAATAGCAACAAAACAACCATTCCACTAACAGTAACTTGTTTTGACAGCTTTCGTTGAATACCATAAATGAAATAGAAAAGACGATAAACAAAAAATTTCATGTTTTAAGTTTGATGTCAAACTGGAATAGGAACAGACTTGAGGATATCCTCAACAACAACTGTAGCGGTTATACCAGAGAAACGTGCTTGATTTTCCATTATTAGGCGATGAGCAATGACAGATACTGCAAGTTCCTGGATATGCTCTGGTGTGACAAATTCATAGCCATCAAACAACGCTAATGCTTGAGCAATCTTCATTAACGCTATCGAAGCTCTTGGACTAGCTCCTAATCGCACACCTTGTGCAGAACGAGTGGCATTTACAATATTTACAAGATAGCTTTTCAATTTCTCAGAGATGCGGATTTCCTTGACCTGCTGTTTTAGAGTAATTATGTCCTGTAAATCAATGCAAGGTTGAATTGTCTCAATAGGGTGTTGTTGAATTTGGTCACAGAGCAAGTTAACTTCGTCTTCCGGAGATATATATCCTAGACTAAACTGGAGTGCAAAGCGATCCATTTGGGCTTCAGGAAGGGGGTAAGTACCACGTGATTCCACTGGGTTCTGAGTAGCGATGACAAAAAAGGGGTCTTGAAGTTTTCGCAAGTTCCCATCAATGCTGACTTGAAACTCTGCCATGGCTTCTAATAGTGCCGATTGAGTACGTGGTGAAGCTCGGTTAATCTCGTCAGCTAAAACAATATGAGCGAAAATAGGGCCTTCGTGGAAATGAAAGGCGCGTTCTTTTGGGTCAAGTATGGAAATGCCCAAAATATCCGAAGGCAAAAGATCTGGTGTAAATTGAATGCGCTTGAAGGTTACATCTACAGAGTATGCTAGGGCTTTTGCTAAGGTAGTTTTACCAGTTCCAGGATAATCTTCTAGCAACACATGTCCACCACTAGCAAAGGCTGATAGCAATTTCCTAATCGCTGCTGATTGCCCTTTGATTACCTTTTGAATATTGTTAAAAATCTTTTGATAAATTTCTTTGCTGGACAAGTCATGAGTTTTTGAGTAGGAATTCTCCATTTTTGTTCATGAGCAGAATGTTATACACATAATGTACCCATTTGCTACTGTTAGATATACAGGAGTCAGGAGTCAGGAGTCAGGAGTCAGGAGTCAGGAGTCAGGAGTCAGGAGTCAGGAGTCAGGAGTCAGGAGTCAGGGGGCAGGAGGCAGGAGTCAGGAGGCAGGAGTCAGGAGTCAGGAGTCAGGAGTCAGGAGTCAGGAGGCAGGAGTCAGGGGGCAGGAGGCAGGAGTCAGGAGTCAGGGGGCAGGAGGCAGGGGGCAGAATCCTGTGTTTTCAAACATAGGAGAGTTCAATCACAAGAAGGTTCTATAGCCACTATTTTTTCATCTTCATCTACCGTGACCCGCGCCAACCCAAATTGTTCAATCACCCAAGCATTGGTCGTCAGGTGCTGACTAATCTCTGCAACTCGGTACTCACTCCTCTGGGATGCCAAAGCAGCTGGTAACAGTAACTGATCCGCCAAGTGTTCATCGACTGGTGCACCGGTTTGATGAAACTTCAGCAGTTCCTCACAAGCCATGGACGCTACTTTGTCTGCTGGCAAACCCAAACGCCCCAAAGCACCAAACCCAGCCACACTATTCTCATACACATTCGTGAGAAACAAACCTGCTCCTGGTGCGATTCCCTTTGCTCGCAACGGCTGTATATTAGGTTTCAATTGGGCTTCACGCAACAAATTTTCAGCACGACTCGCCATCCTTTGAGGAATATGGGAGGGTAGTTCCGTCACCACTGCTAACCCCTGCACTTGCTGTAAGTCGCCGCGTTCTACCAAGTTGATACCACTCAGGTTAGTACCGCCACTGATCAAAAACTCTACTTCTCCCCCACCTTGGGGATACCACCCCCAAGCATTCAGTTTCGCTTCAACCTGCACGCCCATTTTATACAGCATAGGCAAATAGACGAATTCAATGTAAGTCATTGAAGGGCTATGACTTACATGAGTTCCTCCTCGTAGTGTCACCTGGGAATTACTAGATGCTAGCGCCAGAGGCAAGAGGATAGTTTGCAACACCAGAGTAGTAGCACCAGCGGAACCGCCTTCCCGTGCTTCGCTGACATCAAAGGTATAATTTCCCGCTTGCACGGAACTACCAGGAATAAACTCTAGGGTCATTGAACCCAAGGCATCTCCCCGCACTTGGGCATGGCAGATTGCTGCGGCGGCGCGAACTGCTGTCAGGTGTTGTGCTGCTAGTCCCGGCTTTTGGCGTCCGGCGCGGATGTGATTGATCTGTATGGGTTTACCTGTAATCGAAGCTAGACTGAGTGAGGAACGGAGAATTTGTCCGCCTCCCTCTCCATGGGAGCCCTCAATGTGAATCATGAGTAATTAACCGATACACGACAGCTACAGCCTGAATTAATTGATGTGGTTCTATTGGCTTGGCTAGATGCCTCTGAAATCCTGCTGCCAGAGCTTTTTGCCGATCCAATTCTCCAGCATAAGCCGTCAGGGCGATCGCTCCTATTTGACCGCCACGTTCTGGTGGTAAGGAACGTACCTGTCTGAGTAAAGTATAACCATCCACCTCTGGCATCCCAATATCGCTGACTAAAACGTCTGGCTGAAACGACTCTAGGGCTGCTAGAAATTCCGTACTGGATGCAACCGTCATCACCTCTGCCCCATACTGAGCCAGTAATACTGTCATCAACTCGCGGGTGTCTGGCTCATCATCGATGGTCAACACCCGGATGCCTGTCAGATCAAGTTCATGCTCCAACAAATCGTCGGCATGATTGATCTCTGGCTCAAAGTTCACCAGAGGAAACCTAACCGTAAAAGTAGCTCCCAGCCCAACACCTGGACTGTCAGCGGCTACCGTGCCCCCGTGTGCTTCCGTCAGGTGTCGGACTATCGCCAACCCTAACCCTAGTCCACCAAATTTGCGGGTTACTGAGACATCTTCTTGACAGAAAGACTCGAAGATGTGGGGCAGGAATTCGGGGTTGATTCCTTTGCCTGTGTCTGTGACTGTGATCTGTGCTTGGTCACCTACCCTCTCTAGCCGGATTTCTACCCGTCCACCATGTGGAGTGAACTTGATTGCGTTGGAAAGCAAGTTCCAAATGATCTGCTGGAGTCGAACTGAATCCCCAGATACCTGCCCAATATTCGGTAGCACCGGATGAATTAAGATTGATTTGGCGACTGCTGCCGTCCTAACGGTATCAATAGCCGCTTCAATCACAAATGCCAAATTGACGGGGTCTGCATTTATGCTGAGTTTGCCCCGCAGAATGCGAGCAATATCAAGCAAGTCATCAATGAGTTGAGTCTGTAACTTGGCGTTACGCTCAATAGTTGCTAGGGCTTCAGCCGTTTTGGTTGGATCGAGTTTGCGAGTTTGTAGCAGCTGCGTCCAGCCTAGGATGGGGTTGAGGGGGGAACGCAATTCATGGGAGAGAATAGCCAGAAACTCGTCTTTAATGCGGTTGGCTTTTTCGGCTTCATTACGGGCAACTTGTTCTAATTGGTAAATGCGATCGCGTTCTATTTCCAATTCCTTTTGATCGTGAATATCAGTACACGTCCCAAACCATTTGACAACCTGCCCTTGTTCATCTTTAAGCGGTAAGCCTAGCACTAAATGCCAGCGATAGCTACCATCAGCATCTCGCCTGAATCGGTATTCGTGCTTATAAAAAGTCCCATTTTCGACAGCCTTTCTCCACACATCTTGGACTGGTTGCATATCCTCTGGATGCACTGCTGAGAGCCAACCAAGCCCCAAACTTTGCTCGACTGTCAATCCAGTATATTCACACAATCGTTGGTTAACATAGTCGCATTTACCCTTTGCATCACAAGTCCAAACGAGATGTGGAATTGCTTCAGCTAGGTAGCCGTAACGGGCTTCACTTTGGCGTATAGAGTTCTCAGCGTGTTTACGATCAGTGATGTCTTCGGCAATACCCGCGAGCCGATAAACTTCTCCCGACTTATCGTAGATTGGAAAAGCCCGATCGCGAATCCACTGGATCGCGCCGTCGGGCTTAATGAGGCGATACTCTTCATCAAATCTGCCTGCACACGCCTTTTCTTGGAACGCTGCAGCGGTCCGTAGGCGATCATCGGGATGAATAATTTGCTCCTCCCACACTGCGGAGTCGCCATATAATTGTTGCGGATCTAGCCCCCAGATCCGCTGGAAGGCAGGGCTGACATAAAGTACTTTTTGCTCCCGCATATCCCTCATCCAAAAGACATCATGACTATTTTCTGTCAGTTGGCGGAACCTCTCCTCGCTCTCCTGCAAGGCTTCCTCTGTTTGTTTGCGTTCGGTGATATCTAGATCAACACCTGCCATGCGGACAGCTTGCCCAGCTTGATCATAAAAAACTCTGCCTTGACTCAGTGCCCAATGAATACTGCCGTTGGGATACATCACCCGAAATTCTATGTTGTAGTCTGCTCCAGTTGTAACAGCACTATTGATTGCCTCTAGCACATGATTGCGGTCGTCTGGGTGCAGGCGAGAAACAAACATATCGAAGGAACCATCAAACTCTCCTGGTGCAAACCCAAACATGGCTTCCAGGTTAGCAGACCATTGAATGTGATTCGTCTGGATATTCCAGTCCCAAGTCCCCATGCGGGCAGCGTCTAGCGCCACACGGAGTCGTTCTTCAGTATATTTGCGCTCAGCTAGTTCTTGTTGCAGTTGGGCGCGTAACTGCACGTTTTCTATCGCCTTATTCACTGCCAGTCGCAGACTTTCGGAAGTCATTTGTCCCTTGACTAGGTAGTCTTGTGCGCCTGCTTTGATTACCTGCACCGCGATCGCCTCATTTCCCTGCCCCGTGACCACGATGACAGGTAAGAATAGCTGGTGAGTCAAGGTTTGCAGTTGGGTGAGAAATTCTACTCCATCTATGTCTGGCAGTCGGTAATCCAGCAATGTAATATCTGGTTGATGGTGCAGCCATAGTCCCAGCCCTTCTCGCCCCCATTTTGCCTGCACAATCTTGTAGTCGTACGCCCCATCTTGCTGCAAATACTGCCCATAGATCTCACTGTCTTCCCAGTTATCATCAACAATCAAAACAGTGCGGTGTTTCTGGCTCATGGTTAATTTTTTAAATCATGGGGAACAGTACTACTTACTTGCAATCTGCGGTAATATATTTCTATAAGAATTATAATCCTACCATCAGGTGAGATTAGCAAGCCCATCATTTGCCGCCATCTCAACAGCCTAAGCTCCCTCTTTCTGCCGTTGATAACGCTCTTTAAACAGTCGTTGCTGTTGTTTATGGTCCACGATAGGGGTTGGATAGTCAAGAGCTTCACATTCCGAAGGTGGAATATTACCAGTCACTAAATATTCCGTATCCACGGAACGTAATTCGGGAACCCATTCTCGGATGTATTCGCCCTCAGGATCAAATTTTTGTGATTGACTAGCAGGATTGAAAATCCGTAATGGTTTGGGGTCCATACCACTAGAAGCACTCCATTGCCAGCCCCCATTGTTGGCAGATAAATCACCATCTATCAGCTTCTGCATAAAGTATTTTTCACCCAATTGGGGATTAATCAGCAAGTCTTTGGTCAGGAAACTGGCAACAATCATCCGACAACGGTTATGCATCCAGCCGAGTTGATTCATTTGGCGCATTGCTGCATCAACGATGGGATAACCAGTTCTACCCTCACACCAAGCTTGAAAATGCGCTTCGTTTGTTTCCCAAGGGAAGCTTTTAAAGGTTTCGCGGAAAGCACCCTCTGCTAATTCTGGAAAGTTATACATCGCATGTTGATAAAACTCTCGCCACGCTAGTTCCTGTTGCCATGTACGGATATTCGCTTCTGTTTCTTCACTGCGGCTGTTTTGGAGTGCATCAAGAGTTGCTTGCCAAACAGTACGAATACTAATCACGCCAAATTTTAAGGCAGCACTGAGTTGGGATGTCCCCTGAACTGCTGGGAAATTGCGCTGTTCTTGGTATTCGTAAATGCAACGTGTGCAAAATTCCTCTAATCGTTCTTGCGCCGCCACTTCTCCTGGTGCAATCACTAATTCTCCTTCCCAGTAGAAACCTAAATCTTTTGCTGAAGGCAATTCAATCACCCCTGCTTGCCTAGCAATGTTCTTTTCGGCTTCCGTTAATCCTGTCATCTCTTGTAGAGACGCCATCGGTTTAACCTTAGGTTTACTACTCCAATTCTTCCAGAAAGGGGTGTACACCGTATAAGGAGCGTTGGAACCAGTGCGGATATCTTCTGGCGCGTGGAGGATCTGATCCCAGTTTTGCTCAAGAAACTGAATGCCCTTTTCTTTGAGAGCAACGATGACGCTGCGATCGCGCTCTTGCGAGTACGGTTCTACATCCCAATTCCAGAATACAGCTTTGGCTCCTAGTGCTACCGCCAGTGTCGGAATTGCTTGAGTAGGATTGGCATGAAGGATTAATAACTGGTTACCAGTTTGAGCATATTGTGCTTGTAGTGACTGCAAACAGCCAATCATGTAAGTTACTCTCACAGGAGCAACATCATCTCGTTGTAAAATATTAGGGTCTAGGCAAAACACGCCCACCACTTTTGCACTTTGCTGTCGTGCGGCGGCAAGACCTGTGTTATCTGAGATCCGTAAATCGCGGCGATGCCAAAATAGAATTAAATCAGACATTCCATCCTTGGGATAGTTCTCCTGTACTAGCTTAGAATCTACTGCTCTGTTTGCGTTACTTTAGAGGAAAAAATTTTCTTCTAAGGGATACTCATGTATAATTTTAAACCAATTTTCCGCTATTTAAAGAACGGCAAATCTATAGATATAGCGTATATTAGAGCAGGATTGCATAGATCCATTACAGGAGATCATTAAAAATGCGCATCGCTAGTGATATTACTGAGTTAATTGGTCGAACACCTTTGGTTCAACTTAATCGTATACCACAATCGGAAGGTTGTGTAGCCCGAATTTTGGTCAAGCTGGAGGGTCAGAATCCATCTGCTTCGGTAAAAGACCGAATTGGCATCAGCATGATTCGGAAGGCTGAGGAGGAGGGGTTAATTTACCCTGGAAAATCTATTCTAGTTGAACCCACCTCAGGAAATACAGGTGTTGCTCTAGCAATGGTAGCAGCAGCCAGGGGATACCGTTTAATCCTGACAATGCCAGAAACAATGAGTATAGAGCGCCAGTTGATGCTTTTAGCGTATGGGGCTGAACTAGAGTTGACATCAGGAACTGAGGGAATGAGAGGAGCGATAGATCGGGCACAAGAAATTGTCGCTACATCACCAGATGCCTACATGCTCCAGCAGTTCCGTAACTGCGCCAATCCCCGCACCCATCGAGAAACTACGGCTGCTGAGATTTGGGCAGATACCGATGGGCAAGTTGATATTTTAGTTGCTGGTGTGGGTACAGGAGGCACAATCACAGGAGTCGCTGAAGCACTTAAGTCCCGCAAACCAGAATTTCAAGCGATCGCCGTTGAACCAGCCAATAGTGCCGTACTCACAGGTGGTAAACCGGGAGAACACAAAATTCAAGGTCTTGGTGCTGGATTTGTTCCCCCCGTGCTACGTATGGAACTAGTTGATGAAATCATGCAAGTCACAGATGAGCAGGCGATCGCCTACGGTCGCAGGCTAGCACGAGAAGAGGGAATTTTATCAGGAATCTCGACTGGTGCTACTTTATGGGCAGCCATTCAAGTCGGCAAACGTCCATCGAATGCAGGGCGTTTGATTGTCATGGTGCAGCCCAGTTATGGTGAGCGATATCTGAGTACGCCGTTGTTTAGAAACCTATCCGGGGAGTGAGAATTGGAGAACTTCTGTCTAAGGAACGATTTAGCTGATGCGCCAGATAAAGTAAAAGTAGAATGCTAAATCTCATAAAGATTGTATTCTATGACACTGAATTATTTGACAAACTGGCTTTCAACTGTAGGACGCTTTTTGGCTACCACTCTGCTTTGTGTGTCAGCGATCGCCTTCGTTTGGCAGGGTGCATTTTTCCCGAACACCCCAGCAATGGCTGATCCAGCAGCAAACTTGATCGCATCGACAGACTTGGGCGATCAGATTCAAGGAAAAGCAAGTGAAGACGCTGGAAGAGCGAAGGGTTTCATCCAAGATACGAAAGAACAGCTTAAGCGAACTGCAAAGAAAAATGCCAATCGAGTCGAGCAAGCAACAGATGGTAATGGTAGTTATGTTGAGCGCAAAGCAAAAAGAGATGCCGCTCGAATTGGGCGAAGAGCAGACGAAGATGCAGCTCGGACAAAGAGCGCAGTAGACAAAACAAAGAATACTGTTGAACGCACTGTTGATAATATCAAGGATGCTTTTAGCAAGTAAAAATTAGACGAACTTGATATCGATCCCAACCCGTCAATTCTTTCTTGACAACCTAGTAGTTCATGTCATTAATTTTGATGGGTAGTGCGAGCCGGAAAGCTCGCTTCGTGAGCGAGACGCTCACACTACGAACCCTTCAAAATTAATGACACAGA
>CAIVAU010000015.1 GCA_903903925.1 uncultured cyanobacterium
ATTGGGGGTAGCAGGCAAAACGGTTGATAGGATGCTAGAACGGGCGTCTCGGCAATATTCGCAAGGTGCGGATAATCTCCGGATCGAGACTTACCTTCGGCGGTGGTGGCGTTGGGTTATTAGTGGGGTAGATGGGGTTTTGAGCGCTTTGCCTAAGTTTGATATTTTTCGACATTGGCAAATACTACAACTTTTAAGTGAAGGGCTACCAAGCAATCCTTCCATTACTCTTATGCACTCTGTGTTCGTCACACTGCTGCTGAGTTAGCCTTTGAGAGTGCTGATATTATCCTTTTCTTCCTTCTCAGTGCCACTCCCATCGCTAACGCTCCAACTGTGCCGAGGATTTCGGCAGGCTCGGGTGCTGCCTTTACCGTCACTGAAGCTGATTTTAAACCAGACCTTACGCCAGTGGTATAGTTAATTTCTCCATCGACACGTGCGATATAAATTGCACCTGGATCTGTAGTCGGGATTCCATTGCCTAACGCTTGTGTATAACTCGTGATTTCCGGAAAAAATAGTTGAAGACCATAGTTTGAATTTAAATTTTGAAAACTTACATCAGAAGCATTTGGAACTCCAAAACTAGCAGTGTTTCCTAATGAAGTACCGTTGTTATTAGCAATAGATGAATCAAAAGTAGTTAAAAGAGAATTTGAAGGATTATAAAGATTAATATCATATGATGATAAATTTATGTTATTACTAACATCCGTAGTTTGCGCTACTGAATCATCAATAGAATACGTACCACTAAATGTATCTCCGTTTTGCAGAGATCCGGTCAAATTAAAAGTGTAAGCTTTAGCAGGTGCGTTACCGATCAAGCATAAACTAGTAACCGTGCTACCGATAAATAAGGACAATAAGTTAGATAGTTTCATTTTTCCCCTTTTACGTCAAATTTCTGACTTTTCTATTTCACAATACCATTGTTTCTAAGTAAATATAGTGAGTATATTTTATGTTCACTATAAATTTATTAATCTAAGTGTTTTATGAAATTATCGCAAATTTGTCTCAGCTTTACATAATCAACCGAAGAGACTGATGTGGGGCGATCACTCCTCATGTTGTTTGAGTATCACCTTCCCAGCAATTCTCATTTTGAAAAAAATAGAATATTAACCGCCATTTTGAAACTCAAAAAATAGTACAAAAGAACTATTTTGGGGAAGGGAGAGGCGATGCCTAGCGGCAGGGTTCTCTACAAGATGCTGCGCGAACGCCAACGTAAAAAACTCTAGACCCGATAGATCAAGTATAAATACTCACGCTGATTTAAGGAGATTGCCTAACTTTGAAGGAGAGTTTGCAAGGATATTAGTGAGAGTGTTGAAAGTAGAGAACCGAGTAGAAATAAAAATTTATAATTGTTGTACGAAGAGTGTAAAATCGGTGAGTAAAAAATATTAAATAGTCAAATTACTCCAAGATGGCACTAAAGGCGGCGACTCTAGAAATTCCTGAATTAATGCAATTTTTACGGTCATTATTATCCAGGGCTATTTCATTCTAAATAGGTCTTTGAGTGTGTTAAGGCTCAAGCCCAGCCCGACGCTGGGCTTGAGCCATGTTCTGAAAGCCGTTGTCACGATATAAATTGAGGGCAAAGTTGCGTGCCAGTGCCCAAATTTGAACCAAGGGTGGGGTCCGAATGCGTGAAGCGTCTTCCCCCTGAGTGACATCTCGGACATAATGCACCTTGTTTTCCACTCCCAAATAGCCTCGAATTCGCTCCCCAAAGGCTTGTGCCGTATCGCGAAAAGAGGCAACGTAGTAGCGAGTTTCGAGGGAAACTTCAATCATGGTTGCCCGATGGACTTGACGTTCGGAATCGACTCGAATCAAAGTGCATAATCCTGGGAAATCAGGAATGCCATCGAGTTGATGACTAATGCTGACGGTGCGTTTTTCAATGCGACCATGCCCTTTCTCAATCTGTTGTACAAGTTTGTTGGGCTTGAAAGTTGGCTTCTACCGCTGTTAACAACCCTGATTGGTTGCCTTTGAGGGCTCCCAGGTAATCGTTGCCACTCTCAAGGATGACCTGAGCCGTTTTTTTTGGGTGCTGATGTTTCAAGGCGGTTCTCGTCCTTATTTCAACTCTGTAGAATCCACGACCTCCTACCACAAACTACCCACACCCAATCCCGCTATAGAAGCAGATCAAGTAACGGCTGTCTACCTTTCGCCCCAAGATCCAGATTACTTTACTGCTGGTTCTCATCCAGTTGCACTCTATCGCTATCGCTTGGAGTTTTTTCCACTCAGCAAACCAAAAGCCTACAAATAACAATCCCCTAATCCTTCTAAAGAATGATTTACTCGTTTGCCTCTTGACTCTTGTGTATTATGCTTGTAGTATTTAATAACCCAAAGCTACAAGCTTGTGCTGTTGGACAGTGTGCATCATGGCAAAATTTCGGGATCTTCTCAAATATTATCAGAGCTATCGGGCGATCGCTATTTTCAGTATTGCGGTAGCAAGCATCTTTGAAATTATAGATTTGGTTGTACCGTATGTGATTGGGCAAATTTTAAACGTACTTTCTGGACAACCACTAGATCGCCTAATAGGGGCTGCGATCGCTCAGATCGCCAACTTGACGCACTTACAAGAAAATCGGCTACTGTCCCTCGAAGTTCTAATGAGTTTAATCTTCTTGGTGACTGTTGTGAGAGCGCCAATAGAAGTATGGTTAACTTGGTGGTTTCATTGGGATATTGCGTTACGTACTAGGCGCGACCACCTCGAAAAAACGATAGAGAAAATCCTGACCCTACCACTGGCATTTTACGACGAAAATAACCCAGGAAGGATTGCGGGGAAAATTGCAAAAGGTTTAGAAAATCACACTTGGACTTACCCAGAAATCGCTGGACAATTTATTCCCAAACTATGCCGAGTTCTGGGTATTTTTGTAGTTATCTTGTTGATTGAATGGCGCATCGCCATACTGTTTCTGATTTCGTTCGTCGTGATCCTTGGCTTAAGTTTTAAAGATTTAAGAAAGATCATGGGACAAGAACGACGCTTAAATAAATACATTGAAAATACCCAAAGCCGGACTTCAGAAATCATCACTAACATCAAAACAGTCAAAGCTTTTGCAGCAGAAGCCTCAGAATTCAAGCGTCAAAAACAACGACTTAACCGCGAGTTTCAAGTTGTTGACTACAGAATCCACCTTAGCTATATCAAATTAAGTACTTGGCAAAGAAGCATAATTCAATTCTGTGTTTTTGCGATATTTGGTTTGGTGCTAGTGGCTACGGTAAAAGGTCAAATTTCTCTCGGACATTTCGTTACGACTTTCACTCTTTCTAATATGGCTTATGCAGAGTTACAACCGATTAACAGTTTAGCGGAGGTATTTGCCCGTCGTTATGCCTCTATGGTAGGATACCACGAATTTATGCAGCAGCCGATTGGGGTGGATGCGGCTAGTTTAGTTGAGCGTACATCGCCTTATAAATTTACTGGGAAGGTGGAATTTTCCCATGTGAGTTTTGGTTATGACAGAGAGAATCCAGTTCTGCAAGACATCAACTTATTGATAGAACCATATCAGACGGTGGCGCTGGTTGGGCGTTCTGGTTCAGGGAAATCAACTTTAATCAAGTTACTGTTTCGGTATTTTGAACCGAATCAGGGGAAGATATTGATTGATGGTCAAGATATTCGGACCCTAGATGTAGGTGATTATCGGCGAAGGTTAGGGATAGTTCACCAAGAGGTAGACGTTTTCAACGGCTCTTTGTTGGATAATCTCACCTACGGCAATAGACAAGCCAGTTTTGAAGAAGTTCAAGCAGCCTGTAGGATAGCCAAAGTGGATGAAGTGATTCGACAGCTTCCTCAAGGTTACTATACTATTGTTGGTGAAAGAGGTGTCAGGTTATCTGGAGGTCAAAGACAGCGATTGGGGATTGCTCGGGCATTGTTGGTGAATCCAGATATCCTAATTTTTGACGAAGCGACATCTAGCTTAGATTACGAGTCTGAGAGGATGATTCAATTGGCAATGCGATCGCTGCAAGGAACCCGCACCTCCATTATTATCGCCCACCGTCTAAGTACAGTCAGGGAAGCAGATAAGATTGTAGTTCTCGATCAAGGCAAAATCGTAGAAGTAGGTAGCCATGACGAACTTTTGCGCAGTGAGGGGATTTATCGCCGCCTGCACTCACTGCAAGAAACAGGTGAACTGCTGAGTTAGTCGTGATTTATCGTATTTCCAAAAGATTCCCCATCTTTTTTGAAACTCACCTTGCATTTTTAAAACCATGTGCTATCATGACGAAAGTGGGCAGCACGGGTCGGTGTCCGAGTGGTTAATGGAGGCGGACTGTAAATCCGCTGGCTTGCGCCTACGCTAGTTCGAATCTAGCCCGGCCCACCTGCAAATGTTATGAGTTATGAGTGATGAATTAAAAAAGCAAAACTCTTAACTCTTAACTCCTAAGTTTGATCTGCCCGTGTGGCTCAGTGGTAGAGCACACCCTTGGTAAGGGTGAGGTCACGAGTTCAATCCTCGTCACGGGCTTTGATAGATTTCTTACCCAATCCCCACTTTCCTTTGTTGTAGTGATGTTTAGCCTGAAAACCATCCCCTTGATGGGTGAGTGTGTCTCATCTAAAATTTTCCAAAACCTACGCAGTACTGGACTGGATTCAATACTGCGTAGGTTTTGGAATTTCTTGGTTGAGGCAAGCAGTATAAGAGCAGGGGGAGAAATTGAGGCTCTTGAAGAGTTTTGCCTCCCCTGCAACCCAAGCGCTTCCCCTGCTTATCCGAGCAGTATTGGGACTGGATTTAGCCGCTCAAAAAAAACTTTTCTTCTACCCCTTGACAAGAAGAGAACACCTCGCTATATTGGATAAAGTGTTAAAAACGGTTTTGACACCCGAACCGTGAAAAAAGAATAGTTTGAAAGCCAAAACAGTAACCAATCCTCGTCAAGAGAAATGAGTCAGAGGGCTAAGCCCAAGACGTAGAAGAACATAGAGGATTCCGGAAAGGAAAGTTTTCGGAGCCACAAACTCAGTGAACAAAACGGAGGGTTTGATCCTGGCTCAGGATGAACGCTGGCGGTATGCTTAACACATGCAAGTCGAACGGAACCCTTAGGGGTTTAGTGGCGGACGGGTGAGTAACGCGTGAGAATCTGGCTTCAGGTCTGGGACAACCACTGGAAACGGTG
>CAIVAU010000016.1 GCA_903903925.1 uncultured cyanobacterium
ATTAGGTTTAGGTGTTTGGCAGGGAGAATATCAGGGTGTTGAACAGCCTTGGTTAAGGTGGTTTGATGCTTTAGGTAATTGGATATTAACTCCTACAGAACAGGAACGGTTGCTCGTGGAGCAAGAAAGACAGCGGGCTGAGCAAGAAAGACAGCGGGCTGAGCAAGAAAGACAACGGGCTGAACGTTTAATCGCACAGTTGAGGTCACTTGGGATTGAACCTGATCTGGATTAAGGGAGTTTTTGCATCTTCCTTGGATCTGGGATTGAAATTGATTGCGGCTTGCAAATTTTCTAAGGCTAACTCTCTCTGTCTTTGGATATTGTATACGATTTCCGGTTTTTTGTATACAATATCCAAAGTAAACTTGTTTAACAAGGAGACAGTGATGAGCATTCGACCGCAACCAGACAGAGTCATTATCTTCGACACAACCCTACGGGATGGCGAACAGTCCCCAGGTGCAACGCTAAATGTAGAAGAAAAACTAGCGATCGCTCATCAACTGGCTCTCCTTGGAGTCGATGTGATTGAAGCTGGATTTGCAGCAGCCAGCCCTGGAGATTTTGCAGCCGTTAGAACCATCGCTGAACAAGTCGGGGGATCTGGTAGCCCAATCATTTGTAGTTTGGCAAGAGCCGTTCGACAGGACATTCAAGCTGCGGCGGAAGCGTTGCAATCGGCTGCTCACCCTAGAATTCACACGATGATCTCTACCTCTAATATTCACCTCAAGTACCAGTTGAAAAAGTCCAGGGAAGAGGTACTGGGGATCGCCCAAGAGATGGTAGCCTATGCCAAGTCTTTTGTGGACGATGTAGAGTTTTCACCGATGGATGCCAGCCGGACTGACCCAGAATTTCTCTATCAGGTGCTGGAGGTGGCGATCGCTGCTGGTGCGACCACGATTAACATTCCTGATACCGTTGGCTACTGCACACCCAAAGAAATGGGAATTCTCATTCAGGGAATTAGAGAACACGTCCCCAATCTTGACAAAGTGATGCTTTCTGTTCACACCCAAAATGATTTAGGTTTAGCTACAGCTAACGCCTTGGCAGCGATCGAAAATGGTGTGCGTCAGGTAGAGTGTACAATTAATGGAATAGGTGAACGAGCAGGCAATGCTGCACTGGAAGAGATTGTCATGGCGTTGGAAGTTCGTAAACCCTATTTCAACTCCTACTTTAGTCGCCCGATAGAATCAGATACACCCCTAACCAACATCAAAACCCAAGAGATTTACAAAACCTCTTGCTTAGTTTCCCAATTAACAGGAATGCTCATTCAGCCCAATAAAGCAATTGTGGGAGCAAACGCTTTTGCCCATGAATCAGGAATTCATCAAGATGGTATTCTCAAGCATCGGCAGACCTATGAAATTATGGAAGCTGCTGCCATTGGGTTACCGGAAAACCGCATTGTTTTGGGTAAACACTCAGGACGGAATGCTTTCCGAACTAGGCTTCAGGAATTAGGGTTTCACCTGAGTGAGGCTGACTTAAACAAAGCCTTCACTCGGTTCAAGGAAGTTGCCGACAAGAAAAAAGAGATGTCAGATTGGGATTTAGAGGCAATAGTCCGAGATGAAACGCAAATTCAAGTAGAAAGCGGCTTTCAACTCGAACACGTCCAGGTGATTTGTGGTGACTGTACTTGTCCTACAGCAACCATCACAGTTGTGACTCCAGGTGGAAAAATCCTGACGGATGCCACTGTTGGTACTGGCCCTGTGGATGCAGTGTATCAAGCAATTAATCGACTGGTAGAAATTCCGAATCAACTCATTGAGTTTTCCGTCCAATCTGTGACAAGTGGGATTGATGCTTTGGGAACAGTCACGGTTCGCTTACAGCATCAGGAGCGAATTTTCTCTGGACAGGCTTCTGATACTGACATTGTTGTAGCAGCAGCTTATGCTTATGTAACTGCGCTCAATCGCCTTTACCGTTACTTGCAAAAGCAGCCTGACAAGTCAAAATCTGATGCTTCAGACACCGCTGCGGTTAATTGCTGATGGGACAGGTTTTAACAAACGCATCATTCATTTTTGAAGATGTCTATTGACTGCAAGCTGACAATATAGTACAAAAGTACTATATTGTCTTACCTTTTTAGGATCAGCTGTTTCAGGGTCTAGTTAGAAAAATTAGGAGATAAAAATGCCGATGAGGTTAACGAAGATCGACTTGACCGATATTGTAGCGATCGCCCACTCTGACGGATATTTACATTTGTTGCTTGACCGAGGTGACTCCTTTGAGTCTATAGAGATTCCTGCGCCAGTACAAGCTTACGAAGGACTGCAACAACTGAATGAGATTGTTGCTAACTCTCATTTACTTCCTTGTGATGAGGAACCAATTGCCATGTTACCTGTAAGCTCATCAATGGCAAACACTGTGGGATACGATAGCAACCAAAAAATTTTACAAGTCGAGTTTCATAATGGTGCGGTTTATCAGTACGCGGGAGTAAATGAGGATACTTGGGAAGATTTACATCAGGCAGAATCAATTGGTAAATTTTTTAATGATGAGATTAAGGGTGTGTATAAGTCTGAGCGTGTGGAAGATACTGATAATTTTTGCTGTTAGTCATCTAGGACAAAATCAATCTTTCATAATATAACTTAGAGCTTACAGGTCTTGACTTTCTCACTATGTATCAAACCGATCCACCTCGCCCCGCCAAAGACGTACTACCTACCATGTATGATCTCCCTAGTGAAAATATTGAGGAACCTGGCTTGCCTGATCAGTTTCACTTGTTGCAACCCCGTCTCTTAGATGAAACCTTCCGTCCTCCTAGTTATCCTATAGAGCAGGTTTTTGTTGCCAGTGATTTGAATCTCTACTACGACGTTCGCCATCCACTGTGGTACAAGCGACCTGATTG
Source organism: uncultured cyanobacterium (assembly GCA_903903925.1). Taxonomy (GTDB): domain Bacteria; phylum Cyanobacteriota; class Cyanobacteriia; order Cyanobacteriales; family Nostocaceae; genus Stigonema. The sequence continues at coordinate 2,900 of CAIVAU010000016.1, forward strand.
GTTTGCAGTTGTGGGCGTTCCTCGTCTTTATGAACAACGAGATTTACGTTTAAGCTATGTGGTGTGGCAAGAGGGTGTTGATCCTTTTGTTGTGGTTGAATTACTGTCTCCTAGTACTGAAAAAGAAGACTTGGGTCAGACTTTGCGAGATGTTGAACAGCCTCCCACAAAGTGGGAAGTGTATGAGCGCGTTTTGCGTGTTCCTTATTACGTTGTATTTGACCGTTATACTTATGAGCTAAGAGGTTTTAAGTTAGATGGTAGTCGTTACACTGCATTAGACTTACCAACGTCGAGGTTTTGGATACCAGATATAAAATTAGGTTTAGGTGTTTGGCAGGGAGAATATCAGGGTGTTGAACAGCCTTGGTTAAGGTGGTTTGATGCTTTAGGTAATTGGATATTAACTCCTACAGAACAGGAACGGTTGCTCGTGGAGCAAGAAAGACAGCGGGCTGA
>CAIVAU010000017.1 GCA_903903925.1 uncultured cyanobacterium
ATTGGGGGTAGCAGGCAAAACGGTTGATAGGATGCTAGAACGGGCGTCTCGGCAATATTCGCAAGGTGCGGATAATCTCCGGATCGAGACTTACCTTCGGCGGTGGTGGCGTTGGGTTATTAGTGGGGTAGATGGGGTTTTAAGCGCTTTGCCTAAGTTTGATATTTTTCGACATTGGCAAATACTACAACTTTTAAGTGAAGGGCTACCAAGCAATCCTTCCATTACTTTTATGCACTCTGTGTTCGTCACACTGCTGCTGAGTTAGCCTCTTCCCTAATAGAGCTTAACCTTTTCTTCATTCTTAGTGCTACTCCCATCCCTATCGCGCATAGAGTCCCTAATATCTCCTTTGGTTCTGGTGCCGCCGTCGATGCTTCGGTTGCACTCGTCACCTGGGTGGTTATACCATTGCTCGTGCTAGTGTATCCGTTGAGTAAAAACCCTCCATAGTAAAGACCTTGGACTGGTGGTCCTAACAGAGGTTGGCTGTAACTGGTAATCGGATTGGCAAATACGACTTGTAGTATACTTTTTTGTCCATTCGGTAAATTGTTGCCAAATTCGATCAATGATCCTTGGACTCCATACTGACTCGATAGATCACCGATGATCGCGCCGGGGAAGCCATTGGCAGAGGCTTCTGTGAACGTGTCTATCGTTTGGTGGCTGGCATCATAGACATTGATGTCATATTGAGAGAAGGATTGAACAGAACTAACTGCGCTACCATTGGCAACCTGGTCGGACAATGTGTACTCTCCTCCAAATGTGTCTCCGTTTGCTAAACTTCCCGATAGGGAGAATTCGATCGCTTTGGCCGGGCTTACGGCTCCCCAGACAAGGGCGATTGTACTCACTGCTATAACGTTTATTTGCTTCATGTTCATGGTTCGGGTTTCCTTATTAGCATATCGAGTTGTGGTTGGCTTTGTGTCTCTATTGAGACACTTGACGCTCGTTCCAGTTTCAATTCTGCAATCGGTGTCGCAATTTAGTTAAATCACTCCGGCCTCCGGTGCTTCCGTTAGGGCTCTCGCCTGTGGTGGCTCGATAGTAATAACGTTTCGCATACGGGTCGTCAGACTCAAAATCCGCTATTGAGATAATGGTCCAAAGGTGGTGCATCATTCCTGACTTGAAAAACTAAACTTGGTCTTGTTGGATTGGCATTCATTAATTTAAAACATCGAGGGTATACTAGCTCACCATGGTAACTCGGGGATACCGCGTTCCTGCTCAGTATTTGCGCTCGTTTCGTGCAAAGGTCGCTCACAATAACAATTAATGTGTAAACCTCGGCGTTCCGTGTTCTAAGGAAATTGGGTGGAAGTACTAGTAAAAATTATTACAGGAACGTGTGGGGTCGCGTCAACCGGGTTCATAGGTTTTTTATCGGAATTTCATAGAACAGCCTAGTCTATAAATTTTGTGGATGACATTCAGGGCATAAGTCCATGCTGGATATGATACATTATCATAATTTTGCAACCACGATAGAGAGTTTGCCACATGTTGGAAAGTAAATATACTGACCACGGCTGTGAACTAGCGTTGTTGGTGGTCGTATGACCATATATTTGTATCGGCTCAATAATCCGGGGTAGCAGAAAAAAATAAAAAGGTGAGCAAGGTGCACAAAACGTCATCGAATATGGCACATGACGCAAAAATCACCCCCTGACTCCTCTGTATCAGATAGTAGTGCAAACCATCGACCCCTCAGGGATTGCAGACGAATCGGTGCGTCGTACTATAGAGATATTATTGAACCTCGTAGAAGAATTAAATTCTTTAATCAAAGGGCTAGAGTCAGAAAATCAGAGATTACGGGATGAAAACAGCCGCCTGAAGGGAGAACAAGGGAAGCCAGAAATAAAAGCCAAAAACAACAAAAGCGAACAAGGTAACCACTCATCAGAGAAAGAACGACAAACGCCAAAAAAGCACAACAAGAGTAGCAAAAATAAAAGCATCAAAATAGACAGAGAAGAAATACTCAAGTATCCCCTGGAATTACTACCAGCAGACGCAGAATTCAAAGGATATGAAGAAGTAACCGTTCCCAAGTATTACACGGCAAGATTTGGCTTTCTTGATACCATATAATACACCGTTAATCTCATCTCCCAATGCCCACGTATTACACGGTGATGGTTTTAGGATATCCACAATCACCTTGAAACCTTACACAGTCAGGCATTAATTCCTCTTCCCCTTCAAAAATGAGCGAACGTACAGTAACTAGTTTTCAACGACTCTCCAAATGAGGGGAATCCACGTGATGGGCTTCATCAGTTGCATGCAGAGTTTCCAGAACGATAAACTTTAACTTTTTGTCCGATTTCCATGCCAACTGAACAAAGCAATAAACCAAGACTCAGTGTAGCCGAATCTGTGACGCAGGGGGAGATTTTGGTTGTTCTAGTCGTGAAAGGGGTGTAGGGTGTAGGTAAGCCCATAATTATATGATTGCCACACTTAAATATATGATGAGGCGAAAATGCAGTACCAAACGACAACGGATGAAATCGGTAAGGTTTTCACAAAATTAACGGTTATCAATCGGGCTGACCAAATTCTGACCGAGAATGGCATTATTCCTCCCGAGCAAGTACGGTCTATAACGCTAGAGAATGTTTTGGTTGATACAGGAGCAACTACGCTGTGTTTACCAGCAGATGTAATTGCTAAGTTGGGGTTAAAACTTTTAAAAGAGGTGAATGTAGCCACAGCGGTAGGAATTGGTCGAGCAAGGATTTTTGAGGATGCCAAAATTTCATTATGTGACAGGGAGGGAACTTTTGAATGTTTAGAATTACCAGGAAGCTCTGATGCGTTATTGGGTGTGATTCCTTTAGAGGCGTTAGGTTTAGAGCCGGATTTACGCAATCAAAGATTAAAAGTGTTACCAGATGAAACAACTGATACTTATTGGACGATTCTTTAAGTTGATGAGGCGATGATGCAGTACAAAACGACAACCGATGAAATGGGTAAGGTTTTCACAAAATTCACGGTTATCAATCGGGCTGACCAAATTCTGACCGAGAATGGCATTATTCCTCCTGAGCAAGTACGGTCTATCACGTTAGAGAATGTTTTGGTTGATACAGGCGCAACAACCCTTTGTTTACCACCAGATGTAATTGCTAAGTTAGGGTTAAGATCTCATTCATAACGTTCAAGAAAATTGTGTGTGTACTGAGTGAGGAAGCAGAAATTGTTGCAAACAATGCGAGGATTTGTCCGTAAAGCAGGGAGGCTGAGGCGCATCCTGCCAGTTGATGAACGGTGGTGGGCAAAGTTTGATTTGCTGAGAATTCTGGTGCGGCGGGATTTAGAGGCGCGGTACAAAGGTTCTATTTTGGGCAATTTGTGGCCCTTGGTAAATCAGCTGTCGCAGTTACTGATTTACACTTACGTATTTTCAATTGTGCTAAAGGTCAAGCTAAGTCTCGATGGCTTGCCAGGAAATGAAAATTTGACGTTTGGGCTGTGGCTATTTGCAGGATTGCTTCCTTGGATTGCCTTTACGAGTGGGCTGATGCAGTCTGCTGGTTCGGTGGTAGGACAGCCAAATTTAGTTAAAAAAGTCGTGTTTCCCTTAGCCTTGTTACCACTGATACCCATTTTGTCAGCATTTATTGAGAGTTCTTTTGGTTTAATGGCGCTGATTTTTGTGGTAGCGGTAATTTTTCATACTTTACATACAACTTTGGCGCTGTTACCGTTGATCTGGCTACCGCAGTTGTTGTTTACGGCTGGTTTAGGTTATTTGGCAGCGGGATTAACAGTGTTTTTACGGGATATTCCTCAGAGTTTAGGGGTGATATTAAATATTTGGTTTTATTTAACACCGCTTGTTTATCCTGCTAAAGTGATTCCACAGGAATGGCGAAATTGGGTGTTTTGGTTGAATCCAATGGCAGCTATTGCAGAAGTGTATCGCGATCTCGTTTTAGTGGGAGAGGTCAAGCACTGGGGCGAGTGGGGAGTTTGTTCAATGATTGCAGTTGTGGTGTTTTGTGGGGGACTGTGGTGTTATCGTCGCCTACGTCCGGCATTTGCTGATGTACTGTAACTGGGCAATTGGATAGGATATAAACAGTTTCTAGTGGGATGAAGCCATGTATCAACCTGACCCCCCCCGACCACCGCAAGAAACCCTCCCCACTATGTATGATTTGCCTAGTGAATTAGTGGGAGAATCTGGATTGCCTGACGAATTTCATATTTTTCAACCCAGACTCCTGAGCGATACCTGTCAACCTTCCACCTATTCTACAGAGGACTTTTTAGTTGCCACTGACCTAAATCTATATTATGATGTGCGCCATCCTCTGTGGTACAAAAGACCTGATTGGTACATTGTTTTAGGAGTACCTCGTACAAGCCAACAACAAGACTTACGTTTAAGTTATGTGATTTGGCAAGAAGGGGTTGCACCGTTTCTTGTGGTGGAGTTGCTTTCACCAGGGACAGAACAGGAAGACCTAGGAAAGACTCTGAGGGAAGTTAACAAACCCCCAACTAAGTGGCAGGTTTATGAACAAATTTTACGGGTTCCTTACTACGTGGTGTATGATCGTTATACAAATCGACTCCGAGTATTTCGCTTAGAAGGGGCTCGCTATCAAGAGTTGTTATTGCCTAAGCAACGACTGTGGATAGACGAGATAGAACTAGGCTTGGGAATTTGGCAAGGAACCTATGAAGAAGTAACAGGGTTGTGGCTACGTTGGTTTGATGAGAGTCATCAATGGATACCAATACCTGTAGAGCAAGCCATTGCAGAACGTCAACGCGCTGAGCAAGAACATCAACGCGCTGAGCGACTGGCAGAGTATTTGCGCTCTATAGGAATTGACCCAGATAACTTACCACCAGATGTGAAAAAATTCCCTAGTGAATAGAGTGGAACTTTTGGGCGTCTGGAGCTTTCTAAGCTAAATAACGATGCTTTTTTAGAAAGAGGATAATGCGATAAAATATTTAAGCAAAATGACAGCGATGCCTTTTGCTAGGTCAAAAGAGTCTGCTTTGATGATGATGTGGGAGTTTTGAAAATTGACAGCAAAAGCATGGGTGACGAGATTGCAATTTCCCTTAAAAATGTTTCTAAGTGTTTTAAGCGGTATGCTCATCCAGCAGATCGGCTTAAGGAACTATTTTTACCTGGCAAGAACAGATCTGTACAATTTTGGGCACTGCAAGACATTGATTTAAAGATTCCCAGAGGACAAACCGTAGGAATTATCGGGCGCAATGGCTCTGGGAAAAGTACGCTATTACAAATTATAGCTGGGACTTTGACACCAACTACGGGCGAAGTGTGGGTAAAAGGTCGTGTATCGGCATTGCTAGAGTTGGGTAGCGGCTTTAATCCAGAGTTTACTGGACGCCAGAATGTGTTTTTTAATGGGCAATTGTTGGGGTTAACTCAAAGAGAAATTGAGGAAAAATTTGATGAGATAGCTGGTTTCGCGGATATTGGAGATTTTCTAGATGAACCTGTAAAAACTTATTCTAGCGGGATGTTTGTCCGATTGGCTTTTGCTGTAGCTATTAATGTTGACCCTGAAATTTTAATTGTGGATGAGGCTTTGTCTGTAGGCGATGGTGTATTTGTGCATCGCTGTATGGCGAAAATTAAAGAATTTCAGGATACTAACGGAACTATTTTGTTTGTATCCCATGACACAGGTGCTGTTAATCGCCTTTGCTCTAGCTGTATTTGGATTAATGACGGTCAAGTTGTCGAGCAGGGTAATCCAGTAGAAGTGAGTAAGTCATATCAAGCATGGATGTATGAAAAAATTAATGAAAGAATCAAAAGTCAGTCGGAAAGCTCAGGCAGTTTAAATAATAACGATAAAAATAATATCACAGTAGAAAGTTTAGAAGAGAAGCAGAAAGAGTGCTTAAGTCAAAATTTATTTACGGGTAAGCATTACATAACATTTCAAAAATTTAGAAGGTTTGGTACAGGACGTTGTGAAATTATCAGTTTAGAAATTTTGGATTCTCAAGGGCAAGAAACGGCTTTTGTCATGCCTGGTGAAACTTTACTATTAAAAGGAAAAATTATTAGTCACAGTCACGTTAATAATCCGCTATTTGGTATTACAATGTACGACCGCTTAAGAGTTGCAATAACAGCTTGGAATACAACACAGTATGAATATAAACTACCTCCTTTAGAAAAGGGTAAAGTTATTTGTGTGACTTTTAAAATTAAGTGGCCTCATATTAAAAGTGATAGTTATTCACTTGAACCTGCTATTGCAGACGGAAGTCAAGAAAACCATGAAATGATGGATTGGATACAAGCTCCCGTTACTTTACAGTCAGGAGTTACGGACTTGACTTTTGGGTTTATAAGGTTTATTGATGTCACGGTTTCACATGAGAGCGAAACATTTATAAATAATCAATTATTGAGTGAGTCGCTATTGAAATGATTTGTTATTTTTGTCGTTCTAGCAACTTAAAATTCCTGGATGTTCTTGCGCAAGAATTAATTGATGAATAGTGGATGGCACGTTATGAAGTAGAGTATATTAATGAACAACAGGGACTAGATTGGATAGAATGCTACACCTTGCATCCAATTAGAGAGTTAAGTAACTATAAATACAAGAACTGGTTATGGAATTTACAGGTGAGAGATACGTTCCTTCTCTAAATGGTCAGATCAAGTATGAGCATTTACATCGTTATGGACTGTGCGCTGAGTTTGTAACTGGTAAGTCTGTGCTAGATATTGCTTCGGGTGAAGGATATGGTTCTGCGCTATTAGCAAAAGTAGCTGAATCAGTTGTAGGGGTTGATATTATTCCTGAAGTTGTAGAGTATGCAGTTCAGCAATACAGCAGCTTTCAGAATCTGAAGTTTATCGTGGGGTCGTGCGATGCAGTGCCATTAGCTGACAATTCAGTTGAAGTAGTCACTTCTTTTGAAACAATTGAGCATCATGATCAGCATGAAGAAATGATGTGCGAGATTAAGAGAGTTTTGACATCAGATGGAGTATTAATTCTTTCTTCTCCTAATCGCTTGACTTATTCAGATGAACCGAAATATTCTAATCCTTTTCATGTTAAAGAGCTTTACTATGAAGAGTTAGTTGATTTGCTAAGTAAGCATTTTAAATATTTTCAAATTTTTGGTCAAAAATTGGCTATAGGTTCTTTTATATCTTCATCACAAAATGAAAAGGAAAATATTTTAAAGGCATACACAGGTGGGGTTAATGATGTCAAAGCAAAAGTTTGTAGTGTGGAGTCGCCTATCTATTTTGTAGCTATATGTTCAGACGAGAAATCGATTTTAGAAAAAAGTATTAGCTCGGTGTACATTGATGGCTATGATGATATACTCAAAAGCTTTGATATTCAAATAAAACATTCATACTCTCAAGTACAAATTACTCAAGTAGAATTAGAGCGCTCCCAGTCTCAAGTGCAAAATATTCAAGCAATATTAGCGCAAACGCAATCACAACTAGAAAATGCTCAAGCAGAATTAGAACACTTCCAGTCTCAGTTAAAACACACTCAGGTAGAATTAGAACACTCCCAGTCTCAGTTACAACACACTCAGATAGAATTAGAACACTCCCAGTCTCAGTTACAACACACTCAGGTAGAATTAGAACACTCCCAGTCTCAGTTACAACACACTCAGGTAGAATTAGAGCGATCGCAGTCCCAAATTCGTCTGAATTCCCTTGAACTTCAACATCTTCAAGATAGGATTACATCAATGGAGACTAGTAAGTTTTGGAAATGCCGAAAGGCATGGTTTAAATTTAAAAGGGTATTGGGAGTAAAACATGATGAGTGAACAAAAGCTAGTTCAGATTCCATTAGCTGTCGTAGTAGTTATAAATTGGAACAATCCAAGCGATACGCTCCATTGTTTGTCAAGCTTAAACGAGCTTGATTACACCAATTACCATGTGTTGGTTATTGATAATGGTTCAGATGATGATTCACTTACATTGTTAACTGAGGCTACCAAAGATAATCCTTACTTCACATTTTTGGCAACAGGAGATAATCTGGGATTTTCAGGAGGTGTTAATTACGGTGTTGCTAGAGCATTGGAAATGCAAGCAGACTACATCTGGTTATTAAATAATGACGCAGAAGTTGCGCCTGATTGTCTTAGCAGCTTAATTATAGCGATGGAAGAAAACCCCGATGTAGCTATAGCAGGTTCAAAAATACTTCTGGCTCGTGAAAGGAACACTATTTGGCATGCGGGAGCTACTTTTGCTATGTACACTGGACAGCCGCAGCACCTGGGTATGGGAGCTGATATTAATGACCCAGCATACTCAAGTAATAAATTTGTAGATTACGTTACTGGATCTAGCTTAATCATTCGTAAAAATTCTATCGAAACTATAGGCATTATGGATGATAGGTTTTATTTATATTACGAAGAAGCTGATTTATGTTATAGAGCGCGTAATCATGGCTTGAAAATTTTGTACGTAGCTGACTCTAAGCTGTGGCACAAAGTAGCAGCTTCATCAACAGGGTATCAAGTTAGAGTTTACTATGAAGTTCGCAACCGATTACTCTTCACAATCAAACACAAGCGTTCTCAATTTCTATTTGTGCTAAAATATTTGATTTTCCATGAGTTTCTTAAACCCTTAATGAGTGGTAATTACAAAGTGGCAAAATCTGCATTATTAGGTTTTGTTGATTTTTTCACTTTAAAATTTGGTAGATTAAAATACAAACTCTAATTACAATTTAATTAGTTTATTTATGGCAAAAATCGGGATATATACTTGTTTTCCTGCTTATATTGGTGGTGGGGAACGTTACATTATGACATTTGCAAATGCGTTGCAACAAGAGCATGAAGTATCTTTCTTATGTGGCTCTCCACTAGAGTATCAAAAACTATCGAAAATCTTAAATATTGATACATCAAAAATAAATTTTGTAGAGTTTCATGGAGGGGTAAATTTAAAAAAAATTTTGTTTAATAATTGGTTTGACCAGCAAAACATTGTCTATGACGTATTTGTTGCTATGTCAAATCACATTACACCTTCCGTTATAGGACTGGGGAGAAAAAATATATTGCATATACAATTTCCTTATCCTTGTCAGAAGACATTTAATATAAAAACACTTGTTAAACAAAATATATACAAGTATTCATATGATTTATCAGTTGTGAATTCTAAGTTTACTAAAAGTCATGTGATTAAAAAGTTTAAGTATCCCCTTAAAGTTATTTATCCACCAGTAGCAACTGAACATTTAAAATTTACTTCTTATAATTATAAGAAAAATCAAATTATTAGTGTAGGAAGATTCATTGGTACACAAGACAGTAAGCGTCAGTTAGAGATGGTTCGCTTCTTTAAAAAGTTGTGTGATTTGTACCCAGATTTAGATGTTGAATATCTATGTGTTGGGGGTGAAAGACCAGAGAAAATTCATCAAGATTATATAAGCCAAGTCCAACAAGAGGCAGAAGGTTATCCAATAAAATTACTACTTGATACAAGCCTTACAGACTTAGCAAAACTTTACTCTGAAACCAAAGTATTTTGGCATGCCAAGGGTTACGGTGTGGACGAAAAGCATCCAGAATTTACTGAACATTTTGGCATATCTACTGTTGAAGCAATGTTCTCCGGTTGTATTCCTATAGTGTTTAAGGCAGGAGGACAACTTGAAATAGTTCAGGATGAATACAATGGCTTCTTGTGGAGAAATGAACAGGAGTTAATTCAAAAAACAGCAGAAATTTTGAGAAATTATCCTGTCGCTTTATCCATTGCTCAAAATGCTCATGAATCTTCATTGCGTTTCTCTTCACAGAACTTTAAGTTGCAAGTAAGAGAATTGATAGTATCTCTTTTAGGAAAATAAAGTCTATTTTTTGAAAATTCGTAGTGCGAGCATCTTGCTCGCTTAGAATACACATGAGCTTTCCGGCTCACACTACTTACATTCCTCCAATTACCAGCCGCACTCCCCAGAACACAATTAAAAGTGCGATCGCCACCTTGTCAAATCTGGTCAATTTTAACGTGTGCCACTGTACCCGATGTTCATTAGGACTAGTAAATCCCCGCACCACCATTGCATTAGCCATTTGGTCTGCCCGCAGGAGTAGATTTTCCAACAGTCGTTCTGCTACAATCAACCATATTTTGGCTGCTCCTTTGAATCCCAACTTTTTCCAATTAATTGCCCTTGTCATTACAGAGCGAATTAAATTCTGGATTTCTTCTAAAACCAGAGGAATAAACCGCAAAGATAAAGTTAGCATCAGAGTTATTTCGGTGACAGGGAGCTTCAGCCGTCGCAGAGGTTGCATTAAACTTTCTAAGCCAGCTGTAATTTCCTCTGGTGCTGTTGTCAGCAGATACAAATTAGTGCTGTAAATTACAGTAAAGAAAATCGTGCTTAAGCTTACTCCTAAACCAAAGGAGTGGCGAGTCACTGTAACTGGACCTTTGGCAAATAGTATATAACTGTAGCCTTTAGAGTTTTGATGTGCTTGTGGGGAATTGTTAATTGTCGGTGCTTTCTTGACCCCAGAATGCTTCACTAACAATTCCGTACCCTCAGCATCGGGCAGACGTGGCTGATAACTTATCCCAAAACCATCAGCGCTGATAGCTGCAATCAGTAAAACAAAAAAGCATAACATCAACAGCCAGTTCATCTGCTGCTGCCAGACTCGTCGAGGAATCCTTGCTACTAACGTAGTAACGATCAACAATACTACCAGCAGCACACGCCATAAGTTGTTTGCCAAAATGTAGGTTGTGAGAAAACTCATCAACCAGAAAATTTTGACCCGTGGATCAAGTTTGTGCAGCCAAGTTTGTGGTTGTTCCAGGTAAAGACCCAGTGGTAGCGATCGCAGTAAATCCATTTCTACACACGTGTTGCTCGGTTTGCATTTATACTTTCCATCTCACGGACTTTCTTGCTCCGCCATAGTAAACGGATGGGAGTGCCCTTAAACCCTAATTGCTGTCGGAATTGACGTTCAATGTAGCGGCGGTAGTTGTCGTTAAAGCGTTTGGCTTCATTGACAAACAGCGCGATCGTCGGCGGTTGAGAACAGACTTGCGTACCGTAGTAAATCTTGCCCTGACGCCCACCGCGAGAGACCTGTGGTGAATGGCGACTCAGTGCTTCTTCCAAAACTTCATTAATCACTGAAGTGCTGACGCGGCGTTTGTGTGCTTCAGCTGCGGTGTTGATCAACTCCAAAGTCTTTTCCACCCGTTGCCCAGTTAAGGCACTCACAAAGATGGTTTCTGCCCATTCAGTAAAATGCAGCCGTTCTTGCAGATGTTTTTCGTAATCGTAAATCGTGTAAGAGTCTTTTTCTACAGCGTCCCATTTATTGACTACGATAATGCAAGCCCGACCTTCTTCGATAATTCGCCCAGCTAATTTTTGGTCTTGTTCAGTCACGCCATCAACGGCGTCTACGACAAACAAAACCACATCGGCGCGGCGAATCGCTTTGAAAGCACGGTTAATGCTAAAGAATTCGGGCCCATATTCCACGTGTTTCTTTTTTCTAATTCCTGCTGTGTCAATCAAGCGGTAGGTTTGCCCATTTCGTTCGATGATGGTATCAATGGCATCACGGGTTGTACCAGAAATGGGGCTAACTATTGCCCTTTCTTCTCCCACTAAAGAGTTCAACAAACTCGATTTACCGACATTCGGGCGTCCAACAATTGCCACCTTGATTTCATTGGTTTCTGGGATTTCACCTACAGGTGGGATATGAGTCATTAATTCGTCAAGTAACTCTCCCGTCCCGTTACCATGAATGGCAGAGATGGCCAGAGGTTCCCCTAACCCCAATTCCCAGAAGTCGGCGGCTTGAATTACGCCTTGGTCTGGCGATTCACACTTGTTGACGGCTAGCAGGACGGGTACAGGTTGTTGACGCAACCACTCAGCGATTTCTTGATCTGCTGGTGTCGGGCCTGTTTGTCCATCCACTAGAAAAATTGCAGCACTCGCTTCTGCTAGTGCTGTCATTGCCTGTTGACGTATCAGTGGTAGAAATTCAGTATCGTCATTAAAGACTAAACCACCTGTATCAACTACCATAAACTCGCGATCGCTCCAGTAGGAGGGTAAGTATGTGCGATCGCGTGTCATTCCTGGTTGATCGTGAACAATAGCAGATAGTTGACCCGCAAGGCGATTGACCAGGGTTGATTTGCCCACGTTCGGGCGACCAATAATAGCAACAATAGGAAGTTTCATATAGATAGATAATCCGCCAAACCCCTATTATAGCGAATTGAGGCGGGGTTTGCTAAGATATTCTTTCTGATTTTCCACATTAGCCCAAAAATCCGCTTCAGAATGAATTCTGAGGCGAGCGCAATGCCTGCTATATTAGAAACTCTAAAGATACAAGATGTACTGTTTCGCTTGGGAAAGCCTACAATGGTTTTTTAAAAGAGTCGCTTAAACAAGAGTTAGAAAATCTGAATGAGGAACAACTCAAACAAGTTGAGGATTTTATCGTATTCCTGAAATTTCGCAGCCGATCTAAGAACTCCTAAATCTCTCTAACTCATATCTCTGTGTCCTCTGCGCCTCTGCGGTTAATTAGATAGGTAATCTAAAGAGCGGAAAGGGATTATTAGTGTGAGCTATCAAAAATCTGTCTAAATTGATAACAGGGTTTTAGAAATTTCAAATGGGTGTCTTATTTATCATAGAGCTTTAATCAATTCCGATAGCACTGAGCGAATACCAACTAGTTCAGGTGGCGGATTATTCAAAAACTGTGCAGAGCTATGATTAACTAATTGATTATAAGCTTTTATCGCTGCCAGTAATTGAGTTGCATTAACTTTGACTTGCGCTGACGCAGTGGTTGAACGGGTTTTAAACAGACCCTTTAAGCTAGCCGCTAATTGCCGAGCCTCGCTAGCTGCGGGACCACCCTGATCGCTACTTAATGCGGTTATAATTCTTGCAAGACTTGCCTTTTCTGGTGCAGATTTGGATCCTGTCAGAATAAGTAGTAAGCGCTGCTGTATTTCCGGAGCGATAGAAGTCCCCCCCGGTGAAGTTAAACTGTTGATATTGAGCTGATGGACTACATTAACAGCCGCTTGATTGACAACAGTCTGGACAGTAAAGCTGGAAAAGTGTACTACACCCCTTCCCCCTGGTTGGGAGTGGGTAAAAGCACCGCCTGAGATGTCGCTTGTTGTGACAATTGCACCAGTGACATCTGACTGGTTACCAGTTTGGGCTTGAGCTCGTGGCGATGCTTGCCAAAGTAGGAAAGCAGAGAGAAAAGTAAAGCTTAGACTCAGATACAATCGAAAAATTTTCATAGTATATTTTTTATTAAAAAGGGTAGCCAAAACCAAAGCCTAGAATAAATCTAGCACCATCACCTGCATTGCCAGTCACATCAGCAAAAGCTGGGGTAATAACTATCGGAATTTTTCGGAAAGGGGCGATAGAAGCGCCTAGTGTCAAATCTTGACCAGTCCAGTCAGCAATGAGCGATATGGGTTCAACGACTCTTACCCCTACACTGCCAAACACATTAACAGAGTCGATGCCTTTTTGAACGTCGTGTTCTGAGCGAAAACGACCACCGCCTAAACCCAAAGACACAGTAACAGAACTAAAGGGTTTGGTGGAGTCGTCTCTAAGGGGAAAGACCTTACTGACAACGCCATAGACGCTGCTTCCTGCATCCGGAGTACCGAAGGTAGCAGCATCCTCTACTCCAAGGGCGATCGCCAAGTTATCAGGGAACAAATGGTGAAGCTTGAGGCTAACGCCTCCAGTGTTGAAAAAACCTGACCGAATAGTTGAAAAAGAAGACACAGCAACTTCTAAACCGACTATTTGCGCTTTTCCTAGACCAAACCCGAACACCACTCCACCATCATCAAGATTAGTAAAGCGTGCCCTCGCTTGGTAACTACCTCCGAGGAAAACATCACCGAATTCCGCACCGAAAGCAGTAGGGCTAGCAACAGATGAGCCTGGCGTACTGATAATTCCTGTGGATAAGCTAAGTTGTTTTGGGGATATTGACGGAAGGCGAAAACGTTGCCGCAAGTCTTCAAGTTCTGCTGTTTGAGGAGCGGTATTTTGCGATGTTTTGTAGTCTACAATATATTGAGTTGCAGTTTGAGAGGTTGTTAGTTCCGGGGCTGTCCCCGCCTTAACCAAGGCTTGATAAATAAACGCCGCTACCTCTGCCCGTGTTGCTACCTGATTGGGATTGAGAGTCTGAACATTGGGATAATTGACCACTAGACGGTTCTGTAAAGCCGCAACCACCTTTTCACGAGCATAGTCAGGAATTTCTGAAGCATCCTGAAAATAGGTGTTTAGAACCGTTGGCATTGTGCTCTCTGTAGAAAGATTCAGACCATTAACCAGAGAAACCAATGCCTGAACACGAGGGATATTTTGTTCGGGATTGAAGATATTGCCAGGATATCCCTGAAGAAAACCCATCTTGTACGCTGCTTCAATTGCGCTGCTGGCCCAATAATTGGCAGGCGTGTCCACAAATTGAACTTCACTACGGACAGGATTTTTTTGGAAAGCTTTCTCAATCATAGCAGCGAATTGAGATCTTGTGACTGGCTGATCTGGACGGAAAGTACCATCCGGAAATCCCTGAATAATCCCCCGATTCGTCAAAAGTTCGATGAAATTTTGTGCCCAATGACCTTGGATGTCTGATAGCATTACCCCCTGTTGAGCCACTTGAGATGTCTTGATTGGCAGCTTCAGAGTTTCCTGATCTGTGAAATCGTCTTGCAGGTTAAAATCATCAAAATCTTTTTTTATACTTCCTACTCCCTGCCCTTCTACCTCAGTTTGATCAGGGGTATAAATAGCAGTAAAGGATTGGCTTGTGAGGTTTTGAGCAGGTAGTTCCAGATTTGCTGCTGCAGACGTAGCACTTTTCCTCAAAGTAGCATAAGCACCATGACCCAAGCCACTGGAGGCAAGAGCAACTAAAATACAAACTGCAACTTTCCAAATACGCATATTAAGTAACTCTGTTTTTGAAGGGCATTGGGCAATGTCGGTGCGTAGGGGCGGGGTCTCCCCACCCTTACAGGAATGGTAGTGTTTCCTTTATTTTCTCGATCCTGAAAAAAAGAGCAAGAGCCATATGTATTCATTATTACGTTAGATATCATTAGGTTTACTTACTAGCAACCCATAACAAATTCATATTTAGCAGTACCCAACCTGATACTGTTAAGTTAGTTATTCAGAAATAAATTTGACACGTCGATCACCCTTAAGTGATAGATACTTACTTTTTAATCTTGGTATCACTAAGATGACCTGAGTGAAATTACATAAATATTTGGATTTATCTCAGTAGCCTAGTGTCAATAAATACTACATTTTAGACTATTTATCAGGTAGGGCAGACGCTAGAGGCGAAACAACGTCTGCGCGTCCATTACCCATATTTTTACGTCCGAGTCTGGGTATTATTGTTAACTTTTCTGATGAAACGTTGCTAGCAACCAACGGGTGACAGATATCAGCAAAAGTCAGAAAATCTTCCCAGGCTGCTTCGACCCAAGTATCTATAGGAACAGTTTCTAAGACTTGTGGGGAATTAACCATACCTCTAGAACCTCCACTATCTCTTCTAGTCTAAAAGCTAGACACAAAACCTTTTTACTCCTAACCCCTAACTAATGACTAATGACTAATGACTCAATAATGCTTCACCACGCCGATAAAGTTCACGAGCATAATCTGTCCAAGTTCCTTGACCCCAGTAACGGAAACAACTTGTTTGCAATAACAAATTATACAGTAACGCTTCTTGGTAGTCAGGACGCTGAGTCACTGTGGAATCTTGCTGCACAAGTGAGTCGTATTTTGCGTGAAACAAAGCACTGAGTTGATTCATCGGTTCTAAGACCTGTTCGTAACCTTTGACCCAGCTTAAATGATTTGTCCAAGAAGCACCATCCATATGGAATTGATGGTCAGTTTCCTTTAACGAGGCGATCGCCAATTCTACTTTTTCCGGTGTAGCATGATCCGGGTCAACCCGCTGCCAAATTTTGTGTTGCTGCACAGCTTGACAAGGTGGATAATCTTCAGGATTCACCCCACAAGCCTCAATGAGTTCCAGATATTCAGTTCCATTAAGTCCAACAACACCAGATTTTCCCCCACCAGAAGAGCGAATTTCATGCCAAACTCTCAAGAAATCGCGGGGATATTCATTCATCATCACACCGCCATTTTCTCCATCAGCAATTTGGGTAACTAATGAAGGGACAATCACATTCCCAATCTGCTGCTTACCCCTACCTTTTGCCTCAAAATAGGGCTGCATCTGCGCCACTAACTTTGTATCCGATCCCTGAGTTTTAATCAATGCCGTGATGCTGATAGTGTCACCTTGAGAATTGCGGGCAACCAAACGGTTTGGAATATATTTATCATCATGACCTAGCCCTGAACCATCCAGATGTTCTACCGCATGTTCCTGCACCAACAGCCAGCGATACCCACATGCTTTCAAAGCTGTGATATATTCAAACAGGGTATCTGGGTGATTAGGCATGTGCATTTCTGGAGGAGAAAAACCCTTGACCCGCGTCAAGGCATCGTAACCAAAAATTGCCGCAAAGTAATGTTGCCAAGCTTGAATCTGGAGTTTAATGTCAGGAATGGGTGTAGAAGGAACAACCGCATGACTCCACATTGTTCCCAACCATTCAACATGAGACTGATATTTCTCCTCACAGGTGATACGCTTGAGATTGTTGAGAATATCATCGCGTCCTATTTGCTGCAATCCCCACAACAGATTGCCTGAATAGTCAAGCATAATCCGAGGATTACAACCCTCACTCATGAGTTGAGGAATAAAATCTCCCATACGGCGATAGCACCAAGCAAATGGTTCAGCGTTGTGATTATCACCCTCTTGGGGATGTTCAAACATATACTGAAGATTGCTAATCAGTTCCCCTTGCGCACCCGCCGGAATAGTGGGTTGGTGCATGTGGAGGGCACAAGCAAACCCTGCTGTTATGTCTTCTATCCGAAGATTAGTTTCTCGTAGAAATACAGAGTTAGGGTGATTCACCACCGAACTAATTTCTGCCTCCCAGCCACAAATATTTGGCAATCCTGACCTTAATTCTTGTAAAGCAGGTAGGTTGGAAGATGGGGCTTGTGCAGTCATGGGATTTTCCTCTGAGCGATCGCCTTCAATTTGCCAGTTAAAAAATGCTGTCAGCTAGGAGATAACTGTTAACAGCCATCCGGTTGTATTCTTAGCAGTCAGTAATGTATTAGCGGTGTAGCGACTCTACCCACCTAATAATCTTAGCGGCTTGAGCATCATTGGGGCGTAGTTTGTACTGATGAGTTATTTTCATACAATTCATAATACGGCAAATTTACATATATAGCCAGGAGATGTAAATTCCTAACGAGAATAGGGGTCTATAAAAATTTAATTACCCATTATCTATATTTGGTGTTAGTTACTAAACTCCACTTCAAAAACTCCAGGCTCATATTCTTCTACAATCGTTCCAACTTGACCGCGATGTAATCCTAATTCTGGTAAGTCTTCGGTTAGGGCGACAACATCTAATAATTTCATTGCTCTTACCTCACTGCTTAGATTACATAACAGGTGACTAGACGGGGGAAGCCTTCATTATTTCGCACGATCCAAACGCTTTGAATAATTGCTTGCTTATCTGAACGAGTCATGGGAAAATCTATGATGTATTATTGAGCCGATACGATTGCTTTTACCAGGGATAGCATCATAATCAACTACTGCTTGTAAAAGTGCTACTTCTAATTCTTTCGCATTATTTAAATCTAAGTCTAGTGCAGATTTAAATACACGGGCTTTGTGTTTTCCTTCTGAATGTTCTGGGTTGAGACAGTAACTTGCTATTTTATCTATTTCAACGATAGCGCGTTCAGGGTTAGGCAGTTTCATCATAGGTTCGCAGTAACCTTCTCGGCTTCTTTGGCGCGGACTTCACATGATAAGAGTTTTGGGGCGTCATGACTTTTGACTTTTGAATTCCCCAAACGCGAGTGCGTATCTCCTTGGGAGAAGGGGTTGACCTGCTTAACCTAGCTATCTATTCAACAGAAGTACTAGTTGTTCATCGCTGTCCATTGATTGGCTGACCGACCAACCATGCAAAAGCCTCCTCAACATCCTGCACCTGCTCACCTTGCGGAATAGTCGGACGCCTCACCATCACTACCTTTATGCCTAACTCTCGTGCTGCAATAATTTTGGCATAGGTAGCACTACCGCCACTATTCTTAGTAACAATTGTATCAATCTCATGTTCCATGAGCAACTGCCGCTCTGCCGTAAGGTCAAACGGGCCTTGGGAAAACAGCAGTAACCCTTCCGGTACGACAGCATCAGGTTCAGGCTGATTAATCAACCGTATCAGAAACCAAATCTCATGAAGACGGGCAAATGGGGCAAGTTGCTGCCTGCCAATGGTCAGGAATACCCGTTTTGCCTGCTCTTCCAAGGCATCTGCTGCTGCTGCCATACTATCCACGTCAATCCACTGGTCCCCCGGAACCAAATGCCACGCAGGTCTCACTAGCATAAGTCGTGGCATTCCCAATTCCGCCGCCGCCGCCGCCGCATTGAAGGAGATTTGTGCTGCAAACGGATGGGTAGCATCAATGAGGAAATCGATCGCCTCATCACGCAAATACTGAGTCAACCCAGCTACACCACCAAAACCCCCAACCCGCACAATCCCAGCTATAGGCAAGGGTTGAGGAGTGCGACCAGCAAGAGACACCCTCACTTCAACCCCTGGCAGAGTCGAAGCCTTTGCCGCTAGCGCAGAGGCATCCCCCGTTCCACCCAAAATTAAGACACGTTTCATCATATTTTTAGGAGTCAGGAGTCAGGATTCAGGAGTCAGTAGGGGCGGGGTCTCCCCGCCCACAGGAGTCAGGAGGTTATTTTTTGACTCATGACTCCCGAAGTTTATCTGTTCTATCGCCTTACCATCCTGAGTAATAATTTGACCTTTGCGATCAAATAGAATTACCCCCACTGGCAAAGAGACATCCGCGTATTTTTTCACATAGTTCTCTGCTTTCTGACTAATCTTTGCCGCCAAAGCCCCAAATACAGCATCTGCCAATCCAAGTTCCACAAGTATTTTATGTGCCGCATCCGCAGTCTGAGCCTGCAAAACAGCATGAACCGGCTGGATATCCCCTCCAACCTCAGCGACAGCCGCTGCAATAATTTCTAATTTCGCATCTGCTAAGTGACTTGATGTGTTAAAAATACCACCTGCTAACTTAATCAATTTTCCTTGGTATCCTAACAAAAGTACCGATTTAGCATTATACAATCCCGCCTCCACAAGCAATGCACCCAGCCAGTTCCCAGTAGAAACAATTGCTTCCTCTGGAATAGATAAGCGCTGTGCAACTTGCTGACCATTGCTACCGATACAAAATACCAAGTTGGGATGGGTTTTCACCTTTTGCTGTAAAGTGGCGCGAAATTCTTCTAAATGGTCAGCAGCACTCATCGGTTGAGAAATGCCACTCGTTCCCAGTAACGCCAGACCTTCTAAAATTCCAAACGCTTCATTAGATGTGCGTTGGGCGAGTTGACGACCTGCGGGAAGAATGATCTGCACAGTTACGGTTTGATCATCTCGAATGAGAGGCAATAGGTTTGCCTCAAACAGACGACGAGCATAATTATAGATAGCAGGTTCTCCCATAACCGTCTTCCCCAATCCCATACCAGCTTCCAGGACTAATGCTTGGTCTTGCCGCTGCGATGTTTTCACCCACGCCCAAATAGGGGTATTTCTCGTTAAGTCTAGGTTATCTCCAGGGTCACTCAAAGTAATTGCCAAAGCACTCGTTTTTTCCAGAGTGGCGACTTGATGGATAGGAATATCAGCACTTCCGGGTAACAAATCAAGCGCTATCGATAGCGGCGGGTCTGTGCTGTTTTGCAGTCCAATCAAGGCTGCTTTTGCTGCCGCCACGGCAAAAACGGGTAGGGTGTAGCCTGTACGCGCCATGAGAAAACCAAAATGAGTACGTCTACAACTGTTGAACTAATCTTGCCATGTTTTTGCCTCCACCAAGAGCATTAGCGGTCGTTCGTTTGTGTCAAGCCAGGTATTCCGGTCAATTCAGTACGGATTTCATGACCCGACCCCTTATGTCAAGTCATTGCAATAATAATTTACATAGTGTTATATTTATTTACAGATAGATAACTAAAAGAAAAAAACCATGACAGCACGCAGTTATGTAGTTGAAGAAGGGAACCGACTCAACAACTACGCCATTGAACCCAAGATGTACGTGGATGGAAGCAAAAAATTTGGTTTCACCGAGTATGCAGAAAAGTTCAATGGGCGTTTGGCAATGATTGGCTTTGTGTCACTGATGGTACTCGAAGCCATCACAGGACATGGTTTAGTTGGATGGTTGACCAACCTGTAAGCGTAAAGCTGTATTTTCAGAAATTAATTTACCAAGATTAAATAAAATTTTCGGAGGAATAAAATGAGAACTGACTTTGATTTTCCCAAAAAAGACTTACTTGGCCCTGTCGTGTTTAGACCTGATTTCAACAACTTTGAGAAAATTAATACAACTCAAGCTTGGTCTTTGTTTTTCACCGCTGGTAAGGAAGATAAGGTACTAGGAGAAAACGCTGAATTTGGTAAATTTTTCACCAACTTACTGATTGCACTCGGAGTTGCAGGATGTATTTGGGGAACAGTTTTTACTCACCTAGCGTAAGTAGAGACGTAAAGCTTTACATAAGAATTCAGGACTTAGAATTAATTGAATAGAGATTTAACCCCCTTTATTCAGACGCTCGCGGACGACGCTCGAGTACTCGCTAACGCTGCGCTATCCGCCAGTAGCACAGAATTACCAAACTGAATTCTGGCTTCTGGCAGATGATTCTTTTGCGTTTATTTTGAAGTTTTGGCCGATAAAGCCAAGACTTAATTTTTAGATTTCCACAACAAGAATAGGACTTGAAGCAAATACTATTAACCTACCTTTAATGGGACTTTGTCAGCAAACCCTATGTAGGGCTTGCTGACAAAGTAGAAAAAGGTTGCACTGTGCGGATTGTAAACCTTATATGTCTTGTTAAGTCAACTCACTGATGCATTAAGATTGCGTCGGCAATGAAGGCCCCTCGTTCTGCCATCGTGTATAGTCCAATGTGGTGAGTAACGTTTTGGGGATGAATAGCAGTCTTCGGGAGTCCCTGCGCCGCTGCGACTTCTGCCGGGAGATCATAGGTAGAACAACCTTCCGTGTAGACAGCAATGTCTTTGAGAGACGGAACCAACCCGTGATTGCGAACCGAGAGCATGGTGACCACAAAGTCCATCACACATATATCAGTGCAGATGCCCACAACGACTAAGGCTTCCAGGTTGTGTTGGTTGACCCATTCAAGCACGCCATTGTGCTTAGTGTGAATGTCAATGGAGCCAATGAAGCCATTGATACAGTCTTTCTCAATGAGTGTTGCAAGGGGATGAGTCAACAGCCACTTAAGTTCATCAACCAACTCTTCTTCCCCAGATCCTCTTTCACAATGAACAGGATAAGGTGGTTCGGGTTTACCTGGTTCGTGGATATCTAGAAAGGCAAGAACGGGGAAACCTTTCTGCGTGAAAGCTTTGGCAAGGCGAGCACTTTCCTCAACCATCTTGGCAATTGGTGGGTTAGGTTCGGTGGGAGCTGCTGAACCATAGCCCACGGTACAGAAGCCATTGACCACATCCACTACAATTAATCCTGTGGGACGAGATCCCACTGTGTAGGGTCGAGGGTCAATAGGTAAAGCAGCTGCGATCACTGCTAAGGTAGGGTCAGGTGAGACTACAGTACCAATCAACAAAAATGCCCCTTTTTTGATCTAAAATCCAAGGTTTAATGCTTTTAATCTACAAAATTATTTTTAGAGCAGGGCGCTGACATTGCTTTATAACGAAAAAAATTTCACAAGCCTTGCATGAAAGTGGTGTTTTACCCCACTCCCTACTTCCCACTTCCCATTTACAAGTCAGACGACACCACGAATTTACGAAACGCTTTACTAATTGCCCCATAGGGTGATTGATTGCTCGTGGGGATAAATGCATTCTCTTTGAATTAAGGTATGAACTTGCCAGCTTGATTGAGTCTCAGGATAATCAATTCGGTAATGTCCGCCCCGACTTTCGGTACGAAAGGCTGAACTTTTGAGGATGAGATAAGCTATATCTAAAAGATTCAAGGTTTCGATCGCAGTCCTCAATTGCTGGTCAGCATCACGAGTCTCAAGTTTGATGACTTGGGTGGGAGATAAATTGAATAAATATTGATTTACATTTAATCGAGCTAACTGGTGACGCCAAGAGCTAACTTGAGAGATCGCCACGTCGATCACTTCTCCTTGGCGATAGACACCTGCACTCTGCCACATTAAGTTGGGCAATGTCTCTCTAATAGCAGCAATTTGCTCAAACTCCGCCGCCCAAAGCGACTTAATTAACGAGGTGGGTATCGTCTTTTCTTCAAGTAAAATCGGTTCAAATTTAGTCTGAGCTTTAATGTGAGATAATTGAGATGCAAACACAATACACTCAAGCAAAGAATTACTTGCCAAGCGATTCGCTCCATGAACTCCAGTACTGGCAGCTTCTCCAATCACATAAAGTCCAGGAATAGAGCTTTGGTTGAGCAAATTCACAGCTATCCCTCCCATCCAGTAATGTGCAGCAGGTGCGACCGGAATCGGCGCTTGAAAAACGTCGATCCCCCACTGCTGACATACTTGAATAATTTTAGGAAAACGCTCTCTTACTTGTGCAGGTGGAATAGTTCGTAAATCCAAGTAAACATGGGCATCTGCCAGATTCGTCCTCGTGAGTTGCAAGTGAGTGAAAATGGCTCGACTCACCACGTCTCTGGGAGCCAACTCTCCAGATGGGTGGTAGTTGAATGCAAAGCGATCGCCCAACTCATCTACCAAATGGGCACCCTCTCCTCGCACTGCTTCACTAATCAGAAACCGGGGTGCTCCTAGTTTCTTCAACGCTGTAGGATGAAACTGGAAAAACTCTAAATCCCGCAACAAAGCACCAGCCCGCCAAGCCATCGCCACCCCATCCCCAGTGCTCACAGCAGGATTAGTCGTCTGAGCAAAGACTTGCCCACCACCTCCTGTTGCCAGAACTACAGCCCCTGACTGAATCCAGCAAATTTGTCCCCGATATAAAAGGCTAATTCCTTGGCAATGACCCGTTTTGGGATGGAGCCACAAACTTATGGCTAAGGCGTGGGAAAGGACTTGGATGTTAGACTGCTGCAAAACTTTGGTAGTAAGGATATCCACAATCTCTTTCCCTGTCGTGTCAGCGGAGTGCAACACACGAGGATGAGAGTGAGCAGCTTCTAGAGTCGTTGCCAGTTTGTCTCCATGAGCATCGAAAGATACACCAGTTTCGATCAGAGAGCAGATAGCTTTTCCCGCGTGTTCTACAAGGAACTGTACTGCTTGTAGATCGCACAAACCCGCTCCTGCCTTAAGGGTGTCTTCAAAATGCAATTCGGGAGAATCTTGCGGATTAATCGCCGCCGCAATGCCTCCCTGTGCCCAATTACTCGCTCCGGAATTGAGTGTATCTTTAGTGACTAAACCAACGCGGAAACTGGTAGGAACACACAGAGATGCGTAGAGTCCAGCAGCACCAGAACCAATAACAAGAATGTCAAATTCAGCAGGAACGATATTAGAAGACACAGCCTATTGTTAATAAACGGTGAAGAAGGCAGAAGGCTAAATTAGCTTTGAACCCATCTATAGTTATCGGGAATCATTCGTGAGCAAACACTGAGATAAAAATCCTTATTGTACAAGCATTATAGTGTTGATTCATTCTCAGATTTGGTGTTTTGCCACCAAATATGGTCTTATAGCAAAGACGACTCTTTGAATTCATTGGCTTGGTCTTCAATTCCTTTCCCACTGGTTAGACCAAGGTAAATACCTAGCATCATGATGGTAAAAGCCACCAAGTTCAACCAATTCAATGCCTCTGCAAAAATAATCCAAGCTAAAAAGCTACTCACAACAGGATCTAAAAGATTAATCATTGCTATCAGGCTAGAAGATAAGTATTTGAGGCTATATGTAAGCAGCCCATGAGCGAAAATAAGAGTTAGAGCTAGAGCAATAACACTCAGCCACCCGTGCCCAGAGTCGGGAAACCATTGATGATCGTGGGCAGTGAATAATATTAGAATGAACAAAAGCGTCACAATCCTACAAACCCAACTCAGGATTGTTGTCACTGTTAATTGTGTCCGAAGTTTTTCAATTGCCAGAAGGTAAGCACCCCAGAATATTGCTGAAACAAAAGCAAGTAAGTCACCTTGAAGTTTAATAGAGGCAACTTCTAGGTCATTTAGCCCAAGGACAATTGTTCCTATAGTTGTGATCGCAAGACCAATCAGGAATTTATAATCAAAACGTTGATTGAAGAGTAAGTATCCTCCCAGTGCAGTGAAAAATGGTGTCAAGCTATGTATCAATGCCGAGTTTGCAACACTGGTCTGAGTTAAGGACAAAGCCCAAAAAAATTGAGAGGTGCAGAAAAACGCCGCTGTTGCTGACAGTAGCAGGATTTGTTTGTTGTCCAATGACTGCTTGATGATCGATTCTTTTCCCAACCAACGCTGACGCACAAGCGAAAGCTCTTGCCACACACTAAAGATGACAGCCGCCATCCAACAACGATTGAACATCGTAGCATTAGGGCTAATTTCATTTTCGCTCCATCGGATCAGGATGGGTATCATACCAAAAATCCATACAGCAGCAAATGTAGCAATAATTGCTGCTGTTACTTTACTATAAGATTGCTGCTGAGACTCTTCTATTTTTAACAATCGCACTCCTATCACCCTAAACGCTTAAGCTCTATTCTTTCCACTATCTGTTTGACGCTGGCTGGAGTTCCTTCCCAATCGGAATCGGAGATTTCAATTCCGTAAGTGAGGCAGTTTTTATCCATACCTCTTAATCTACCATCTGCACGTACCTATTCTTCACAGTAGCAAGATAAATCCTGTGAACGGTTACCATCTAATGTCGGCATTGTCTTGCCCACCCAAGCTAACCATAAGGGTTTAAATTTTCGATGCCGTCCGGTTGGTTTAATTACTTCGACACGGATGATTTCCATGTCTCGGTTTAGAGATTCAAGAAAATGATATCCTTATGCAGCAAGCTTTGTAGGTAGGTTGTCACCCGCTAAGTGAAATATGAGAAGATAAAAATATTGTAAAGTAACTTATTAATGATTAAAATTATGCGAAAATTTTAGAAGTGTGAAATCCTAATAATACCAATGCAAGAGAAATCCGTGCTTCAAAATTTAGAGTACATCGCTCCAGAATCGAAAGTAAAGTTTGTGCATTTTCCAGAAACAACGATTTATTTTTGTTTCGCTTGTGAAATTCCCTATGGTTGCTTTTGTAACTTCTCGGCACATGACTTTATATTAGATAACTCGTACTGGAAAACTAGCGAACACTATTTTCAAGCACAGAAGTTTGTAGGCACACCTTATTTTGAAAAAGTGCAGCAGGCAAAAACTCCTTTAGAAGCAGCGAATATTGGTGGCGATCGCTCCCTTCCTCTTCGTCTAGATTGGAGGCAAGTCAAAGATGAGTTTATGAAAAAGGCAGTTTTAGCTAAATTCCAAAACCATGTAGATATACAAGATATTCTGCTCTCAACGGGTGACCACCTATTGGTAGAAACCACCTCGCATGACTACTATTGGGGTTGCGGAGAGGATGGTAGTGGTAAAAATCGACTGGGGCAAATTTTGATGGAAGTGCGAACTATACTTCGTTATTCTAGTTAACCCTAACAACAAATTGAAGATGATCAAATCTATGGGTTGGTAAAGGATTGAAATCTTTTTATCGCAGGACAGTGGTACAGAATTACTCTTGAATCCTGGCGTATACGGTTTGAATTCTCTCTTAGTCAACAGTTGACTAAGGCAGACTAATCAGATTTGCTGAATGGATAATCGTGTTTTCTACTACAAGTTCTTAATGAATATTGACGAGATTTGGAAACAGCAAGCTTTGTGGAAATTGAATTTCAGGGTGCTATGACGGAGAAACACTTTCAACTATGTTTACAACTACACAACCGAGGTTTCATCACAAAAGAGCAGACTTTCTGCCCGACGACCTTTTTGAGGCAATTCATATCTTAAAACAGGAGTTAAACGCGGTTATTCTGGCGCACTACTATCAGGAACCAGATATTCAAGATATTGCTGGGCAAACCCAAGGTGCTAGTGGATCTGAAGTCACACTCGATCCGGGCGATCAGCTAACATCTGTTCGATTTGGACAACGCATTGCAGGAATAGCCCAACGTTGGACAAAAGTTAATTAAGGTCATGCGATCAATTCAGGGATGAGCAGCAGCGCTGATCAAACAAAGATCTCAATATGGTTATAGTAGAAATATTGGCAATAGGAAACGAACTTTTAATTGGACAGACACTGGATACCAATACCAACTGGATCATCAAAAAAATTACTGGTATGGGTGGAAAAGTCAATCGTTCTGTCATCCTCAGAGATGATCGTGATGCAATTGCAACAGAAATACAATCAGCATTGCAACGAAAGGCTGAAATAATTTTTACAATTGGAGGGATGGGGCCAACAGCTGATGACATGACTCTTGTTTTTTCTGGGAGATTAAAAAAATACCTATGTTGACGAGTTTCGACTTCGCTCAACTCTCGACCACTCAGTTGGTTGAGCGAAGTCGAAACCAACTGAGTGGTAAATTTATTACTAGAATTAACCTAACTCCTGACTCCTATTTCATAAAAAAAGGCAGGTAAAAAACCCGCCTCTACAAAACTAATTTGAAATTAACGACCTAATCTCCAATCTTCGGCGCACTCAGGGATATTGTAGGCGCTTTTTTCAGTGCTAAAGTCGGCACAGAATCACGCAACCGCGCCGTCAATTGTACAGTAGTAGCATCGTACATCTGAGTCAACATCTTGGGATATAAACCAATCCCAATAATTGGCACTAACAAACAGGCGATGATGAAAATTTCGCGGGGTTCGGCATCGATAAGTTTCTGATGAGCAAGTAACTCCTGGTTTTCTTGGCCATAGAAAATCTCCCGCAACATCGACAGCAAATAAATTGGAGTGAGAATCACCCCAACTGCCATCAAGAACACCACAATAAGTTTAAACGTGGGGTTATAAGCATCGCTGGTGGAAAAGCCGACAAATACCATCAACTCTGCCACAAAACCACTCATACCTGGTAAAGCTAAAGAAGCCATTGAACAGGTCGTCCACATGGCAAACATCTTACCCATTTTCTGACCGACACCACCCATTTCATCCAACATCAGGGTGTGTGTCCGATCATAAGTCGCTCCCACAAGGAAGAATAAACTTGCCCCAATCAAACCATGGGAAACCATTTGCAGCATTGCCCCACTCAAACCCAAATCGGTGAAAGAGGCAATACCAATGATGACAAAGCCCATGTGGGAAATTGAAGAGTAGGCAATTTTCCGCTTCAAGCTGCGTTGAGCAAAGGACGTGAGGGCAGCGTAGATAATATTCACAACCCCCAAAATGATCAACACTGGCGCAAAATAAGCGTGGGCATCTGGTAGCATCTGAGCATTCATGCGAATCAGCGCGTAACCGCCCATTTTCAAGAGAATACCCGCCAGCAACATGTGTACAGGTGCTGTTGCCTCACCATGGGCATCTGGTAGCCAGGTGTGCAGTGGGAAAATAGGCAACTTGACAGCGTAGGCAATCAGGAAGGCAGCGTAAAGCAAAAGTTGGAGATTTAGGGCGTAGTCCTTAAGGGCAAGCGATCGCATATCAAATGTGACCGTATCACCATAAAACGCCATTGCCAAGCCAGCCACCAAAATAAAGAGTGAACCACCCGCAGTGTACAAAATAAACTTGGTTGCTGCGTAGAGCCGCTTTTTGCCTCCCCAAATCGAAAGCAAAAAATACACTGGCACGAGTTCCAATTCCCACACCAGGAAAAACAACAGCATATCCTGGACTGCGAACACAGCAATCTGACCGCCATACATTGCCAGCATCAAAAAGT
The DNA here is from genome assembly GCA_903903925.1 of uncultured cyanobacterium. Classification (GTDB taxonomy): domain Bacteria; phylum Cyanobacteriota; class Cyanobacteriia; order Cyanobacteriales; family Nostocaceae; genus Stigonema. The sequence goes on from CAIVAU010000017.1 coordinate 28,272, forward strand.
AAAATAGCCTGGGCTTGAGTGTCACAGGCCAAGCTGCTAACATTGCCAGCGTCGTAATGAATCCAGTCAAAATAATCAGGGGCATAGACAAACCATCTGCCCCTACCGACCAATTCAAATCAAGCTGTGGAACCCAAGGATAACTCTCTACAAGCTGCAAATTTGGGTTGGAGAAGTCGTACTGGCTATAAAAAGCCCAAACAATCAGTGCAAAATCAATCAACCCTACGATGAGGGCATACCAGCGAACCGTCTTACCATCTTTATCTGGGATGAAGGGAACGAACAGTGACGCTGCTATGGGTAACAGAATAATCGTTGTCAGCCACGGAAAATTAGCTGTATTCATCGAATTGGTTTTTGGTTGTTGGTTGTTCCAGTTTCTGATCAAAAATCAAGGATGAAGCCAAAAGACGATCACCATCCTTCATGCCCCATCCTTGATAACTGACTGTTGAGTGTTGGTAGCTAGTTCAAGTTACACCAAAGACAATCACTAACCCTAACACAGCCCCAAATACGATCAAGGCGTAAAATTGAGCACGACCGTTTTCTATGTATTTCAGACCTTCGCCACTGATCAAAGTGAAAAAGCCTGTGAGGTTAACAGCGCCATCAACAACGCGGAAGTCAACTTCCATGACTTGTCTTGCTAGACGACGCGAGCCCATAACGAAGACACGATCATAGATGTCATCAAAGTACCACTTGTTGAGGGATAACTGGTAAAGCGGTTTGATTTTGGCTGCGATCGCCACTGGGTTAATCTTGCCCCACAAATACATCAGTGAAGCCAAGGTAATCCCAATCAAGGAAATACCAACTGAACCCCCCGCCATAATGTAAAATTCGTTCGGGTTAAAAAGACTGGCTCCCTCAACCACTTCCTCAAGGGTTTCATTGGGCGAGAAGATGAACTCCTCAAAGTAGTTGGCATAGGGAGTTCCCACTAAACCAATTAACATTGAAGGAATTGCCAACACTAACAATGGCAGAGTCATCGTCCATGGCGACTCGTGAGGATATTCACTGTGACCATGACCATGATCGTGACCGTGGTCGTCATGATGGTCTTCTAAAGTTGCTTCCAGTTCTCCCTTTGTCATCGCACCAGGCCCAAAAGCGGGAACACTTTCAAAACCTGCTACAAATCCCATCCCTTCTGGTGACTTGAGTCGTTGCCACATTTCCTTTTTATTGCCCCGGAATTGACCTTCAAAGGTGGTGAAGTACATCCGGAACATATAAAAAGCGGTAATTCCAGCGGTCAGCCAGCCCACACCCCACAGGAATGGATTAGCCTCAAAAGCCTTCCCCAGAATTTCATCCTTTGACCAGAAACCAGCAAAAGGCGGAATACCAGAAATTGCTAAGCAACCAATCAAGAAGGTCATTGCTGTTACTGGCATATACTTCCGCAGTGCCCCCATGAACCGCATATCTTGCGCCAAGGCGGGGTCATGACCAACAACTGCTTCCATACCATGAATGACCGAACCAGAACCGAGGAACAGCATCGCCTTAAAGTAGGCGTGGGTCATCAGGTGGAAAAGTCCAGCACTGTAAGCACCCACTCCCATTGCCATCACCATGTAACCGAGTTGGGAAATGGTGGAGTATGCTAAGCCTTTTTTAATGTCGTTTTGAGTAATGGCAATGCTTGCGCCGAGAAAGGCGGTGAATGCCCCAGTATAGGCAATCACATTCATTGCTGCTGGAATGTGTTCAAAGACTGGGTACATGCGGGCAATCAGGAAGACACCTGCTGCCACCATTGTTGCTGCATGGATTAGGGCGGAGATGGGCGTAGGCCCTTCCATTGCATCCGGTAACCAGACGTGCAGCGGGAATTGGGCTGATTTGGCAACCGGACCCAAGAAGACAAGAATCGCAAACACAACGGCGAGAGTATTGCTGATGGAACCTGTGCTGACAAGTTCCGTCAGGCGATCGCCAATGACATCAAACTCAAAGCTTCCTGTCGCCCAGAAAAGCCCAAGAATGCCCAATAGCAGACCAAAATCGCCCACGCGATTGGTGACAAATGCTTTTTGTGCTGCATCTGCTGCCGACTTGCGATCGTACCAAAAGCCGACCAGCAAGTACGAACACATCCCGACCAGTTCCCAGAAAATATAAATCTGTACGATATTGGGACTGACCACTAGACCCAACATTGAGGAGCCAAACAGGCTCAGATAAGCGTAGAACCTGACATAGCCTGGATCATGAGCCATGTAGCCATCGGTATAGACCATGACAAGGAAGGCTACCGTCGTCACAATCACCAACATCAGGGCTGTCAGGTGGTCAACAGTGTAGCCCAAGCTCAGATGAAAACTGCCTGCTGCTGCCCACTCTAATGTATGGCTATAAGGCGCGTGTCCTTGAATTTGACTCCACAGCAATGCCAACGACAGACCCATTGCAGCTCCCATCAGGGAGATAATCAATGCCGCGTTGAGCTGTCGCCAACGGTTTATCACCTGATTGAACGAGATTAACCCTAGACCGACCAGCATTGCTCCAAAAAGGGGTAACACCGGAATCAGCCAGGCATACTGATAGATTGCTTCCATCACTGACGCCTACTTTTAGAATTTTTGACTAATTTGTCGGAACTGTTAATAATTGTGACACACACCCTTTAGCATAAAGTACCCCACTCACAGGGAATTGAGTGGGGTAATTAACTATGGTTTTAGATTTGGGCATTGGGGGGAGAGGAGTGTGGGAGGTGTGGGAGGTGTAGGAGGTGTGGGGAGAGGGGTGTGTGGGAGAGAATCTAAGCATGATTATTCATAAAAAATTTCTCTACACTCCCCACCCTTCCCACCCTTCCCACCCTTCCCACACTCCTCTTAATCAGCGCCCCAAGTCTGCTGTTTGCGGAATCTTGTAACTTCTAGGGCAGTTGGTATAGCTGAGTTTGATTTCTTCTAAAGCCAATAATAAATCTTCTCTACCGCGAAAGCCTTCCAAGCGCTGCCGGACTATACCATTTTCGATCAAGAGTAAAGTTGGCAGTGATTTCAGACGATAAGTGGTAGATAATTTGAAGTTCTGATCGGCATTAATTCCAACTAACTTAATTTGCTCACCACACTGAACTTTAAATTGCAATAATAAAGGCTTGATGATGTGACATAAGCCACACCAAGGTGCTTCAAAATTCACTAAAACAGGAATTTGAGATTCTAAAACTTCTTGAGTAAATGTTCGATCATTAACCGACAACACCATGATGCCTCTTAAAACTATAGGGTTTTCTAAACAAGCCAAGATCTAGAGTCAGCGATTTTGTCCTACTGCTGTGCTAACACTCTGTTGGGCGTTGGGTATCAGTGAGTCTGTGAAAATATCAGCGTAGATTATGGCGATGACAAAAAAGCCAGCGCGATACTCACGTGGCTTGGCTGGATTTTCGACTCCTGATTGCCGTTGCTGGTTCGAGAAATTTCTCTAACTGCGATTTATTCCCAAGTTCAACCACAGAAGCGCAACTACCAAATATGTTTGCCTTTTGCTAAAAAAAATAACCCAGAGCTAGGACTGTGACCTAAAAAAAGAGTTTTTGCCTTTTAATTTCTTAATTAAATCAAATTTTCAATCGGCTGAGTCTACTCCCACTGACAGATATTTGAATTGATCCTACATCGATTTTGTCGCAATAGATAAGCTGAAATCATCAATTTAGGACAGTTGACACGGAAATCTAGCAACGTCAGAATGCATCCGTCATAATTGTTAAAGAATCGAGAGATAGTAAGAGATTTTAAAGACCTCTGATACATCTTGAAGGGTTTTTGGCATATTGCTCACAATTCTATCCTATTAGTTGCCTGAAGCAACAGTGGATGAGACCACCAAAGTAGTAGCACAAAAATGACCACCCCAAAATAAGCAGGGCGGATAAATTCTTGCCATTTAAAAGATTGACGACCGTCGAGAATCGCCAAAAAAGGAATGATGGAGGTACGTTGCTTGATCAGGGTGAAAGCTTCACCGTAGCGGTAGCTCAAGCGGCGATCGCCATGCCAAACCCCAAATAGATGATGCAATACCAACCCTATAGAGGTGACTAGGGTAAAACTCGTACCCAGCCAGAGGGTGTGGGCAATACACCAAATGACTTGTCCGACCATCTGCGGATGGCGGGTAATCCGAATAATTCCAGTTTCGTAGAGGTGGACTTGGGGCTGTTGGATAGCAGCAATCTCTAGTAGATTGAATGTAGCAGGATACAAAAACAAAAATGAAATCGCTGACAGCATCCAAACCAATGCCTGCACTCCTGGCACGTTTTGTACTTGCCAAAGTTGCAATCCATCATAGCGGTGGTTAAAAAAGTGGATGACTAAGATTATAGCCAACGGCAGGTTGGTCAAGGCGAAAATAATGCGATAAAGTCGTGCGCCGAGGTATTTTTCTGCCCAGGGACGAAGGGCGGCGCCTCCACTGTGAGCAAAAACGAAACATAATTGTAGTCCCAGCATGACAAAATGACTCTTAGTCAACCAAGCCGGAATGAGCATACACAAATGAAGTAATTTGAAGAAAACTTAACTCAGTACAATCAATACCACAAAGTATTCACTTCTGAGACTTGAGTCAAGATGTTATGGTACTGTCTTTTAACTTGTAAAGCCTCATTTTTTTTAGATGCAATAAATCACTTCCAGATTGGAAGCTATGAATTGCTGAGTTGCTCCTTTTTTGTTTGTGGGTTTAGCCTTATGTCTGACCTTCCTTTCACTTTAGATCAGTTACGTATTCTCAAAGCGATCGCTGCTGAAGGGAGCTTCAAGCGTGCTGCTGATAGCCTTTACGTCTCCCAACCTGCCGTTAGCCTGCAAGTGCAAAACCTAGAACGGCAACTGGATGTCCCCTTATTTGACCGTGGAGGACGCCGCGCACAATTAACTGAGGCTGGACATTTACTCCTAAGCTACGGAGAGAAAATCCTCAGTCTGTGTCAGGAAACCTGCCGTGCTATTGAGGATCTACAAAATCTCCAAGGCGGTACTTTGATTGTAGGTGCATCTCAAACCACTGGCACCTATCTTTTACCTAGAATGATTGGCATTTTCCGACAAAAATATCCGGATGTAGCGGTGCAACTGCACGTCCACTCCACTCGGCGGACTGCTTGGAGTGTAGCTAATGGACAGGTAGACCTAGCAATTATCGGTGGTGAGATTCCTGGTGAACTAGTAGAAACTTTGGAAATTATTCCTTACGCTGAGGATGAACTGGCACTAATTATACCTGTCTTCCATCCCTTCGCGAAATTAGACATGATCCACAGAGACGACTTATACAAACTACAATTTATTGCCCTTGACTCCCAATCAACTATCCGCAAGGTGATTGACCAGGTGCTAACACGTTCTGAAATAGATACAAGGCGGTTTAAAGTTGAAATGGAATTGAATTCCATCGAAGCCATTAAAAATGCTGTCCAATCTGGTTTGGGGGCTGCCTTTGTCTCCACCTCAGCCATTGCTAAAGAGTTACAAATGGGGGTGTTACACTGTGCCACAATTGAAGGTGTCGTTGTTAAGCGAACGCTCTGGTTGATTTTCAATCCCAATCGCTACAAATCTAAGGCAGCAGAAGCGTTCAGTCGAGAGATTTTGCCCCAGTTTGCCACCCCCGGATGGAATCTAGATATGTTAAAGTCGTCCCATAAGAGCATTGCGATCAGTCCATTGGATGCAGAAACGCCTGACTCTGATGACTAATGACTAATGACTAATCATGGAAGTTTACTGCACTCGTCCACACTGCCCCCGTCCGCAAAACAATTTTCCGGATTTAGATGATATCGCAACTCTGCGCACGATCCAGCAAAAGTACTGTACAACTTGTGGTATGCCGCTGATTTTAGTCGGACGCTATTTACCGACAAAGGTGCTAGGGCGGGGCGGCTTTGGTGCCGCATTTTTGGCACGCGATCGCTATACTCCCGGAATGCGCCATTGCGTCGTGAAGCAATTTCTACCCGCCGGAAACTTAAGTCCCACTCAAATGCAACTGGCGCAAGACTTGTTTGAACGAGAAGCAGTAGCTTTAGAGGAACTAGGCAATAAGAACGAGCAAATTCCTAACTTGTATGCTTACTTCCCTCTACCTGTTCCCAGTTTGCATCCAGGACACGAAGACCAGTTTTTTTATCTGGTACTGGAATACATTGATGGACAAAATCTAGAGGAAGAATTAGCTCAAAAAGGCAAGTTTTCTGAACCTGAAGTTCTAGAGGTACTCCAGGAAATTCTCAAGATCCTCAGGTTTGTTCACAGCAAAGGCATTATTCACAGAGATATTAAACCTTCCAATATCATGCGTCGTCGTGATGGTAAAATCTTCCTACTAGATTTTGGTGCAGTCAAGCAGGTCACTAACGCCCCCATTGGCGCAGCGACTTCCACTGGAATTTATTCTATGGGATTTGCTCCGCCAGAGCAAATGGCTGGAGGTCAAGTGTTTCCATCTACGGACTTATACGCTTTGGCTGTGACTGCTGTCATGTTATTAACAGGCGAACCAATAACTGAGCTCTTTGATGTTTATAACAATCAGTGGAAATGGCGAATGCAAGTGAGTGTTAGCCCTCGCCTTGCTGAGGTCTTAGACAAAATGCTTTTATCAGCAGCAAATCAACGCTTTCAGTCAGCCCAAGAGGTTCTGGATGCCCTTGATTCACGAAATGTGCCTATACCCTCCACAACAATCACCCCTCTTCAGCCACAACCTCAAAAGCAGCAACTTGGATCTAGTAGACAGCCATTTTCTCTGTTAGAAATACTGGGTGGGGCGGCGTTTAGCGGGTTTGAAGGTGGATTGATTGCGATCGCCCTCCTCAGTTTACTAAAATCCCCAATAATTACCCTAGCTGCTTCAGCCCTGATTTTGGGAATACTCATTTTTGCCCAAACAAGACGTTGGATTGAAAAGTGGGATCTAGTCATTATTTCAGCAATTAGTTTTGCAATTGTATTATTTGTCCCCTTTTTGCACTCGGTCACGCAATGGACAGTTTTACCTTTTGCATCTGGATTGATTGCTATCGCGCTTACATCTCTATTTCGTCTTATTTACAAATTATTATCTTTGCTACTTTAACTTAAAATAGGGAGAGAAAAACCCCCGATGTCCCAAAAAAATGAGACTACTGTTTTCATCTTAGCCTTATTAATTACATTAGGATTGATCGGCGGAGGATTTTGGTGGTTTGCTATGAGTTCTGGGGCAAAATTAAAAAATCTCCTGAATCAGGAAGCTTCAGACCGTATCAGTTTTGGTGAAAAAATTTTAGCTTTGGGAGAAGTTTTGCCTCTTGAACAAGAGGGTGTAAAGGCGATCGCTGATCGTCATTACAAAAAAGCAATCACTCGTCTGGAAGCAGCCCTAAAACTGAAACGTAACGATCCATATGTGCTGATATTTCTAAATAATGCCCGCATAGGCACAGGAAAAAGTTATACCATAGCTGCATCATTACCAATTAGTAACGATCCAAATACTTCTTTAGAAATTTTACGTGGGATTGCTCAAGCTCAAAATGAAATCAATCAGTCTGGTGGAATTCAGGGAATCCCCTTGAAAGTAGGGATAGCTAATGACGAAGATAATCCAGAAATAGCCAAGGAAATTGCTCAAATCTTAGTCGATAATCAGGAAGTATTAGGTGTAGTTGGTCCCGGTGCTAGTGATGCTACCTTAGCCGCTGGCACTGTATATACAAACGGACAACTTGTGGCGATTTCTCCGATCAGCACTTCTGTTAAAATTTCCAACTTTAGCCGCTATATTTTTCGCACAGTTCCCAGTGATTTTACGGCAGCGAGGGCTTTAGCTGATTACATGGTGAAAAAGTTGCAGAAAAAAAATATCGCGGTTTTTTTCAACTCTCAAAGTAACTATAGCCAGTCACTCAAATCTGAATTTGTAGCATCTGTATCGCTTGAAGGGGGACAGCTTTCAAGCGAATTTGACTTGTCCAAGTCGGATTTCAGTGCGGCTAAAAGTGTAGAACAAGCTACGAAACAAGGCGCAGAAGTTTTGATGTTAGCTCCAAATACGGAAACTTTGGACAAAGCGCTGCAAGTTGTTGAGATTAACCAGAAGCGGCTAGCTTTGCTAGGCGGAGATGATGTTTACACGCCTAAAACTTTAGAAGTTGGACGTGAACAATCTGTGGGAATGGTTTTGGCAGTTCCTTGGCATATTGAGGGTAACAAATCGTCAGGCTTTCCTTACAAGTCTCGACAGTTATGGGGTGCTGATGTCAACTGGCGAACTGCTATGGCATATGATGCTACACGAGTGTTATTAACTGCTATTGAAAAAAATCCAAGCCGATCTGGCGTACAACAAGTGATTGCCTCGCCTAATTTTTCCATTACGGGCGCTTCTGGAACGGTTCGGTTTTTGCCATCTGGCGATCGCAATTCCCAAGTCCAACTGGTGCAAATTATTCGGAGAAACTCATCTCGCTCTGGTACTGGGTATGACTTCGTGCCAGTGTCACAATAGGTACAGGGGAGAAAAATTGACAAAATCACACGACCAAAAATTGTGATTTGCTTATAGGGTAAGCAAGATGCTCACCCAACAAGAGCTATCATAAAAAACTAAAAAGCAGCTATGTCGCAAAAAAATGAGACAGCAGTTTTGGTGTTAGCCCTGGTAATCACATTAGGGCTGGGAGGAGGTATATTTTGGTGGTTGACTAAAGGTTCTGGTATTAAAGTAGGTTCTTTTATCAACAATGAATCTCAACAAAATGGCAGCACTTTTACCTCTGTGCCAAATGTTCCCTCTGGACTATTTAGTTACGGAGGTAGCACGACTTGGGCACCTATCCGTAAAGTCGCTGATCCAGTGATTCAAAATGACTTACCTCGATTTCAGTTACGCTACACAGATCCTACATCGGGGGCTCCTGGTTCTGGTAGTGGAATCAAGATGCTGTTAAACGGCCAGCTTGCTTTTTCCCAGTCGTCTCGTTCAGTGGAACCAGGGGAATACCAACAGGCAAAGCAAGAGGGCTTTGCTTTGAAAGAAATTCCAGTAGCGATAGATGGAATTGCGATCGCAGTCAACCCCAATCTAAACATTTCTGGTTTAACTATCCCCCAAATCAAAGACATTTACACCAGCAAGATTACTAATTGGCAACAGATAGGTGGTCCTAATCTCCCAATTATACCCTACTCTCGCCGCCAAGAGGAAGGAGGTACCGTAGAATTTTTTGTCGAGAACATCTTAGGAAAGGAAAAGTTTGGGGCAACTGTAAAATTTATCCCTACCACTACTCAATCTTTGAGAGAAGTTGGGAACAATAGGGGGGGTATTTATTACGCCTCAGCGACTGAAGTCGTCGGACAATGCGCTGTTAAGCCTTTACCAATAGGGCGTAAATCGGATCAACTGGTTCCGCCTTACAAACCGCCTTTCGTCCCGCTTCGAGAATGTCCACAGCGACGTAACGAATTGAATGCTGATGCTTTTAAAAGTGGTGAATATCCTATTACTAGGCAGTTATTTGTGATTGTTAAGCAAAATAGTCAAAGCGATCAGCAAGCAGGAGAGGCCTATGCCAACTTGTTACTGACTGGTCAAGGTCAGGAACTCATCTCTAAAGCTGGATTTGTCAGAATTCGCTAAATGGGGAGTTCTTAGCAGGGAGCAGAGAGAATTATCAGTCTTCCAATGCCCAATGCCCACTAACAACTAACAACTAAACAATGTCACAAAAAAACGAAACACCAGTTCTGATTTTATCTCTGGTCATTACAGTTGGGCTAATAGCGTGCGGCTTTTGGTGGTTTACCAAAAAGTCTCCTCTTAACTTTAATCAAATAAATAGTTCCCACCCCACTGATTCTCCAAGTACTGCAAATTTGCCTCAAGCTTCACCAGGAGAATCTAGCGGTAAGACTTTTGCCTCTGTACAAAATGTTCCTACAGGATTATTTAACTACGGAGGCAGTACGTCTTGGGCACCGATTCGACTGATCGTTGATCCAGCAATTCAAGCAGTACGACCAGAATTTCGGCTGCGTTATGTTGAACCCAGTGGTGGCAATCCCGGTTCTGGTACTGGAATACAGTCGTTAATTGACGGGCAACTGGCATTTGCCCAGTCTTCCCGACCGATTCTTGACCAGGAACTAAAACATGCTCAGCAACGTGGCTTCACTCTTAAACAGATTTCTGTAGCAATTGATGGGTTGGCAGTAGCAGTTAATCCTGGTCTTAATATTCCTGGACTAACCATCGATCAGCTGCGGTCAATTTACACTGGTAAGGCAACAAATTGGAGCCAGTTAGGTGGTCCCAATATTTCAATCAAGGCTTACACTCGACGCGTCACCGATGGCGGGACCGTCGAACTATTTGTCCAAGACATCTTGGGTGGCCAAGCTTTTGGGCCCAATGTAGAATATGTTTCCACAACCACCCAAGCGCTTAAAAAACTGGCTGGTAGTCCAGGTGGTATTTATTACGCTTCTGCCCCAGAGGTTGTTCCTCAATGTTCAATCAAGCCCTTGCCGTTGGGGCGAACACAAGACGGCAGTCGCCTCAACGGGGAGAACCCCGGCACGGCGCTGCCTCGGCAATATGTTGCTCCTTACCAAGAACCATTTGTCCTCCCGAATGAATGTCCTGGTAAACGAAACAAATTGAACATTGAGGCTTTCCAATCAGGAAAGTACCCAATTACACGCAATCTGTTTGTGGTGGTCAAACAGAATGGTCAAAACGAGCAGCAAGCAGGTGATGCTTACGCCAGCTTACTGCTGACGGAGCAAGGACAGGAAATGATCGCCCAAGCTGGGTTTGTCAAAATTCGCTGACACCTACTAACACTGCGCCAAAGCTTAGACTCGATTAATCGATTCTGCTGGCAAGCAAATAAGATTATCCCCCTGAGTTAGGATTAAGCCTCGTTGACGCAACTTGCCCATCAAGCGGGTGACGGTAACTCGCGTTGAGCCGATCGCACTGCCAATTTGGGCATGGGTCAGTGGGAAGGGTAGACAGTAACCGCGAATTACGTCTGGATCGGTTTCGCTCATTGACGGCTCTCCATACTCCTCAATCAATAATGTGAGGAATCCTAAGAGTCGGTCAATTGTGCGCCGTTGTCCTAAGGCACTCAGCCACAATAGTTTGCGCTGGTGCTGATACCTAAAGGCATCCATAACTTCACGGCGGAAGTGTGGCCAGTTATCCAAGTCGTGCCAGTACATCCAGAGCACCGCAGTTTGGTCAACATGGGCATAAGCCTGGAGTGTGAAAGGTGACTGAGCAACAATTTCAAACGGCTGTCCTGCACCAACAAAACCTAAGAAAGCTTCTTCTGGGGTTCTGTTTATGCGTCGGGACGTCAGCTGACTGGCGGTGGCACTCACCTGGGCGGTTCCCACCATGCGGATCGCACCCCTTTGCACCAAATATAGCAATCCAGGTCTAGCTGGAATGCGTTCATCTTTGCTAAAGGTGCGGCAGCGGTAGTGTTCTTGAGCCCAATCAAGAATCCGTTGCCAAGTCAAAAAAGGACGTGAGGCCTCAGAAAAGGAGGATGGAGATTGCATAGGTAACAAAGAGCGTTCGGCTGAAGACAAAGACGTCAATAAATAAGGTGCAAGGAGTGTCTTTGCGTTGGCAAGTCAGGCTTAACACCTAACAGTGCCAGCCATCGAAAGCGTAGAGAATGAAGCTCTACTCTTTTGTTATACTTCTTACTGTACAATGATGGTAGTAAAATTTACTCGGTTTCAAAAAAAATTTGCACAATTCTCATTTTTCCTCTGTTGCAAGAAAATACCTCTTTAGACAGATGTAATAAAATTCCTTTGTTTGCTCAAGGCGTTACTATACAAGCGTTGCGTGCATAAAAAACTACCTTCTAGCAGATACAGAGCTATTAGGCAGCTAGTATCTAGTTACCTGATAGAATCACTCAGTGTTTTTACTGAGTATCAAAAAATAAGGCCCATAAGAGAGGAAAATATTCCTCTACATAAAGGTAGAGATTTTGATCGGATCTTGTATATATCTGGTGTAGCTCTACAGATCTCAAAATATGAGAATGTTTCAGCTATGGAGATTGCCAGTGACATTGGCTCTCATTTTTCGGCAACATGTAGCAACGATTTCCATGTTCAAATAGTTTCCCCTGGTTGGATTCATTTGGAATTGACTCATCCCCTGTTAGCTGCTTGGTTACAAGATATTGCTTTTGGATATCCAGGAGTGGTAGGGGAGCTCTGGAGCACGGGGGCAGGGGAGGAAATTTCTCCCCACACTCCCCACACCCCCCACACTCTCTTCACTGCTCAATATGCCCATGCAAGGTGTTACTCACTGCTGCGGCTTGCACACCAAGAAGGATTGATCAAACTTTGGCAGGAAGGTCAACAGGAAAACTATAACGAAAGTTTACACTCCTCTAATCCCTACTCCCCATCAATTCCTTGGCTCGATGGTGATAGAATTCGCCTAACTCACCCAGCGTCTGGTCGTCTAATTGCTGAGTTAGTACGAGTGGTAGACCAATTTGAGTGTCATGGCTCAGTTAAATGGGAAACAGCAGCGTTGACCCTGAGTCAAGCTTTTGAAAGCTTCTGGAGCCATTGCCGCATTTTTGGTGAAGTGAAAACTACATCACCCGAACTAGCCCAAGCGAGACTTGGACTGGTTATGGCAACTCAGTCTGTATTAAGGTTCTTGCTGGAAGAAAAACTGGGTATTTCTGCTGTAATGGAATTGTAAAGAATGGGGTGTGGGGTGTGGCGAGAGAAACGTTATTTCATTCTTAGTGGTGAAACTTGTTTCATTGCCAAGCATGAAAATGGGGAACTCAAGGTCTTTAAAATTCTTGATAAAAAGTTTTGTAATAGCTATTGACTAGTAAAGTTGCTTACTATATATTTGCAGGTGTGTGAGGAGCGAACCAGCAAGGACACCGAGACGAAACACGGCCAGTCGTCGGTGTCCTTTCTGATTTTTTCTATTGGTTGGTGGTTTGCGGCTAGTCGTTAGTTATGAAAAAAACGAATAACCATTAACCACTAACAATTTTTACTAAGCAAAAACCTCTCAATTGCAACTGCGGCTCCATCTTGCTCAACATTAGGGGCGACCCACTGGGCGATCGCTTGAATTTCTACTGGTGCGTTGCCCATAGCTACACCAATACCAGCGTATTCAATCATTTCGGAATCGTTGAAGTTATCGCCAATGGTCATGACATTCATCGGTTGCAATCCCAACAGTTCCTCGGCTAAGTAACGCACCCCAACTCCTTTATTCACAAAAGGGTTAGTCGCTTCAAAGAAGGTAGCAACAGATTTTGTGAGATAAAGTTCAGACGGAGTGTATTGGCGGCGCAAACTCCCTAGTAGTCGGTCAATAACATCTGTATCGTCACATAAAGCTAGGACTTTTGTCGGTTCACCCAAGACTTCGCGTAAGTCGCCTACGGGAATAGGGGTAATGCTAGAACGTTGGGCGTAAATCTCAGTTTCTTTCGTTAATTCCCGAACGTAAAGCTGATCATTGATATAAAAGTGAACAGATAAAAGCGATCGCAATTCAGGTTGTTCAAAATAGTCTAATAGTTGATGTGCCATTTCTTTGGAAACGGTCAAATGGCGGTGAATTTTTTCGGTGGCTGGGTCTTGAATCCATGCTCCCTGATAGGCTACTAGTGGTAGGCTAGAGCCAATTTCTTGATGGAAACGCAAGGCTGAGCAATACATCCGACCAGTCGCGATCGCCACATGCACTCCCTGTGCTTGCGCCGCAACAATTGCTTGCTTGACGGCTGGGCTTAAGGTGTTAGATTCCCCTGCGATCGTACCATCGATATCTACTACCAGCAGTTGAATGTGAGAAGCACCCTCAATTCCATCTGATACTAATTGAGTGGTAGACACTTTGTACATAAATGGTTGGTAACAATTTGATTATTGTGCAACAAAAAGCTAACTAATCAATAGACATAGGCGTGGAAATTAATTATGCGTCCGTTGAAATCCTTGCTAGAAATAACTTGACAACAAAAGTACCAGAACCAAGAACAGCGATCGCCCTATTGGGAGTAGGTGCAGTTGGTATACTGACCACCCTACGGGAAGTCAAAAGTCAAAAGTCAACAGCAAAAAAAGCATGTAGGGTTTGAAGGGAGCAATTGGTGGGAGGCTTACGGCGGAATAGCTAAAATAGGTTTATGATGTCCCAAAAAACACCTTTAAACCAGTTGGCAAGTGATCTCTTATCGGCAACACATCCCACATTCATCCTAGTGGATGGACACTCCCTTGCTTTTCGTTCGTACTACGCCTTTGCTAAAGGACGAGACGGTGGACTGAGGACAAAGACAGGGACTCCTACCAGCGTGTGTTTTGGCTTTCTTAAGTCCCTGCTAGAGGTGATGACAACCCAACAGCCACAAGCAATGGCGATCGCCTTTGATTTGGGTTTACCAACCTTTCGTCATGAAGCTGACGACACCTACAAAGCTGACCGTCCTGAAACACCAGAAGACTTTGTTCCCGACTTAAAAAATCTGCACGAGTTACTCTCCGCCTTAAATTTAAAAATTTTTACCGCCCCAGGTTATGAAGCAGACGATGTGTTGGCAACCTTAGCACAAAAAGCTACGGCTGCTGGGTATAAAGTCAAAATTGTCACGGGCGATCGCGATTTATTTCAACTCATCGACCTAGAAAAAGAAATTAGTGTTCTGTACTTGAGTCAAGACGCGCTGAAGCGTTCCTCCACAACCACCGTCACCGAGTTTGGACCAGAACAAGTTAAAGAAAAGCTAGGTATTTCCCCCTCCCAAGTTGTGGATTACAAAGCCCTTTGCGGCGATAAATCAGACAATATTCCTGGTGTCAGAGGAATTGGAGAAAAAACAGCGGTGCAGCTGCTAAACTCCTACGGTTCTCTTGAGAAAATCTATGCTAACTTGGGCGAAATTAAAGTAGCAACTCAGAAAAAACTTGAGGCTGGGAAACAAGACGCCGAAAAGTCTCGCTACTTGGCAAATTTAGTACTTGATGTCCCGCTAGAAGTTGATTTAGAAGATTGTAAATTAACAGGCTTCGACACCAGCACCCTCATACCCAATTTAGAAAAGCTAGAATTCAAGTTTTTTCTAGGCAAAATCAACGAACTCCAACAACAGTTTGGGGGTAAAGTTGATCCAAATCAAGAAGCCGAAACAGCGGCATCAATGAGTAGAGAAGATAATGATTTGTGGTTTTTCTCCGCTGCAGAAACAGCAGAATCTCAACAGCAACCAGCTTCGATGATTGAACCACGCATCATTAACACAGAAACAAAACTCACTGATTTGGTGAACCAACTGCAAAAATTCACCAACCCAGAAATCCCCGTTGCTTGGGACACTGAAACGACCGATTTAGAACCACGAGATGCTGCTTTAGTGGGAATAGGCTGTTGCTGGGGAACGAAACCAGAGGAAGTTGCTTATATTCCCCTCGGACATAAAATCGGAGATAATTTGAATTTGGAGGTGGCACTACAACTACTACGCCCAATTCTAGAAAGTAGTGAATATCCTAAGGTTTTCCAAAATGCCAAGTTTGACCGCTTGGTTCTGCGTTGTCAAGGAATTAAGCTTGCAGGAGTCGTGTTTGACCCAATGCTAGCAAGTTACATCTTGAATCCAGAAGGTAATAATCATAATTTAAGTAGCTTATCTCAGCGTTACTTGGGTCTAACAGCGCAAAGTTATACTGAGTTAGTTCCTAAAGGCAAAACCATCGCCGACTTAGACATTCCCGCTGTCGCCAATTACTGTGGGATGGATGTCTACACGGCATTTCAACTTGTACCAAAACTACGTGAGGAACTACAACAAATTCCAGTTTTGTACAAGTTACTGCTGGAAGTAGAACAGCCGCTAGAACCTGTTTTAGCCCAGATGGAATATACAGGCGTCCGGATAAATACAGGTTATTTGCAAGAACTTTCGCAGCATTTAGAAACCGAGTTAGCTAAGTTTGAACAGCAGGTTTATGAAATTGCAGGAGAAAAGTTTAATTTGGGTTCTCCTAAACAATTGAGCCAGATCTTATTTGAAAAATTGGGGTTAAGTGTTAAGTACTCCCGTAAAATCCAAACGGGTTATTCTACAGACGCAGGAACACTAGAAAGGCTGCAAGAAGTTGATACAACAGGTATAGTTGATGCCATTATTGAGTATCGCACTCTATCTAAATTGAAGTCAACCTATGTTGATGCATTACCAGAATTGGTGCGTCAAGATACGCAGCGGATACACACCGATTTTAACCAAACGGTGACATCCACTGGTAGGTTATCTTCTTCTAATCCAAATTTGCAAAATATTCCCATTCGGACTGCTTTTAGCCGCAAAATTCGGCAAGCATTTTTGCCAGAACCAGGTTGGTTGATGGTCGCTGCTGATTACTCACAAATCGAGTTGCGGATTTTGGCTCATTTGAGTCAAGAACCAGTTTTAGTTGAAGCGTACCAGAAAAATGAGGATATTCACACTGTTACGGCGAGGCTGATTTTTGAGAAGGAAGATGTGACATCAGACGAACGTCGGTTGGCGAAGACTATTAATTTTGGTGTGATTTATGGCATGGGTTCTCTGAGATTTTCGCGTTCAACAGGTGTAGATAAAGTTAACGCTAACGAGTTTATCAAGCGATTTAACCAACGCTATGTTAAACTTTTTGAGTATTTAGAGGGAGTTAAAAAGCAGGCGATCGCTCAAGGATATGTTGAAACTATTCTTGGTCGTCGTCGATATTTTAATTTTACAAGTAACCCAATTAGAAATCTTAAAGACAGCAACCCAGAAGATATTGACCTGAGTAAGTTAAAGAATTTAGGTGCTTACGATGCGGGTTTACTACGATCTGCTGCTAATGCACCAATTCAAGGTTCTAGTGCCGATATTATCAAAATTGCTATGGTACGGCTGCATAAGGTTTTGCAAAGTTACCAGGCGCGTTTGTTGTTGCAAGTTCACGATGAATTGGTATTGGAAGTTCCCCGGAATGAATGGGAAGAATTACAGCTGCAAATTAAGTCTGTGATGGAAAGTGCTGTATCGTTAAGTGTGCCATTGGTCGTAGATGTACGTGCAGGGGAGAATTGGATGGAGACAAAGTAGATGCACTTGAGGGAAGTAGGGAATATTATTGTGTTGTTGGCGGTTGAAAAGTAATTTATTGAACCACAGAGGCGCAGAGAACACAGAGAGTCGAAAAATTCTAGTATTTTCGGACATCCTAATGGAAACCAAGTACACAAATTGTGAGGAGGCAAACGTATCTTAGTTAGACTTTACTAGCTTGGCTGATTTGCATAAATCTCTCTAAATCAGATCTCTGTGTCCTCTGCGCCTCTGCGGTTAATTAGATAGGTAATCTAAAAGGCGGTTCGGGAGTAAGCTGCATTAACTGACAGTAACTGCCCTGTTACTTGTGCATTGCTAAACTGATTTCACATAAAAATTATATTTGTGTTTGTCTGTTTCATCCTCCAAATTCACATACTGTGTAGTTGATAAAGGTGGAAAAAAGTATGGTTGGAATTGACTCAAGCTTTCACAAGTTTCCAACGGAAAAGGTTTTCTTTCTGGGACATCATCCCACCCGATGATTAGTACACCATTGTTGCGTAAGCAAAGAAAGCATCCGGCAAATGCTTCTTCAACATCTTTCTTGTCATTCAATCCCCACCCAAAAACTCCATTGCAGATGATGACGTCAAAATAATTTTCTTTAAAATGAAGATTTAAATCACTCATGGAGCCAATGATGTGCTTTTTAGCTCCATAGATTTTTTTCATTGGATTGAGATCAATTGTCCAATATTCTTTTTGTCTAAACCATTTTTCATAGTGCTTTGTGTAAGAACCACATCCGACAAATAGCACTTTCGCAAATTCTTCATGATTGACAAAATAAGGAATAATTTTCTGCTCAAATATATAGCGGTCATGATTAATTATGGGCATCTCCCAGCCCATAATTGTATGGCTCACTACTTTTAAGCCTCTCATAATCATGTTTGTATTGCTCAACATATTTGTACTTGGTGATAACGTTATTTAGGCTTAATATGGTGAGAATTCTAATAGAGAACAGTTAAAATAAAGTAAAGAAAACAATAAGCTTCCCCTCACCTGTGGCGATCGCCCGTGAGGCAAAAGGGGAAATATTAGAATTTCCCCTTCCCCGAACCGGATTGAAACTGGTGGGCTTCTGCCTTAAATTTCTGTGAGGGCGTGTCTTTTCAGTTCGTCTAGAGAAACGACTTCTAAAGCTCTAGGATGGGTTGCTGAGAGGACAACAGGTGGGGCAAAACCAGCATCGAGAGCTTCTTTCCAGCGAGAAGCACACAAACACCAGCGATCGCCAGGTTTCAAACCAGGAAAATTAAATTCCGGGACAGGAGTGCTGAGGTCGTTCCCCTGGGATTTCGTGAACTCAAGGAATTCTGCTGTCACTTGGGCGCAAACAACGTGCGACCCAAAATCCTGACCACCTGTACGACAGAATCCATCGCGGTAGTAACCAGTCATAGGATTTGTGCAGCAAGGCTCTAGTTCTCCGTTTAGTACGTTTCTAGCTTCTGTCATGTCAATTCCTTTTTGTCTCGGTTCGTAGCTTTTGTAGTTCAAAGTACCGCGATACAATCAATTTCCACCAACACATCTTTAGGTAGACGAGATACCTCAACACACGCACGTGCAGGGGCTGTATCTTCAGGGAAATATCTCGCATAAACCAAATTCATCGCAGCAAAATCATTCATATTTGCCAAGAACACTGATGTTTTCACGACATCCTGAAACATCGCCCCGGCTTCTTTGAGAATCGCTTCTAGATTCGCCATGACTTGTTCTGTCTGCTTCGTCACATCTCCTTCACCAACAATCACCCCCGTGCTGGGGTTAAGCGGAATTTGTCCAGCCACGAAAATCATTTGACCAGATGCGGCGATCGCTTGATTATACGGTCCCACTGGTGCAGGTGCCCTCTCCGTACGAATAACCTTTCTACTCACGTGTCTCTCCTTTAATTCTGTGGGGTGGGCCGAAAAGCCCATCGGCTTTATGGTCCAATTAATTCAACCGGGGACGTATCCCATAATGCCGATACCGCCAATAATCTCGCAAAATCTGATCGTGGTCAAAACATAATTTACTAGGCAGATGCCAAGACTCAAAAATTCCTATACCTTTAGCATCGTCCCCAGCGAGTGGTTCACCCGTTGCTATTGCTAAAAACACAATGCTAAGAGTGTGCTGACGTGGATCACGATTGGGATCAGAATATACTTGGAATTGTTCAAGCAACTCCACTCGCAAACCCGTTTCTTCCAAAGCTTCACGCCGCGCCGCCACCTCCACAGATTCCCCATAATCCACAAAACCACCAGGAATAGCCCAACCTAAAGGTAGATTATGTCGCTCAATTAACACTATTGGTCGATGAGGACGATCAACCAATTCAATGATGATATCAACTGTAGGAACAGGATTCCGATAACTCATAGTCATTTGTAAATGATTCGTAGTGAGTAGTTAGCAGAATAACTACCCAACTAACTACTAACTACTAACCACTAACACTTCTCGTTCCTGTTCTATGATAAATTCGATTGCATTGTTTCCTCCTATAGTTGAAACTATTTATGCCTTTTCCAAGATCAAGCGGTGTTTTACTGCATCCCACCTCCTTTCCCAGTCGATTTGGTATCGGGGATTTAGGCTTAGCAGCCTATCGCTTCATTGATTTTCTCAGAGAGAGTTCTCAGCAATACTGGCAAGTCCTACCTTTAGGTCCAACTGGGTTTGGCAATTCTCCTTATTCTTCGTTTTCAGCCATGGCTGGAAATCCTCTGTTAATTAGCCCGGAAAAACTGCAGGAGCAGGGTTTGCTAGCTGATGAAGACTACGCTCATTTGCCAGCATTTCCGACTGAAAAGGTGGATTTTGATCTCGTGGTGCAAACCAAATTGCCCTTGCTAAAAAAAGCCTGCGAGAACTTTAAAGCTAATGCCACACCTTTAGAGAAAACTGAATTTGATGGTTTTTGTGACAGCAAAGCCTATTGGCTAGATGATTTTTCCCTATTTATGGCGCTGAAAGAAGTTCATGGCGGTATAAGCTGGTATCTCTGGGAGCCAAAATTTGCTAAGCGCGAACCGGAAGCAATTGACCAGGCACGGCGAGATCTGACAAATGAGATTTTCTATCACAAATTCGTCCAATTTGAGTTTTTCCGCCAATGGTCGCAAATCAAGACCTATGCCAATATGAGCGGTATTCAAATTATTGGCGATATTCCCATCTACGTAGCTCACGATAGTGCCGACGTTTGGTCAAATCCCCACAGCTTTTGCCTAGATGAAGAGACAGGGGAAGCAGCACTGATGGCGGGAGTCCCACCAGATTACTTTAGTGCCACTGGTCAATTGTGGGGAAACCCTGTTTATAATTGGAAGCAATTGCAGGATCAAGACTTTAAGTGGTGGATTGGGCGCTTTGAAGCAATGCTGGATTATATAGATGTGATCCGCATTGATCACTTCCGTGGGTTTGAAACTTACTGGGCTGTGAAAAAAGGCGAACAAACAGCCGTCCATGGAGAGTGGATTAAAGCCCCTGGTGAACAGTTGTTTGAGGCGATCAAGCAGCAACTAGGAAAACTACCCGTGATGGCAGAGGATTTA
The DNA here is from genome assembly GCA_903903925.1 of uncultured cyanobacterium. Taxonomy (GTDB): domain Bacteria; phylum Cyanobacteriota; class Cyanobacteriia; order Cyanobacteriales; family Nostocaceae; genus Stigonema. Next base: position 49,038 of record CAIVAU010000017.1, read on the forward strand.
GGAGACATTACACCTGAAGTAGAGGCTTTGCGAGACAAGTTTGAATTTCCTGGAATGAAAATTTTGCAGTTTGCCTTCAATTCTGATGCTGCTAATCCGTTTTTACCCTTCAATTATGAGCGCAATTTCATTGTTTACACTGGGACACATGACAATGACACCACTTTAGGCTGGTTCAATCAAGCGTCCGACTACGAAAAGCAACGCGTTTTGCTTTATTTGGGTTGTATCAGTCCCGAAGGTATCCACTGGGATTTTATCCGCCTGGCTTTGAGCTCTGTCGCTAATCAGGCAATCTTTCCGCTGCAAGATATTCTGGGATTAGATACTCAGGCGCGGATGAATTTTCCCAGTATTGCTGCAGGCAACTGGGGTTGGCGCTATCAAGCAGATGCTTTGACCAAGGAATTGAGCGATCGCCTGAAGGACCTTACCACACTTTATGGTCGTTCTCCTCAACAAAAGTGAGGGCATTGGGCAGGGGGCATTAGCTCCCCTGCTCCCTGCTCCCTGCTCCCTGCTCCCTGCTCCCTGCCCCCTGCTCCCTGCCCCCTGCTCCCTGCCCCCTGCTCCCTGCTCCCTGCTCCCTCTTAAGGGTTCGTATTAGCGGCGATCGTGACTTCTTTCACTTTCCCTGGTTCTCCCATTTGCTTGGCTTGCTTCTTATTGACACTTACTAAGACGCCACCAGCATTGCGAGCTTTTACTGTCAATTGTTCTTGAGCTTTCCAAATCCGGTGAGTTCCTTCTGGTAGCTCACCTTCATACTGGATTGTACCGTCAGCCACCACCCGAATCCAAGACTTTTCTTTTAAGGTGACACCAATCTGAACCTTCTGGGTATCTTCGGCACTGTCAAGGATGTATTTGTCAAGTTGAAGGTCTTGGGCTTTTGGCTTTTGTATTGCTTTTGATTGTAATAAAGATGCTCTTTGCTGCAATTGCTGGCTTTGACCACTACTTACTTGCCAAGTCGCACTATTCAATAACTGAGACAAGCCACTGACAGAGCAGACAATTAAAAATATGTAAAGTACATAAAGATGAAAGGGACGTAATTGACCTAATGACGAATTTCTCCAACCAGGGGTGAGGTTTACCCGATTTGAGCCAATGGGAAAGCCCGTGGAAAATTCTGCTCCATTAAAACCTAGTGCGTCAGCGAATTGCCGAATCAGACCCTGAACATAGATTGGTTCTGGCAGTTCTTTTAAATTACCTTCTTCAATTGCCTGTAGTAATCGCCGGGGGATGTTGGTTGCTATCACCATTTCTTCTAGGGATAAACCCTGTTCTAAGCGAGAGGTCCAAAGTTGAGCACCCATTTCTACTAATTTTTCAGATCGTTGTTGCTCTAAAGAAGGAGTTGGCTCAGGCTTATCCTTCTGAATTTGCCACATCATGTTTTGTTACACTCCTTACATAGCTGAGTTTCTAAACTGAATCTGTTTGATTTGCTTTCGTAAAAAGCGAATTTCACTCTCCCTTAGGTGACGATAGTCACCTTCAGGTAAATAGCCCCCTCTGGGAACTTGTAATTGAATTGGACCTATTGCGGTACGATGCAGCTTGATCACTACGTATCCCAAAACTTCGGCGACACGGCGAATCTGGCGATTTCTTCCCTCCAGTAAAATTATTTCTAAACAGCTTGAAGAAGTAAACCTTTTTATGATTTTCACTTGCGCTGGTCGTGTTTTTCTACCCTCTATTACCACACCCTGACGCCACATTTGCAGCGCTGCTTCAGAAGGATGTCCTTTTACCAAAACTTGATACGTCTTAGGAACATTGTGGCGTGGATGGGTTAGCCCAAAAGTTAGGTCTCCATCGTTTGTCAGTAATAATGCTCCTGTAGAGTCTGCATCTAAACGCCCTACTGGATAAATACCTTGATCCAAGCGTAATTCTTTTGGAAGTAGATCTAGGACAGTCGGTCTTCCTTGGGGGTCATCGCAAGTGGAAACAACTCCCGGTGGTTTATGCAGTAAAAGATATATTAAAGCTGGGCGCTGCGCGATGGATACGGGCTGACCATCAACTGTGATTTGATCTTTGTGGGGATCGACTTTTTGACCCAAATGCGCCAACACACCATTAATCCGCACACGCCCCAGCCTAATCATTTCTTCAGCTTGACGACGTGAAGCAATACCCAATTGAGCAAGAATTTTTTGTAATCGCGCCTCCATGTGTAAATCATTTAATGCTTGTTTAACTTTAATCAATAAATAATATTTACATTTTTTGGTTATGAACCACTAATGCTACAGTTAAAACTTGTTTCTTTGCTTGTCAGTACCCATAAATAGAGTGGTTGAATGCCAGAAAAAAATTCAAGCTCCAGAAGTTCAAACAAGATCAGGATAGTTACGAATATACTAAAAACGGCACTAAAGCTGAACATGCCGTTTATCAAGAGCTCCATCTGACACAAATCCAACTGGTCGCAGAAAATATCCAAGAGTTAACTTTGATCCCAGGAAGGCTGGAGTGTCGCGGGCAGATTAACGTCAACCCCTAATGATTAAAAATAAAAAACTCAACTTGCCAATTCTTTATTTCTAATTATATAAGAAGCGGAGGCAATGGGGGAAGTGTAGGAGGTGTAGGAGATGTAGGAGGTAAAGAATATTACTCCCCTCTCTCCCCTCTGTCCCTCTCGCGATCAATTCCGACACCCTACCTGATGATTGATCTCAAGATTTGATTTCATGATTAGTGCGTCCAAAAACCATAGACGCTTGTCGATTACCAGAGAAATTTCCGCGTAAAGGTAAGCTGTATCTGAATCTCCCAGTACAGAGGTACGGTCAATATTCTCCCACAGCATAGTGCCATAGATTGCTAAACGCTCTGCAAGAGAGACTACATGGTCTTTACTCTCTATTATGTGGAGCGGGTATTCAGGTAAAATTGTCTGTCTTCCCGCAGTCCGAACGGTTCCTATTGCTAAGCCTCCAAGGGTTGTGACTCGTTCGGCAAGTAGGTCAATGTACAATTCTAACTCTGTGCCAATTTCATCAAAAAGTTCATATAAATGATATGAGTTTATACCTGTAACATTCCATTGCGCCTGTTTAACCTGAGTCTTCAAATCTACTGTGGTTGCAAGCGTTTGGTTAAGGATGTCAACAAGCTGCCCTCGGACTTCTGGGGTTATACTAATGAGAGAGGCATAAGAACTTGTAGTGAAAAGCTCGCTACTACTGTTCATAAACTATCCTTGTAAAAGACAGGAAAAGGAAAAGGACATAGTGGTAAAATTCTCTCTTCAGGACTCCTCAGCAAACATTTCTGTTGGAATCAGGGTTAGAGCTTTCGCCTATGCTTGAATTCCCCCTCACAACCCTAAATTCAAAGTGATAAAATTCAACCCTGTTTTTTCAGGGGATCTGCTAGAGCAAAATACCACTAGTCGAGATCAATCGGGACCTTAAATCTATATCTTAAGATAGAAGACATTGATTACTGCTGTATAGTGGATTCTTGCTTTTTTGGAATATTATTGCTACTACTTGCGAATTTCTGTCGGTGTGACTCCCAGCAGACGTTTGAAGTGGCGTGTAAATTGGCTTTGGTCAGCGAAACCTACTAGCGAGGCGATTTCAGAAATTTTAAGTTTACTCTGCAAGAGTAACATCTTAGCACGCTCGACCCGACAGTGAATGACATACTGGTAAGGAGAAAGCCCGGTTGACTGCTTGAATAAGCGGGCAAAGTGGTACTGGCTCATGCCAACCTCCTGAGCCATTGCTCCCAGTAATAAATCTTCAGACAGATGGTCGATGATAAACTCAACTACCCGTTGCAGCTTATATTTGGGAAGACCTCCCCGATATTCTTGAATAATGTGTTTTGGCGCAGAGTAATGTTGCAACAGATGAGCAGACAAAGCTGTTCTCAATGACTCAGCATAAAGGCGACTACCTAACCCATCTAATTGAAGCGCGGTCTTGAGCGCAAGCCCAATTTGATAAATGAGCGGATCATATTTAGAAAAGTGTGGTATAATTTCGACTAAGTCTGGATTAACTGCTTCATAGGCAATGTTTGAGACCATGTCAGCGTCTAAAGTCAAAGCAATAAACTCTGACTCTTGGCTCGTAGCTGCCCGATGAATCACATAGGGTGGGATCAAAGCGACATCACCGGGTATACAGTTTTCAGACTTGTGGCGTTCACCTAGCCATCTCTCCAACCCCAACTGGTGTTTCATGCGAATCACCACTGTATAGTGTCTTGCATAATGTTCAGGGCTTTCATAAGGTGGCTGCAGGTGATATTCTAGACCCAGATTCTCCCAACCAGCCTTATGACTTGTTAGCAAGGGTGGTCGGTGGAGAATCTTGCTGCGTGAATCCACTTGAGTCACATCAATAGCGAGGGGTTCCTCCTCTTTCATAGCTTTCTCCTCTCCCGCCTGAAAGAGGTGCAGCAATGCGTTAACTATATGACTCCCTAATCGACCGATGGGTTGATTGGGGAGTCATATGTCATGATCATTACAGCACCTTTCAACTACCACTGATGTGGAGTACCAAATACAGTGGGAGGCTTACGGTTTACTAACCAAAATACATCACTGCTTTTGACAGCACAGTGATTATCATCACTCCTACGACAAAATATTTAGGCGTTAAAAGCGAGAACTAACAACTAACAACTAACCAATCTCTGTTAGCAGTGGAAACAAGAGCGTCACGAAATAGTAAACCAAGGAAGCAGTGAAAATATAACTATCCGTACGGTCAAGGATACCTCCATGACCGGGGATCAACTGCCCAGAATCTTTGACACCTGCATCGCGCTTGAGCATGGACTCAGTCAGGTCACCCAAAATACTAGCAATGCCAATTAGCAAACCCAAAGCCACACCAGTTAAAGGGTTTCTAGACAAGTCAATGTAGTAAGCTCCAACTACAGCTACAACAACGCTAGCGACAACACCAAAAATTGCACCTTCTACAGTTTTTTTCGGGCTAATTTCCGACAGAGGGGTTTTGCCAAAGAATTTGCCAATAATGTAGGCACCAATATCAGCTGCCCAAATACATAGGAAAGTGAGTAAGGTTGCTTTTAGACCTTGAGGTACAGAATTAAAATCTCGTTTTTGTAAAATATCTGACCAGTTTTTGGGCCAATAAGCACCAAAAGGTAGATTGTCAATTCCGTTACTCTCAAGCGCTCGTAACCGCACCCAGTAGCTAGGTAAATATCCAGTATAAAATAGTCCTAGTATTGAAGCGGAAATATCAGCGATAGTGGCCATTTTCGGCTGAAACAGTAGATAAAAACAAATAAAAGTGCCCGCTACTGGCATGACGGCATCAGCTAAACTACCATCCAAGGTACAAATTACTAACAGGACTTGGCTAACAAACATGGTAGTTTTGGCAGCGGGAGCCATACCTTTAGCTTTTACCAGATTAAAATACTCTTTCTGTCCTAAAAAGATAATTGCTGCAAACAAAATGGTAAAATACCAACCCCCTAAGACAGTTGCACTCAGAGCAAGGGCGATCGCAATAATTCCACTCAGAATCCGAGACCAAGGCATAGACAAAATTATGAATTATGAATTATGAATTATGAATTATGAATTTGTGAGAATTGAGCATTCATCATTCGTAATCCAGATCTAGTCTAGTTTCTCACCACTAAGAATAAAAATGGGATCGACAGCAGTAAAGGTTTGAGAAAAACCGCGTGTTTCTAAGCGGTTAACCGCCGATTGTACGACTTCGACATTTCTTGCTTGTAAAGAGGCAAAGCTTTGGGAAATAGTATACAGACCTTCTAGGTTAGCAGATGTGGCGACAACTCGCCCTGATGGTAGCAAAGAATGCCACACGGCTTGCAAAATTTCTTTCATCGGGCGTCCTCCCTCTATGCAGACGCGGTGGGGGGCATCTTTGATTTCATGCAGGCACTCAGGAGCGCTACCTTCAATGACTTCGACATTCTTCACTTCAAAGCGATCGCAGTTTCGCCGGATGAGGCTGGCTACTTCTTCATCCCGTTCAACAGCAATAATCCGCGCACTTGGACACAACAACCCTACTTCTACCGGAATTGTTCCCGTCCCCGCACCAATATCCCATAATACTGAATTGGGTAAGAGCCGCATCTGAGCAATCAATAGCAATCGAATTTCCCGTTTGCTGAGAGGAATTCCTGGTAAGCGATCGAACAATTCATCTGGAATACCAGGAGTAATGTAAGGCCAAAGTAGGGAAGTCATAGAATCAAAGATAGGGAGCAGGGAGCAGGGAGCAGGGAGCAGGGGAGCAGGGAGCAGGGAGCAGGGAGTAGGGAGCAGGGAGCAGGGAGCAGGGAGCAGGGAGCAGGGAGCAGGGAGCAGGGAGCAGGGAGCAGGAGGGATTGTCAAAAATAACGCTATATTTTATTTTCAAGAGACTAATTCCTATTAGCCATTGCTCCAGTTTTCAACTTACAGTCATAAGTAATCATAATGAATAGTCAAGTATTAGGTGAGCGCTATGAAGTACAACAGCAGTTGGGAAAAAAAGCTGGGCGGCGGACGCTGTTAGCTCGCGATTTATTGACTGGTGAATTTGTGGTTATTAAGTTACTGTCTTTTTGCAGCGACTTTGAATGGGATGATCTTAAGCTGTTCGAGCGTGAAGCCGAAACCTTAAAATCTTTATCACATCCTTCTATTCCTAGTTACCTAGACTATTTTGAGGTAAATTCACCTGTCGTCAGAGGATTTGCTCTGGTACAGACCTATATTCCCGCACAAACTCTAGAGCAACACTTAAAATCTGGGCGTACTTTTACGGAAGCGGAGGTAAAAGATATAGCCAAATCACTCTTGGAAATTCTGATCTATTTACATGAGCGACAGTCTCCCATTATCCACCGCGATATTAAGCCTAGCAATATTTTGTTGAGTAATCGCTCTGGCAATAGTGTAGGTCAGCTGTACTTGGTAGATTTTGGCTCGGTACAAACTATTGTAGCTGATGAAGGAGGAACGATGACTGTGGTGGGAACTTACGGCTATATGCCACCAGAGCAGTTTGGTGGACGCACAGTTCCTGCTTCTGATCTCTACAGTATAGGCGCAACATTAATTTACTTGGCATGTGGTATTCATCCAGCTGATTTACCACAAAAGGACTTTCGGATTCAATTTGAGCGGTCTGTAAATCTTAGTCAAGCCTTGACTTCTTGGTTGAAGGAGATGACACAACCCAATCTAGAACGACGTTTTATTTCTGCATCTATTGCACTGAAAGTTTTAGCACATCCAGAAGAAAGAGACATTGCTCCTTTAGCTGTCAGTCAACCCTTTGGTAGCAAAATTAAACTTACTCAAAATGAGCATTCTCTCTTAATTCTGATCCCGCCGATTGGTTATCAGCCATCAATGACCTTCTTGGTTTTGTTTGCAGTTGGTTGGAATTCATTTATCTTTTTCTGGACAATCAGTGCTCTGTTTATACCTTTTCCTGCCAATATCCCCTTTATCTTGTTCTCGCTTCCCTTTTGGGGTGCTGGTATTCAAATGGTGTCTTGGGTTTTATCTTCTTCGTTTAGAAGTATCCGATTATACTTAAATTGTCAACAAATTGCTTTCACTTGGGAGTTATGGGGATGGACATTCAATCGTGTGGCTCCAGCGCCAAGAAAGGAGATCACAAAGTTGGTCTACTTTCCCAAGACCTTTACGACAAACTCTGATGGTAAAACAGTTGAGGTTCCACCCCAACTCGTCATTTGGGCAGGAGTGCAGAAGTACCAACTTGGAGGTTCTGATGGTGTTATTCACTCGGAACCCGAACTCGAATGGCTTGCTAATGAACTAAGCAATTGGTTAGGGTTGCCAATTACAAAAGAAGGGAGTAGGAAATAAAGAATCAGAGGGGTTCCGCCTTGGGGGTTTTATGATTTAAGAAAGGATTTTTTTAAGGAGAAGCTTATGTTTGGAATGGGATGGCCAGAAGTGGCTGTAATTTCTATAGTCGCAATTCTCATTTTTGGACCCAAAAAAATTCCGGAATTGGGCAGCACACTAGGTAAAACCCTACGGGGTTTTAAGGAGGAATTCAAAAATCCCAGTGACGACACGAATTCGGAAGAAGAAAAACAGTAATTAGTGGTTAGTGGTTTAGTAGTTAGTCGTAATGTTTGACAAACAACAACTAACAAACAACTATTAAAGTTTGTTAGCTAGAGAGGATTTAACGTTAAGTTGGGAGTCGATGGGAGTTGTGTTGGTATTTTGCTGCTGTAGCTCTTCCTTAACTGTGCCTCGCGCCTTAATTAGCTTGATAGCGCGGCTGACACTTTCTGGCAAGATGACGACTAGACTATTATCTGGGGCAATGTCCAAGCCTTTGTTAATTGCTTCTGTTTCTTGGAGAATAGTTTCGTAATGGCAGTTGGTGTTGACTTGCTTAATACCTTGAGTAATCAAATCAGCAGCTGAACCCCGAGGACGTCCTCGGGTGTCATCATCTTCTTTGATAATGATGTAGTCAAAAATCTCTGCTGCCAGTTTGCCCAACATGATAAAGTCTTGATCACGGCGATCGCCAGGTCCCCCCACGACCCCAATCCGGTCACCTGTCGTCCAATTGCGGACAAAAGAGCCTAATGCTTCATAGCTGGCTGGATTATGAGCATAATCCACCAAAGCGTGGTGATTGCCTAAATTAAATAAATTCATCCGTCCCGGTGTTTGACTCACTGAGGCGCGAAAAGTATTCAATCCTGCACGAATCTGCTCAATAGAGACATTTTGTACAAACGCTGCTAGACTTGCTGCTAAAGCGTTGGCGATCATAAAAGGTGCACGTCCACCCATTGTCAGGGGGATATTTTCTGCTCTTTCAATTCGGTGCGTCCAATCACCTTTGAGTATTGACAAATAGCCATTTTCATACACTGCTGCAACTCCTCCCTTTAGGATATGGTTTCGCACCAATTCCGACTCGGATTTCATTGTGAAGTAAGCAATGTTAGCTTTAGTTTTTTCTGCCATTGCGGCTACTCGCTCATCGTCAGCGTTGAGTACTGCATAGCCATCAGGAAAAACAGCTTCTGCGACTATACTCTTGAGATGAGACAATTGGTCAATAGTATCGATGTCGCCAATTCCTAGATGATCGGCGCTAACATTGAGCACCACACCTACATTAGCAGCTTCAAAGGCTAATCCAGAACGGAGAAGACCACCACGAGCGGTTTCCAGTACAGCTACTTCCACAGTTGGGTCTTGTAGGATGAGATGAGCGCTTTGGGGCCCAGTATTATCTCCTGACTCTACCAAGAAATCACCAATATATGTACCGTCTGTTGTTGTATAACCAACGACTTTATTAGTCTGCCGGAAAATGTGTGCTAATAGCCGAGTCGTAGTGGTTTTGCCGTTGGTACCTGTCACACTCAGGATTGGGATACGGCTGGATTGTTCATTAGTGAATAGCATATCCATCACTGCTCCCACCACATTGCGGGGAATACCCTGGCTGGGGGAGATATGCATCCGGAAACCGGGAGCAGCGTTAACTTCTACAATCACACCATCTACTTCTCGCAAGGGGCGACTAATATCTGGTGTGACGATATCAAGTCCAGCGATATCCAAACCGATAATTTTCACTACCCGTTGTGCTAGCCAAAGGTTTTCTGGGTGAATTTCGTCTGTTCGGTCTACAGCAATGCCCCCTGTACTTAAGTTTGCTGTGGCTCGTAGATAGCAAATTTCGTCTTTTGGTAGCACACTGTTGAGGGTATAACCTTGCCTTTCTAGTAGTTGGTAGCTGGTGCGGTCTAGTTCAATCCTTGTCAGGACCTTATCGTGTCCGTCACCGCGATTTGGGTCTTTGTTAGTTTCCTCTATCAGTTCAAAGATCGTCGATCTGCCATCGCCAATCACATGAGCTGGCACCCGTTCAGCCACTGCTACGACCTTACCATCCACCACTAGTACCCGATGGTCGCGCCCAACGTAATACCGTTCAACAATAACTGCTCGGGAGACAAGCCTTGCCGCATCGTATGCTGTTTCAGCTTCTTCTCTCGTTCTGATATCGATAGTGATGCCACGTCCATGATTACCATCAAGAGGCTTAATGACGATTGGGTAACCGCCAACTTGTTCAATAGCTTCTTCGAGATCGTCCAAAAAGTTAATTGTTGTACCTCTAGGTACTGGGACTCCAGCCTCAGCTAGGATGCGTTTGGTTGCTTCTTTATCGCAGGCGAGTTCTACTGCCAAGATGCTGGTATTGTCCGTCATAGTTGCCTGCATCCGCTTTTGGTTCACACCGTAGCCGAGTTGAATCAAAAAGCGTGCCCCAAGTTGCATCCAGGGAATACCTCTTTTTTCTGCTTCTTTGACAATGCCTTCTGTACTTGGGCCTAAAGCAGCATCACGCCATAAGTCTTTTAGGTCTTGTAGGTCTTGCTCTAGTTCTGCTTTGGGATAACGACCGCGATCAACAATGCTTTGGCACAGCCGCACTGCGGCTCTACCTGCATAGCGTCCTGCTTCTTCGTTGAGATACTCGAATGCGACTTGGTAGATACCTGGCGTACTCGTTTCACGAGTCCGACCGAAGCCTACGCGCATTCCAGCCAGTTCTTGCAGTTCTAGGGCAACGTGTTCAACGATGTGACCCATCATCGTGCCCTCGCGTACCCGCATCAAAAAACCACCATGACAGCCAGGGGAGCAATAGTGACCCTCCAGACTAGGCAGAGCCTCAACTAATCCTTCATAAAAACCAGGTACTTCATTCGAGGGCGACTCGGCAAGGGTTTCTAAATCGAGGCGCATGACGATCAATTTGTGGCGTCGAATGCTCCAATAGTTTGGACCGCGTAATGTCTGGATTTTGAGGATTCTCATGGGAATAGGTAGATGGAGATTCGGAACCAAAATTCTAGTTTCTTACTGGAATTGACCGCTTAACTGTTCATGACAAACAGTTTTTTGTTCTTACATCCTATTATTCTCACTTTTTCTGCTGAAATTGACAAAACTAGCGGTCAATCCAGTGTAACCTTAGCTACTCTCTTCCGTCAGCTAGAGATCCGATATACAGCGGGCAAAACTATCCGCTGATAAAGGTGGAAGCGATCTCCGTGGCTGAGAATGTGTAGCCGTAAATTATGGAGAGTTAAGGGTTCGGTAGCCCCGACATGAGGCTCATTGGTGTGAGTGATCTCTGTGGGATCAATAATCGTCACACTCCCTTTACCCATAGCTTGTAGCCAGCCATCACGCTCAAACATGGCACAAGTATCTTCATCAATGCCAATGCCAAAGCGATCGGGATGAGATGCGATCGCGCTCATTAGACGCCCCATGCGGTTACGATTGTGAAAATGTTGATCCACAATCACCTCTGGGATCAATCCCAAACCCGTTGCCATATCGACCAGGGAACGATTGGGCGACTCGCCACTACCACCCCCTGCAATCATATGATGACCCATTACTGCTGCCCCTGCACTGGTTCCGGCTAAGGTAAGTTGCCCAAATCTCACACGTTGCCGGATAATTTCCATTGCTGGCGTATCTGAGAGGACACCACAAAGGCGCAATTGGTCTCCTCCTGTCAAAAATACTCCTGTACACGATTCTAGGGATGCTTTGATGTTAGAGGTTTCACATTGTTCCCGTTCTCGAATGTCCAGGATTTCAACCTTGTTAGCACCCATTTCTTCAAAAATACGGGTATACCGACCACCGATGATGCCCGGTTCGCGGGAGGCAGAGGGGATAATTGTTATATGGGCATTACTTGCACCAGCACGACCAACAAAAGTTCGTAGGATCTCACGTCCATGAACTTTATCTTCTGCGCCTCCGATGACCAGAACGGCGGTTTTAGTTGCTTGGGGTGTCCTCATTTCCAGCGATTTAGCTTTTAACTGCTGCATTGTGTTTCTCCTGTCAACAACTTCAGGCGAATTTGACACTTGTCAGTAGCCTGATATTTCTATAGCGCCTTTTTAATAGGACACTTCCCGAAGTTGGGAGCGGTAACGGTGAGCCAGTGCATCTCCGTTCGCATGGCGTCTCCGAAGGAGAAGGAGAAGGAGAAAGATTCACCCGCAAGGGTAATGCTACTACTCTAACTTCTTGCGCTTTACGTGGTAGACGCTGCAGCTTTATCTAGTGTCCATTGCCGTTCCTCAAACGAACTCGTTTTGTTGTTCCTGCTCTCCTGTCCAATTTTTCCAGATTGGCAAAATATTGCTTGCAGAACTAAAGGTTACCTTTAGAGTTAGAAGGTAAGCAGGTCTTGATAAACTCTTTTTGAGGTTGGCTAGATGCATTTTGGCAGTTGTTAACCTGGTCAGTTTATTAATTTAGATGTAGATGTGACAATATTTAAACATAAATTAAGTACTTAGAAAAACTTTTGTTCCCCTAAAGAGAAGATCAGAATTTTGGTACTTCTTAGATACGCAAGGTTCAAGTTTATCTGTGTTTCAAACAACATAGGCTTCCTTGTATCCAGACATTCCAATTTAAGATTAGTGTCCTTCAATACGAATTACTGTGCGCTTTGATATAGTTACGCTGTTTCCTGATTGTTTTACCTCTGTTCTGAGTTCTGGGCTCTTGGGTAAAGCCTTAGCCAAACAGATCGCGCAAGTGCATCTGGTTAATCCACGGGATTTCACCAATGATAAGCACCGAAAAGTCGATGATGAACCATATGGTGGTGGTGTAGGAATGCTGATGAAGCCAGAACCTATCTTTGCTGCTGTGGAGTCACTCCCCATTTTACCTCGAAAGGAGGTGATTTTGATGAGTCCTCAGGGTCAAACGATGAATCAACCCCTATTACGAGATCTAGCGACGAATTATGACCAATTGGTTGTTATCTGTGGTCATTATGAAGGCGTCGATGAGCGGGTACAGCATTTAGTGACTCGTGAGGTGTCTTTAGGTGATTTTATTCTGACTGGTGGAGAAATTCCAGCAATGGCTTTGCTAAATGGTGTCGTGCGTCTTCTACCAGGAACCGTAGGCAAAGCCGAGTCCCTAAAAGTCGAAAGTTTTGAGGAGGGCTTGTTGGACTATCCCCAATACACCCGTCCCGCAGCTTTTCGCGGCTGGAAAGTTCCTGACGTACTACTATCAGGTAATCATGCAGAAATTGCCAAGTGGCGTTACGAACAACAGATCCAAAGAACACGCTTACGCCGCCCTGATTTGCGGAAAGGCTGGGAGCGTGGGGAATTGAGAGAGGGGGAAGTGTGGGAAGAGGGGGGAGAGGGGGGAGAAAAATGACTCCTGACTTTTAACTTCCCCGAACGCGAGTGCGTCTCCCCTTGGGAGAAGGAGCGTGACTCCTAACTCCTAACTCCTGACAACTAACAACTAACAACAAAAATGAACATTCGCATTGGAAACGGCTACGATATTCACCGATTGGTGAGCGATCGCTCTTTAATTTTAGGTGGAGTTAATATTCCCCACTCTTTGGGCTTGTTAGGGCACAGTGACGCTGATGTCCTCACCCACGCGATTATGGATGCCATGCTGGGGGCGCTTTCTTTGGGGGATATTGGACATTATTTTCCTCCCAGCGATCCCCAATGGGCTGGGGCAGATAGTTTAGTTTTATTAAGTCAAGTACATCAGTTGATTCGGGATCAAGGTTGGCAAGTCGGCAATATTGACTCGGTAGTCGTGGCGGAACGTCCAAAATTGAAACCCCATATTGACAATATGCGCGACAAGTTAGCAGGCGTTTTGCAATTAAAGCCAAATCAAATTGGCATTAAAGCAACTACCAATGAAAAATTAGGTCCTGTTGGTAGAGAGGAAGGTATTTGTGCTTATGCTGTGGTTTTGCTCTTAAAGGAGTGAATGACATAGGGTGCGTTAACGTAGTGTAACGCACCCTCTTAAAGCGATGCAGTAGTCAGTGGAATATTTTAAACAATGGTTAGGATGAGAATCAATGCTTGACAGCAACGAACAAACTTTAACTTTGTGGAATACTAAAGCCATGCAAGCTACAAACTTAGAAGATATAGACCGTCCTGATTTTGTAGTTTTAGACAAAGATGAGCAAGTTATTCTCGTAGCTGAAGTTAAAGGTTTTCCATTTGATCTAAATCGAAATAAGACGAAAGAAAATGCCATTTTGCAACTTATTGATTACTTGCAAGCAGTGAAAAGTCTGATTCCTTTTGCCATGTTTGTTGATTTAGAAAATATTTTGATTTTTCGATGGAACGGTAAAAATCTGTCAAACCCGATTATCAGTCTTAATACTACCGATGTACTGAGTCATTACGAGCCGAAATTCAGCAGTAGACAGATATTTAATCTTTACCTTACAACACTTACAGAAGCATGGATAAGCGATTTTTGTTATCGCTGGAAGTCAGAAATACCACCTGCATCACAAGAGATGGCAGAAATCGGTTTATTGCAACGATTAGAAGGCGGAATTACTCAGTCGTAGGTAGTGTTATCAGTGATTCTTTATATAGAAGTATTTAAGAGCGGGTTAGGTAATAAAGTTGTCGATATAGTTGGTCTGTTTATTTTAAATAGCAATTATCAATTTTCCCCCTGAAGATCTCACCATAATTAACCAACTTTGGGTAGAGCATTCATCGGGGCGTTTTGGTTTTAGTGTGCAAAAGCAAATCTATTTAGAAACAGGCAATCAGTCAGGAGAGTATAATAGAGAAACTTTTAATCGTTTTGGTGAAGTAGTTGGTTGGCGAGAAGACAATATTTGGAAAAATTATCTTGACTTAGAATTTTCTCTTTCAGCTCCTAATGGACATCTTCCTTGGTGGTGTATAGGCTTTAATATTTGTTTAGTTTCTTATCTCCCCATTGCATCTTGATTACTTCGGTAGTGATATTATTGAGTAGCAAATATTACCGTTATTTCCTGTATGTACATAAAGTATTTTATCGCACTCCTACTACTGATAGTAATTTCTACCTTTACGCTTTGGCTCCCCTTTTATCTAACTCCTGAAAAAATGGGCGAACCGGAAGTTCTAAAGTAACCCTTTAATGTGTCGTAAATTTTAGAATATGTATGATGCGTTAACATAGATTAATGTCGTGACGCATGTATTCTTACGTCTAATACACTTACTCACAGTTTACAACTAGGATATAAATCAATGGTTGAAAGCAGTAGACAAGCCATAACTTGGTGGGAAGTTAGAGCCATGCAAGCTACAAACTTAGAAGATATAGACCGTCCTGATTTTGTAGCTTTAGACAAAGATGGGCAAGTTGTTCTCATCGCTGAGGTCAAAGGTTTTCCATACAACTTCAAAGAAGAAAAAACTAAAAAGTATGCTATCTTGCGGCTGATTGATTACTTACAAGCTGCCAAAGTCCTGATTCCTTTTGCCATGCTTGTTGATGTGAAAAATATTCTTATTTTCACATGGGATGGCAATAATTTATCAGAACCTATCATCTGCTTTAATACTGCTGATGCTCTGAGTCATTACGAGCCAACTTTCTGCAATAAACAGATATTCTCTCTCTACCTTAGAGCATTGACAGAAGCTTGGATAAATGATTTAGCTCGTCATTGGAAGTTGAAAACACCACCCTTTTCAAAAGAGATGGCAGAAATCGGATTGTTACAGTTATTAGAAAAGGGAACGACTGAGTTTTAGGTAAGATAGGCGGTGATACTTTACGTTGAAACTAATTTCTTGATGGGCATTGCTAAGGGGCAAGATTCTCAAGCAGAAAATTTACTACAAAATATACCTCCATCGCTACGCTTAGCAACGCCAAGCATTTGTTTTGTAGAAGCTTTGACAACATTGGAGCAAGCAGAAAAATATAACCAAGACTTTCTCCAGAGGTTGGATATCCAAATTCACGAGGCAGAACGAGATGAAAATTCCCAAATTGCTGAATTATTGGGTACCCTGTTGAGACAATCAAAGGTTGGCTTTTTTGAGCGCAAAAATGAGATTGAACGACGTTTTTATGTAGCCTTTAACCAACTTATTAGCAAAGCAGAAATAATTACACTAAATACTAATATTTTTCAAGAAAGTTTCAATAGAAATATCCTGGAAAACCACATTATGGACAAACTAATTTTGGAGTTTATAGTTCACCATGCACGCTTATATCCTAATGAAATCAAGGTATTTTTAAGTAGCAATTCCAAAGAGTTCGGTAAGCGAGAAGTTACAGAGGTTTTACAAGATGCTGGTATCCTGTATTTCAACAAGACCCAAAACTTTCTCGGTTGGTTACAGTCTCAGTCAAACTGAAATTAAGTGATAAAAGTAACATAGTGTTTATGAATTATGACATTTCCCAAAATTTTTCGACGTAGCTGGATTTTTGCCTTACTAGCTTGTTGGGTAATGCTTGCCCTGAATGGCTGCAATCCTAGTCAGTTTAAAACCGCAGCGGCTCAAGTTCCTGAGTTGGTAGTTACTACGCCAAGTGACCCTAAAACTTTTAACTACGCTCTCATCCAAGAATCTCCCAATATTTCTGATTTTACTTACGAGGGATTAGCGACTCAAAACGCAGTAACCAAGGAAATAGAGCCAGCTTTGGCTGAATCCTGGGAAATTTCTCCAGACAAGCTACGGTTTGTGTTTACCTTGCGAAAAGGATTGAAGTGGTCAGATGGGAAGCCATTAACAGCCGATGATGTCGTTTTCTCCTTCAATGACATATACATGAACAAGCGCATTCCCACCTATACCCAAGATGGTGTCCGCATTGGTGTGAGTAAAGCTTTTCCCAAAGTCCGCAAACTCGACAACCGCCGAGTAGAATTTATTTTGCCAGAACCTTTTGCTCCCTTCTTACGATCAATTGCAGCAGGAATAGCAATCCTACCAGAACATGCCCTGCGCCAAGCAGTGGAAACCAATCAAGTAGATGGCAAACCACAGTTTCTCTCTACGTGGGGAACAAGTACAGACCCCAAGAAAATTATTGTTAATGGACCTTACACTATCGAGAGCTATTCAACCAGTGAACGCTTGATATTTCGGCGCAATCCTTACTACTGGCGTAAAGATGCACAAGGCAAACGGCAACCTTACATAGAGCGTGTGATCTGGCAAATTGTGGAATCGCCTGATACAGCTTTGAGCCAATTTCGCTCTGGAGGCTTAGATTTACTAGAAGTTAGTCCTTTAAGTTTTCAACTGCTCAAGCATGAAGAAAAGCGGGGTAACTTTACCATCCAAAATGCTGGCCCTAGTTCTGGGACAAGTTTTATCACTTTTAATCTCAACACAGGTTATCGGAATGGCAAGCCGCTGATTAATCCGATTAAGTCTCGCTGGTTTAACAATGTTGCTTTTAGACAGGCAATAGCCTACGCCATTGATCGCCAAACCATGATCAACAATAGTTTACGGGGATTAGGTGAAGTGCAAGACTCTCCAATTTCTGTCCCTAGTCCCTACTATTTTTCTCCTAAAGAAGGTCTCAAGACCTATAATTACAATCCGAACAAAGCTAAGCAACTATTACTAGGGGCAGGATTCAAATACGACAATAAAGGTCAACTACTTGACGCCGATGGTAATCGAGTGCGCTTCACAATGCTAGCGTCTGCTAGTGGTAATACTCCACCTACAATCACACCAAAGATCAAACAGGATCTTAGCAAGATAGGCATTACAGTTGATTTACAGTTCCTGAACTTCAATATTATTGGAGAAAAAATTTCTAACACCCTAGATTGGGAGTGTTGGTATGGAGGCATTACCGGTGATATTGAGCCCCATGGTGGTTTCAATCTCTGGTCTGTAGACGGGAACTTTCACGTCTTCAATCAGAAACCTCCAAAAGGACAACAGTCGGTAGAGGGACGAGAAGTTGCCGATTGGGAAAAGAAAATTGAGGATCTGTACATCCAGGGTGCAAGAGAGTTTGACGAAGTTAAGCGCAAAGCTATCTATGCTGAAACACAACGTCTCTCACAAGAGTATCTACCTTTTATTCATCTATTCAATGGGCTGTCTTTAGCGGCAGTGCGTAATACCATTCAAGGAGTAAAATACTCATCCATTGGTGGTTATACCTGGAATATAGATGAACTTAGAGTTAGGAGTTAGAACTGATAAGAGTTATCTGTCTTCACATCTCACAATGGCTTTTTTTATCTCCAGATTTTTTAACAATTCTGACTCCAGACTCCTGACTCCTAACTCCTGACTCCTAACTCCTGACTCCTGACTCCTGACTCCTGACTCCTGACTCCTGACTAGACATTTATCATATGCAATATTTCAAAAGTTATCCTGATTTTAGGCATCTTTGGTTACCAGTCATCCTGACTTTTGTCGTA
>CAIVAU010000018.1 GCA_903903925.1 uncultured cyanobacterium
AGCTTTACCTCGGTAATAACCAAATAACAGAAATTCCAGAATCGATAGGACAATTAAGCAATCTTACCCGGCTTTACCTCGACAATAACCAAATAACAGAAATTCCAGAATCGATAGGACAATTAAGCAATCTTACCCAGCTTTACCTCCATAATAACCAAATAACAGAAATTCCAGAATCGATAGGACAATTAAGCAATCTGACCGAGCTTTATCTCGGTAATAACCAAATAATCGAAATTCCAGAATCGATAGCACAATTAAGCAATCTTACCCGGCTTTCTCTCCACGATAGCCAAATAACCGAAATTCCAGAATGGATACGACAGTTAAGCAATCTGACCCGGCTTTTCCTCCACAATAACCAAATAACCAAAATTCCAGAATCGATAGGACAATTAAGCAATGTGACCGAGCTTTACCTCGATAATAACCAAATAACCGAAATTCCAGAATATCTGGAAAAATTGCCAAATCTTCAAAAAATAGACCTACGGCGAAATCCTCTACCTGTTTCCCCAGAAATTCTGGGTTCGTCGGACTTTGATCAAGAACCTGGTTCTATCGAAGAAATCTTTAACTATTGTCGCCAACTTCGTAGCGGTGAAGTTCGCCCTTTGAACGAAGCTAAGTTGTTATTAGTTGGTCAAGGCAGTGTTGGTAAGACCTCTTTAGTCAATCGTCTGATTAATAACACCTTCAGCCCCAATCAGCCTAAAACTGATGGCCTCAGTGTCACTAACTGGAGTATTCATGTTAACAGTAAAGATGTACGCCTTAACGTCTGGGATTTTGGGGGACAAGAAATTTACCACGCCACCCACCAGTTTTTTCTCACCAAACGAAGTCTCTACCTTTTGGTGTGTAACTGTCGGACTAGTGAAGAAGAGAACCGCCTTGAATACTGGCTTAAACTGATTGAAAGTTTCGGTGGTCAGTCGCCTGTAATTATTGTCGGAAACAAAAAAGATGAACAACCGTTAGACATCAACCGTAAAGCACTACGCGAAAAATATCCTAATATAAAAGCTATCATCGAAACCTCGTGCGAAAAGAACGAAGGTATTAATGAACTCCGCCAAGCTATTACCCGCGAAGTTGGACAAATGAAGGAGGTATATGATCTGCTGCCTCTTTCGTGGTTTGAGGTTAAAGAACACCTGGAAAAGATGACGGAAAATTTCATCACTTACGACAGATATACTGATATTTGTACAGAGAAAAATATTTTTGAAGGACGCAATCAAACACAACTAATCGACCTATTACATCGCCTGGGCTTGGTACTTTACTTCCGCGACCACCCCATCCTTCAACACACTAACGTCCTTAACCCCGATTGGGTTACTAAAGGTATTTATGCTTTACTCAGCGATAAAACACTAAAAACTGAAACTAAAGGCATCCTCACCTACAACGACCTCAACCGCATCCTTAACGTACAGCGCTACCCTGAAAGCCGTCACTGCTACCTAACTGAACTGATGAGAAAATTTGATCTCTGCTTTCAGCTTCCCGACTCCCCTACAACAAAATTTCTAATTCCTGGACTCTTGCCCAAAGATGAACCCAAAGACACGAATCTTACAGGCAACACTCTAGAATTCCAATATCACTATCGCGTTTTGCCAGAAAGCATCATGTCTCGCTTCATTGTTCTTGCCCACGAAAAAATTTATAATCAAATCTACTGGCGCAGTGGGGTAATGCTGAGATACGCTGAAGGTAAAGAAACCTACAACGTTGCCTGCATCAAAGCTGATATTGAAGATAAGAAAATTTTCATCTCCATTGATGGTCGTGAAGCTACACGGCGAGCATTTTTGTTAATGATCCGTGATGTATTCAACAAAATTCACAACACTTTCACCAAGCCTGAAGTCACTGAGTGGGTTCCTGTTCCCGACTATCCTCACCATCCACCCCTCGACTATCAAGAACTACTTGGGTTAGAAGAGATGGGGGAAACAGAATATCCCATTGGTAAACTGCGGATAAAAGTTAATTTGCGTCAACTTCTGGATGGTTATGAACCTATCGAAGCACGACAAAAACGCAGCAGGAAAGATCATGACTTAGCTGATATAGAGACGCCACAAGGAGAATTGACTGATCGGCTACAGATAGTTAATAATATATACAATAATAATCATCAAGGAAATTATAAACATATGGCTGAATTTATAAATAATAATCAAGGTGCAAATATCGGTAACTTTGTTAATGAAGTGAAAGATAATGCTCAAATCACAGCATCTAACTTTAGCCAAACCAGTGGTACCAGTACTGCTGAACTTCTGCAAATTATCACAGCTATGCGTCAAACGGCTGCACAATTTCCCAAAGAAATCCAAGAAGAAATCATTGTTGACATTGATGATGTAGAGCAAGAAATTAAGAAGTCTGAAAATCAACGTAACGGAACCCGTCTGAAAAAGCGTCTACTCGCTTTAGTGGCAGCTGGTACTATGATTGCCACTCCAATTGCAGGGATTACCGATTTCACTAATAACGTTATAGATTTAGGAAACAAATTAGGAATTGAACTTCAGCTTCCCTCTGCTCCGTGATAGGGGTAGTGAACTTTTAATTCATCGTACTGATAGTAATTTCTACTTTTACGCTTTTGCTCCCCTTTTATCTAACTCCTGAAAAAATAGGCGAACTGGGAGTTATCAGTGTGCCCCTACTAAATTCGGTACTCCGGATCAGTCGCGGGAGGAATGGCGAGAGATTTGTGTCGCGTCTGACCATAACTTTGGATACACAAAGTGCTACGGGGGACAGTGGCACTATTCCGCACGCAGCTTACCCAAATCAATGTTGCCATTGCCATCTGCTGGTTGTTTTCTTCGATAGAAAAAATCTATTGAAGAATGTGTATCAATAAGAACATAAAATAGTACAAAACCGAGGGAAAACGGCACGAGCTAGGCTGGGGGGCTGCTACCGCCATTGCGAGCCTTAAGAGGCAAGCCCCCTTGGGGCATCGCGTAAATACTCCCAAATTTGGCGTATTTCTAGCTCCCTCTGTTCCATCTGCCTGCGGAATTCTTGGCGCTCAATGGCTGCTTGCTGGCGATCTTGGGCTGCTTGCTCGGCTAATGAATCCATTCTTTGACCGAGAATATTGAAATTTCGGCTAGTTTGTTCGGTTAAATTATTGACATTTTCCGTTAGCTGCTGAATATTTGCCACCAGTACATCAATAGTATTGTCATGTCCTACGACTGTTTCACCCATATTTAAAAAGAGTGTCTCTAGTCGGTTTAAGCGAGCGTCTGTCGATTCAGGCTGATTAGTGGTCATTTGTCTTTGTTAATGTTGATGGTGCCTTGACGCGATATCAAAAATGTTTATGTCGGGTTTTGGTAACTCAGCTAACGACACCTCTACTCATATATGAAGACGCTTTACCGCCTCTAATCTCAGCATAATGGTGCTTGCTCAAAGAGAAACCTGAATGTTTTAATGCAAATGGTACTTTTTGTAAGTTAAGAATTTTTTGCACTAGTAGCAATTTAAAGTCATGAACAATACATTATTCGATCAAATCTTCCGTGACAGCAATGGCGAAATTGTCATAGCCCAGCCGCCAAACCTACCCTTAATTGTTTGGATAGCAGCTAGTCTACTCAAACTAATTTTTCCTACAGGCGTTGTTAATACAGGGTTAGACGTAGTAGCTCTTGGCTCTTTATTTACTTGGGCGTGGCTGGAATTATTTCAAGGCGTTAATTATTTTCGTAGAGCGCTAGGTATCGTCGTGTTTATTGTTATTCTTGCGTCAAGAACGGTGGGTATTGGTGTACTTGGCTTGTAGGTATTACAGGAATCTTTGGTGATTGGTGATTGGGCCAGATCCTACCCAGTCCCCAGTCACCAGTCACCAATCCCCAGTCCCCAGTTACAACTTAGTTCCACACTCAGGGCAGAAGCTGTGAGTTGGTATATTTTTCGCACCACAGTTGCTGCAATAGACAGGCTCTAAGGAAGCTTTCTGGGGCTGACGTGGCAAGCCAATCATCTGTGCGTTGCTCTTTCCAGGGGCTACCATTGGGTAACAATTTTCGTCTTTGGTCACGTTAACATCCATGACAACGGGCCCGTTATGTGCCAACATCTCGGCGATCGCCTCTTTTAACTGGGCGCGATCGCGGATCACCATCCCCTTAATCCCATACGCCTTTGCCAACAACTCCACATCTGGCATCCCGACTTCCATATTCGAGCAGGAATAACGCTCGCCATAGAAGGCTTGTTGCCACTGGCGCACCATCCCTTGCCAACCATTATTAATAATGACAGTCTTGACATTTATCCCATACTGTGATACAGTCCCCAACTCCTGCAAATTCATTTGGAAACTAGCATCACCACTGATACAGATCACTTCTTCCTCCGGAAACGCCACCTTCGCCCCCATTGCTGCTGGTAGACCAAAGCCCATCGTTCCTAAGCCAGCACTAGAAATCCAGCGACGGGGCCCATTTTTCAGGAATTGTGCTGCCCACATTTGGTGTTGACCCACATCTGTGGTGTAGAAGGCGTGGGGTGCTTGGCGACTAAGTTCGACAATCACCTCCTGTGGCGAGATGCTGTCAACGTGTTGCGGCACTACCAGCGGATACTCTTCCTTCCAACGGTTGATCAGGCTCAACCACTCTTGGGTTTGTAATGGTGTATTCGTTATCCCTGTTTGCTTGCACCGACGCAACAAGTCAAGCAAAACGTTCCGTACATCACCAACTATCGGCACATCTGGAACGCGATTTTTACCAACTTCTGCTGGATCAATATCGATGTGAATGACTTTAGCGCGGTTGGCGAATTCATCCAACTTGCCAGTCACACGGTCATCAAATCTTGCACCCACGCAAATTAGCAAGTCACAATCACTGACTGCAAAGTTGGCGTAAGCGGTACCATGCATCCCCAGCATTCCTAAAGCGAGGGGATGATTTTCGTCAAAGGCACCAATTCCCATCAATGTTGTTGTCACGGGGATATTGAAAACCTCTGCCAGTTGTTTAATTTCCTCGTGAGCACTTGATGCGATCGCACCTCCACCCACATAAAGCAAAGGACGGCGACTTTCACGAATCAACTTGATCGCTGCACTGATTTGTCGGGGATTTCCCTTCACTGTAGGACGATACCCTGGTAACTTGACTGAACCTGGTTCTACAGGTGTATAGTCAAATTCCTCTAAGGCAACATCTTTGGGGACATCAATCAAAACTGGTCCTGGACGCCCAGTGCTGGCAATATGGAAAGCTTCGGCAACAATTCGTGCCATATCAGCCGGGTCACGCACTACATAGGAGTGCTTGACTATCGGTAGTGTAATCCCGTAAATATCCGTTTCTTGAAATGCATCTGTGCCGATGACCGCTCGTCCGACCTGTCCTGTGACAATAATCATCGGGATTGAGTCCATATAGGCAGTGGCAATCCCAGTCACCAAATTAGTTGCTCCCGGCCCCGAAGTGCCAAAACACACCCCTACCTTGCCTGTAGCGCGGGCATAACCATCGGCAGCGTGTGCTGCACCTTGTTCGTGTCTTACCAGGATGTGCTTGATGCTACCACCATTGGCCTCTACCTTATATAGGTCGTCATAAATTGGTAAAATTGCACCACCCGGATAACCAAAAATATGTTCAACACCGTGGCGGCTGAGACTGTCAATCAAGGCAAAACCACCAGAAGCACGCCTTGGAGTCACGAGGACTGGCGATGCAGAAACTTGAGGCTGGGTATATTTTTCGGTTGTTGGAGAACTTATTGGTAAATGCGATCGCACAGTTAAACCTCACGCAGTAGCTAACTTTATCCTTACATTACATTTTGTAGTTGTTCTCACATCTTAGTTCATAAGTTGCATTAAATATTCAAACAATCTTTTTAGCCTTAGATAATCTTTACTTATACTGAGATTTGTTCTAACGATCTAAGTCACACCTTGGAACATGCGACGGCTATTTCGCCAAGCCCAAATACCAACAACAGCTACGATAAAACTCATTCCCACCAGTACAGATCGTAAGCCTAGAGCATCAGTGACTGGACCAGTAATTGCCAGTGGGACTGAAAGCGCAATATTAACAGCATGATTTTGAAAACCAAATACCTTACCCAGCATTGTTGGTGGAGTTTGTTGTTGAATTAAAGTTTGCATTGGCACACCAATTAAGGATGCACCCACACCTAACACAGCACAGAGTCCTAAAGCCAGCAGCAGATTGTGGGTAAAAGTGAATAGCCCCAAAACCAGTGCCATCAACAAGAAGCCGACTAAAGATAAGGGCTTACGATGGAGTTTCTCACCCCAGTGACCTAAAATGGCTGCACCTAGGACCATACCCACTCCGGCTGCTGCTAGGAAAAAGCCGAATTGTTTCTCTTTCAAGCCATACACAGCCGCTAATCGAATCGCCAGCACTGTTAATGCTGCAAACACGCAATACAGAGTGACAAGTTGCAGCATTGCATTTAACAGCAGACGATTTTTCCTCAGATAGGTCAACCCCTCTTTAAATTCTGCCCAAGGATTAATCAGCAATGAGGTTGCTTCTGTCCGTTTGTGTTCTTTAAAGTTAATCAATTGTATGCTCAAACCAGACAGCAGGTAAAATGCACCTACTATAGTCTCCTGACCATATTTTTCGCCGATCCCAGCTTTCGCCAAACTCAAGATCGGCTCTCCCACTGCAAAGCCAACAATTAAAGACCCCATCATTGTACTACTAAACAGAGCATTAGCTGCCAGCAAGTTATTTCGCCGCACCAAAACAGTAATAGCGGTTTGTTCTGCTGGTGCGAAAAACTGCGTCATCGTAGACGTGGCAAAGGTCACTAGCAACAGGATGAAAAACTGCCGTGGTAAAAAGGGAATCAACAGTATCAATAAACCGCGTGTGAGATTAGAACCAACCAAAATTAGCTTTTTTGAAAAGCGATCAACGAAGATCCCTGCGGCTGATCCAAATAAAATCGCTGGTAGTGTAAACGCCACCATCAGGATGGAGTATTTGGAGTTTTGTGCTAGCCCTGGAGGGGTTGGGTAGTTCTCTAATAGGGCAATGATTAAAACGAAGAAGACCTTGTCTGCTAGCTGGGACACAACTTGCCCAATCCACAGAAGCATGAAACCACGATTTTTGAGTAGGGTGCTAAACCCGTTACTAGGACTAGGTTCAGTGGGAAACATTACACATTAGGAGTTAGGAGTTAGGAGTTAGGAGTTAGGAGGGAACAATACATACAAACATACTTGGTTTCTAAATGTCTGATTATTTCTGTCGCGTTGAACTAGCTAATTTTCTTCATAGTGCTTTATCAGCATATAGACAAATTCTGCCGCTGTGAGTCGAAGCGGTAAGAGTGATTTCTCACCAGATGAGTCTGTAGACCAGCCTTGTACATTTTGAGGCGATCGCCACATGTCTAAATGGTTCACAGGTGGATCTGCATAAAAGTTATTTTGCCCTATACCAAGAAATGAAGAACTCCAGTGAGTGAAATAATCATGGCTCATGCGATGGATCGGAAAGTTTCCCCATAGTGGTACACCCCACCCATCTATAGCAATAAAAGCTTTAACATGTCCTCCGAGCAAATTCCACTTGTAAGCAGCAACTATTGCTCCTACAACACCAGCACTAAAGCTAATAAATATCACTGGTTCCTGATTCCAGCTTCCTAGGCGTTGGTATAAAAACTGCAAAATGTGAAATCCTGATAGAGTCAAAAAATTTTGATTGGGAAAAATCATTATATTTTCTACTATGGGACTGCTTGAGCTATAGGAAACTTGTTCTAGCAAGCTCGATACAAAGCTTTGAGTTAAGCTTGGTTCATGCATACCTGGGCAAATTATTATACTCATTGGTTTTTGAGCTAGCATCTGTCATAATGTTACATATAATAACTATCTGCTAGTTCATCCGAATAATTGCAAGTTTAAAAGTAGCAATTAGTACTAAGTGTGGGGTATGGAGTGGGTTAGAGGGAGAGTTGAAAGTAACCCACAAGCGGCGCACCACCTATCAATGAAAGAAACACCTCCTTAAATATTCCCTACTCCCTACTCCCTATTCCCTATTCCCTATTCCCTACTCCCTACTCCCTACTCCCTACTCCCTACTCCCTACTCCCTACTCCCTACTCCCTACTCCCTACTCCCTACTCCCTATTCCCTACTCCCTACTCCCTGCTCCCTGCTCCCTCTTCCCTCTTCCCTGCTCCCTGCTCCCTGCTCCCTCTTCCCTCTTCCCTGCTCCCTGCTCCCTCTTCCCTCTTCCCTCTTCCCTCTTCCCTCTTCTTTCTTGAAAGTTTTTTGTTATCCCCTCCCCCTGGAGGGGATTATAATTGATCAGAGCTTACGAGTAAGAAAAACAACAAGGCTATAGCTGAGCTTCTCCACTTTCGTTGTATAGAGGAATTCATCGTGGTTGCTACACCAGAAAAACTACAACACACCCAAGAAACATTATCCAGTCAAAACCGAGTAGCCGTATTGCTGATGGGCTATGGCGAAGTCGAAAGTTACGAAGATTTTGCTAACTATAACGAACAGGCTTTAAATCTACTGACAGCAAAATTCGCACCAGTCCCAACCTGGATTTATCCCCCTCTAGCAAAGCTGTTGGCGTTATTTGATCGTCATGAATGGGGACACCAGCACCACGATTTTATTTCCCCACACAATGCGATCTTTGAAAAGCAACGGGCTGGTATTGAACAGCACCTCCAAGCAAAGTGGGGTAACGGAGTCCAAGTGTTCAAAGCCTTCAACTTCTGCGCCCCCTTCCTCCCCAACCAAGTCTTGGCAGAAATCAAACACCAAGGCTTCGATAAACTACTTATTTACCCGCTACTAGTTGTTGATTCTATCTTCACAAGCGGCATTGCGGTTGAGCAAGTCAACAACGCTTTATCCCAATTGGCTGATGATCATGAACACTGGGTGAAAGGACAACGATACATTCCTTCTTTCTTCAACGAACCTGCCTACATTGATTTAATGGCACATCTCGTCGAGGAAAAAATCACCGCTGACCTAGCGGCTGCTTACCTACCTTCTCAAATCGGCATTGTGTTGATGAATCACGGTTGTCCCCACAAAGCTAAAGGATTTACCTCTGGGATTACCGAAAGTCAAGCACTCTACGACTTGGTACGTGACAAGTTGATTACCCGCTACCCCCTGATTTCTGTTGGTTGGCTGAATCACGATACGCCCCTCATTGAATGGACACAGCCTAATGCTGAACAAGCGGCGAAAAACCTGATTCAGTTAGGTGCTAAAGCGATCGTATTTATGCCAATTGGCTTTGCTACAGAAAATCACGAAACTCTCTTAGATGTACACCACATCATTCATGCTCTACTCAAACAGCATTCTGATGTAAACTATGTACAGATGCCTTGCGTCAACGACCATCCCACATTTTTGGCGATGGTCGCAGAGTGGGCAAATTCTCATATTGCCGAACTGTTATCTGAGCAAGCTGTGGCAGTAAACCCCCAGTCTGCTGTTGCTCATCATCATCATCATCATTAGGGAGCAGGGAGCAGGGAGCAGGGAGCAGGGGGTATAAATTGGTAATTTCTCTACACCTAACTGCTCTTCGCCCCTGCCCAATGCCCATTATGTAAGTATAAACCCTTTTTTAAGTATAAGTACTGAGGATGCTTCTAAGTAAAATTAGCTACAGTTGTTTCTAGCAACTTGTGTTAGAGATAAGTTGATGCTGGAACTTTTGAATAATCTTCTTGCTGATAAACAGTTTATTCCTCACGGTCATTGCTACCTCTGGAACCAAAAGTTGGTGGGGCTGCATATCGTATCCGACTGTTTAATTGCAGTTGCCTATTTTTCAATCCCCATCACGTTGCTCTATTTTGTTCGGAAACGTCAAGATTTTCCCTTCAACTGGATGTTTCTGTTGTTTGGACTATTTATTACCTCTTGTGGCACCACTCACCTGATGGAAATTTGGACGCTTTGGCATCCTATTTATTGGCTGAGTGGCTGTATAAAAGCCATTACTGCAGTAATATCACTGTATACAGCTTTTGAGATGATACCTCTGGTGCCAAAGGCACTTGCTCTCCCTAGCCCCGCACAACTAAAGCTAGCCAACCAAGAGTTGAAGCGTGAAATTATTGAGCGTCAGCGAGTGGAGGATGCATTAACAGAAAGCCAATGGAAATATAAAACCTTGTTTGAGATCTTACCCCTTGGTATTTCTATCACGGATCGCGCAGGAAATCTGATTGAAGCCAATCCAGCTAGCCAGAAAATTTTGGGGATCTCAACTCCTGATCAAACCATACTTCATCATAATACTCCAGGGTGGGACTACATTCGTCCTGACGGCACCCTCATGCCAGTAGAGGAGTTTGCAAGTGTTAGGGCTTTAACAG
This sequence comes from uncultured cyanobacterium, assembly GCA_903903925.1. Classification (GTDB taxonomy): domain Bacteria; phylum Cyanobacteriota; class Cyanobacteriia; order Cyanobacteriales; family Nostocaceae; genus Stigonema. Next base: position 10,435 of record CAIVAU010000018.1, read on the forward strand.
AAAACCGAGTTGTTGAAAACATTGAAAAGGGAATACTCAAAGCAGACGGTAAGATTACGTGGATTAGTGTCACGGCTGCACCTATTCCCTTACCACAGTATGGGGTGGCGATCGCCTACGTTGATATTACTGCTCGCCAACTTGCAGAAGCAGCATTGCGGGAAAGTGAGAAGCGCTTCCGCAGTGCGTTCGATTATGCTGCGATTGGGATGGCAATGGTGGCACTTGATGGACACTGGTTGAAAGTCAATCGCACTCTGTGCAAGATCATCGGTTATACAGAACAGGAGTTAAAATCCTTGACCTTCCAGGACATCACTCATCCAGATGACCTGGAGACCGATCTCAATTATGTTCGCCAAGTATTAGCAGGTGAGATGACTAGCTACCAGATGGAGAAGCGATACTTCCACAAAGAAGGACATATCATTTGGATTTCGCTTTCTGTGTCTCTGGTACAGAATGACCAAAATCAACCGATGTACTTTATTGCTCAAATCCAGGATATCTCCACTCGCAAACGAGCGGAGAGGGAATTAGAGCTTCAAAGTGTCGTTGTGAAGAATATGGCTGGCGGAGTTTGCCTGGTTAGAGGTAGCGATAAAACGATAGTTTATGCCAACCCAAAATTTGAGAGTATGTTTGGCTACGATCCAGGGGAACTGAAAGGGAAAGTAGTGGATGTGCTGAACTACGGAGATGAAAATGAGAACGCAACGCAGTCAACAGCTAAAATCACTAGTGAGATTGAGAAATACGGTGAAGCAACCTATAAAGTACGCAATATCAAGAAAGATGGCACACCCTTCTGGTGTCGGGCACATGCTTCACTATTTAAACACCCTGAACATGGGATGGTCTATGTAGCAGTTCAGGATGATATTACCGAGTATCAACGGGCAGAAGCTGCACTCCAAGAAAGTGAAGAAAGATTTCGTGCCATCTTTAATCAGACATTTCAGTTCGTTGGATTGCTTCAGCCCGATGGCATTCTCTTGGAAGCCAACCAGACGATCCTTGAGTTTGCGGGTCTTAGTCGCTCTCAAGTTATTGGTAAGCCATTTTGGTCATCGCGATGGTGGATGATTTCAACACAAACTCAGGATAGATTAAAGGCTGCGATCGCTCATGCTGCAACAGGAGAGTTTGTGCGCTATGAAGTGGAGATCTTGGGAAAAGGTGATGCCGTGGCAACGATAGATTTCTCCCTGCGTCCCATACAAGATGAATCTGGGCAGGTGAAGTTACTGATTCCCGAAGGACGGGATATCACCGAGCGCAAACAGATGGAAGAACAATTACGCAATAGCGAATATTTTTTACAAAAAGTTGCTAATACCATACCTCAAATTTTATATCTGCTTGACATCTCAAACGAATTTACCCTCTATCTGAATCAGCAAACTACGACAATGTTAGGCTATTCTCCGAAGGAAATTTACAGAAAAGAGCCGCAATGGCTTGAGAAACAATTACATCCAGACGACCAACACCTGTACTACGACATGTCCAGTCGCTTAATCCATCTGAGTGACAATGAAGTTCTTTCTATCGACTATCGATTCCGGCACAAAAATGGGCAGTGGCGCTGGCTGAATGCCAGAAGAGTTGTATTTGCTAGAGATGCTCGTGGCATACCAACCAAGATTCTTGGCGTAGTCGAAGATATTACAGATAGCAAACAGGTCGAAGTCCATTTGCAAGAGGCTCTAACAGCAGCCCAAGCCGCATCAATTGCCAAAAGTCGATTTCTGTCCAACATGAGCCACGAGTTGAGGACGCCACTAAACATCATTCTCGGTTTTTGCCAAGTCATAGAGCGGAGCAATTCTCTCTCCTCTGACCAAAAAGAACAGCTAAAAATTATGAATCGCAGTGGTGAGCACTTACTTTGCCTCATTAACGACATTTTGTCAATGTCCAAAATTGAATCTGGTCAGGTCACTCTCAATGAAAATTGCTTTGATCTGTATCAGATCCTCGACGAATTAGAACTGATGCTTTCGCTCAAAGCTGCGGTCAAAGGCTTACAACTTATCTTTCACAGGGCAGCAGATGTTCCGCAATACGTGCAAACTGACGAAAGTAAATTGCGTCAAGTCTTAATTAACCTGCTGGGAAACGCCATCAAATTTACGAAATCTGGCAGTATCACGTTGCGGGTCAGACTGGCGACTGGGGATTGCCAATCACGCCAGCCTGACAAAAATCGCTACAAAAAAGAGGAATTCACGTTCCTTCGTCAATTCCCCATCACCTTTGAAGTAGAAGATACCGGATCTGGTGTTGCACCAGATGAGATTGACACCTTGTTTGACCTATTTGTGCAAACTGAAACGGGTCGCCAATCCATGCAAGGAACAGGTTTGGGTTTACCTATTAGTCGAGAATTTGTGCGACTGATGGGGGGAGATATCATTGTTAACAGCCAGATAGGCAGGGGAACGAGGTTTACATTTGACGTTCTTGTGAGGGAGACTGCACCTGTTGATAAGAAAACTTCATTTTCAACCAAGCGGGTCATTGGACTGGAGCCTAACCAACCTATCTATCGCATTTTGGTCGTTGAGGATCTCCATGAGAACCGCCTACTCATGGTTAAGCTGCTTGAACCATTGGGATTTCAAGTGCGGGAAGCAGTTAACGGTACTGAAGCAATTAGCTTGTGGTCAACTTGGGAACCACACCTCATCTTTATGGATATGCGAATGCCAGTCATGGACGGCTATGAGGCGACCAGACAGATTAAAGCTACCCTCAAGGGTCAGACTACCGTAATTATTGCCCTAACCGCCAGTGCTTTTGATGAAGATCGAGCAAAAATCTTGTCAGCAGGGTGCGACGACTTCGTCTGTAAGCCTTTCCGAGAGTCGGCGTTGTTTGACAAAATGGCTGAGTATTTAGGAGTGTCTTATGTTTATCAGGATGAAAATCAAATCACCTCTCAATTGACGACGACGAGCCTAAAAAAACTCATCCCAAATGATCTGAGAGTCATGCCTCCTGAGTGGGTGGCGCAGTTACACGAAGCAGTGCTCCGTGCCAATGACGAACTCATTTTACAGATAATCGCACAAATTCCTGAGACTCAGGCTAATTTGGCTCATTCCCTGAGAGATTTAGTCAACAACTTTCGTCTGGATCTGCTCTTTGATCTCACGGACGCTTCTACCAATGAATAACCATCAAGTACCAACTTTTTCTGGAGACATTCTCATCGTTGATGATTCTCCTGACAACTTACGCGTTTTATCAGCTATGCTCGCTGAGCAGGGATATAAAGTCAGGAAGCTGATCAACGGGAATCTGGCTTTGAAGGTCGTGGAGATAGCTCCACCAGATCTGATTTTACTGGACATTTTGATGCCAGAAATGGATGGCTATGAAGTCTGCTCTTTGCTAAAAGCTAACCCACAGACATCGTCGATTCCAGTCATTTTTATCAGCGCTCTTCATGACATATCCGCCCAGATCAAAGCCTTTGAAGTCGGTGGGATAGACTACATCACCAAACCGTTTCAAGTCGCAGAGGTTTTAGCCCGCGTCAATAGCCAACTCACCATCCGAAACTTACATCTAAAACTACAGCAGCAAACCCACTCACTACATCAGCAAAATGTACTGTTGCAACAGCAAACCCAAGAACGCCAACGAGCTGAAGCTGAAACCAGCTTCTTACTGAGAACAGCACAAGCTATTAGCTCGTGTGATGACTTTCTCTCTGCTTTAGAAGTTACCCTTCGTCAAGTTTGCCAGATGATAGGCTGGGATTTTGGAGAAGCCTGGATTCCTGACGATGGAGGCACAATTTTAGAATGTAGCCACGGTTGGTATGGAACAGAAGCAAGTCTAGAGAGATTCCGACATTCTAGCGAGAAGTTGACATTTCCTCCGGGTATAGGACTCCCAGGAAAAATATGGCTATCCAAACAGCCTACATGGATAGAAGATGTTTCACTTGAAGAACACCAATTTTTTCTTCCTTCTGATATGACCCTAGGTGTGGAGATCAAAACTGCTTTAGGTGTTCCTGTTGTTCTAAATGACCAAGTATTAGCTGTTTTGGTTTTCTTCAAAAAAGAAAAGCTCAAACCCGAACAGCGATTAATCGAACTCATCAATGCATGTGCTACCCAGTTAGGTTCCCTTCAGAGCAAAAAAATAGAAATTGCTCTGAAAGCGGCGAACACTAAGCTAGAGCGCCTCGCTACCTTAGATAGCTTAACAGGAATCCCCAATCGCCGGAAGTTTGACACACACTTGAGCCTAGAGTGGCGTCGGATGGCACGAGAACAATTACCTCTGTCTTTAATTTTATGCGATGTTGACTATTTTAAAAGATACAACGACACTTATGGTCATTTAGCCGGAGACTTTTGTTTACAGCAGGTGGCGCACGCAATTAGTCGTACAATCAGACGTCCGGGAGATCTTGTAGCCCGCTACGGTGGTGAAGAATTCGCCATAATTCTTCCTAATACTCATATTGCTGGAGCCTTAAAAGTCTCTGAAGCCATACGGAATGAGGTTCAAAACCTCAGAATTGCTCACGCTCAATCGGCTGTTCATCAATACGTCACTATCAGTGAGGGTGTCGTCAGTTTAGTTCCCCAGAATAAACTTGATCCCACAATTTTGATTAATGTTGCCGACAAAGCACTTTATGAAGCGAAAAAGCAGGGGAGAAACCGCTCTATTGGGAAAGATTTTGAGAATCTGTCCTCTGAGTTGCTTCTCAATGAGCTTTCTGAGTCAAGTCAGCCTATTTTTGCGTAGAAAAGAGGGAAGAGGGAGCAGGGAGCAGGGAGCAGGGAAGAGGGAGCAGGGAGCAGGGAAGAGGGAGCAGGGAGCAGGGAGCAGGGAGCAGGGGGCAGGGAGCAGGGGGCAGGGAGCAGGGAGCAGGGAGCAGGGGGCAGGGGGCAGGGAGCAGGGTGCAGGGAGCAGGGAGCAGGGAGCAGGGGGGCAGGGGGAATTTCCAATGCCCAATGCCCAATGCCCTAATTGATGCCCCGCAGCTTCCGAGTGTTTTCAACCAAACTTTGAGCAAATTCGTCAAACCGTTGAGAGAGTTTCTCATCTAGTAGTTTACCTTCAGGACTGAAGGCTTTCCACGCTTGCCCAATGGAAATTTGTTGGGGAATTACCCAACCATGTACCCACCGCATAATCAGTCGCATTTCATTCAGGGCGTTGCTGTTGGGCTGTCCCCCCAAAACGCTAATCAGTCCTGTTACTTTATCGGACAACTGTGTAAAGCTCATCAAGTCAAGGGCATTTTTTAGCACACCACTAACGCCACCGTGATATTCTGGTGTTGCCAAAATTAGCCCGTCAGCACTACTAACAGTGTCTTGCAACCGCTGAACATCTGGGTAATCTGGATATTCCTTTCCTCCATCGCAAAACGGCAACTGCATTTGCCGCAAGTCGAGAATTTCTACTTCTGCACCTAGGGCTTCCACCCGTTGTGCTGCTAAACCCAACGCCATATGGGTGTAGGAATCGGGTCTTAAACTGCCACCAATACCAACAATTTTTACCATAGTGATCCACAAACTGCTAATTAGCTTGAATAAACTTTTACAAAAGTATAGATCATTGAAAGTCGGAGTCATTACGACTATGTAAATATTTTAGCTATTTGTGACGTAATATGTCAAATTTCATTCCATTGATGGCTTTTCTAGTAGGAGAGTGAGAGCCTAAACGGGAAAAATTTGTCACAATAGTTACTACAATAGAGCCGAGCAACAAATGCGATGATCCCAAGTGTGCACAGCCTCCGGAAATGCGTGTAGTTTAGAGTAATTTCAAGTAATGCAGGTAACAGGCAGTATACAGCAGATTGCAAGTAAGTGAAGTACAACGCTTTTGTCTAAAAGCTGGATATAAAGCCCTTTTAACTCCTGACTCCTGACTCCTGACTCCTGACTCCTGACTCCTGACTCCTGACTCCTGAAACGTGGGAATGGTTTTTTTTAGAAGCTACACTAGAAGATTAGAAATCAATTATTTGCACTCTTGCTAGAAAAATCGGCAGACAAACTAGCGCTCTAAGCTCAGAGCAGTATACAAAGGGAATTATTATGAAAAGTTTTGGCAAAAAGACCTTGATGAAACAGCGACTGACAAAGCATGCAACTTTGACTGGAGCGCTGGCTGCCAGTCTGCTTATGTTACCAGGAATTTTAGGGGGAACTCCCGCGCTGGCGCAGAAAGCAGACCGGGACTCCTTAACTTATGGCGAATTGATCAAAAAAACTGAGAAGGGGGAAGTCAAAAAAGTAGAGCTTGACGAAACTGAACAAGTAGCAAAGGTCTATCTAGATGGGCAAAAGCCAGATACACAACCTCTACGGGTCAGTCTTTTGGAGCAAAACACTGAGTTAATTAACAAACTCAAAGAAAATAAAGTTGATTTTGAAGAGGTTTCCTCTGCTAACAGTAGGGCTGCTGTTGGGCTTTTAATTAACCTCATGTGGATTTTGCCATTGGCTGCTTTAATGCTATTGTTCTTACGCCGCTCTACTAATGCTTCTAGCCAAGCAATGAACTTTGGTAAAACTAGAGCTCGTTTTCAGATGGAAGCAAAAACTGGAGTGAAATTTGAGGATGTTGCAGGTATTGAAGAGGCTAAAGAAGAACTACAAGAAGTCGTTACATTCCTTAAACAACCAGAAAAATTTACCGCAGTCGGCGCACGCATTCCTAAAGGAGTGCTGTTAGTTGGCCCTCCGGGTACTGGTAAAACTCTTCTGGCAAAAGCTATTGCTGGCGAAGCAGGTGTCCCCTTCTTCAGCATTTCAGGTTCCGAATTTGTCGAAATGTTTGTTGGTGTGGGTGCATCTCGTGTGCGCGACTTGTTCAAAAAAGCCAAAGAAAATGCTCCCTGCTTGATATTTATTGATGAAATCGACGCTGTGGGACGACAACGGGGTGCGGGGATCGGTGGCGGGAACGATGAGCGGGAACAAACCCTCAACCAACTGCTGACCGAAATGGATGGTTTTGAAGGTAACAACGGCATCATTATTATTGCTGCAACTAACCGCCCTGATGTACTAGATGCAGCACTGCTTAGACCTGGAAGGTTTGACCGACAAGTCATTGTTGATGCACCTGACCGAAAAGGTCGTCTGGAAATTTTAAAAGTCCATTCCCGGAACAAAAAAATTGATCCCTCTGTTTCCTTGGAAGTTGTCGCCCGTCGTACACCAGGTTTTACAGGGGCTGATTTAGCTAATCTCCTTAACGAAGCGGCTATCCTTACAGCACGTAGACGCAAGGAGGCAATTACGCCGATAGAAATCGACGATGCTATTGACCGACTCACAATTGGGCTAACGCTCAACCCACTTTTAGATAGCAAGAAAAAGCGATTGATTGCCTATCACGAGATAGGACATGCTCTGTTAGCTACACTACTAGAAAATTCTGACCCTTTAAACAAAGTGACAATTATTCCCCGATCTGGTGGGATTGGTGGTTTTTCCCAGCAGATTTTCAATGAGGACATGATTGACAGTGGTCTTTATACTCGGGCTTGGCTGAAAGACCATATAACTATGGCATTAGGCGGAAAGGCATCAGAATCAGAGGTTTTCGGTGAAGCAGAAGTTACAGGCGGAGCCAGTGGTGACCTAAAAATGGTCACAGATCTCGCCCGTAAGATGGTGACTATGTATGGTATGTCTGAGTTGGGGTTAGTGGCTCTAGAAACTCAGAATAGCGACGTGTTTCTTGGTAGAGATTGGGTGAATCGTTCTGAGTATTCCGAAGAAATGGCAACTAAGATTGATCATCAAGTACGGACGCTAGCAGTTTCCTGCTATCAAGAAGCCTGTCGTATCATTCGTGAAAATCGAGCTTTGGTAGACCGCCTTGTGGATTTATTAATAGAACAAGAAACTATCGAAGGAGAACAATTCCGCAAAATTGTTGCTGAATATACTCAGTTACCAGAGAAGCCATTAGCAGTGGAAATCGCTGGGAAGAGATAGTGGGTTAGAAGTCAGGAGTCAGGAGTCAGGAGTCAGGAGTCAGGAGTCAGGAGTCAGGAGTCAGGAGTCAGGAGTCAGGAGTCAGGAGTCAGGAGTCAGGAGTCAGGAGTCAG
>CAIVAU010000019.1 GCA_903903925.1 uncultured cyanobacterium
CTGACTCCTGACTCCTGACTCCTGACTCCTGACTCCTGACTCCTGACTCCTGACTCCTGACTCCTGACTCCTGACTCCTAACTCCTGACTCCTGACTCCTGACTCCTGACTCCTGTGACATTACCTTGATTGAGCAACTGATTTTTCCTGATATCCATCTGCGTAGTCAATCACACACATTGTTTTGTAGTTGGTATGACTCCCATAAGCAACTCCAGCGATTTTAAACGCAGGGTTAAAGATGTTTGTTCTATGACCGCGATCTGGCACTCCATCATCAATAATTAATTGCATAACTATATCCTGCGCTGTACTCAGACCATAGCTGATGTTTTCCCCTGCACTAGATTGCCAATTTCCATAGCGGTCTAAACGAGTAGGTGGGTCACTACCATCGCTACCTTGGTGACCTGTTAAACCTTTTAAACCGGTATCTTTGACTTGATCTCGAGCAGCCAAAGACATTCCCATAGATGTTTTTAAAGCGCTAACAGGACTGACGGACTGGAGAAAATTAATCGCTTCATCAACGGCTGTTAGTCCTTCCTTTGTTTGCAGGAATAGATTATTGGAGACTTTGACTAGATTACCTTGAAAGCGTTGTTTATAGTTTTCCAAGACAGGGACGTATGCCTTAGGATTTGTGCGAACCAAGTTCATCTCAGTTATGACTTGTTGTTCCTTAGGCGATAGGTAATTTGTCAGTATTCCCGATGCAAGATGATCTGCTGGAACTTTGGTATTGGAAGTATTTTGCATATGTTTTGTTCCTGCTAAAGATGGGCTTAGGAGAAACAGTTGAGAACTACCACTTGCTATCAGGATAATAGAGACAAATACACCAAAATTACTGTGACGCATAAATAACTTCACGGTTACTGTTGTACCAATTTATTTAGGTTGACTGATAAATGCACTGAGTTTTGATCGCGTTAAACAATAGAGTTCGGATTCATAGAACATTTAAACTGAACTCTTAACTCTGTCATTAAAATAACTTTCAACCCGAAAATTAGCCAACCGTATAGCTACCGAAGTCCTTTTTATTTTTAGAAAGTTAATGGGATACTATTAATACTTAAGTGGCTAACTTTAGTCAATAAAGTACATAAAAAATGATTGGTGCTAAAACAGGAAACTAACAGCACCTTTTTGTAGGTCAGCGAAGGAAAAGATAGCAAAACTTTACCATTATCCTATTCCAGTGATGTTTTATCGAACTACTTGAGTTAATCATGATAATTATACTTACGCAAAAAGAATATAGTAATACTATCTTTTTAATTGTGTGTAAGAATGTTACTTTAGATAATTCTACGGATAAGTTAAAAGCTTTAGTTAAGTTATTGGAAAACTCTTGAAGAGACTGTTTAAATTAGCTAAAGTAAGACAATCAGGATGCTCTGCCAAAAAAGTTTTTGTTCACACAAAAAACCCTTTCCAATACTGGAAAGGGACCTCACTAGTGTTAGCGGCTGACTGTTGACTGTCAACCGTTAACAGACCTGTAAAATTTGTTTACAACTCAAATAGGATTGCTATAGTTCCTAAACTAATACTGAGGAAAATGACCAAAATAATAAATTTTGCAGTTTTCTTGCAGCCCAAAATTAGTTTTTTTGTAATGACATTAATGGCGATTCATCAAGAATGAAACTTTTACACAATAACCATGATCCTGTTTTTGCAGAACTTTTTGTTAGGCTTTCCCCAGAAATAGCTGATAGCTTTAATGAGGAGCAATTGGAAGCTATCAAAAAAGCCTTTGGTTCTCAGAGTTTTAGTCGTCATCCTTTAGATGTGCGAGTTTCAGTTCCTATACCAGGAATAAAGTTTTATCTAGTATTACTAGCAGGTCTGGAACGACGTTCAAAACAGCGATTGCGGTCTGAAAAAGGCATATATCCTTTTTGGCGTCTTAGTAATATTATTTTTTTGATAGGATTTTTTAGTGTCCTCTTAACCTCTATCCTCATTCTATTCCCCTTTGTATCTTCCTCTCTGGCGTCTTCACTGGCTTTCATATCTAACACCTCATCACCCAATCCAACATCAATTCCCTGGCTTGAACATCAATTTGACTGTGAACACACTGGTAGAACCTGGAAAGATGGAAAGTGCTGGGATTATGAACATAATCCTATGTTCTAAAGCGTACTTATAGTCATAGGAAAAGCAATATGTTGCCCAACAGATTCACTAAAAATTCTGCTAAACCTGACCATTTCATCCGACAGTTTTTCGCCCGCATTCCTCCTCAAACAGCAGCTACCTTTAACAAGGCTCAATTAACAGCCTTAAAACAGGTATTTGGTGAGCGTATGGCTCAGCGTCATGCTGTGGATTTGAGGTTGTCTATCCCATTTTTTCACAGGAGATTTTATCTAGTTTTCATACTAGGTAAAGAGAAACGATCAAAAAAACGTCTATGAGAAGGAGTCAGAAGCCAGGAGTCAGGAGTCAGAAGTCAGAATAACCCCATGTCTAATCAGGGGTTTCAATAAAGTTACTACACTTTTGTTGTTATCCACGATTGAAATCGGGGGCTTTAAACCAAGATTCATCCACCAGTTGCACAGAATTCCCAAGCTGAATTCTGGCAACTGACGCATGTATTCTTCGACACAAATAATTAAAAGTACACTCATGCAACGTTGGGCATCGCCTGAAGAAATCGGTGAGACTGTGATGCGTTAATTTGTACGCTTTCTGTTGGTAATTGGTAAGTCTCGCAGGAAATAGAAGCGATCGCCTCTCCAATTTTCTCCTTTAATTCGCCCGACATAACCTGTTAAGGGCGAGGAAAGCTCAAGGAGAATTTCGTGGATTTCACTAGATTCTAATGACTGCGGAGGATGAGAACCGACATAAGCACCATGAAGTCCTTCTACTCCAGCAGGTTCATATTTCGTGGCTTCTAAATAGTTTTTTAATACTTGAACTATGTGCGATCGCAACTTGATATTTTGACAAACTTTCTCAATATAATTATTAATTTTATCGTCAGCTAAACCAAAGGGATCGTTTTGTAAACACTGCTTAAGTTCTATTAAATTAATACAGCCTTTGTAATGTACTTGCATTTCAACCAGTCTTTGTAAGGTTTCAGGTCTAATGACATTCATATAGTTTTCGGTAGCTGTTCTAAGTGCGTAGAAAGTCAGATCTCCAGCCGCTACAATCAATTTAATTGAACAGTCATACTGAACTTTTCCCAGATGGTTCATACCTATTTTGAGAAGTTGTGCAGGTGTTCCATCAGGAACCTTGTATGACTTTGTAGCTTTGCATTCTCCTACTATTCGATAAGGATATTCACAGTAAAAATCCATACCACCTGGCCCACCAGTTGAATCAGGATCTAGTCCTGAACCTGTAAAGCCTAATTGTAATAATCCCTTACGGACTAATTTTTCAAAGGCATGTCCATCGCTAGAATTCCCAACATCAGCAATTGTATGAATCCAGGCTAAGTCTGAATCAACGGGATTTGTAGATTGGTCACTACTCCAACCTAAAAATGCTTTGATATCGCGATCTAATTCTGTAGCAGATGGATTGGTGATGGCAAGGGACGCGATCGCACTCTGCAAATTTTCCAATTCTGGATGCAGTGGTGGCTGGCGTGTTTCAAGTTGGTGTTTGCGGAGATTAAAGATGCGATCGCTTAATACAGGGTTTGCATCAGACGCAGTTATAGGCTGCGGTAATGCAACAAATTGGCTGTTTCTCTTGACTAGAATTTCAATTGCTTTAGGCAAGTGATAAATGCGTAAGTAAGCAAGAAAGATGTTTTGCCGTTGCTTAAGTGTTTCCTGTAAAGCTTCTTTTGTCCAAATTGTTAACGATGATAAAGCTATTAATAATTCAGTACTATCGATAATTTGGCAAAGTTCGCATCTTGCCCAAGCTTGAATTGATACCGTCTCAGATGTTGGGATGGGAAGCTGTAATTTTTCCTTTTCTGCAAGCAAGCTTATTTGCTTGGTTTGGGCAAACAATTCTTGAGAATTTAACTTTCTGATTGCACCGTAAGCTATGTCTAAGAAAATTGGGCGATAGTATTGCTCAATTGAAAGTGGAATAGCTGAAGAATCGGCTGGAGAGAGAGCAAATTGCTGCCCAGGACGGATAAATATCCTAGATAAAGCTGCAACTGTGTGCCCCTGAATTAAAGCTTCAATATCAGGGGCTGGTAGACACAGTGCTGTTGTAATTGAAACAAGCTGATTCATTTCTAACTAGATATAGCTAGGTTCAGGTTAATATTATCAACAATATCGCTAACGCTTTGAGGAATGCTTATCGGAAATTCATCATCAGTTAAATTCTCAGGGTTTTGAACAGCGGGTTTGCTCAGAATTTCTCGAATTAAAGGATTTGTAATAGCTATTTTTTTATCCTTAATGAAAGCTAGAACTTCTTCTTCTGTCAGTTCATATTCTTCAGAGTTATTATGTAAAAACAAGATAGCTAACAGAGGTTTAATGTCTTGCTTTTGTAATAAAACCCACTTTCCACCTTTTTCTTGCAAAAGTACTCTCAAATAGTCTCTAGCTACTGCTGCTCCTGGATTAATTGGTCTTGAGCGAATTAAGCAACCGCAAGTGAGGTCAAACCTTCTATATTCAATGAGTCGCCTCAATGCGGCTCCCACACCTTTACCGCCAGGTTGCTGTATGACATCGACCCCTATCTTGACTTTTCCTTTATTACCGACAATTTTGAAATCGATAAAGCCTTGGTCTGCTGGAATAGCTTCAACTTCTTGAATATCCTCAATTGTTATTCCCTCTACAGTTTCTCCTATTAAGCTATAGAAGGCAAACCAAAGTGCATTAGCAATTTCTGCTTCATCTTCAAACAGCTCATCAATAGAAGCATCAACATTTGCTAACTCACTTTGGAAGTATGGTTCAACAGCATTTATAGGTGGATAAAGACCAATCACAACAAAATTATCTGCACACCACTTTAAAACAGACCTGACAGTAGGTTTACTCCTACCCAATTCTCTGAGCTTATTCTCATCATATGGATAGAGAGGATGAGGAGGAATTTGTTTATTTTCTTCATAGAACTCCTGCAACCACTGACGAACAACGGCGACGATATCATCTGAGTTTAGATATCTCAATTCAATTGGCTGTCTATTGGGTTGCTCACTGACTAATCTATCAATTACTGCTTCGGCTTGCGGCAAACTCTTGATTTGTTCGTTCCACGTATTCGGATATATTGTTAGCAGTAAAACGCCACGTTTGAGACTGTTGTATAAATCCTTAGCTAGACTGGCAACAACCTGTGCTGTCGTAAAGCCACTATCAGAAATATCTACAATGTCTAATTCGTCGAAGCAAATAACTGGAACTCTATAATTGCTTGCAATTTCCAGAATCTGGCGAGCAGATTTTAATGCTTCAGCTTCTCTATCTTCCGTTTTAAGATTTGGTAATCCCATCAATTCAGCTTGTTCCCGCGTTAATTCCAAACCAGATAGCCAAAAGTTTGCATAATTAATATGGACAGAGGATAGCGTCCACAAAATTGCTTTCAATAAGTAAGGGTTAGTGATTTCCGGCTTGGCTTGCAGAACAAGTTCGGTGAATTTATCAACTCCTTTAGTTGAATATTTACTCAGCACAGTAGGGTATATATTAGTAATATATTGCTGTGGGGTATAATTCCACTGCTTTGCTTCATTAATTAAAGCAGATGCTATTTCTTGCCACTGCATCACCTTTTGACTACCAATTGCTCTAAGGCTAGATGCAACAGTTTGGAGAAATTGATACTTAATCTGGTTTAAGTTGTCATATTTGCTCACGTAGATAAATAAGGCATTGTCTTCTGCCTGCAACCTGTGACGAATCCGACTTATAATATGGCTTTTGCCCAGCCCCTTTTCACCTGTAATAGTAATACCTACAGTTTCACGTTCTCCTTGACGAACTTTTTCTACTGCATCAAAAACTGCATTGGAGGCATAAGCATTAATTGAGGCAACATCAGGAAAACTTTTTCCCCATATTTGTGAGGGTCTAACAACAAAATGTCCTGTAAATGGGTTTTTATTTCTAATTAAGTCATCAATTGAAGATGTACTAATAATCATATTTTTGTGAAATCAATGAGTAAGGAGTGAAAGACAGATTAGAATTTCAGACGCTTGGCGTAGCAGCGTAATCCATCGAGTTCTGTAGTAACGGAATCTTCAATCTTGTCTGGGGCGCTGTCTTCTACACTTCCACCTTGTAGTTGCAAAATGTCGTCAGCTTGCATTTCCAGCAGCCATTCATTGAAATTAGAACGACTAACGCGATCGCCTACTTCCCTTCTAATCCGGTAAATCGGTACTAAATCATTCAGGTTATAGTCACTGTTAAGCTGGTCGTAGACTTTTAATGCAACTTCCTTAAACTCGTCGTAAGATGCGATCGCACTCTTCGCCCCATTGTTTGGTGCAAATGTACTATCTACGACACCATCTTGATCACTCATCCAATTTAGTAGTGCATTTACTGTCCAAGTTCCCACAATTGTCCCTTCAAACCTAAAATCTCGATTCCTCAAACCCTCACCCAGTACCTCTATACCTTTGGGGGATACAAGAGAGTATCCTTTTTTGGAGATAGCAATGGCTCCTTGTTTCTCCAATGTGTGAAATATGTCCTGATAATCTGCTACCTTCTTACCCTTGTATAAAATTCGCTTCGTTAAATCACCTTTCTTCACCTCTTGCTTAGAGCCTCCCAAATCCCAAAGAGCAAGAAGAAGGCGAGTTTTAGCTTGGGCTTCCATATCTTGTAAACCTGTATTTTTTGACGGCATATCAAGTGTTATATTTGACAGCTACACTACATTTTAATGAGCAAAGCTTTCATAAATAACTGACAATTAACCGGATATTTTGATGCAAATATTTTTAGAAATTCTTTATCTGTCAGTAAAAGCACTTAAAAAGAGCAAGCCCTAAATAAAACGCACCAGCAACTTGAATTCGCGTTCGTGGTTATACTGGGATGCTCCCCTCAATAGTTATCCCAAGTACGCAGATCGATGTATTCACGTAAGACAACAAGCCAGTTTTCTTTGCAAATATGGTATTCGGAGTAGCATATAGGCAAATATTTGTTTGGAAGAGTCAGCTATGGATAAACATTCGCCACACTATTTGTATAAATTAGTCGGCACTAACAATCGGCGAGACTTTTTAAAGTATATGGCAGGCAGTGCGATCGCCTCAGTAGCGATGGGGTATTTATTTCCCCAAACCAGTCATAGCCGTGAGGTAGACCTTGAAACTCTCTGTTCTCTATACCCTGAGAATTCTAGCTGTCAAAATTATCTTCCAGGATTCACAGCACAAGACGACAAAGGACACCCTATCCGGGCTGATGCACTCAAGGACAGCGCAACACCAGGAACACCAATTCAGGTAAAAGGTCTACCAGATAACAGCGTTGATTATCTGGTGATTAATACTGGACCCGAAATCGCTCAATATGCTATCAAACCGATTTGTACCCATTTAGGGTGTACTGTCAAATGGCATCCAGATAACAACAGCTTTATTTGTCCTTGTCATGGCTCTCAGTATGATAATTTAGGTCGAGTCGTTCATGGCCCTGCTAAACGTTCCTTACCACTAATTACCGTCGTCGTCAAGCAGAATCAAGTTCGTCTAGTTAATCAAAAACCTGCAATAGATCCCCGTCCAGCTATTAACGCTCAATAAAGTTAAAAACTTATAAACACCCAGAATAAAATAGCACACTTAGATGGGTTCGTAGTGAGCGCTTCAGCGCTCAAGCGCTCACACGACTGCCATTTAATGCACAATATAAGGAAGAGTGTCAACCCCTCTCCAGGGAAAAATAAAGAACGATAAATTAAAAATTAAGACCGCACACCCTTTCTAGGTGAAGAACGTAACGACTGCTGATTTCGTGGATACTGGGCAAAGTTTTTAGTGGTTAAGACCGCGATCGCCCGCTCATACTGAGGATCAGAGTGAGTGCCAATCAATGCTGGGTTAGTCGATAGCTGCTGCTGCTGGGCTTGTGTCAAGTCTATCTTCACATCAGGCTGGATTCCTTTGTGGTGAATATCCGTACCATTTGGTGTAAAATAATGCTCTATTGTGACTGCCAAGCCAGAACCATCTGAAAGTTGATGAAGTTCTTGAACTAACCCTTTACCAAAGGTTGTACTGCCTACTACCACTGCTCTTTTATTATCCTTCAAAGCACCCGTGAGAATCTCACTTGCACTTGCGGAATTGCCATCTACTAGAACTACCAAGGGTTTTTTAGTCAACGCTGTTTGATTAGCTTTCAGTTCCTCGCTACTACCCAGACGGTTTTTCGTCCGAACTATCCCGCCATTATCGAACCACATCCGGGCAATCTCAACACTTGAAACCAATAAACCACCAGGATTACCACGCAGATCCAACACAAATCCATCGACCTGCTTGGCTTTGAGATCTTGGATTGCCCGATGCATTTGCGCGGGTGCAGCCGCACTGAACTCGTCTAAGCGGATATACCCAACGCGCTTAGAGTTTTCCTGTTTGAGGGTATAATTTACCTTAGGCACTTCTATATTTGCACGTGTAATCTTCACGTCTAAGTGACTCTGCCCTTGCCGCGTAATTCCTAGGACGACCGATGTACCTGCTTTACCGCGAATCAGCTTAGAGGCATCCTCCACACTCATTCCTTGAGTGGGCTTACCATCAATTGTCACAATCTGATCTCCCGCTTTAACCCCAGCTTTCAGTGCGGGAGTATTGGGCACAGTTTCCACAACTGTCAGTTGCTTCGTTTTTGGGTTTTGTGCCATCTGAATCCCAATTCCAGACAGTTGCCCAACAATAGATTGCTCATTCAGGGCTTGGTACTGTTTCGGGTCGAGAAACCGTGTGTAGGGATCTCCTAGCTGTTTTAACGCTGTCCGAATCGCGTCGTAGGCCTGTTCGCGGGAAGTATAATTTTGGCTCAACAGGCTCTGTCGAGTCGCTTGCCAGTTCGTGTGATTAAATGTACCATCAACATACTCATGATCAACAGTTTGCCAGACTTCATCAACGACTACTTTTGGACTATCTTGTAACTGGGCACGAACGAGACGACACCCAATAGGGCTGAATACAGACAAAGCAGCCGTCGAAGCGATCGCTCCACCAAGGAAGGCAGCTTGGAGCCGTGAGACACGTTGTGAGGATTTAAGCATTGAGATTGATGCCAAAATACTTGGATAATTTTAAATCTAGTTTCCACTAGCTTAACTAACAATACCGGAGTATTTTAGGTCTGGTTAAAGAATCGTGGCTTTTGTCATATGTCATATGTCATGTTAATAGCTGGTCAAAAGCTCCCATCGGTCCAAGGCGAATAGCCATCATAAGTGCCATCATTGGATTGACCATTGAGAAACTGGCAATTCTTCAACACTGGTGTGAACCAGATTGCACCTACTGATCACGCCAATCTAAGGGGGATGGAGTCAGTTTGCTTTGCCGAGCTTGGTTCAAAACAGCTTGTACATCATTGCTTTTGATTGAGATAGGCATAATTTATCCTGATTGGTTTTCCAGCTATACCCTTGAATAAGTGTCGATCTAATCAACTGATGCACTTGGCGATCGCGAAGGTAAGGGCTAAAGCCGAGTAACGCTATAAACGATCAGTTCGAGTATCATCGAGGGATTTTCTCTCTAACCCACTTCCGAAAAGCTCTTAAAGTAGCACTCGAACCTTGCTTTAAACTCATTTTGACAAACTGAGAAACCCCTTCAATAATGGGTAAATTAGGAAAAATCGGACTAAAAGAAGACTCCACATACTCACCCCCTTGCAGGACATTAATCGTTAAAAGTCCCTGAGAAAACACCCATAATTCAGACACGGACAAAGCTTCATAAGCACTCAATTGTGTCTTGGATGTGACATCAACCTCAATGGCTAAATCGGGTGGTGGATCTACCGTTAAATCTAATCTCCTTTTGCCAATCATTAAGCGGTAATTTTGAATATAAAAACAATTATCCGGCTCAATTCCTGCTTCCATATCCTTTCGCTTAAAAGTTGTTGAACCGTAACATTCGCGATCAACTTCTAACTCTTCCAGCAAAATTTTCACCATGTCACCAATAATTTCTTTATCAAACTCATGTTCTGGTAACGGCATTCTAATTTCTAATTTATTTTGAAAGTAAGCTACTTTACTAGCTCTTTTTTCACCGAGTTCTTGCAAAATATCCTCGAACTTTGACCAGTTGATATCAGTTAAAATAATCCGCTGTCCAGGAGGTACACTTAACTGCTTGAGATGTAATGTCACCATTTATAATTACCTCCCTTGCTGATTTGTTGCATATTGTACTCGGACATATTAGGAATGTTCAGAAGACAACGTAATTCTATCGTAGCGATCAATAGAAAAATCGCCAGTCTTATTTGACTTTGAGCAAGGTAGGCGTAGGTTCAAACCCGTGGTGTGGGATTTGCGAGCGCCGCAAACACATCAGTACTTGCAGCGGAGAGAAATTCGGGTTCACGATCCTGCTGGTGAATGAGCTTGACAAAAATATCCTGAATGAGAGAATTGGAGAAAATACTGGGATGAGGTGCTATGAAAACTCTTAATGAGATCAGGCAAGTTTTATCAGTAGAAAAACAATCTTTGTGTACAAAATATCAAATTACAGAATTGGGTGTGTTTGGCTCTTATGCCAGGGGAGAGCAGACAGAATCAAGTGATATTGATATTTTGGTTGATTATGAAACAGCACCGACTTTCATTATGTTGGTGGAACTTAGGGATTATTTAAGCCAGCTTTTTGGGTTGAAGGTAGATATCGTCACTAAGAATGGGCTTAAACCTCGAATTCGCGATCGCGTTTTGGCTGAGGCTATCTATATATGAAACGTAGTTATACGGAATTCTTAGAGGATATTTTAGACGCTACTACAGAAATTGGTTTATTTGTAAGGTTATCCATCTTATATTGGTATGCTATACCTAACTGCTATTTTGTTGACTACATCGTTCAAACTATTGATTTTGCGTAGGTGGGATGCATAACTCTTGCAGAAGTTGTCTGACGGGAGCATCACAGTTTTGCAGAAAGACGATCAGTAGTGTGAGCATCTTGCTCACGTGTATTATAAGCGAGCTAAGAAGTGAAATTATTATAGTGCGGGCCGGAAAGCCCCTTACAGTAAACCGTTGTACTCATCGTTCATTTTTGTCCTCCAACCTCGGTAAAATGCTTAGTTTAACACCTAATTTTTTATTCATTATCAGCATAATTTCCAATTGACAAAAGTCATATTATCCTGCCAGGAATGGTGTAAGTCTATATATTCTCTCTACAGCTGGTATGACGACTATTAAAAAAAGCTTGGTAATTGAAGACACTGTAAAACTGGCTGACCTTCAGTTGATGTTTTCCGCCGAACCCAAGTTGAGTGAGGTCTTTCGCTTCATTGAAACTAATTATCACCAACGGATTACCCTAAGTGATGTGGCTGCTGCAGTTGGTTATTCTCCTACTTACCTGACTAACCGGGTGCGAAGGCAAACAGGACAAACTGTGCAAAACTGGATTATCAGACGCCGAATGGAAGCAGCACGTTCCTTGCTGTTGGAAAGCGATCAAAAAATAGAGGAGATTGCTGCTAAGGTGGGTTATCAATCTATGGTTCATTTCTTCCGTCAGTTTCGCCAACATCACGGCACAAGTCCTCAAGCTTGGAGAAAGAATGGTGGTAACTCACAACAAATTCGACTGGGTGTAGGGTAACAGGTGCGAAAACTAAAAAAATGACATTCTTCCCAAATCTATGTATATTTGACCAGATTTTGCTGAGATGCTGTAACTAAAAGCACATTCAATGGCAAGATTGCCATTTGTTCAATAGCAGCCAAATCACCGCTGTATCTTTTTATATTAAATTTATACTGATAATGCTCTATTGCTTACAGAATAAGGATTTGAGAGGGCTTGCTAACTCTTTAATTTCCTCTGATCAAAGGATAAGTTATTGTCACCGCATTTTAAATCTCATAGACTAAATAAAAGCTAATTAAACAAAGCGTAGATACTGCTACGAATTTAGACAAATACAGCAGATTGCAAGTAAGTGAAGAATAATGCTTCGGCTACGCTCAGCAACCGAAGTCAATGCTTCGCCCAAGCATTGACTTTTGACACTTGACTGTCCTAATTGGTTAAACCACACAAATAAGAGTTACTCATATGCACAACGAAGAACACACTCCTGCCGTTGCAATTATTGGGATGGGTTGTTACTATCCTGGTGCAAGTAATACGCAACAATTGTGGGAAAACATACTGGCAAGACGACGTCAATTTCGGCAAATACCAAAGCAAAGATTGCCACTCTCGGAGTATTACGATCCGGACCCTACAGTCCCTGACAAAACTTACGGAAGTCGTGCTGCTGTCATTGATAACTTTGAATTTGACTGGGCTAATAGACGTATTCCCAAAACAACAGTTGAGTCAACAGACATTGTTCATTGGCTGGCGCTAGAAACTGCTGATCAGGCTTTGGCGGATGCTGGATATACCCGTAACAGTATCCCTACCGAACATACAGGGGTTGTATTGGGAAACACCTTGACCGGGGAGCAAACCCGGACTCTTACAGTGCGATTACGTTGGCCCTATGTCCGGCGAGCTTTGCAAGCAGCAACCGAAGCTAGAGGAATGTCACCACCAGCCATCAAAGCATTAATCGAGACGATGGAGGAATTCTATAAGTCTGCGTTTGCCCCAATTACGGAAGATTCCCTGGCTGGGGGTCTTTCCAACACCATCGCAGGTCGAATTTGCAACTTTTTCAACTTGGACGGGGGCGGATACACTGTAGACGGGGCATGTTCTTCTTCACTCCTTGCTGTAGCTACCGCTGCTACTGCTCTCGCTAATGGTGATCTGGATTTGGCATTGGCGGGTGGGGTGGATATCAGCTTGGATACCTTTGAACTGATTGGCTTCGCCAAAACGAAGGCGCTGACTGCTGATGAGATGAACGTCTATGACCGTAAAGCTAGTGGTTTTATCCCTGGCGAAGGGTGCGGCTTTGTTGTCCTCAAGCGCTTAAAAGATGCACAAACCGCCGGAAATTATATATATGCAACTATACGTGGTTGGGGTATCTCCTCGGACGGTAAAGGCGGTATTACAACTCCTTCCAACGTGGGTCAGGCAAAGGCATTGCGTCGAGCTTATGAGAAAGCAGGTTACAGCGTCCACAACCTTGATTTTATTGAAGGACACGGCACAGGAACTCCCGTAGGCGATCGCACTGAATTAGAAGGCATCGCCTTAGCAATCAGTTCTGACAGAGAAATCACTCCTCGCTCCATTGGTATCACTTCTTTGAAATCCCTGGTTGGACATACTAAAGCAGCAGCCGGAATTGGCAGTTTGATTAAGACTGTCATCGCTGTCAATCAACGGATTTTGCCGCCAACTTGCGGTTGCAAAGACCTCAACCCAGTCTTTGAAAGTTCTGCCCAATTTCTTTATCCTATCTTGACCGGAGAAATCAAAGAATCTACGGTCACCCTCCGTGCTGGTGTTTCTGCAATGGGATTTGGTGGCATTAATTGTCACGTCACCATTGAATCTCAAGATGCTCCCGCTTCAAAACTCAAACCTTCTATTGAAGAAAGGGCACTGTTAGTGTCCAATCAAGAAACAGAACTATTTGTATTAAGTTCAGGATCTATTTCAGGGCTCTTGCAACGGACTCAAGCATTGATCAATCAAGCAACTGGCATGAGCTTAGCTGAACTGATTGATTTAGCTGCACAACTAACTGAGGAAATCGAATCATTCCACTCTGTTCGCGCTGCGGTGATTGCTAGTACACCCAATCAGCTCATCGAACGTTTCCAGCAGATCGAACAGATGCTAAATCACAAACCTCCAGCCCAAGGAGAAGTGATCGTCTCTCCTAATCAAGATATTTGGCTCTCAGACGACGTAAAGCGCTGCCGAGTTGCTTTTCTGTTTCCCGGTCAGGGATCACAAAAGTTGAATATGGCTCGTACCCTAGTAGAACGATATTCTTGGGCACGGGAATTTGTCCAACAAGCAGACCAATGGTTTGAGGAAATCGGAGTTGAGTCAGTCAGTAAATATATTTATCGTCCATTAGACCGAGCTGCCAACCAAGAACAGATTAAAGAATGGTTGAAACTGCTAACTCGGACTGAAATAGCTCAGCCTGCTCTATGCTTAGTTTCTTTGCTCTGGAAACGCTACTTGCAAGAGCTTGGCATCAAACCTATTGCTGTAGGAGGTCATAGCTTAGGGGAATTAACCGCATTTCAAGCAGCCGGAGCCTTCGACGAGAAAGCGCTGCTCATTCTTGCTGCTATTCGCGGACGAGCTATGTCTATATTGGCAGGAGATACGGGAACCATGGCAAGTTTGAGTTGCTCTCAACAAACAGCTGAAAAACTTTTGCAACAAGTTGATGGCTATGTCGTGGTGGCAAATAAGAATAGTCCAATGCAAACTGTCATCTCTGGTGAGCGCTCAAGTGTGGAATCTGCCCTTAAACTTGCTGCTACCCAAGGCATCCAGACCCATCAGCTTGCGGTAGCCAATGCCTTTCATTCTCGGATGGTTTCCGCTGCATCTGAGTATCTGCGTGCAGAAGCACAAATTCCGCATCAACTTTCTCAAACATCTGTATCCTTATTCTCAAGCGTTAACGGACAGCAGGTCAGAGAAGGACTTAATCTGCCAGAACACTTTGCCAATCAGATACTGTCACAGGTAGACTTTATCTCGTTGGTGAAAGGGATCGCTCAGGAATGTGATTTGATGGTGGAGGTCGGTTCCGGAGGGGTTCTTTCCGGTTTGGTAGAGGCGACAACTTCAACTAAATCCCTTTGTTTTCCTGTGGAATCAAAGCCAGGAAATGATATCAGTCTCAACATCTTTTTAGCCAGTTTCTTTGTTCACGGTGGTCAAATCAACTGGACGGCTCTTTACAAAAATCGTCTTGTCCATCCTTTTGTACCAGCATCGGAAAAAGTCTTCATCGAAAACCCCTGTGAACGACCCTTTCAGGGGGGCGGGAGTGTGGGGAGTGTGGGGAGTGTGGGGGGAGAAGAATTGACATCAGTGATCTTACAGCGGGAAGGGAGTATGACTGATGGGGTAAATTTATCACTTTCTGAAGAGGATTTACCTCAGCTAACGGAAGAAATTGTCCACTTCCTATCTGAATATTTGTCTGAGCGGGGGTTGTTCTTAGCTGAATTGATTCGAGGTGATATTAAAACGTTACCACGCCTGTAAAAGTTTCTGTGCTACTACTTTTTAACAGTAAGAATTATGATGAATCAAAATTATTCTCCCGACCCAAAAATAGCCAAGTTTTTATCTCATTACTTTGCTCTACGCGGTTCATTTCTGGCTCAAGCTATCCTAGCTGACTTTCAAACTCTGCGCCCTTTTATTAACCAAAAGGGTAATGGCAAAAGTGCCACAAACTATACTGTTCCTCATCCAGCTGTTAGGGAGCCCGGATTTCTCACTTGTGAGAAATCCGGAGAGTGTGGGGAGAATGAGGAGAATGGGCGCATGAATGAGAATTCAGTACCTCTCACACCTCCCACACTCCCCACCCTTGTGAGAAATCTGGGGGAGCATCAACCAATTTCTCCAGTAACTTCTCGGCAAACTATAGATGTGCAGAGTCTTTTAGTTAACTTAATCGTGCAGCAAACTGGATATCCCTTAAACAGCATTGAACTGAATTCACGAATGCTTGACGATTTGAATTTGGATTCCATTAAAGCGGGAGAATTAGTTGCAGCAGCTGCGTCTAAATGTGGTGTGGCAGGTAAGATTGACCCTTCTACTTTTGCTAACGCCACTATAGCTGATGTCGTTGTCGCTCTTGAACAAGTCAAAACCATGAATCAGGTGCAGGTTAATCAAGCAGCACAAAACCGTCAGGTAGAGGCTCCCAATTCATGGGTACGCAATTTTACTGTAGAATATATAGCTCAAGATGCTCCTTACTGTGCTGTAGAGAATTGGTCTGTTGCTAAGGTTTTAATTGTGAGCGATCGCCCACAAGACCCCTTGACCAAAGCTTTAGCAGCGCAACTGTTGTCGTTAAACGCAGTCGTTGAACAATGCACTTATGACCAAGGTCTTTTGCCGGGATCTTTTTCTCACTATCTAGCGGTATTGCCTCAGTCCACCTCTTTTTCTTTACCTCTTGCTCAGATGGTAGCAAGGCTTGCGAGTATTGCGACTCCTGCCAAAACAGATACTAGACCTTGTGTTGCTTATGTGCAGTTTGGTGGTGGTCGCTTTGGCACTGGTTCTGAGAACCCAGAGGGATGCTGCGCTGCTGCCTTTGCTAGGAGTTTACATCTTGAACGTTCTGACTTACGGGTAAGGGTAGTAGACCTTGCCCTGGAAATCGCACCCCATTGTGCTGCTGAGTTAGTTATCAGTGAGCTATCAGGCACAGAAGCGATCGCCACTGTCGGCTATGATGCTAATCTAACGCGCTTAGTCCCCCAACATCGTCTACAGCAACCTGCTCACTACAGCCAGCGTCCTTATACTTGGTCTCAAGCAGATGTGATTTTAGTTACAGGCGGAGCAAAAGGCATCACTGCTGAATGCGCCTTCGCTCTTGCCCAGTCAACAGGGGTAAAAGTGGCTTTGGTTGGTCGTTCTCCTGTCCCCACCAATGGAGAGGGTGAGATAGCCAGCACTTTAGAGCGGTATGCTCAGCAAGGACTGATTTGTGGATACTATTCTTGTGATATTGTCAACCGGGATGCAGTAACTGAATTAGTAAATAAAATCACTCTAGAGTTAGGCAAAATTACTGGAGTTATTCATGGTGCAGGGCTGAATACTCCCCGTCGAGTGGAACAGGTAAATCTAGAAACCGCTCTTGCGGAAGTGTCTCCCAAACTCCTTGGTGCTGATAATCTCTTGCAAACTTTAGCCTCTGCACCACCTAAACTGTTTGTTGCCTTTAGCTCTATTATCGGTGTGACGGGAATGCCCGGAAACACTTGGTATGCGTTTGCTAACGAATCATTAGCAATGATCTTGCGCCGCTTTCAAAGAGAACACCCAGAAACTCAAGTCCTTTCCCTAGCTTATAGCATTTGGGGAGAAGTTGGTATGGGGGTGAAGATGGGTAGCATCAAAAATTTAGAGCGGATGGGGATTAGCGCTATTAGCACTTCTGAAGGAGTGAGTCGCTTCCTCAAGCTATTTGAGTGTGATCCTGGGGTATCACAAGTCGCGATCACTGCTCGCTTGGGAGGACTTGATACTTGGTATCCGGTGAATCTACCTCCAACTCCTGAACTGCGTTTCATTGATCGAGTTATCCGTGTCGAACCAGGTGTAGAATTGATTGCACGGGTTCACTTGACTTTAGAACGCGATCGCTATGTGCGGGACCACATTTGGCAGGGTTCTTACCTCTTCCCCGCAGTCTTTGGTTTAGAAGCGATGGCACAAGCGACTGCTTATGTGACAGGAGAGAAAAACCCCGAAATTGTCAGAATCGAAAACATCTCCTTACGCAAACCTGTTGTTGTCGATCCCCAAAACGGAGCAAACATAGAAATTCACGCCGAAGTACAAGAAGCTGATTCCACAGGAGAACGCAAAGTTAAAGTTGGTATCCGCACTGAGCAAACTGGTTTTATTTCTGACCACTTCAGTGCAACTCTAGTGCTTGGGAAACTCAGACAAGGCGCACAAGCAGCACCAAAAGTAGGACAAGCTTTAGCAATTAAACCTAAAATTGACCTTTATGGTAGCTTGCTCTTCCAAGGGAGTTTATTCCAACAAATAGACGAGGTTTTCTCCTTAACTCGAGAATACAGCATCATAAAATCTCATGCTCGCACCTCTAGTCAGTTAAGGGAAGAAGAAGGTAGTCATTTCATTTTAGGAGACCCTTACTTCCGAGATGTTCTACTTCAGTCTATGCAATTGAACATTCCGCAAGACATTTGTTTACCCGTCGAGATTGAGCGGATAGAATTATTCCAGAATCCTGCTGTGACTGAAGGAGAGAGGATTATTCAGGCAATCCTGAATCAGAAAGAGGGTCGGGAATATATTTGTGAAGTTATTACCACCAATCAAGAAGGCTACGTTGTAGAACACTTAAGTGGTTATCGCCTACAGATTTTGGAAGAACATCCAGAACACCCGACAGCAGTTGAGTTAGCTAATCCTGAAGAACGCGATCGCCACAAACTGCGTCAGGTGATCGACACAACCTTCCAGAAATTAGGATTAACTGGTGCGACTGTGCAAATAGGTTACTCACCCAACTTAGGTAGACAATCTCAGCAGCAGCGTCGCCAAATAGAAAAATTGCTAGTAGCTCATGGGATCAAACAGCAAATGAAGTTACCTACAGAAGCAATAGTAGAATTTGAAATTAATACTCTTCCTTCCGGGAAACCACACTTGACAGGAGCAGCAGTAGATGGGTATGACCTATCTTTATCCCACGATGACCACTACTGTTTATGTACCGTTGGCGAAAGCGTCCAAGGCTGCGATATTGAAGCAATTACCCACCGCAGTCCCTCCGATTGGGTAGCCCTACTAGGGAATACTCATAGTGCTGTGGTTGAAGAACTGGTGAAAACAGGAGAAACACGCGATCGCGCAGCCGCCCGCATCTGGTCAGCAAAAGAAGCAGTGTGGAAAGCGTTGAATGGAAATCATCCCGAATTTTCGGTGGTAGAATCCCATCATGAGGCAGTTCTGCTAGAAGCAAAAACAGCCTCAGGTTCTTACCAAGTCATCACTTTTCCCGTTCAGCTCACTCGCAACCCAGAACGGATGGTGGCGCTGGTGGTGTTAAAGAATCTCCAAACCCAAACCCAGACGCCATTAGATCCGAGCAACGCCAGTTTTGAAGATAGAGTAGAGTCGATGATTCTTCCTAACAGTCATCGGGTACGCTTCACTGATGATGGTCCGCAAGGGCAAAAAGTCTACGAGCAAAGATTTCCGGTTTCCTTCAGAGAAGCTTGCAGTGTCAGTCGCCAAGTTCCTGTGTCCCAATTTATTGGCTGGGTTGGGAAGATTCGTGAACTCCCCTTGCGTTGCCTATCCTCCCAAATGCTCTCCGATTTCTTCAGCGGTGATTGGAGTATGGTCACCAATTCCGTCACCTTGCGCCTGCTGGGAGAAGCAACCACTTACGATATAATCCAGGCTCGATGCTGGTTGGGAAATGTTGTCGATTCCTCCTTTGACACCTACATCGAATTCTGCAAGGTTCGAGGGGACGAAACACTAGAAAGAATAGCTCTTGCAGAAGTGAAAGCAACATGGGTACGTCTTGTTAATTATGGCGTTCATACCCCTTGCCCCTGCCCTGATTACTTGCAAAAATACCTTGATCATTTTGCAGCTACTAAACTAGCTTCTATCGACCTGAAGAACTCACCAACTGTAACTTTACTCAGTTTACCTGAGAGCCTTTCGGGCTTGCACCCTGGCAAGACAATCTACGAAGTTTCTCCCCAAACTCACCATTATGGAGATTTACTGTTGTCTGAAGCTTTTCAGACAACTTTAGAAGAATCAGATGTTGTCGGCAATGTTTACTATAGCAACTACTTCCTCTGGCAAGGACGGATGCTAGATTTATTTCTCTACTCCGTAGCACCTGAGTATTTGCGAGTTTCTAAACCAAAAGGCGAAATGGTCTCTGTGTTTAGCCGAATGCTTTTTTTACGGGAAGCAATGCCCTTTGATAAAGTTCGCGTTGTGCTTTACATCAAATCAGTGAGTGAATGCGGAGCAGTATTTAATTTCGAGTTTTTCCGCGAACAACCTGATGGCAATACACAGAAGCTGCAAGTTGGAGAACAAGAGGTTATCTGGGCATTGCGTCATGAGGGTACTCCAGTGCCTACTCCCTGGCCTTCTTCAGTTTTGGAAGCACTCTTGCATGAGCATAGAGGGAGTAGGGAGCAGGGAATAGGGAGGATTTACTCCCGAACGGCCCTTTAGATTACTTATCTAATTAACCGCAGAGGCGCAGAGGACACAGAGATCTGAGTTAGAGAGATTTAGGTAATTTTTGACCGGGAAGGGAGTAGCAACAATTCTACTTCTAGAAATTATTTAGGGAGCAAACATGAAATCTCAGCTTTTGTTCAAACCAACGAGGAGAATAACTTATGTTCTTTTAGTTGCCTCTGCTTTGGCGGCTGGTATGACCGTAACTTATTCTGTTCTACGTTTTCGGTCTGCTGAGCAAATTTCATCTCCACCTCCTCTTGCTACTAGAACTCCTGAAGGTAGAGTTGCTGCTGTGGGATATTTGGAACCTCAAGGAGAAGTGATTAAACTATCTGCTCCAGCTTTCACGGAAGGTACAAGGATTAACGAACTGCTGGTTCACAGGGGAGATCAGGTCAAGGCAAAACAAGTCGTGGCGATTCTGGATAATCGCGATCGCCTCCAAGCAGCCCTGGAACAAGCTCAAACACAAGTGATTGTTTCTCAAGCTCGTCTTGCTCAAGTCAAAGCCGGAGCGAAAAAGGGTGACATTAAGGCGGCTGTTGCTAAATTTCAAGGCACACAGGCTGAGTTAGAGGGACAAATTGCGACTCAAAAGGCAACTATTGCCAGTTTAGAAGCTAAATTGCTGGGAGAAAGGAGTGCGCAAGAAGCAACAATTGACAGAATCAAGGCTGAGTTGGAAAATTCTCAAACTGATTGTGAACGCTATCAGGGTTTATACAAAAATGGGGCAGTGACAGATCAACAGCGTGACAAATATTGTCTTTTACAGCAAACAAATCAAGAAAGTCTTAAGGAAGCGCAAGCAAATCTTCAGCGGATTGTCAACACTTATCAACAGCAGATTGCCGAAGCAAAAGCCAATCTCAATCGGACAATAGCTACCAATAAAAATCAGATTGGGGAAGCTGAAGCGACTCTCAACTCTGTTGCAGAAGTTCGTCCTGTGGATGTACAAGTTGCTCAAGCAGAACTCCAATCTTCACAAGCTGCTGTTAAGAGAGCGCAGGCAGATTTAGATTTAGCTTATGTGCGATCGCCTAGAGATGGTCAAATTCTCAAAATTCATACTTGGCCCGGCGAACTTGTTGGCAATCAGGGAATTGTTGATTTGGGTCAAACAGCACAGATGTATGTAACAGCGGAAGTTTATGAAACAGATATCAGTCAAGTTTGTAAGGGTCAAGAAGCTACAATTAATACCAACGGGATGACAAAAGAATTAAATGGAACTGTAGAAGAAGTTGCCTGGGAAATTAGTAAAAAAAATGTCCTAGACACCGATCCAATTGCAGATGCAGATGCCAGGGTAGTTGAAGTAAAAATTCGCCTCAATCCAAAGGATAGTGAAAAAGTAGCAAGCTTAACTAATTTAAAAGTTACCGTCGTCATCGATACTACGACATCTCAACATTCCTAAAAAACCCCGCCCTGCGGGAAGTCAAAAGTCAAAAGTCAAAAAACCAAAACTCCCCACTCCCCATGATGAGACGACTACCTACAGCTTGGCTACAACTTAGATACCAAAGAGTTCGATTGATAGTTGCTCTGTCAGGAGTCATCTTTGCTGTGGTGATTATTTTCATGCAGTTTGGAATTCGGGATGCTTTGTTTGATAGTGCTGTTCGGTTTCATGAGGGTTTAAAAGGTGATTGTTTTTTAATCAGTCCTCGTTCTACATCTTTAATTGCGATGGAACGCTTTACAGAGAGGCGTTTGTATCAATCTTTGGCATTTAAAGAAGTAGATTTTGTAAATCCTATCTATTTAGATTTTGCTCAATGGAAAAATCCCGACACTAGAAATTATTGGCGCAATATATTTGTTATTGGCTTTGATATTAAGAATCAAATATTTAGTTATCCAGGGGTTGATGAAAATATAAATCAACTAAAAATACCTGATTTTGTTTTATTTGATCGGAGTTCTCGTTCTGAATTCGGCTCTATTGCTTTAGAATTTGAAAAGCAAGTTAGTATTACAACAGAAATCGGTCATAAAGGGCCAAATCGAAGAATTCAGGTAGCTGGACTGTTTACGTTAGGAACATCTTTTGGCTCTGATGGAAATTTACTAACGAGCGATCTTAATTTTCTGCGGATTTTCATTAGTCGTCCTAAAGGTTTTATTGATATCGGTTTGATTAAATTAAAGCCAGGAAACAATGTTGAACAGTTTAAAAATAATCTGAAAGAATATTTACCGAAGGATGTTAAAGTGCTATCAAAGCAAGAACTCATTGACTTTGAGAAAAACTATTGGCAAACGAGTACGGCAATTGGCTTTATTTTTAGTTTAGGGGTATTTCTCGGAATTATTGTTGGGATTGTGGTTGTGTATCAAATTCTTTATACCAATGTTTCTGAGCATTTACCTGAGTTTGCCACCCTTAAAGCAATGGGATATAGGCATCAGTATCTCTTGTTTTTAGTTCTACAACAGGCTTTTTTTATTGCTGTTTTAGGTTATATACCAGGCTTTATTATCACTTGTATTCAGTACGAATTCACAAAAAATGCCACTCTTCTTCCTATCGCTATGACTTTTGATAGGGCAATTTTTGTCCTTATATCAACGATATTAATGTGTTTTATTTCTGGTGCTACTGCGGTAGGAAAACTAAGGGCGGCAGACCCTGCTGATATTTTTTAGAAGATGGTCGGCTGGTGGTCACGACACCAATTTAAATCCCTAAGCAAATACTTAACTATTTTGAATGATAGATAAGTATTTGCTTAAATGTTCAGCCGCCAGCAAGAGATTATTGCTAGATTAGTAGCTAATAATGGTGATGAAGTTGGGTTAGGAACACCCCACTGGCGGCGCACCACCCGTTATGAAAGAAACTCCTCCTACTTATTCCCTATTCCCTATTCCCTATTCCCTATTCCCTATTCCCTATTCCCTATTCCCTATTCCCTATTCCCTATTCCCTATTCCCTATTCCCTATTCCCTATTCCCTATTCCCTATTCC
>CAIVAU010000020.1 GCA_903903925.1 uncultured cyanobacterium
AAAAAAGGTTTGCCATCGGTATTTTTTTTTCATTACAGGTAACTAATTAATCAACAAATTTAGGAGTTAGGAGTCAGGAGTCAGGAGTCAGGAGTCAGGAGTCAGGAGTCAGGAGTCAGGAGTCAGGAGTCAGGAGTTAGGTAAGATTCCCCACACTCCCCACACTCCCCACACTCCCCACACTCCCCACTCCCTACTTCCCTAATCTTGCTTATAAGTATTATTTTTAACGTTCATCAACCATATTTTCTCTAGTTTGACAATTTGTTGACGGAGAACAGCAGCGCGGTATTTTTTATAAGCAATAACTCCTAGCAAGAGAAAAATGGGAAAGGAGATAACGCTAAAGCCTATACTCGTATAGGTTTGAATGTCACCATGACTATTAGCGTTGGTAGAGGTAGAGTTATTTGCTGGCTGAGTGTGGAAGTAGTTTTGCATTGGTGTCTCCATCAATTTTGTCTGTCGTCCTGTGAAAAAGACTTCATCGGGAACGTTTTATTTTACGGATGACACACACTGTTTTCCGGGTTTATCTCCTCAGAACTTTTGTTGACAGTTGACAGTTGACCGTCAACCGTCAACGGAAACTACCTAGGACGGCCCAACGTGGTAATGTAAATTACTACTTCATCAGCAGGAATACCCAGAACTTCATTGACTTGGTCATCAAAGAAGCCACCGATACCGCTGACGCCTAAATTCTGGCGAATTGCTGCTAAATTAAGCCTTTGCCCCAAATGACCTGCATCCATGTGGAGGTAACGATAAACGCGATCGCCATACTGGGCAATAGCTGATTTTAAATCGGCTGTATGAAAAAGTACTACTGCTGCATCGCGTCCTAGCTCCTGACCTAAGCAAAGGAAGTGTAACTCTCGGCGGAAGTTTTTAAACCGAATTTGTCGTAATTCTTGGGCTTTGGGTGCGTAATAGTAACAACCTGCTTCCAGACCGTTGACTCCGGAAACAGCGATAAATGTTTCGATTAAATTCAGATCAAAGTAATCGGTTGAATTGTCTAAACCTTGGTCGATGTAATTTTGGGGTTGGTAGGTAAAGTCGAGTAAGGCTTTGAGTTCATCAAAGCTTAAATCCTCACCACTGTAAGCACGTGTAGAACGTCGCTTGAGAATGGTATCTTTTAGCCCTTTGAGGTTGTCTCCCCAGAAAATAGGTTTAGTGTTGGTGGGAACTTTTTGGCAGAAAGGAAAGTTATATTTATCTTCCAAAGATTTTTCTTGTTTCACCTCTGGCAAATTCAGTTTACCAGTTGTGCCAGGCTTAATCTGTGTGTGGTGATGGAAATATGACAGCAGTTCGCCATCAGGAATGTAAGGATAGTTAGTTTCGGTGGTGGAGGGTAAAGTCGTTCGTCCCGTCGGTAAGTTTTGTTTGATATCTAGTAAATCTGCTAGGGGAAGGACTGCGATCGCGCCTTCTTGCTGAGGATCGATGTACAGCAATTCGTTTACCATCTCGTCCACAAAACCGCCGATTAAATGCGGACGATAGTCAGTCACAGCACCAGCTAACTCGATATTGCCTAATAAGTGTCCTGTATCCAGACAAATCCGTCGGTAAGCCCGATCTTCATAGCGCCATGCAGAACGATAAAAAACCGCAGTGACGATCAGTGCAAGCTGGGTACTATCTAGCGAGGGATGCCAAAAGCAAGCTTCTTGCAACTTCTGCCAAACGTCACTTTCCCAATAATGCATCAGGGAATGAGTCCGACATTGGTAGTTGTATAGTCCAGGTGGCAATAATGGCGTACCACGGGAAACCACATAAACTTCCGCAGGATATAACCCACCGGCACTAGGTGCAGATCTTAAATACACCGCACTTCCTAACGACGGTATTGTCGGCGTCAACCCATAGCTACAAGACAGCAGCTGCGATAACCTCTCCCACCATCGCACATCTGGGTGATTGACTTTTGGATTTGGCTTTTCTTGGATATAGGATTTTAGCTCAAAAGTAGAGCCAATTTTGTACTCTTTGAATGGTACAGGTTGCTTAGACCAGTCTAACCTTTGATGTTTAGAGGCGAGTGTCTGAGGATCGTACTTAGTACGTTCGTGGTAGTGCTGAGCAATTGATTGGCGCAGTTCTGGCATAAAAGTTTCAATACGCTTCTGCTACCTATCTTGGCTCATAACCTACCTCTAGTTGAAAAAACTTATGCGAACCAGTTTCTTTTTGTTCAAAGTTCAATATTACTCAGGTGATCGCATGACTCAAGATTGTACTTTTGCAAATCGAACCTGTTTTTCAGTTACCACCACAAAGTTGTCGGATAGTTGCTCAGAATAATTTTCTAACAAACTCTTTAGAATATCAATCTTGTTAGCAGAGCGTTCATTCTCCAATCGAAGCAAAATAATACCTCGATGCGATCGCCGTTCGCGATAAACTTTCTCACCGAAGTCTTTATCGCTCGTGATCAAAATCCAGATTTCATCAAAGGCTTTCTGTATGATTTCGTCATCATCAATTCCTCGTGCTTCTTCATAAACTGAAAACACTTCGTGTCCTTGACTACGCAGCCAACGTGCTACGACGATACTTGTATTCTCATCTAATAAAAAGCGCACCTAGGCTATCTCCATAGCCAAAGGCATAAAGCTTGCACTTTCCAGTGAGCGAGATGCAAATAAAAGACAAGCTTTAATATCTGCTTCGACCAAGCCATCATATTCTTCTAAAATCTCTGTTACTATTGCCCCATGTGCCAGAAGATTCAGAATATACTCAACAGTAAGGCGTGTTCCTTTAATTACAGGCTTTCCCATCATAACTTTCGGGTTAGCGGTGATTCTGTGCAGCAGTTCTTGATCTGTCATAGTAATAATCCGGTATGTGGGAAAGTCAGGTCTAAAGACTGACATAAGAACGATGGCTTTGCTGAATGATGGGATGATTTACCCAATTGGAACGAAAATTCAATGGTTTCAACCGCCAATTCAGCCCGCATTTATGCGATACCCTATTTATCTTAAGGTGTCGGCGCAAAAATGGGATGCTTGCGTTAAAATATATTATCTACACAAAAGAGGTTAGCGGATAAATTATATGCTAACAGAAGGAATACGCTGGACAACTCAAGATTTAGAACTTCTCTCAGAAAAATAGAAAGATTTTTCCCAAATTAAATATAAGCAATAAAAGCTTCTGACTCAAGATTGTACGAGAAATTTTTACCTGACATAAGAACGATTACGCCCCTGTGCTTTGGCTTGATAAAGGGCTTGATCTGCTGCTTGAATCAAATCTAAAGGAACCATATCAGACGTAGGAATCACTGTGGCAATTCCGATACTCAGGGTAACGTACTGCTTCACAGTCGATGCTGTATGGGGAAGATTTAGCTGTTGGATCGCTTCATGAATTTCTTCGGAAATCTGAACAGCCTGAGCGCGAGTCGTGTTGGGTAAAATGATAACGAACTCTTCTCCGCCATAACGAGCAACTAAATCACTAGAACGCTTAATAGTTTGTTTTAAAGCTTGGGCAACAACTGTTAAACAAGTATCCCCAGCGGCATGACCATAAGCATCATTATATAGTTTGAAATAATCAATGTCACATAGGAGTAAAGACACAAAACCTTGTTCTGGTAAAAGGTATTGCCAAACAAAATCAAGCTTATAATCAAAAGATCGACGATTGGCGATTTGAGTTAATTGATCCACCATCGCCATATTTTCAAGTTTCTGGTTGAGAAGTTGCAATTGTTGATAAAGTTCTGATTGCTGAATAGCGATCGCCACCTGTGTTGCCAATTGCTGAAGCAGTTCGTTCTCACAAGGTTGCCACTGACGCGGGGCGCTACAATGATGAGCAACTAACAGTCCCCAAAGGCGATCGCCTTGTAAAATTGGTACAATTACCTTGGCTCTGACTTGCAACTTTTCTAATAATTCTAAATGACAAGCAGTTAATCCGGCAATATAGATGTCTGGAGTAACCTTGATCATACCCTGTTTATAGGACTGTAACCTCTGCTGCTCGACAAAGTAGGTGTCTGTAAATTCCATATTCAGGATTGGCTTCCACCCAAATGCTACAGACTCGGTGACAACGGTACCACTTTGATCAGCATTTATACGGTAAAAAATCACGCGATCAGTTTGCAAAAATCGCCGGACTTCAGCAACAGTTGTGTTCAAGATTTCATCCAAGTCCAAAGACTTGCGGATGTGTTGGGCGATCGCATAGACCATGCGTTCGACTTGAATTAAGGAACGATAGCGTTGTTCACTTGCTTGCAGTGCTTCTTCCATACGCTTGCGTTCGCTAATATCAAACAACGTTGAACGGCTCATGACAAAGTTGCCTGCTTCATCTTTGATTGCTGTGGCATTCAAGCTTATCCATCGGATTGTCCCATCTTTACAGACAATTTCAAACTCCAGATTATTCACCCAACCCTGTTGCTTAAACAGAGGAAAGTTCTTCTGAAAAAGCTGTTTACTCTTAGAGGTAAGAATATCAAAAAAGTTCTTGTGGAGAATTTCATCACGGGTGTACCCTAGCCATTTAAGTTCTGTATCGTTAATCCGAATAAAATTACCCTTTGGATCTATGGAGTGATAACCACAGGGTGAATTATTATAGAGATCCTCAATTTCATGTACATACTTTTGTAAAGTAGCTTCTGCTTGTTTACGCTCGGTGATATCATTGTTAATTTCTAAGATTTTAATCGGGTTACCACTATTATCTTTTTGTAAAACCCAACGGCTAGCTACATGAACAGGTTGATCATCCCATCGGAAATGGATAAGTTCTCCTTCCCAGTAGCCTTGTTTAAAAAGTTCTGCTTCAATTTCTGATAATGATTGCGGAAATTGGGTTTTCAACAAAATATGTGAGATTTTTCCCAAAGCCTCGGCTTTCGTCCAGCCATACATAGACTCCGCTCCCTTATTCCAGAAGTTGATCACCCCATTTGAGTTGCGGGTAATGATGGTGTCGTGTGCTAAGTCCAGTAGTTGCGCCTGTTCTAAAAGAATGAGTTGGGTTTGTTGCTGCCGGATTACCGTTTGTAAAAGAATATCATTGGCTTGCCTCAGTTGTGCAGTGCGCTGGACTACCCGTTGCTCAAGTTTGGCATTCAGTTCTTGCAAGGCAATTTGTGCTTGTTTACGCCCCGTTAATTCAGTCTGAACCTGTTCAAACAAAGCTGCTTGCCGGATAGCAATGCTTACCTGCGCTCCTAACTGCTGCAACAGAGCAATTTCTGAAGATTGCCACTCACGAGGAGACGCACAGTGATGGACTACCAGTAACCCCCACAATTCATCTCCTAATAAAACGGGAACAACCAGATTTGCCCTGACTTGGAGACTTTCCAAAAATTCAACGTGACAGGGACTAATTCCGGCAGTATAAATATCAGCTTTCGCCGTGACTAAACCCTCTTTAAAGGGTGCGACTTTCTCTTCACCAATGCAAGGATCATACATCTGGAGTGGTAAAATCGCCATCCATCCCGGTGCAACAGACTCAACTACCACTGTTCCACCCCAACTAGGAGAAAATTGGAAGATAATGACGCGATCGCACCCAAGAAACTGTCGGACTTCATCAACAGTAGTTTGCAAAATATCTTGTAAATTCAGCGTTCGCCGGATGCGCTGGGTCATCTCCATTACTAAGCGCTGTTGCTCAAATTGTTGTTGCAGCTTTTCTTGTGCTTGTTGATCGTCAATGTTCCACATCTTCATCTATGCTGTCGATAGAACTATCCCCAGTTGCTCGGCATTTTTTTGAGCCAGTTGTTGCCTCAGCAGCAAAAGCTTGCTGAAGGAATTTTGCCTTAGTATAGCCTGTTACCACCAAAATAGGTAAGTCTCCCCACTAGGCATCCTGCTGCACGACTTGATACAATCTTGGGAGAACTTTGTGGTTTGCTGGTAATTCTAGTACAGTGGGCGCGTAAATAAACCAACCATAATGACAAACCTAGACACCAACCTATTTCATCACCCATTAGCCCAGTCACCCAGACCCTGTATTATTAATGGCGCACCCGATACCTTTGTTGATATGTACACCGCCTGTGGGTTTCTCCTCTACGCTGCTTGCATAGATCGCGCTAACAAAACGGCGAACGATAACGTGATGAAAATGCTCAAGGAGGGTGCAGATCAGAGCAATCTAAATGTAGACAAATTGTTTCGTCGTTGTCGTAAAGGCGATAGTGCTGCCATCAAGCAAGCGATCGAATTAATGGTTCAATCAACATCCCTTTCCATTGACAAAAATAAAGCAGATGGCAAGCCCTTGCAGACGGTTGACGTTAAGTTTCTCTCTTAAATACACCGTACTTCTGAGGCAATCAGCAAGTAATAAATAGGTTCAGTAGGGTGCGTTAGGACGAAGTCCGTAACGCACCGTCGAAAGTTTGGCATAGGGCGTTAGCGAAGCGTAACGCACCCTACTATTTTTTAGTACACATGATGTTCAATTTGGGAGCGTGCGTAAGTCCTAAGTATATATAAATTTCAGTAGAAAATGTATTCTATTATTCTTTACAACATAATTGTATTTAATTTAATCTCTAAAAAGAGAATTAGCGCTTAATGTTAAGCTATGAGATTCAAAAGATGCAGTAGCACTATCGACTCCTCAGCATTAGCCCAAAAATCAAATCTACACTTGTTTTCGTACTCCTAAACGTGTGTTCTCATATGGGAAGTTTTGTTTCATCCTCATGTAAACGGTGACAAATTTACGGATATTTTAAATTATGAATCTTCCCGTTATTATGATTGGAACCCAACGCTCAGGGTCTAATCTATTGAGGTTGATACTGAATCAAATCCCTACGTTGGTAGCTCCTCATCCGCCCCATATTTTGCAAAGATTTTCGCCTTTACTATCTTGCTATAAAGATCTCAAGGAAACCATTTGTTTTGAATTACTTATTGAGCATGTATCTCAATTGGTAGAATTAAATCCCGTGCCTTGGACAGGTGTTGATTTAAATCGAAAAGATATTTTCAATCGGTGTCAAGAACGCTCTTTAATAGCTATTTTCAAGTCAATTTATGATATTTATGCTGAATCCAAAGGTGTAAAAAATTGGTGTTGCAAAAGTTTAGCAAATATTAATTATATGCCGGGAATTAATGCTTATTTTAATTCTTATTTCCAAGGAATTAAATATTTGTGGATTTATCGTGATGGCAGAGATGTTGCTACTTCATTTACTAAAGCTATAGTAGGCGAAAAACATTTTTATCACTTAGCACGGGAGTGGAGTCAAACTCAAATATTAGCTTTGGAGATGCGAAAAAATTTAGGAGAAAATCAGCTTTTCAGTCTTAGTTATGAAGCTTTAACTCAAAATACAGAATCGGTACTAAAAAGTTTATGTGATTTTTTAGAAGTTCCATATACTAGTTCAATGCTAGATTTTCATCAGTCTCAAGAAGCTTATTCTACAGCTGCTGCTAGTAATTTATGGAGTGAAGTCATTAATCCAATTAAATCGAATAATACCAAGAAATTTTTAAATTATTCAAATCAGGAAGAATTGCGTATTTTTGAATTGATTGCTGGAGATGTTTTAGAGATTCTAGGATATGAACGAAAGTTCACAAAAGTAGGTGAAACCTATAATTTCACAGCAGAAGAAATTGAGCAATTTAATTTGGTTAATCAACAACGTAAACAGCAAATTAAAGAAACAATAGAGCCGGGCGATCGAGAAAGACGTGAGAAACAAGAAAACCTCTTAAAGTCCATCGCCTCTCAATACTTCTCGGTTAAGGATTCTTGAGGTGCTAGAAACCAAGTTTCTAATTCTTGCTTATCCGAACAGTATTGCATCGCCTCTTGCTAGTCAATTGGTTGTTGAAACGGATGAATATTTACAAATAAACAAACAAGAGAATTTCTAATGTTCGACAAAGATTCTGATGTCAGTAATCACAAACATTTACCATTGTCTTTACTCGATCTGAGCTTAACTTTTTTGAAAATTGGTAGTACTTCTTTTGGGGGATTTATGTCCCTAATTTCAGTAGTAGAAAATATTTTTGTCAAACAACGAAACTTGCTGACTAATGAAGAAATGTTGGATGGTATTAGTCTGGCAACAATTTTGCCTGGACCTTTTGGAGTCAATGTTGTCATTTATGTTGGTTATCTTTTGAGGGGTGGACTGGGAGCTTTAGTTAGTGGTATTAGTATTCTTTTGCCGACATTTATTTTAATTTTAGGACTTTCTGTTGCCTATTTTCAAGCTGGACAGATGCCATCAATTAGCAAGCTATTTTACGGATTTATCCCAGCAATAACGGTAATTATTCTTTTTGCGGGTTGGCGCATGGGAAAAAAAGTTATCGTAGATTGGAAGACATTTTCTCTGGCTATCTGGGCAGGATTTGTTTTAAAGTTTGTTGGCGGATTTTACATGACTTTAATTATTGTTATTTGTGCAGGAATTCTAGGTTACTTGTTTTATTATGACATCCAAAAACCAGTACATTCCGATTTGAATGCTTTACCAATGCTGGAACAAAAATTTTCCAGGCTGAATCTTTTTATCGCATTTGCGGTTCTTCTGACTTTATGTCTTCTTTATGTTATACCAATACCATTCCTAGCTAAGGATAGTCTCGCTAGATTATTTATAACTTTTTCTGGAATGAGTTTATTGTTGTTTGGTGGCGGCTATATTTTTATTCCTCTTATTCAAGAAGTTGTCGTGAATGGATATGGCTGGATAACTCAAATGGATTTTGTCAATGGAATTGCTTTAGGGCAAATTACCCCAGGACCAATTTTGATTACTTCAGCCTTCATCGGCTATGCTGTTAAAGGATTTGCTGGAGCTATAGTTGCAACAATTGGGATGTTTTTTCCTCCTGGTTTATTAATGATTACTTGTTCTCATTTGTTGAATCAAGTTAAAAAATCAGTGATTATTCAATCTGCGCTCAAAGGGATTCGTCCTGCTATAGTTGGAATGATTTTTACTGCTGCTATAGCCTTTGCTCAGACAGCACCAATTCATTGGGCAACTTTAGTGATTTTTACAATTATCTTTTTGATCATGTATCGGTGGAGAGTTGAT
This sequence comes from uncultured cyanobacterium, assembly GCA_903903925.1. GTDB lineage: Bacteria > Cyanobacteriota > Cyanobacteriia > Cyanobacteriales > Nostocaceae > Stigonema. Next base: position 9,095 of record CAIVAU010000020.1, read on the forward strand.
GTTATTTTGATTATCCCGATAGCTGGTATTCTTGGTTTATGCCTTTACTCATTATAAAGATAACGGGTGCATCCCGTTTTCGTAAATTTGTAGTGCGAGCATCTTGCTCGCTTGTAGCCTACTACTGATCATTTTTTTTTGCAAAACTGGGATGCACCCATGATAACTTTACTGTGCTGCAAAGTCCTTACTACGAACTCCTAACCCCTAACCGCTTGAGGATTTGCAAAACGCTGTACAGTTCCCTAGCATTCGTGAACGGGGCAAAGACCCTTGACAAATTGTACTGGGGCGTACCCGCCTGTACCACTTTGATAAACAAAATATCGTCCCCGTTCGTCACCATGCCAAATACGGGTAGATTGGGGTTGGGGTTTGCCATCAGATACGCCAGGGCTTGCGGTACTGCGGACAACACCGACAAGGTGGTCTTTTTCGATTCCAGTACCACTACCCAAAATCCGTTTTGCAGGACGAGAACATCAATGCGTCCGCGTAGAATCTCCTCACCATCATCAACCACCACATCCACGGATTCTTCCGCCTTAATCCGGAACGGTGGATCGTAAAACCCAGCAAGCGCCAATAACGGGGAAACCAGCAACAGCATCACTGTCCCCTCCAATAAATTCCCAAAAGCCCGGTGATAGATATACCTGCGGCGCAGGACATCGAGGTTCGCTTTGTCTACTTCGGTAAGGGCTGGCAATTCCTCGCACCACTCTGGGAAAAACCCCTCTTCTTCGATGCGGACGAGACCAAAGCGGTTTTCTGCGTCCGCCAGACTGGTAATCGCCTCAGTGATGGCTTTTGTGGGTGTCATCAATAATATAATTCAGGGTTTTTGGATGCGTGGGGTTGACCATGTGCATTCAAGCTACCCCTTTGTTTAAGGTTTTGCCTAATTGACTAAAATTGTAGCATACTTCGCGCCTGAAGGCGCGTCGTATTGATGACTTTCTACTTTGATATTTAAAAAAACATGGAAACAAAACAGCTAGGGAAAACAGGCGTCAATGTCAGTGCGATCGCCATAGGAGGTATGCCAATGTCTTTAAGTAATCGCCCTCCAGAGTCACAGTCCATCAACGTTATCCATCGGGCTTTGGATCTGGGAATCACATTCATTGACACCGCAGACTCTTACTGCAAAGACGAAACAGACAAGCATCACAACGAGCGCCTGATTCACAAAGCCTTGCAAAGTTACAATGGTGATGTTAGTCATGTCATTGTGGCAACCAAGGGCGGTTTAATGCGTCCTAATGGCAACTGGACGCGCAATGGCGACCCAACGCATTTACGCGAAACCATCCGCATCAGCTTTGAAAGTTTGGGTGGTGATAAACCCATAGATGTTTGGCAATACCACGCCCCCGATCCGAATTTCACCATTGAGGAATCTCTCACACCAGCTAAAGAAGCCGTAGCTGCAGGTATGATTCGGTTTGTAGGAGTTTCTAACTTTTCTGTTGAACAAATTCAGCAGGCGCGGGATGTGGTTGATATTGTCTCGGTACAAAATCAGTACAACCCCTGGGATCGGCAGCCGGAGTTTGATGGTGTGCTGGAGTATTGTGACAATGAGGGTTTGACGTTTCTACCTTGGAGTCCGTTTGGTGGAAGTCGTCGCCATACAGGCTTGGAAGATTTTCGGGCGATCGCCCAGTTAGCCAAGGAGAAGGGTGTATCAGTGTATTGTATCGTGCTGGCTTGGTTACGTTTCAAATCCGCCAGCATCTTGCCGATTCCCGGTGCCAGCAAAGTAAGTAGTATCGAAGACTCAGTAAGTGCTATCAATGTAAAATTATCTGATGACGAAGTGCAAAGAATAGATCGAGAAACAGCATCATGATCCGGTACAATAACAAGCCTGCAATAATTCACGAAGCTTGCTAACTGGAGACACTCCTATGGCCCGGATGTACTACGACGAAGATGCTAATTTAGACCTTTTGGCACAAAAAACCATCGCCATCATCGGCTACGGTTCCCAAGGTCACGCCCACGCCCTCAATCTCAAAGATAGTGGCATGAATGTCATTGTCGGATTATATCCGGGCAGTAAATCGGTAGCAAAGGCGGAAGCTGCTGGATTAACTGTCAAGAGTGTGGCAGATGCTGCCAAATCCGCCGACTTGATCATGATTTTGTTGCCAGATGAGGTGCAAAAAACAATTTATAAGAACGAGATTGAACCTCATTTGGAAGAAGGGAATGTGTTAGCGTTTGCTCACGGCTTTAATATTCACTTTGGTCAAGTCTTACCCCCATCTCACGTCGATGTGGTCATGGTAGCACCCAAGGGACCAGGGCATTTAGTCCGACGCACCTATGAACAGGGACAAGGAGTACCTTGTTTATTTGCGGTGTATCAAGATGCAAGTGGTCAGGCACGCGATCGCGCCATGGCTTACGCTAAAGGTATCGGTGGAACTCGTGGCGGTGTTCTCGAAACGACTTTCCGTGAAGAAACAGAAACCGATTTGTTTGGCGAACAAACTGTACTATGCGGTGGTTTGAGTGCCTTAATTAAAGCGGGATTTGAAACTTTGGTAGAAGCAGGTTATCAGCCAGAATTAGCTTATTTTGAATGCCTCCATGAAGTCAAATTAATTGTTGACTTAATTGTAGAAGGTGGCTTGGCAAAAATGCGTGATAGTATTTCTAATACGGCTGAATATGGCGACTTTACCCGTGGTCCTCGGATTGTGAACGACCAAACCAAAGCCGAAATGCGTAAAATTCTCCAAGAAATTCAATCAGGTCAATTTGCACGGGAATTTGTATTAGAAAACCAAGCTGGTAAGCCTGGATTCATTGCCATGCGTCGTCGAGAAGCTGAACATCCGATTGAGGAGGTGGGTAAAGATTTACGTGCTATGTTCAGTTGGATGAAGAAAGATTAATTGGAGTTTAACTATAGGAAGCGGGGCTTTTCTTAACCCGTTTCTATACCCAGTATAGAAACGGGTTCAAGTTCAGGGGGTTAATCACGATTTTCCCTGCTGTGCCACACTCGGATAATCACTACTATTTGCTGTTCTATTCTGTAGCGTAAAACGTAACCTCCCGCTCCAAACGGCAGGAGTATTTCACGCCGCCCCGTACCATCATTCATGGGCTTGCCTATGGCAGGAAAATCTGTCAGCGTTTTTGCTCCGCTGCGTATTAGCGCAGCAACTCGGCTAGCTGCTTCGGGGCTTTTATCTTCAAGAAACTCTCGCAACCGAGTGACATCCTTCACTGCTTCTGGCAACCAGACTATCTGGGACATGGCAGCTCGCCTTCACTTCCCCATGAAGCAAGCCAGTTATCCACCGCTTCATTTGAAATCGCATGACCGCTCGCCTGGTAGCGTTCCCACCGTTCTTTATCCTCACGCTTTTCCCGTTCATATGCTTCTTCACGCTCCACATATTCAGCAATCGCAGTCCGCATCAGCCAATGTGGGCTGCGATCCTTTATCTGCCCAAGGGCTTTTAGCCGCTCATGGAGCGTAGCGTCCAGCTTGACGCCAGTATTAACTATTTGGGACATTTCAGGTTCAAGCATATAACACCTCTTACAACTTATATATACTATTTACAACTTTATATCAATACACTTCTTTCCTGTCCATCATTCTTTCAAGGGAACGTTTTTGAGAATGATGGATTTTTTAGCCATAGATTGGCTCAGGGAAATTCGGCTATAGCTAAAACCCTTCGATGGATTGAAGTCTAAACCAACTTTTGCTCTGCGTACCGCAAGCCTAGCCTAGACTAGGTTTTCCGCAAGCCCCGACCTCCATAGGTCGGGGTAGTTGACGTGATGGACTCATCGACCTAACCCTTCTCAACTGCTGGAAATTTTATGCGTTGATTGTTGACTGTTAACAGTCAACAACTTCGGTGGGAGAGATCAGATTGACTCTGATTTCTCCATCTCACCTTCGTGCTTTTGCATGTAATCTCGAAGCACAGCATTCATGAATGTTTGATATCCACGAGTTGTTCGCTGCTTGTACCAAGCAATGACATCCTGATCAAGCCTGATGCTTACTTGCACTTTTTCTGGGGGAATATGAAGCGCTGCATCCTTCCAAAATTCTGCATCGGTCGGTGCTGCGTCGGAGTAATCGATGTCAGAGTCCTTCATCTGACCAAGGATCTTCAGTTGTTCCTCTCGTGATATAGCCATAATACACGCTCCTTTCTTCTTCGTTTGCACGACGAGCCGAAATGATTCGTATCCTTTCTCCCCGCATCGTGTAGACAACGAGGAGGATAAATCCCCCAAGTGCACCAAGTGCGAGAAGGCGTATCTCTCCGTAATCCTTCCGATTGTCGATTTTAGAAATGAATCTTCCCTCGAAGATCTCTTGTGCGAACTCGAAATCGATCCCGTGCTTCTTCAGGTTCGTCTCGTTCTTCGCGTTATCCCATTCATATTCCATGGTTTAATTATACTAGAACATTCACATAATGTATATACATAATGTAAATGCATTATTCTATCGTAATCCAGATAGGTCCGGACGTCAGCCTAGCGGGCTAAGGTGGTTTTGACTAAGAAGAGAGTTTTTGTAGTAAATTTAGAAGCACCTACTTAATTTCTCAACGTCTTAGGTATCTGTAATCCCAAAGTGAGTGCTCTGGCTGCCATAAATAGAGACAGTGATAGCCATAACAAATGATTGTTGTGGAAGTACCAGGCGGCGATCGCCATTGGTGTAAAGCCGATCAAGGCTGATATGAGCATTGCTTGGCGAAGTGCGTGCCCTTCAGTCAAACCGATAAAGTAGCCGTCTAGCATGTAGGCAATTGACCCAAACCCTAGAACAGGTAACAGCCAAGGTACATAGTCACACAGATGAGCGATAATTTCAGTATGGTTGGTAAATAATTTGAAAAGTGGTTCTGGACTCAGGATAAAAGCAATTGCAAATGTGACTCCAATAATTAGGCTGGTGACAAAAGCAACACGTAATAACCGTATCAGATCCCCTGGTGATCCTCTACCACGAAATAGCCCTGCCAAACTTTCTGTAGCAAATGCCAGACCATCAATAAAATAGGCTCCAAATGTGACAACCTGCATGAGGATTGCATTTGTTGTCAAAATGACAGTTCCAAAGATAGAACTGAGGTTAGTAAATAGAGCGAAGGTCGAGACTAATGCGAAGGTGCGAATGAGAATCTGACTGTTGAGTGTGAAGGCAGCTTTTAAGGCAGAAGGGTCTAATAGCTTACCAGTTAAAGCGTACACCTGTTGTAACTGGATTTCTTGGCAAAACAATACAATTCCAAAGAGCAGCATGAGATACTGACTAAGTGCTGTTGCTACTCCTGCACCTGTGCTTTCCCATCCCCATTGAACAATGAGTAGGTAGTCTAACACTATGTTTGTCCCACTACTCACTGCTGAGAGCAATAGCACTCTGTCACTCTGCGATCGCCCTAGAAACCAACCCACTAAGACAAAGTTGATGAGTGTTGCTGGCGCACCCCAGATCAAAGCTTTGAAAAAGTCTTGTCCAGAAGCTTTAACCTCTGGTGTTGCACTTAATACTGCAAAACCTAAGAGTTGCAGTGGTTGCTGTAATAGTAAGATTGCTAATCCTAACGCTAATGCTAAGATTCCATGCCTTAACCCAATGAGCAATACGGATTCGCTATCCCCACGACCCATAGCTTGGGCTGTCATTCCAGTTGTACCCATGCGCAGGAAACTCAATGTCAAATAGATATAATCGAACAGAACCATCGCCAAAGTCACCCCGGCGAGATGACGAACCTCAGCTAAATGTCCCAGAAATGCTGTATCAATCAGTCCTGCTAGGGGAACCATCAAGTTAGAAAGCATGTTGACGGTTGCGAGTTGGAAAAAATTTCGATGCATAAGTCCTACTAACGACAGAGACCTTGATGAGTCGTTGCTACTTTGAGACAGAGGAGAAGGCATTAATCATATATCTATAATGAATTTCCCGTGAAACTTGAAAGTCACAATCATGACAGAACAAGAACGAGAACTGCTGAATAACCTGTTAGCTAACTTGGTTGCTACTCCAACAGCACAAAAAGATCCTGAAGCAGATGATCTCATTCGTCGTGCTTTAGCACGTAAGCCAGACGCCACCTATCTGCTGGTTCAGCGCACTCTGTTACAGGATATTGCCCTCAAAAATGCTCAGTCTCGGATTAACGCCCTCGAACAACAACTACGCCAAGCACAACCCATTTCAGACCCAAGAACATCAGGTTCTGGAAGCTTCCTGGGCGATCGCTTGAACCAGCCCGCTGCGTCTGATCGCTGGGGTCAATCACCACCTCTACAATCTCAAAATTGGAACTACCAGTCTGCATCTCCAAGTGCGCCTCAACCGAATGCCTTCTCTGGCTTTTTAAAATCAGCAGCAACAACTGCTGCTGGTGTAGCGGGTGGGGCTCTACTTTTTCAAGGATTGGAAAATCTGTTCGACCATCGCGGCGGTTGGCAAGATCAACCCCAGGAGATTGTGGAGAACAACTTCATTGAATCGCCTCCAATTGCTAATGACTACGGGGAAGTTCCCCAAGATAACTTTCTTCCCGGCAATGACAGTCAGTTTAACACAGACGACTACCAGGATGGTCAAGGTTTCTACGACGGCGACAACTTTTACCAACCGTAGAATGTTCCAGATGTGCTAACTTTAGAGACTCTAAGCTCAAAGTTTGAAGGTTAACGGTTAACCGTTAACCTTCGACAGTATTAACCTGAACAATTTATTTCTTAGAGTTCCCTCGGTGTCACCAAATCAATGCCAAATCGATGTATTATACAGATAAATTAACACAAGTTAACAATGGTAGAACGCCCAATCAAGAAATCTGAACGTCAGTCGCAAGTTAGTGCTGATAAGAGTTCGGAAAATTTGGATTCTATGCCTCCTGTTGAATCCACGCCTAAAAGGTTGAGTTTGGATTCCATACCTTCTGTTGAATCCACTCCCAAAATCATCAAGCGAATCGATGACCAGCGCTCGTCAAGTAAAGGTAAAAAAGCATCCTTTGCCGATGAACTCAAGCCGCCAGGTAATCCAGCCCTAGCCCGTGGTCCGAAACCCGTTAAGCCCCAACCCAAGGCCATCATAGAGCCTGAAACCGACTCTGAACCCACCTCTGTTGAGCCTCATGGCGAAACGGTAGAAGGTTAAATTGCCCCTGATCCCCGGAAGGGGCTCCTTCTTATTTTTCCAATTGACAAACAATTTTAAGACAAAAGTTTAGGATTTACGTACTTTACAAATTGACTATTATGTAGTATGTAATTAGCAGACCTGTGTTAAGGTGATTTCTTCTTAAAGTTTAAAACCTAATTTAGTACCATGTTCCAACCAACCTGTGCAACAACCCAAGCGTTGTTTAGATAATATCCTTCTAAAAGGTTAGCACTCTAAAATTCAGTGATACTAATTGTTTTAGAGCCAGAATTCAGGAGTCAGGAGTCAGGAGTCAGGAGTCAGGAGTCAGGAGTCAGGAGTCAGGGGTCAGGAGTCAGGAGTCAGGAGTCAGGGGTCAGGAGTCAGGGGTCAGGAGTCAGGAGTCAGGAGTCAGGAGTCAGGAGTCAGGAGTCAGGAGTCAG
>CAIVAU010000021.1 GCA_903903925.1 uncultured cyanobacterium
CCTGTGGTTGATGGAAGTCACCCTACGCCCATGGTTTCGCCATACAATACTCACGCAGAATAGTATTGAATTACGATACCTTTGGATGCGCCCGATAACACTCGGCTAAAGAGAGAACGTGACCCGCCATGGACGAAACAAGCCAGCTCATCACCGCGCTGTCATAACTGCCACTGACAATCATCTGACCATCGGGGGAAAAGGCAACGGATCTGACCTCACTCTCGTGCTGGAAGGGCTGCCCGATGGCATTGCCCTGCAAGTCCCACAAGCGCACCGTGCTGTCACGACTGCCACTGACAATCATTTGTCCATCGGGGGAAAAGGCAACGGAATTGACATCAGCCTCATCATGCCAGCAAATCACTTTCGACTGACGTACCTCTTGATATCCACGGTGGAGATTGGTCTGAACCGGTGCCAGCAATTTGTCGGGTAATTTCTCCCGGTTCTCTCCCAGTTCTGCAATTGCCCGCATCACATTTTTTAAGAGCTTTGTCACTGTCCAGGAATTCGCTATCCGCAGCGCCCCTTCTCGCAATTGCGACTCAGCCACCAGGCGCTCTAGTTTGGTGATCCGGTCTTGCTCATAAAGATCGCTCCGCCCATAAAACTCCTGTTCTGGAGTTCCCAATAGAGGCTGTAATAGCAGCCATTGCTCCCGCACTTCTGCCAGCAATCCACCCTGGAGCAAGTACTCGTTTTTTTGACCTTTCTCGTGCCACTCCTGCTCTACATCCTTCATCCGTTGAATGAGTCGCCGCTGATCTCGGTTTTCTTGCCGCCACTGGGCAAACTGTTGCCATCCCTCTAGCAAGGCTTCATGCACCAGATCTACCCAGCCCGCTTCAGCCTTTGCCTCTTGTCCACTTGTCACCAGCAGTCGTCCCTGCACCAAGCCCTGCTCTCCCTCCAGTAACTCTTGCCTCTCTTCTGCTGCATCCGTTCCTCCCAGTTGCAGCAGATCTGTTTTCTGTCGTCGCTGGCGGGTATCCTTCTCTTGCTCTCCAATTCGTACTAGTTCCAGGAAGGTCTGTTTAATCCAGTCCCGTTCCTTTTGACTGCGCTCTTGAGATGGCTCATCCTGGTCAAAGTCCCGATAGTTGTATACCTTATCCGCATGTTGATTTAATGCGCCTCGCAATCCGCGTAGTTGTTTATATTGCTCCAGTCCCAGTTGCTGCTTCAGACGATCGCGCTTTTCCCATAGCATCGTCAAGGCAAACTGCAAGAGCGGCAAAATACCCGGTTCCTTGCCCACCTCATCCTGAATTTCATCCACCAGTGCGGGTTCAACGCTATAACCCTGACGTTCAGCAGGTGCAATAATCGCCTCTTCCAAATCCGCCCCTTGTAACGGCGGCATATACACTGCATGGGTTTGAATTTGCCGAAAGAGCGCATTATGGTGCAGACAAGGTTCCAGAAAATCTGCTCGCATGGTGATCACCACTGCCAAGCGAGGGGGTGATAACTCCGTTACTTGGGTAATTAATTGAATAAAGCGTTCCCCATGGCTTGAATCTGAACAAACTGTGAACACCTCTTCAAACTGATCCACCACCAGCAAAAACCGCTGGGAACTTGGTAACTGCTGGACGATTTCAGCTAGCCCTTGGGGATACGCTGCTCCATCTTCAACCATCAGTTTAAGTCGTTGTTGGTCTTTATTGGTTTTGAAGTAAGGCTTGAAGGCTCCCCGCAATTCATTGAGCGGCTCCATACCTGGTTTGATCGTCTCTAAAATTTCCCAGTTCTCTGACTCGTTTAGCCAGGGAATCAATCCTGCTCTGACCACCGAAGACTTACCGCTTCCTGAAGCTCCAATGACGGGAACAAACGGGGTTTGATCCAGGGTTTGTTTCAGTTTTTCGATTAATCGCTTACGGCCAAAAAAGAATTCCTTCTGATTAGCTTCAAAGGCTTTCAGACCTTGATAGGGACAAACTTCTTGGCCATTCTCATCTCGAATCGGTTCAACTGCTTTTTTACTGGATGGGTATTCTAGGAGGACGATTGATCGTCCTACCCCCATATAAATTGGCTCTTGGGTTTCATTGCGAAGTTTTCTTGAGATAGACTCATACACACTCCCCGCTGTCACCTCACCCCCTGAAGCATTTTCTGGTGATAAGCCCTCCAGTAATGCCCCCGTAAATACACTATGGTCTGCCCTTTTTTTGGCTACCCCCTGCTCTGCCGAGCGACATCCCGTAATCAGAATATAATCAGTGCGTTTACCAAACTCGGTCAATGACTTCTGAATTAAGGTCTTTTCTAGCAACTCTCCACTGTGGCAAGCATCCAGCATAACCACTAAATTGCTGAGATCTGAGTTTTGAATTAATGCACTGAGGGAATTCAGCGAAAGCCCATTCTTCTGCTCAGTCACTAGACCATTATTAATCGTTACCTCACAATCGGATGTTGCTAAATATCCTTGGGTCATCCCCAAATTATCAACGACCTTAAAACCATGTCCTGTAAAGTAAATGAGGGCTTCATTTTTAACAGCTTTTTCATTGAGAAATCTACACAGTTCCTCCCCCAACTTAGCTCCTGTTACTTCACCGATTAAAGGCGGCGCAACTTTGTATCGCTTATCTTGACTCAGTATTTTTGCAACTGCTTCAGCATCCGTATCCGCTTTATCAAGTGGCTCGAAATGTTCGTCGCTATAAAAAGAGATCCCCACAACTAGTGCATATCGAGCCATCTGACTACCTCTGAATCCATGAAACTACTTAATTAGATATCTGGTGAAAATGATGTAAGAGCGCAAGGCATTGCCACCCTGCCAAGGATTTCAACGAACGCATCATTAATTTTCCGAGATGTCTCTTATATTACCAGAGTTTGAACTTCCAAGAATTGCTTTGACTGCCAATTCATGGGAATCGAGTTGTTGCTGTAATCGATGAACCTGTTCTCGTAAAGATTTTACTTCTGTTTCTAAAGTTTTTACCCGTTGGGTTAACTCTGCGGGGGTTTGTTGAGGAGGATCGTTGCTCTCTGCCCGATCGCTCAAATTCAGCCGAATCATTTCAGGCTCTAGTTTAGAGTCACCTGTGGGATGATGAGTGACCGGAAGCCTGACGGCTGGGTCGCCGATGATGGAATAGTTGCGGGCATCTCGGTTGGCAGCCCATAATCTTGAAATTGCAAAATCATCGTTAAAGGTATGACTTTCTTTTGTATCATTGAAATCTGAAGACAACTCGGCGTAACGTTCGTTGAAGAACTCGACGGCAGAGCCTACGGGATGCCCTGTCATCAGGCGTTTGAGGGTACTTTGGAATACTTCTAGCTGTTCGTGATTGTCTTTTTCACCCCACACGAAGGAATATCCCCAAGCCCGATCAACATGCCCAATCACCGCCAGTGCTCCTCGGCTCAGTAAGCGGCGGGGAAGCTCAGCCACAAAGGCATAGGGCGCGATTTCTGGAATGGCAAGACCGCTCTGTTGGACAAAATCATCCATTTTGGGGGTTCCAGCCCCATAACAGGCAAAATTAAAGGCAATTCGTCCCAATAGACTCATATCATCCGTCACATCGTCTGCAGAGAAGTAAAAGTTTGGATCTACGGGACCTCGACCCGACCAATCTTGACAGATCAAGGCTCCCTGATGGCGTAACTGAAGTTGATCATCCTTGGCGAAACCTGCCCCATGACTGGCGGTGAATAACAGGGCTGGCGTTTCCCGTCCACTGATTAGTTCACACAATCGGGCTTTGGTGGCATTCTCGCCCAGGATAGTTTGGATTGTCCACTGTTGCCGAGCCTCCTGGGTTTGTTGCTCTTGCTGTAACTGGTTAGATAAAGGCGTGAGTAAATGGGCGGAACTCAGTTGGCTGGCTTTGTCATTGCTGTGACAGGGGCCAAAGAAGCTGATGGTTTTGGGTATGGCCAATGACTCGGTTTCAGCAACCACGACATGGTGGGCGTATTGCCGATATTCTTCTAGGGTCTCAAAGTAAATGCGACCGACAGCCCGTTGTACATCCAATTGATATTGGAAGGAGTAGGGGATACTTTCGGGATCGCCCACAATGAGCAAATAGTAGGGCATTTTTTCAGGGTTTGCTGGCCCTGGGCCAATCCGATGACGGTTGAGAAACTCTTGTTTAGATTCCCCAGGGCGGTAGGCGTTTGGCCCAAGGTATTCTTTGTAATATCTCCCATCTTTTTGGGTGGCTTGTTGTTGGCGATGGGTTAGCAATTCGCTGAGGGCTGCTTTGAGTTGCTCGGCTGTATAGCCTGTAGAGTCTTTGTATTCGTAGGCAAAAATGACTCCCCAGCCTGCTTCTGCCAGGTTTTTGGGGTCTTTCCCTTCCACCAGACCCATAGATTGCTTGCTGGCTTTTTCCCACCGCTGACGCAACTCTCGCAGATGGGAGTCTTCAAAGGTTTCGCCGCGAGCGACTTTGGCAATTTGGCGGTGGGAAAGGGGTGGTAGGAGAGGTTCGCCCGTTGCAGCGTTGATGCCATTGAAATAGAAGAGTTCGTCTGTCATAGGTACTCACCAAGTGGTGATGATTGAAAAGGGTGAAAATCAATATGGTGCTGGCAGGATTGGGGCATTGTTCAGGTAATCTCAAACTCACACATTTCAGAGTTGACGTCGCTCATTTAGCCACTCCCTTATTTACGACTTGATTGATAAACTTCCAGACAACCGGAAGCGCTAAAATCGCACCACCGGGAAAACTCAGCGAAACCGATATTTTCAGAGCCAGTTGCATTGTCGTCGTCAAGGTCTGAAGCAGTTTATTCCGTGAAGCCAAGGCTAAAGCCAACGATCGCTGATGTAATCTCTGCTGCTCAACACTGACTCCATCCATCCAGACACTATTGAAATCCCCTGTCCAACCCACCGCAGTGCGGGCAACCGTTTTTCCCTGAATTTGCGTTTCCACCCAAGCGTAATTGGCAACGATATCAATCGTCCGTTTCGCAAAAGCCTGCAACTGCTCATAGGACTGTTTCCCACTGTTGAGCAGTTCTTCACCGATACCAAACCCCACAGCAAAACTGTGGAGTTCTTCCATGCCCTGATATTCTTGTAGAGCGCTTAGCATTTCCTGCTCCGGCTGGGCTAGGGGATAATCCTCTAGGTCCAGCCCAAAAGACAAACCATCTGTAACGCTGACATCGGATAAAGTGAGTAGGCGATCGATGCGATCGGGGACGGTATGTAAAGCTCTCTGAGATTCCTCCAATCTTCCTTCATAGTCGGTTAAGAGCCTATCTACCTGACTAAGATCAGCAGGAAAATTCGCTCGCCATAACGGAACATCAGCAATGGGCTGTGAATTCAAATCAAAGGCAACCTCAGATGCACTCGACTGTGTTGTCCACAGACCGAGGAGTTCTGGTGTCATTTCAGCTAAGGTCGAATCAAACAGCTCGAAAACAACTTTTGCATTCTCCTTTCCATTCATCACACCACCTTCAATGCACCCAGTAGACTCGTCGCCGTGGATACCATCACCTTCAGCAATTCAGCGCGATGGGTTTGTGCTTGCTGCACCATATCGGCATGAGTCTTCCAGAGCGATTCATCCACCTTGCCGTCTTTTTCAGGCACACAAATAACCGTGTCCCCATCAAAAGCAATTCGGGTCAAGGCTCGCAGCTTAACAGTGCCCTCAAATTTTCCGGAGTCAACATTGTAGGTCACACCAGTCATGTCATCACTGCTGTAGGTTGATACTTCCAAGCTAGTTGCATTGTTCAAGGCATTGCCCAGTTTGATCATAAACTGGTTGAGCGCTTGAGTTAGCTGATCGCGAGCTTGTCTCGGTGCATCAAACAGACCAAAGTCCACATCACCTCCCACCACTGCATAGCTCGGAGCCGGAAGAGGTGTTTCAGGAGATAGGGGTGGAGATGCAGGTTGTGATATCACAGAGGATAAACTTTTTTCTGGTGTGAGAGAAGGCGGAACAGATGGAGTTAAAACTACTCTCCCTATAGTGGAGCGTTCAGATGGAGGATTACCATTTTTTGATACCACCAACCGCACTGCTGGGTCGCCAATAATGGCATAGCTTCGAGCATCATTGTTTGCTGTCCACATCCTTGTCATGCTCGAATCATCAGCAGATGGCTCCCCATACTTAATCTTTTCTAGTTCACTACTCAAATCCGAGGACAGTTCTGCATAGCGTTCATTGAAGTATTCCACTGCTGATCCAACTGGATGTCCTTCCAATAGACGCTTCAAGGTGCTTTGAAATACAGTCAGTTGTCTGCGTGCTTCATCTGTACCCTCAATCGCTGACCAGGAAAACGAGCAACCCCACGCCCGTTCTACGTGACCAATGCACGCTAACGCCCCGCCCTTAGGATGACTAAGCAGCCGCTGAGGCAACCGAGCCACAAACGCATGGGGCGCAATCACCGCTCGTTCTGTTGAGTTCTTTGCGTGAGCAAAATCGTCCAGTTTAGGAGTACCTGCTCCATAACAGGCAAAGTGAAAGGCAATTACTCCCAATAATTGCGCCTCGTCACTCACATCAGCGGCTGAGAAGTAATCGTTCTCTGTCAATCGTGTTCCTGGACCAGCCCAGTCTTGGCAGATCAAGGAGCCTTGGTGGCTTAACAGCCGGGGATGATTGGGATCTGGAAAGCCCATGCCGTGACTGGCTGTAAACAGCAGACTGGGCGTTTCCTTTCCCCCCAGCAATTGCCCTAAGCGAGCTTTGGTTGCGTCCTCTTGCAGCAGGGTTTTTACAGACCAGTCTGGTTGGTCTTTAGCCATCCAGTCCGCTAACGGTTGAATCATCTGGTCTGCACTAAGTTTAGTGGCGAGATCGCGGTTGTTACGCACCCCGAAGAAGCTGGCATGGCGAGAGAGTGATAACTCTTTTGTTTCTGCTTCCACCACGCTACGAGCATACTGGGCATATTCTGAGGGTGTGTTGAAGTGAATGCGGCCTACCGCATATTGCACATCAAGTTGGTACTGAAAGCGGTAAGGAATTGTTTCGGGATCGCCAACAATCAGCAGGTAGTAGGGCATTTTATCGGGGTCAGCCGGACCAGGTCCGACGCCATAGCGTGCCAGAAACTGATTTTTCGACTCGTCCGGACGATAAATGTATTCCTGATAATACTTCTCGTTCTTCTGGGTTGCTTGCTTTTGCCGATGTTGGAGCAGTTCCTGAAGGGCGTCTTTGATCGCTGGATTCGCACCTTTTGCTTCAGGGTCAAAGGCAAAGATCACGCCCCATCCTGTTTGCGAAAGATCCTTTGGGTCTACACCTTCTTTCGGAGCGAAGTCAGGGTCTAACCCTTTGACTTGGCGATTTTTCTCCTCGAGTTCATTCAGTTCCTTTTGATCAAATTTCACACCTTGTGCCATCTTGGACACTTGCTCAGGGGTAAGTGGCGGGAACAGATACTCACCAGTTTCTCCGTCAATGCCGTTGAAAAATAATTGTTCGTCAGTGTTCATGGTTAATTCTCCGTCGTCTTTTTGAATTTTTAGTGACATCAGTGCTGAGCCTTGCTCGGCGTTGCTGAATTCAGGTATGAATTTCTAAGAAACTAGAACATACGAGAATTGAAGGTAGTGAAGTAGCCATTAAATTAACTGTTTCAGCATTTCTACTGAATTTGTACTGACTTAGAATAACATAATGTTTTGCGATGCAGTCGGGCTACATAATTTCTTAACCGCTGGAAACGATAGTCGCGCAAAGTATCACAGATCTATTACTACTGAAGAACTGAGGCAGCTGAATAGCTTGCGAACAATCGCTGATGAGTTTATGTTACGCAAAGCATACGCATGGTCAGTTTTACGTTGGCGGGGATATCGGGTACCAGCATTTGAGGATTTGCCCAATGCCCCATGCCCCGTGTTGACATTGCTCGATCTGACTAATCAATCTTTCACTTTAACATCGTTAACCTCAGTTTGCTTTTGGGAATAATAACCCAGGAAGACAGAAAACAATTATGTCCTGGGAAAATGTCTCGCGTTCCTATTTTCATCAGAGGTAGTCAAAGTGTTTAAGATTGTTGTCGGTCATAGCGAAGATCCAGATTCTCACACTGCGGTTAAGGAGGTTTTAGAACAATGTGCCAGCGACTTAGCCGATATCGTGCCGAAAGCAGCTATTTTATTTGCAGCCATTGATTTCGACCACGCCCTCATCCTCCAAGAAATTGACAGCGCGTTTCCAGGAATTGATTTGATTGGTTGCACAACAGATGGTGAGATGTCCTCTGTGTTAGGCTTTCAGCAAGACTCCCTGACACTGATACTCCTTTGTTCTGACACTGTAGAGATCAACATTGGAGTAGGATATGGAGTACGTGAGAATGCCATTGCGGCTGCTCAACAAGCCGTCCAACAAGCAATAGAGAAAAGTAGCACTGCTGCCAAATTATGCATCCCCCTACCAGCAAGCTACACAGCAGATGGTTTAACCACCAGTGGTGAATCGATTCTCAAGGGACTGAAGCTTGCCTTGGGTTCAAATGTGCCACTTGTTGGTGGTACAGCAGGGGATCAGTATAGGTTTACAAAGACCTATCAATTTTTCCGAACCGAAGTTTTGACAGATTCCCTACCAATTCTCATCTTTTCTGGAGATATCCTCTTTTCCTATGGAACTGCCTGTGGTTGGCAACCCATTGGATCTAAAAGTATTGTCACAAAGGCTCACGAAACTGTCCTTTACGAGATTGACGGCAAACCTGCAATAGAGTTTTATCAGTACTATTTGGGGCAACATCCACCGACTATCGAACATCCCTTGGCTGTCTATGAAGGAGATAGCGATCGCTACTACATGCGGGTGCCTCATACTTGCGATCTCGAAATTGGCAGCATTAGCTTTTTGGGGGATATTCCTGAGCAAGCAATGATTAGATTCACAGACATTAGCAGGAACGAAGTCGTTGCTGCATCTGAGACTTCATTGAAGACAGCCTTAAAAAACTATCAAGGGAAGGAACCAAAAGCCGCTTTCATATTTTCTTGTTGCTGTCGTCGTTGGGTGTTGGGGACAAGGACAAAAGAGGAGTATCAGCTTGTGAGAAATGCACTTTCCACAGAAGTACCCATTTGTGGATTCTATACTTACGGCGAATTTGCACCTCTAGAACCACATGGTTCTACTTACTATCACCAAGAAACCTTTGTCACGCTGCTTCTAGGAACAAAGTAGAGCCTTATGGAATCTGCAAACGACGAGAGCCGACTCAATGAGTTGGAAAAGACCGTTCGGATTTTGAAAAAAAAACTAGCGCGAGCAGAAGCTAACCTACAAAAACTTGAACAAACAAGTGAGTTGAGAGAATCTGTTCTCAAAGGGACGATTCGAGAGTTAGAAAAGTCGCAAATTTCCCTTCAAAAACACGGTTATGAGCTCGAAACTGCACTCACAAATCTCAAAGCTTTGCAGGGTAAGCTGGTTGAATCTGAAAAAATGTCTGCTCTCGGAGTTCTCGTAGCAGGAATTGCTCACGAAATTAACAATCCTATTAATTTTATTTGTGGAAACCTAATTTATGCAAAAAAATATTTTCAAGATTTATTAAGACTAGTAAAAATTTATCAGCAATATTACCCTGAACCAGTCTCACCTATTCAACAAGAAATTAAAGCTATTGAACTCGAATTTCTTATCCAAGACTCAGAGAATCTCTTCCAGTCAATGAACATTGGAGTAGATAGAATTTCTAATATTGTTGCATCTTTACGAAACTTTTCTCGGTTAGACGAAGCAGATTTTAAGGTAACTGATATTCATCAAGGAATTGACAGTACAGTGGTTATTTTAAATAGTCGCTTAAACTCGGCATTACATTTTTCAAATGGTATTCAAGTTATTCGAGAATATGGAAAATTACCCTGGGTAGAATGTTATCCTGGACAACTAAATCAGGTATTTATGAACATCATCGCCAATGCAATTGATGCTTTGGAAGAGAGGGTAACAAATCAGAAGGCTATGCTGAATGAAAAATTACCAATTCCCACTATTCACATTTCTACTGAGGTAGTTAACAATGATTGGGTGATGATTCGCATTGCTGACAACGGAAACGGAATGGACGAGAAAGTGCGTTCAAAATTATTTGATCCATTTTTTACAACCAAAGATGTTGGAAAAGGAACTGGTTTAGGTTTATCTATCAGTTACCGGATTATTGTAGAACTGCACGGTGGTAAGTTAGATTGCTACTCTTCACCTGGAATGGGAGCAGAATTTGTCATTCAGATTCCCACTCGACGGTAACCCTAAAGGAAGTGTAAATCACAAGAAAATATTGAGAAATATTATTGAAATTTACTTTTTACTTTTTAACCTAAGTAAGTCGGCACGATAAAACCAATATATGTTAACGGAATTCCTATTTTTAGACCTCAAGATTTTCTCAGTTGTTATTTCCCAGGATAGAGTTAAATTTACTTCAACCAAGGACGGCTGACTTCTTCAAGCTGAGCAACTTCATCACTAGTCAATCTCCAGCCTAAAGCACCAGCATTCTGCTGTGCTTGCTGTGCCGTTTTCGCCCCAGGTATTGGGATCACGTTACCCTGTGCAATTAACCAGTTCAGAGCAACTTGGGCAGGGGTGTGTCCGTGCTTTTCTCCTAACTGGCGTAGCAAAGATATCACGGGTTCAATTTTCTGTAAGCCTTCTTTACTAAATCGCGAGTCTAGCCTTCTCGCGCCAGATGGGGTTTCACCACCTGAAGCAGTGTACTTGCCTGTAAGTAACCCCTGAGCTAAAGGACTGTATGCTAAAATCGTGACACCTAACTCACGAGCGGTGTCACAAATACCTTTGCTTTCTATTTGGCGAGTTAGCAAAGAGTAGCGTACTTGGTTGACAGCTAAAGGCACGCCACGGGCAGCTAATATCTGGTGTGCTTCCCGCATTTGCTGTGCCGAGTAATTACTGACACCTATTGTCTCAATTCTACCTCGCTGCACCTCATCTGCTAAGGCATTCATTAAGGTTTCTTGACTCAGAAAAAAGGTGAAAGGCCAATGGACTTGGTATAGAGCAACTCGCTCAACTTGTAGGCGTTTGAGGCTGTCTGTTAAGGCGTCTGCGACAGACTGACCTTGAAACCGCCAGGGAAGGGGACCGAATTTGGTAGCAATCTGTACTGGTTTATCTGTTTTTTGCATGAATTGCCCCAAAAATTGTTCTGAAAGCCCTAACCCGTAAACTTCAGCGGTATCAAAGAAGTTAACACCAGCATCTATTGCTGCTGTAAAGGCTGCTTGCAACTGCTCTGGACCGTAGTCATTGCCATAACTCCAAAAGAGTTTATCACCCCAAGCCCAAGTACCAATGCAAAGAGGTGTAACAGTTGGACCATTTTGCCCTAATGTGATTGTTTCCACTTTATATAAGACTTATTATTATCATATTTTCCAATATCTAATACAAGAATAGCTATGGCAAGCGGTGATTTATTAGATTCTGAGAGAAACTCCCTAACTCTGCCAAAAGTCAATCTACTAACCATGTTTCGGCTGGGTCTATTCCAGATGGGATTAGGCATCATGTCGGTTCTAACACTGGGAGTACTCAATCGGGTCATGATTGACCCAAAACTCCTAGCAGTACCAGCTACAATTGCGGCTGGGACTACGGCAATGACTCTGTTTGTTTCTCCTGGTCGTGTCTGGTTTGGGCAGATGTCCGATACCAAAAAGCTTTGGGGCTATCACCGCACCGGATACATCTGGGCTGGTTTGTCGGTGTTAGCAGTGTTTGTGTTTCTGGCTGTGCAAGTTGTGTGGCAGTTGGGCGCTAGCCTAACCAATGGCTGGACGCTACAAAGCACTGCTTGGACTGTACTCTTAGCACTCACATTTGCCCTATATGGTCTTTGTGTTGATGCTTGTTCGACAACGTATGCTGCTCTGTTAGTGGATGTTTCGGATGAAGACAATCGCTCTAAATTGGTAGGGATTGTTTGGTCACTGCTGATGGTAGGAATCGTGGTTGGAGCTGTTACTAGTAAAAAATTACTGGAAGGACTAACTCTAGAAACTTTACAGTCATCAGTCAACCGTTTGTTTCTCATCCTACCTGTGGCGGTGGTTTGCCTTGGCTTGATTGCTACGGTAGGCGTGGAAAAAAAATTCTCCCGCTTTGCCTCCCGTTCTAGGCTGACAAACCGAGAAAACCGCATTACCTTAGGTAAGGCAATGCAAGTTTTGACTGCCAGCCGCCAAACTGGGCTATTTTTCAGCTTTTTATTGGTAATGACAATCAGCTTGTTCTTACAACAACCAATTCTAGAGCCTTACGGCGGCGAGGTGTTCCATATGACAGTGGCTCAAGGTGCACTCCTGAACGCTTACTGGGGAATTGGTGTTTTGGTAGGAATGAGCGTTGCCGGGTTTTTAATCGTACCTCGGTTGGGTAAACAAAAGACGGCTCGATTGGGATGTTGGGCGGTAGCAGCTAGCTTTGGGTTGGTGATTGCTAGTGGTTTCACCGGTAATCAAGTTATGCTGAAAAGCGCTGTGTTAGTGCTGGGGCTATCTGGTGGAGTTCTGACGAATGGGGCGGTCACTTTAATGTTAGATTTGACAGCACAAGAAACAGCAGGGACATTTCTTGGCGCTTGGGGATTAGCTCAGGCTTTGGCTCAGGCTTTGGCTACCGTAGGAGGAGGCGGACTGTTGGATCTAGGTCGGAGGTTGCTCCATACGCCAGTGTTAGCTTACAGTCTGGTGTTTGCGACATCAGTACTGGGAATGATTTGGGCAGTTGGGTTGCTCAACAGAGTGAGTGTCGCAGAATTTCAAACAAGTGCCCGACGAGCGATCGCCTCTGTTTTAGAAAGTGAAATTGATTGATAATATTTGTTTGTTAGTTGTTGTTTGTTAGTGGTTATTAGTTATTAATTATTACTCTTAAAACCAACAACTAACGACTAACAACCAACAATTAGCTATTAATAAAATGACTGAATTTTGGACAACGATTCTTGAATTTGCGCAAACTACTACCGCCAGAGTGGGCAATCAGTTAATGCAAGATTTTGGGCATGTACAGGCTTCGCAAAAAGCTGATGGTAGTTTGGTGACGCAATCAGATAAATGGGCTGATCAGGAAATTCGGGATGCGATCGCCTCTACTTTTTCTGGTTATGGCATTCTTTCTGAAGAGGGCAAT
Organism: uncultured cyanobacterium; assembly: GCA_903903925.1. Classification (GTDB taxonomy): domain Bacteria; phylum Cyanobacteriota; class Cyanobacteriia; order Cyanobacteriales; family Nostocaceae; genus Stigonema. The sequence continues at coordinate 13,170 of CAIVAU010000021.1, forward strand.
CAGACTTTTCCTGGTACAGAATGGTGCTGGGTTATTGACCCTTTGGATGGCACAACAAACTTTACCCGTGGCATTCCTATCTGGTCGATTTCTTTGGGTTTACTATATCAAGGTATACCTGTATTTGGTTATGTTTACGTGCCGCCAGTGAACGAAGCTTTTCACGGTTTTTGGTCAGGTTCATTTGAGTTAGCGGTACCATCTGGAGCATTTCGTAATCATCATCCCATCCACACCAATCATGATGCACCTAGTAACAATCACTTCTTCAATGTCTGTTCCCGCAGCACCTCAGTGATCCAAGCAGGTTTTCCCTGTAAGATTCGGATGCTGGGTGTTGCTAGCTATAACTTTCTCACGGTTGCTTCTGGTGCAGTACTGGGTAGTGTTGAGGCTACACCCAAAGTTTGGGACTTTGCGGCTGCTTGGGTGATTGTTCAAGCGGCTGGCGGGATCTGGCTATCGTTGAAGGAGGAACCGTTTCCTTTGGTACCTGGGGAAGATTATCGCGATCGCTCTTTCCCTAGTTTAGTTCTCAGCCGCCCAGAATTGATTCCGGTGTTTGCACCGTTTGTGGAAAAGGTCAAAATTTGAACTACCAAGGAGTAATGCTTTAGATAGTCGTGTAGTCCTTTGCGATTATAACCTAAACATTCCAAAACTCCTGTGCCATTGCTTCAATTGTCTTCTCTAGAGAAGGCAAATATTTTTCAATGATATTCCAAACAATATCTAGGTCTACACTTAGATATTCATGAGTTAATCTATTCCGAAAGCCAGCAATATTATTCCATTCCATCTCAGGGTATGCATTTTTCCAATCATTTGGTAATTTTTGTACAGACTCACACATCACCTAAAGATTTCTTAAAACAGCATCTTGAGTTTTCAGATCATTAAAAAATACTTCTTTACCTTCAAGTGTATATTGCTGGATTCTTTTTACACAATCACGAATGTGAATAAGATATACCCGACTGTTTTTCATAAAGGAATAGCCTCTTTAAAGACTTGATCTTGGATCAAATAATGCAAAGACTTAGTAGTTACCACATCAACTTTGCGATTTAACAAAGTTTCTAAATCTTCGATTAAGCCACCAGGAAACCAAGCTGTGATTTTATTCAAGTCATAATCAATCAAAAAATCTATATCACTGCTTGGTGTTTCTTCACCTCTAGCTACACTACCAAAAACTCGGAGATTATAAGCTCCATGTTTAGCAGCGATACTGAGAATTTCTTCTCGCTTTTCTTGAAGGATTTCTTTTAGCTTCATTTTCATTAGTTTTTAAAAAAGATAAAGTCCGCGATCGCCCCATCTTTAGATACACTCTCCTCATCAGGTGGGCTCAATAAAACAGAACGCTGAATCAGCTTACCCTTCAAGCGACGGGCGACACGACTCGGAATACCATAGCCGTAAATGATGTGTCCTTGTCCAGCTAACACTATCACTTGATAATCTGAATGAGCTTTGACAAACGTAGCAACACCCTCTGCCATTGTTTCATCCCACAGAACTTGTGCTAAAAAGAAGCGATCAACATTAGTCACGCTACCATGATTTACAGCTTGATGCTGTTGAAAAGTTGCAAGCAATCTTTGGCGATACTCTTTGTTGTCAGTGCGAATTTCCGAGGAGGGGGGAATAAATTGCCGTTCAGATGGTGTTAGACTTTCTAAACCTGACTGAACCACTTTGTGGGTAATTTCTGTGGGAGTGTTTAAGGCTAAGACGGGCAGTTTTTTTTCTTTGGCAAACCGAAGGATAGGGGCATAATTTTCCCAAGGAAAACCCCAGCGTTTTTCGTACTCGCTTTTTTCTAAAAGTTCTTTTTCCGTCAGTTTGCCTGCAAGATATTGATTGATCACACCTTGATAGGGGCGCTGGAACATTTCTAGGGCGATCGCAATTTTAGGGTTTGTCTGGTAGAGTTCTTGAATGATTTTTAGCTGATTTCGGTGGTCTTCGGGACTATCGTGAGTTTCTCCCAAATACACCACATTTGCTTGTGCCAGTGTTGGCGTGATCTGTGACAAATTTTCGATGCATTTGCTAGCAGCAAATTTCTGGGAACAAGAACTTTTTACTTGTTGCTGGGCGTAAGTTGGTGATGTACAAAGTAAAAAGATTCCTATCCACAGGGCAAAGACTTGGATCAGAGGGAGGTAATAACGCTGCGTTTTGATCAATTTTCTTAATGTTTTTTTGCGCGACGCTAGATCAACAATACACAAAAAGTTCAGCAGTTTGCCACGCCTTTGTTAGATTTGAGTACAATATACTTGCTAATCTTCTGTGAAATGAAAGGACTCTGGCTCGAAAACAACCAACTGCAATTACGCACTGACATTCCCATTCCCGATCCGCCTCAGGGTGAAGCCTTGGTGCGAGTTTTATGTGCTGGTATCTGTAACACTGACCTAGAACTGAAGAAAGGCTACTATCCCTACACAGGCATTTTAGGACATGAATTTGTCGGTGTGGTTGAACAAGGACCAGAACACTTAGTGAATCAGCGTGTTGTTGGAGAAATCAATGCTGTCTGTGAACAATGTCGATTCTGTCGCAGTGGACAACCAACTCATTGCGAAAAGCGCACTGTTCTTGGCATTGTTAACCGCAATGGCGCTTTTGCCGACTACTTGTGTTTGCCTATACAGAACCTGCATCCCGTTCCCGACCATGTCTCTACAGAAGAAGCAACGTTTACTGAACCCTTAGCCGCCGCCTTGGAAATTCAGCAGCAAGTCGCTTTACATCTGGGGGATCGGGTGTTGGTTGTAGGTGATGGTAAACTAGGGCAGTTGGTAGCACAGACATTAGCTTTAACTGGCTGCGACCTCTTAGTCGTAGGGCGACATCAGGAAAAACTTGCTAACCTAGAAGCACGGGGTATCAAAACTGGTCTAGCCGATGCAGTTGCACACAGAAGTTTTGATATTGCAGTAGAGTGTACTGGTAACGCCGAAGGATTTGCACTCGCTCATCGCGCTTTACGCCCACGGGGAACACTGGTACTCAAAAGTACTTATGCTGGTAAGCTAAGTTTAGATGCTTCCTCGCTAGTCGTGGATGAAATTACTCTGATTGGTTCCCGTTGTGGTCCATTTCCAGCGGCGCTAGAGTTACTCGCACAAGGACACGTGGATGTAAAACCGCTCATTCATGCTCACTATCCTCTGACGCAAGGGATTGCTGCTTTTGAATACGCTCAAACTAAGGGTGTTTTAAAGGTCTTGTTGACTAATAAAACATCGGATTAGTTTTTGGTTGATAGTCATGACAATTTATGGCTTCTTCTGTATTTGCAATACAGGGGTGGACGGTGCATTTGAGACGATAATCGTCGGTAAAAAATTGGCAGCTTGCACACGGGATTTGATGCATTTGTTTCGCTATGGCAACACTATCTCTTGCTGCTGTCCATAAACCCCAAGAGACCATAATTAATAACACCCAAGCACAGAAAAAGCAAATAGGTACTAACATAAAAGTTAGGAGTTAGGAGTTAGGAGTTAGGAGTTTAAAGGCACACTCCTAACTTTTGACTTTTGACTTCCCCGAAGGGGGCTTAGATGCCTGCATGACCAAGTGCTAAGCCAACAACAAGCATTCCCAGAACCAAAAATGGTTGAGCGCTTGCTTGATATTTGACGTCATTGTTGAGGGGATCACGCAGGAAGTACATGTCTTGGAAAGTGATTTGCGGAATGACTAGCAGGAGCAGGATGGCTGCATATAAATTCTCATGGATACTAATGAGATAAACTGCAATTGCTGCTTGGAAGACATCAATCATCGCCGCGCTAATCCATGCTGCGGTGGTGACACCGAACATGACGGGTATTGACTTTAATCCGAACTGGCGATCGCCTTCGACACTCTTGAAGTCATTCACAATGGCAATGCCCAAGCCAGCCAAGCTGTAAACTACGGTGATCACGACAATTTTCCAATTGAGTTCACCAAATAAAGCATGACCAGTACACCAAGGTAAGGCGATGTAGCTAGCACCAAGGGCATAACTACTTAACCAACCGTTCTGCTTAAGTTTCAGCGGTGGTGCAGAGTAAATGTATGCTACAACGGTACCCAGTAGGGCGAGCATTGTGATGGAGAGGACGTGATGACCTGCCCAAACATCCAGAGCAAACGCTACAGCAATACCACTGATGAGTAAAACCAGAATTTGGGTAATGACCTGAGGTACAGAAATCGCCCCAGAGGGAATCGGGCGATAAGGTTCGTTGACGGCATCTATTTCGCGATCGTAGTATTCATTGACGGTTTGCGTGTAACCTGCCATCAATGGTCCAGCTAGCAACATACACGTTGCTGCCTTCAAAACATTTTCTAGCGTCCAGGTGTACTCACCGGACGAAGCCGCACCGCAAACGACTCCCCAAATGAGAGGAATCCAGGTGATAGGCTTCATCAGTTGCAGGCGGAGTTTCCAGATGGAGGTTTCTCCTAGTGCTGCACCTTTCATACCTAGCAGTTGCCTGGTTTTAGCACTACGATTAGCAGCAGCGTTGACGACTTCCTCTGGCGCTGGCGGTGAATTGGGATTTGGGGTTAGGGGAGGTGATTCAGACATAAGGCGTAATTTAGTGAAGAGTGAACTCCCTTAGAACGAGATGATTAAATAATTATTTTGAAACTTCGCTCCAGTGACTGATTTGCCACTTAAGGTAGAAGGTAGGACGATATTACGTCTTTGATCTCCTGCTTCTATGGTGACTTCTGGTCCGTATTGGGTGAGTTTGACTTGTTTTTTATCGAATCCAGGCAAAAACAAGCGTACCTGACGGGCTGGGATATCGATTTCCATGGGCTTGGGAGCCTGTGTTGCTTGATCTACAAAGTTAGGTAGAGCGTCTATGAGTGGTTGCAAGTCTTGAACACTTGCATCGGGAACAACACTTATTGGTAGGGGGGTAAATTCCTCTCCCAAGTTGCTGGTTGTGTTAGAAGAAATAAAAATAACGCCACCAACAGTTAGACCGATTTGTTGGGCGCTTCCCCAGAGATAACGGGCAGTAGCAACTTCAATAGGGTCATCAGTTGTCACCAAGAAAGCAGCAACGCGCTTTGGATCGGCAAGAGCTGCTTTCCCCTGATCCAATATATTATTAACTTGGTTAGTGGGTTGAGCAATAAGGTTATCAGCCGACCAATTGATGTTGAGAAAGGTGCTAATGAGCGGTTGAAGTAGGGGTGATTCTGAAATTGTCTTTCCCAGGTCGGAGTTGACAAACAATTGCCGAAATCGCCGTACATACCAACTGAGAGATTCTGGCAAGCCTAACATTCTCAGGGTTGAGGAGTCGCCTACACCATCGTAGACGATAGCATCATATTTCCCATCGGCGTCATATTCGCGGATAGCATTCAGGGCGAGGGCACTGTCCATCCCTGGCAAGACTGCTAGTTCTTGACCATAAACTTCTTTTAAGATCGGTGTGCGGAGGTATTGCGCCTCCAATTTTTTCACTTCTTCCCAACTGCGTTCTAGTAGTACAGATGTCTGGAACTGCACAACTTGTAAATTGGCAGCGATTTCCAGGGGGTCTGAACCAATAGGGACACCCAGTAGTATTGCCAACGCTGGTTCCGCGTGTCCTGCAAGGAGTACGCGCTTTCCTTGACTTGCCAAGAGTTTGGCAGTAGCGATCGCAATTTTGGTATGAGCAATGCCGCCTTTTCCCAAAAATGTCAATATCAGGGCCATTACTTGATTCCTATTTTTACCGCTGATTTTGTCAACTCCAACTTAGCACTCGGCTTAAAATCGTAGCTTACTCTCATAAAATTGACCTCTCCCTAAGGCACAAGCTTGAGCTCATCTTCAAAAAACCAGGTGACAAAATTATCTTCAAACTTAACCACGACGCCGACGCCGCTGGCATCGGTCATTTTAAATGATTGGATGATGCCGACTTGTCCTAGTCTTTTAGCGACGGGGGAAGAAACGCGATCGCGCAAACGATAAACTTTAACTTTTTGTCCGATTTCCATGCCAACCTACAAAGCAATAAACCAAGACTCAGTGTAGCCGAATCTGTGACCCAGGGGGAAATGTTGGTTGTTCTAGTCGTGAAGGGGGTTGCAGGTTCCACTGAACCCCATAGTTATATGCAGTTATTGCTGCTAGTAGACATTAATCATTAAAAGCCGAATCTTTATTTCTTGTTAAAGCCTTACAAACAGAGGCTTTTGGGAAAACCACTTATCTGGGTTTTAGTGATTATGCACTACTAGTGACTAGTTTAGAGTGGCTGTGGCGTGAGCGAAATGATTTATTTTAGTCGTCAGCAATTACGTTAGTTATTTTTACGGCAATAGTTTAGGCATTAGATTTAAATAATAGGCAGCAATCAATTATATACAAGCATAACTATAAAGTCTCTCGTAGTAAGCGCTACCTTTGTGGGAAGCCCCTCACTGCGCAGCGTCTACAGCGAAGATAGCGCTTACTACAAACCTTTAATTTTTCCCACCAAGCTACTTAGTCTTAAGTATAATTACTTATTGAAAATAAAAATATAACCTTATAGAATCTCGAAACCGAGTGACGTGCCTAAACTGCGTTAGAAAGCAACCCTCAGCCTAATTGAATAGCTGACATAAAGATATAACCCCTAAAGACTACAAAAGTATTGGTTGAAATTAAAGTAAGTAATAAGATGAATTTTAATACATTTGGTAAAGGTGAAGTTTTACTTATTTTTCTCATTAGTGCCTCAGTCTACCTAGCAAACGGAGTAACCATAGGCAGTGGTGACACAATTCCAAATACGTTACTAGCTTTCAACTTGCTAGAAAACCATACTCTACATCTAGACGCTTTCAGAAATAGCTATTTTGTAGATGTAGGACAGTTTTATTCCTTTGCAGAGGGAAACAATGGTCATCTTAGCTCTACATATCCCATAGGACCTGCCATTGTTACTTTTCCTTTGTATGTACTTTTTTATGTCTATCTAAAATTGACATATTATTTAGCATCAATTCCAATTATTGATTTAACATCTCCAACCTTTGAAGTATATAGGCTCTTTTTTGAAAAGCTGGCTGCAGCAATAACAACAGCCTGCACAGTTGTAATATTCTATTTATCTACTAGGTTAAAATTTCCGCAATACATATCGTTAATCTCAAGTTTTATATTTGCATTTGCTACAAACACATGGATGACAAGCTCTCAGGGGCTATGGCAACATGGAATATCGAACCTAGCACTTGTAAGTACTATATTTTGCTTACTAAAAGCTAATCGTACGTCAAAAGCCAGTCAGAAAATATGGTTAGTATTAGCAGGAGTAGCTTGTGGACTACTACCAGGTATTCGTCCTACGAGTACCCTATTTTCAATTTCGGCTATCCTTTACTCAATCTTCATCTACCGCTCCAGATCAGTTTTCTTATTTCTTGGCTTAGTTTCAGCAGTACCAAGTCTTGCTTGGAATTTATACTACTTTGAAAACTTAACCGGAGGTTACTCTAAAATGTTTCCTACCTCGCCCTATATATTCACATTGAATAATTTTATAGGGACATCTTTGGGATTACTAATTAGTCCCAGTCGAGGTATTCTTGTTTTTTCTCCTATAGTTTTGTATTCTTTACCCGAAGCTTATAAAGTTTTTAAATTAAGGTTTTGTAGAGATGAGAAATTGATAGGTTGTCTAGCTATTTCTGCTTTACTATTGGTAACTAGTTATTGCTTTTATAAATGTTGGTGGGGTGGGTATTGTTATGGGCCAAGATTTATGACCGATATCATGCCTGTGGCTTGCTATCTAATAAATTATTATTGTTTAGACCTGCGAGAAAATTTCAACAAAAATACAAAAAAAAGCAGTATTTATGTATGTTTTATAATTTTAATCATATATTCTACATTTACTCAATTTATAGGTGCTTTCGTCTCTAACCCTATCTCGTGGTATGGAATTCCTCTAGATATCGAGACACCACAATATCGATATAGACTTTGGGATCTAAGAGATAGCCAAATAGAGAGAAATGCTAAAGCCTTGTTTCACCAAATTATCAAACCACCTACAGAACAGCAAGTCTATGCTCAAGCTCTAAGTGGCGTAATTATGCAAATTACAGACGAAAAAAACATCCCCCTTGGTTCTTTAATTTCCGCAAAACCTGCTTCAAAAAGAATTATTAAAGCTCAGCTTAAAAATACAGGTGTGTCAAAATGGTTTGGTTACCAGTCTGCTGTGAGAAATGGCGAATCGCGTGTGAGAGGTCGATTCTACGATACTAGAAACCAACAGATAAAAGAAGAGCGTCTCTATATTGCTGGTACGCCTAAACAAAACCAGATGGCTAATGCAATTGGTTCTATCTCATTTCCGGAAGAACCAGGTACTTACAAGCTTACATTTGATTTGATAGCTGAAGGAGTCAGCGATTTTCCTAAAAATAACGATGTAGATCAGTCCCATGGGTTCACAGTCATAGTCGAGGATAACTACCAATTTGCTCAAGAGATACAAGTATTAAAGTCCTTAAAATCTGCCAAGGTTGGTGAGAAATTAGAAATTCCAGTCATTTTGAAAAATACTAGCAATTTCGTCTGGAATAACAAGGGTACTCATCCTGTCAATTTTGCCTATCACTGGGTAGACGCTAATGGCAAATTGGCTGTCTTCGATGGTGAGCGTACCGTCTTACCAGGAAGCCTACCTGTGCTAAGCTCGCTGAAGTTAAATGCAATTATCAAATTGCCCAATCAGCCTGGAAAATACACTTTGGTTTTGACAATGGTGAAAGAGGGTGTAGCTTGGTTTAATGATAAAAATGCCAATTCTTTAAAAATTCCTGTAGAAGTTTTTGCTAGTCCAGTTTTCAGTCAACCCAACCAATCACCCTGAGGGGGTGATTAGTTGGGGTTTTCCCGTTTCACACAAAGAGAGATATAACCAACTTAGGATTCTGTTTTACTCCGAGGGCATGGTATCCTTGAAACCGTAACATATGGACGATTTCCTTACCCTACACTGTCGTGTCAGCCACTTTCGGCAGCCTGGTGATATCGGAGCCTCAACACAGATTCATGTACTTATCCATATTGGTCTTACCCTAGCCCTCCCTTTCATCTGTGACTATTACTTAGGATTAGACATTACCCTCTAGCTTTGAGACATCGCAGTTACCCGCGACGCCCCTTTGGGTGGGTACAGGCTTTGGATACTAGCCTGGGAACTTTTAAGGGTTCCACTCTTTTCGAGCGACACTCGCCATTACTTTAAGACACGGAATTGAATGTCCCATTTCCACATCAGCCTCAACCGTGTATTACACCGAAGGTTGGACAGGGTTGGGGCACGGCTCCTCCATGTATTACACCGAAAATCTTTAAGTTTATAGTCTTTTCGGTGAATTCTCTGGGCTTCCAAATTTTACACGGTAAGATTTGGCTTTCTTCATACCATGTAATACACCGTTAATCTCATCTCCCAATGCCCACGTATTACACAGTGATGGTTTTAGGATCTCCACAATCACCTTGAAACCTTACACAGTCAGGCATTAATTCCCCAAGCCATTCAAAAATGAGCGAAAATACAGTTATAAGACTATGACGACATCGGGGTAGAACAGAGGCACAGTAAGGATTAGGAGCGTACTACACTGGTTCGATTTGATCGCCCTTGACCAAAGTATAAACACCAACACACTCCCACAACCAAGTCACCGTTACAGAAATATTAACGTTACGTAGAACCCAATGATTTCAATTGAGTGAATATTTGATGAGGATTGCATAAAATTACTGTTGGATCTAAGATTTCTTGCATGAATTATGCCAAAGTAGTCTATGCAATAATACATAGGGTTGTTCAGCGCCGGAAAAGCGTGGGAACAGATCCGCATTTCTCTTTTGGGTATCACCTTTAGCAGCGTCATCTTAGTTTTGGGAAATGTCATGTTGTCTCCCACAATAGATTTACATACGGTTTCCCCATTTGTTTTCCCAGAAGAAGTACCGTTACCACAATGGC